>CP107220.1:87500-687500 GCA_025757685.1 Oscillospiraceae bacterium | reverse complement strand
GTCACATTCTTGATCTCCACCGTGCCTTGATAGCTGTGCACCAGCCGATAGCGACCCATCACCAGCCCAATGCCGCTGGAATCCATAAATGTGACATTCTTAAAATCCAAGATCAGGTGGCCGGGCAGCTTGTCCTGTATGGCGCTGTCGATCTGGCTGCGCACCGCAACGGCGGTATGGTGGTCGATCTCGCCAAACAGATAGGCAATAAGCAAATTGCCGCTGCTCTCTAAAGTTACATTCATACCATCACTCCAAAAAAATACCGGTCTGTTTACACTGTAACAGACCGGTTTTGCAGAATTTGCCGTATTGTGTTTTAGATCAAATCTTTTCTGATCTCCCGTGCTAAATAAAAAGAACCGCAGACCAAAACAAAGTCGCCGTCCGCCTTGGCTGCCGCCAGCGCCCGGTGTGGATTCGGCTCTGCGGTCACATCGGGGCAATACTTTTGCGCCGCCGCCGCCAAATCTTCCGCAGACAATGCACGCCCCATACCGGGCACGGTGGTGGCAATCACTCGACGACACCGGGGCAGCACCTGACAGAGATAACCGTCAATGTCCTTATCCTCCATCATCGCCAGTACGGCAGTGATTGGACGATCCGTAGGCAAACGGAGCAGCAGCGCCGCAGCACCGTCCGGATTGTGGGCGCCGTCCAGTAACAAATTTTCGCCAAAGTGCTCCCGCCGGGCAGGCAACATAGGCAGCCCCGGCGTGGTATCCACTCCCAGCAGGCGCAGCACTTCCCCGGCCACCGCCAAGTCATCCGCAATCGGGTCCCCCTGCTGGGCAGCTTCCGTCACCGGGCAATGCAGCGCACGACACCGCTCCAAAAATACATCTTTGGCGGCAATATGGGGGTACAGTACCACCGGGCAACCGGGCTTGATAATGCCGCTCTTTTCCCGAGCAATGGCTTCTACCGTATCGCCCAAAAACGCCGTATGGTCCAGCGCCACCTTGGCAAAGGCGCACACTGTGGGGTGAGCCAGCACATTGGTGCAATCCCCGGCGCCGCCCATACCGCATTCCACCACAGCGTAATCTACCCCGCAGCGGTAGAAGTACAGATACATCACGGCGGTGATCAGCTCAAATTCCGTCAACGGTTCCTTCGCAAAGACCTCTACGCAGTCCGCAAAGTCCTGCTTGGGAATCATCCAGCCGTCCACAGTGATCTGCTCGCGAAAGTCCGTGACCCAGGGGGAGCTGAACACGCCCACCCTGTACCCGGCACGGCGCAGGCCGTCGGCCACGGCAGCGCAAACGGTGCCCTTGCCGTTGGTGCCCGCCACATGGATCACCTGCAATTTGTTTTGCACACTGCCGGTCTTTTCCATAGCCGCCAACATGCGGGAAAGCCCCGGCTGCACGCCGAGGCTTTGCTTTTGTTTGATCAATTGAATTGCTGCTTCGTAGGTCATTTTACTTGCCCAAATTTTCCAGGGAGGAGCGCAAGTTAGCGATCTTTTCCGTCAGCTTGGCGGCCTCGTCCCGGTTCTGCTGGACCACTTTCTCCGGTGCTTTGTTCACAAAGCCCGGGTTGTCCAGCTTCTTGTTGATAAAGGCCAGCTTTTCCTCGGCAGCAGCCAGTTCCTTTTGCAGGCGCTTGGCCTCCGCCTCAAAGTCCACCAGATCGCCCAGAGGAATATAAATCTTGGCGTCGTTGGTAACAATGGTCACCGTGTTGCCCAGGTCACCAAAGGCGTCTGCGATCTCCACATCGGAAGCATAGGCCAACCGCTTGATAAACTCACTGCCTACGGCGAACACGTCGGAAAAGGCGGTCTCCACATAGACCTTGGACTTTTTGCTGGGGGGGATATTCATCTCCGCCCGGCGGTTACGGATCGCCCGAATGGCGTCCATAATCTTCTCCATCTGGGCTTCCTCATCCGCAAAGGACAGCGTCGGGTCATATTCCGGCCACTTGGAAATCATAATGGACTCCGTATCGTGGGGAATAGCCTGATAAATTTCTTCTGTAATAAAGGGCATAAAGGGGTGCAGCAGCTTCAGGATATCCGTCAACACATACACCAGCACCGCCTTGGCGGTATCGGCGCCCTCGCCGGACTGCAAACGGATCTTGGCGATCTCAATATACCAGTCGCAGAACACATCCCAAATAAAATCATACAGCTTGGCAACAGCGATACCCAGTTCAAACCGCTCCAGGTTGTCCGTCACTTCCTTAGCCAGGGTATTGACCTTGGAGAGAATCCACTTGTCCTCAATAGCCAGATCCTTCGGTAGGCCCGGATAGCTGTAATCATTGCCCAGATACATCAGCACAAAGCGGGCGGCGTTCCACAGCTTGTTTGCAAAGTTGCGGGAGGCCTTTACCTTCTCGTCGGAGAAGCGCATATCGTTGCCCGGCGCATTGCCGGTAGCCAGAGTAAAGCGCAAGGCATCGGCGCCGTACTGGTCGATCACCAGCAGCGGATCAATACCGTTGCCCAGGGACTTACTCATCTTGCGACCCTGTGCGTCACGCACCAGACCGTGGATCAGCACCGTGTGGAAGGGCACCTGGCCCATGTGCTCCACACCGGAGAAGATCATTCTGGCTACCCAGAAGAAGATAATGTCGTAGCCGGTGACCAGCGTATCCGTGGGATAGAAATACTCCAGTTCCTTGGTATCGTCCGGATAACCAAGGGTAGAAAACGGCCACAAGGCGGAGGAGAACCAGGTATCCAGGGTGTCCGGATCCTGGTGCACATGGTTGCTGCCGCACTTAGAGCAAGTATGCACTTCCTGGGCAGACACCATCACCTCACCGCAATCGTCGCAGTAATAGGCGGGAATACGATGACCCCACCACAGCTGGCGAGAGATACACCAGTCCTTAATATTCTCCATCCAGTGGAAGTAGGTCTTGTCAAACCGCTCGGGAACAAACTTCACTTCCCCGTTTCTGACCACCTCCACAGCCGGTTTTGCCAGCGGCTCCATCTTCACGAACCATTGCTTACTAACCCGCGGCTCCACGGTGGTGCCACAGCGGTAGCACGTGCCTACATTGTGGCTGTAATCCTCAATCTCCACCAAAGCGCCCTCGGCTTCCAGGTCCTCGACGATGGCCTTACGAGCCTCGTAGCGATCCATACCGGCGTACTTGGGATAATCATTCACGATCTTGGCGTCCGGGGTCAGAACATTGATGACCTCTAAATTGTGGCGCAGCCCCACCTCAAAGTCGTTGGGGTCGTGAGCCGGGGTGATCTTCACCACGCCAGTACCGAACTCAATATCCACATAATCATCGGCAATCACGGGAATCTCTCTATGCACAATGGGCAGGATCAGGGTCTTGCCAACCATATCTTTATAACGCTCGTCATTGGGGTTCACCGCCACGGCTGTATCGCCCAGCAGGGTCTCCGGTCGGGTGGTGGCCAGCTCCAGGTAGCCGCTGCCGTCCTTAAAGGGATAGCGCAGGTGCCAGAAGTGACCGGCCTGATCCTCGTACTCCACCTCTGCGTCAGAGATCGAGGTCAGGCAGTGGGGGCACCAGTTAATGATGCGCTCGCCCCGGTAAATCAGGCCCTTATCGTACAGCTTGCAAAAGACCTCGCGCACGGCCTTGCTGCATCCCTCGTCCAGAGTGAAACGCTCCCGATCCCAGTCGCAGGAGGAGCCAAGCTTTTTTAGCTGCTCCACAATGCGGCCGCCGTACTGGGCTTTCCACTCCCAGGCGCGCTCCAAGAACTTCTCCCGGCCGATCTCCTCTTTGGTGATGCCCTCTTTGCGCATGGCCTCTACGATCTTGGCCTCCGTTGCAATGGACGCGTGGTCCGTGCCCGGCAGCCACAGGGTCTCGTAACCCTCCATACGGCGCCAGCGGATGAGAATATCCTGCAAAGTCTCGTCCAACGCATGACCCATGTGCAGCTGGCCGGTAATGTTCGGCGGCGGGATCACGATGGTGTAGGGTTTCTTGTCCGGGTTCACCTCAGCGTGAAAATACTTGTGATCGCACCAGAATTTATAGGTGCGGTCTTCCACATTTTGTGGGCTATACTGTTTGTCCAACTCTTTTGCCATATTTTTTTGCTCCTTACAAAAATAAAAAAGCCCCGTCTCATAATGAGACGGAACTGAACTTCCGCGGTACCACTCAAATTGCGCGCCAAAGCGCGCCGCTCTTGCCTTAACGCGGCACACGGGTGCGACTACTGCCTTCACCGCACCGGCTCCCGGACTACCTTCCCGCATTGGGCGCGCCTGTTTGCACCGACCACAAGCTCTCTATGCCGCCGTCATGGGGTACTCCTTCCGTTCTTAGCCGTTTTCTATCGGTATTATAGTACCAAAACCGCCGCCCCTTGTCAAGCGGCAGCCGGGATTTTGCGCCCACAAAAGTATGCAAATCGGTTAAAGAAACCACATATCACTGATAAAACAGCAACAGCCGCAAACAAAAAAACAACTCCGGATGCCTTGCAACACCCGGAGCGTATGTCCACTTATTATTTAGTTTTTATTTTCGGCACATAACGTACACACTGTTTAGCCCATTGGACCGTACCTCGTTTTTTAGATTTTGACAAATATTAAAGTTGAAAAAACGAAATTTACTTCTCCATTGGAATTCACCTGGTCGTAAAATACATCATCTATGAAAGCACCGCCTAGCGGTACTCCCAGGTCACTTGCAGGTGGATGACCGATATATACCTTTACTATTCAGTTGAATCAGCGCCTGCCGTTCCAATCAATCCTGCATGATAACTCTTACTTTGCTCACTTGAGCTTGTGTGCGCCGTGCAATTCCGATTTGCACTCTGTCCATACACAAATCCGTTATACTCTATTGACGAGCGGTACAGGCGGTCTGCTGAAAGGGTTCACTCTCCATTGGACCGACCTCCTTATTAGATTGAACACGCCTTAACTACTTCCTAAGGCTTACCTCCTGTGTTCAACTACATAGTAGCACCAAAGTTGGCAGTTGTCAATAGGTTTTTACATATTTTTTTGATTTTTTGTGCATTACTGATAATGATTTTCCACATTATGCAAAATATGGGATTTGTCCCCCGCCAACCACAAAATAGCCATTGACGGCAATGGGCAAATAGAGTATAATGCAAAAAGAAAGGCGTGAGAACTATGAGCGATAACAAAGAACTGTACGAACCGGACCTGATCTCCGTGACCGACGACGACGGCAACGAGATTGTATTTGAACTGCTGGAGCGATACGAGACGGACGACGATGTGTATGTGGCCATCACCGAGTACCACGATGAGGCGGAAGAAATCGTAGAGGCAGACAACGAGGTCATTATTCTGAAAGTGCTGGAGGAAAACGGCGAGGAATATCTGGCCGAGATCGAGGACGAGATGGAATTTGAGCAGGTCTCCGATATTCTGATGGCTATGGTAGAAAAGAAATATGATGTAGAATATTTTGAGCCGGAGCAGTAAGAATAAAGAACAGAACATCTGTTCTGCCCTTCTCGACAACCGTGTGATTTAATAACCCGAACAATTTTTTACAAGGGTTTCCTGCTCGGTCGGCGGGTATGCAGGCCTCCCCTGCGGGGACGTTGGAAGCACAAAACCGAACGGCGGTCACCCACCTGCTTGAGATGCAGGTTATTCTCGTCACACGGCGGCTGGGCGGAATAAAGAGCGGAGCTTTGCGGCTTCGCTTTTTTTATACTTGATTTTTTTGGCACAAAATGCTAAAATAAGAGCCGTTATGCGGGTATGGTGGAATTGGCAGACACGCAGGATTTAGGTTCCTGTGGGCAACCGTGCAGGTTCGACCCCTGTTACCCGCACCAAAAAGCACGACAGTTTCAGCTGTCGTGCTTTTTTCATTTCTATTTCCTTTTCCCGGATCGGTTGCCATAGGGTTTACGCTTGGTGGACTTTCCGTCAAAGCGATTGTTTCCGCCAACCGGCTTTCCGTAGCCGCGCACGCTCCCCTTTGCTTTACCACCGGAACGGTCATCCGGTCGTCCGCCGGGCGGTGTTGCCGGGATCAAACACTTAGGGCCATTGCCGATCAGATCAGTACGATGGGCTCGACGCAGTGCCTCAGAACAAAGGGCGTAGTTCTTAGGATTATAATACTGAAGCAGTGCCCGCTGAAGTGCCTTGTCGTGGGCGTTCTTGGCCACATAGACCGATTCCATGGTGTACGGATCCACCTCCGTATAGAACATACAGGTGGAGATGGTACCCGGGGTGGGATAAAAGTCCTGCACCTGCTCCGGGCGAATGTGATTTTTCTTTAAGAAACACGCCAGTTCAATGGCATCGTCCAACCGGGAGCCGGGGTGCGAGCTCATCAGATACGGCACCAGGTACTGCTCCTTTTGGATTTGGCCGGTGTAGGTAAAATACCGGCGGGAAAACTCAATATACGCTTCAATATGGGGCTTGCCCATTTTGTCCAGCACCGCAGCGGAGCAGTGCTCCGGTGCCACTTTCAGCTGGCCGCTCACATGGTGCTGCACCAACTCCCGGAAGAAGCTGTCGTCCGGGTCACAAAGCAGATAATCATAGCGAATACCGCTGCGGATAAACACTTTCTTGACTCCATCCACCTGCCGCAGCGCCCGAAGAATGTCCAAATATTCCCGGTGGTCCGCCTGCAAATTGGGGCATGGTTTCGGCGCCAAGCATTTTTTGCCCTTGCACAGGCCGTGCTGCTCCTGCAAGGCGCAGCTGGGGTGGCGGAAGTTGGCGGTGGGGCCGCCCACATCATGAATATAGCCCTTGAAGTCCGGCATTTGGGTAATCTTTTGCGCTTCAATCAGCAGACTTTTTTTGCTGCGAGAGGTCACATAACGCCCTTGATGGAATGCAATGGAACAGAAATTGCAAGCGCCGAAACATCCCCGATTGTGGGTAATGGAAAAGCGCACTTCTTCAATGCCCGGCACACCGCCCAGTTTTTCATAACTGGGATGGTACGCCCGCATATACGGCAGGCTGTACACCCGGTCCAGCTCCGAGGTGGTCAGCGGCTCCATAGGCGGATTTTGCACCACCATCACCTTGCCGTGGCGCTGCTTGAGCAGCTTGCCCCGCACATGATCCTGCTCGTCCTGCTCCAGTCGGCAAGAGCGGGCATATTCCTTTTTAGAGGCACACACATTCTCAAAGGAGGGACACTCTACCCCACCAAAGGGTGTGTCTTTAGTGGGCACCGCATACATGGTGCCCCGAATATCGTGCATACTGCCCAGCGGCTCACCCGCTCGCAGGCGGCGGGCGATCTCCGTTATCTGCTTCTCTCCCATACCGTAGATCAGCAGATCAGCACCGGAGTCCACCAGCGCAGAGGGTCGAATGGCATCGTCCCAATAATCGTAATGCGCAAAGCGGCGCAGGGACGCCTCCAGCCCGCCTAAAATCACCGGACAGTCCGAGTAGGCCTCTTTTGCCAGGCGGGTATACACATTCACCGCCCGATCCGGGCGCTTGCCGTGCTTGCCACCGGCAGTATATGCGTCGTCGTGGCGCAGCTTCTTAGCGGCGGTATAGTGGGCCACCATAGAGTCAATATTCCCGGCAGTGATCAAAAAAGCATACTTGGGCCGTCCGAATTTCTGAAAGTCCCGCACGCTGTGCCAGTCCGGCTGGCTGAGCACCACCACCTTGAACCCCTGGCTCTCCAGCAAGCGGGTAATGATGGCAGCACCAAAGGACGGGTGATCCACATAGGCGTCACCCGTCACATACACAAAATCCGGTTGTTTCCACCCTCGCTCGCGCATTTCTGCCGGAGTAATGGGTAAAAAATCATTCTGCATCGGTTTGGTCCTCATCTGACTCCGCTTCCTCAAAGCGCATTTGCTCAGCGGTCTCTGCATTCATTTTCGGTGCCGGGCCTTGGTTCTGCATTTCCAGCCACTGCTGTTTGTTGATCCGCACTTCACGCTTTTTAGCGCCGTCCTGGGGACCGATGATCCCCTTCTCTTCCAGCTGGTCCATAATTTTTGCCCCGCGGGCATACCCTACGGACAACTTGCGCTGCAAAAAAGAGGTGGACGCGGTGCCGGTCTCCAGCACGATCTCCACCGCTTCCTCAAAGCGGGGATCCAGCTGTTCCGAACTCTCGTCGCCCTCAAAGGGACTTTTTTTATCCTGCACGGCCTTGGCCTCAATCTCTTTTTGAATTTCGTCGCTGTACTGGCTCTCGCCCTGGCTCTTTACAAAATCGCACAGGGACTCCACTTCTTCATCGCTGATATAGCAGCCCTGCACACGAATGGGCTTGGAGGAGCCAATGGGCGCATACAGCATATCGCCGTAGCCCAGCAGCTTCTCGGCGCCGGAGGCGTCCAAAATGGTACGAGAGTCAATCTGCGAGCTGACGGTCAGCGCAATTCGAGACGAAATGTTGGCCTTGATCAGACCGGTAATTACATCTACGGAGGGACGCTGGGTGGCGATCACCAGGTGCATACCCGCTGCACGTGCCATCTGTGCCAAACGGCAGATAGAGTCCTCGATCTCCTTAGGCGCCGCCATCATCAGGTCGGATAACTCATCAATGCAAATGACGATCTTAGGCATGGGCTGCATATCCTCATGCTTCTTCACATATTTGTTATAGCCCTCAATATCCCGTACGCCGGTGTCACTAAAGGTCTGGTAACGCTTGAGCATCTCAGACACAGCCCAGCCTAGCGCACCTGCCGCCTTGCGGGGATCGGTCACCACCGGCACCAACAAATGGGGAATGCCGGAATACTTGCTAAACTCTACTTTTTTAGGGTCAATCAGTACCAACTTCACCTCATCCGGCTTGGCACGATACAAAATAGACACAATAATGCTGTTCATACACACGGACTTACCGGAACCGGTGGTACCGGCGATCAGCAGATGGGGCATCTTTGCCACATCACAGTACACCGCATCGCCGGAAATATCCCGCCCAAGGCCCACAGACAGCATCGACCGCTGCTTGCCAAACTCCGGCGTGTCGATCAGCTCGCGCATAGATACGCCGCTTTTTACGGAATTGGGCACCTCGATACCCACCGCCGCTTTGCCGGGAATGGGGGCCTCAATACGCACATGGGTGGCCGCCAAATTCAGAGCAATATCGTCGGACAAATTGGTGATTTTAGAAATACGCACACCGGCAGCCGGTTTCAGCTCATACCGGGTCACGGTGGGGCCGCGGCTAATGTCCGTAATCGTAGCGTCCACATTAAAGGAATGGAGGGTGTCGATGAGCCGCTCTGCATTGGATTTCAGCTCCCCGCTCACATCTTTTACAGACTTATGCTGGGCAGGGGTCAGCAGGGATACCGGCGGCAGCTTATAATCTGCCACACCCGCTTCCATTTGGGCATCCGTGACGGTAAAGACTTCCGACGGATCCGTTTTCTTCGGATCGGCCTCCTCGGTGGCCTTGTCCACAATCTCATCCAAGGACTTGGCCTTTTCCGGGGCAGACTGTTTTTTCTCTGCTATTTTTTTGCTGTGCTTCTGGTTCAGTTCTTTTACAATACTGTCTGTATCCACAGCGTCCGTATTCTTCTTTTTGCCTTTTTGCGCAGGCGGCTCCTCCGCCTCCTGTTCGCCGGGGGCGTGCGCGTCCAGGGGCACATCAATATTGGCCTGGCGGCGCTCCCGGTACACCTCAATGGCATCCCCTGCCTTTTCATAGGCTTTCTTTGCGGGTTGTGCCGCGCCGTTTAAGAACTGCATCACCGTCAGTCGCGCCAGCAGCATAAAGTCCACCACCAGCAGCACCAAATCCACAATAATGGCCGGTGCCTTGCCAAAGGTCAGCAGTGCCCAACCGATAAGCGCACCGAAAAAGCCGCCGTTAAATTCATAAGGCGCCTGGGTGTAGCCCAACTTCACGCTGTCTGCAAATTTCAACCCGGTAGGGTTCTCAATAATATGGATCAACGCCGCAATCAGCAGCACGATAATTACGCTCTCCACGCCCTTGGCGATCAGCTCTCGGGGAGACACCGGGGACTTTTGTGCTGCTGTCCCCTCTTCCATCGCGCGTTTTTTGGCCTTGTTCTCCTTGTAAGAATAAAGGAGAATGATCGCCACCGCCAGTATGGGAAACAACACGGCCGCCAACATGCCAAACAGCCCTAAGTACACATTATGTACCACTTTCCATGCGCCGTCACCGCCGATCACCGCAACGAAGAAAAAAATCACCGACAAGGCAAAAATTGCCACGCCGACAATACGGCTGATGTTCTCCTGACGCTTGGCGGCAGCCGCTTGGGCTTCCAGCTCCATTTGCTCCCAACGAGCCTGTTCCGCCTTCGTGCGCTTTTTTGGCGCCGGAGCAGTCCCGCGGGCCGCAGCTTTCTTTTCTTCCCGGCGATGACCCCGGGCATTCTTCTTTTGTACATTCGCCATTTTATCTGTCCTTAAAAGCTAAAATTATCGTAAAATCAGTTCAAAAATACCCACCACGGCGCACACACCGGCCAGGGCAAAATCGTAATAGGCAAACGCCTTAAGCTTGCCCCCGTGCAGGATCCACAGCATCAGCTTCACCATAAAATAGGTCACCGCCGCACTGAGTACCACCGCCAAAATACCGGCAATGATATTTACATAAGTCACACAGGTGCAAATTTCCACCACGCCCAGCACCAACAGGGTCAGCACGCTGGACACCGCCGCAAAGCGGTAAGAGATTTTGCGTGCCACGCCCATCATCACGCCCAGGCAGAACAGCGCGCCCATATAGGACAGCCCGGCAATGGGCAGGGAAAAGGCGGAGGCAAACCCCAAAATTAAAGCGGCGTACCAGTCCACATTCTTTTGGGGACCGTGCTTTTTCATTTGCAACAGCGCCAGCAGAATAAGCCCGCCTGTGAGAGCGAAAAACACGCCCTCGTCCAGCAGTGTGCCGTTATAACCCATGCTGCGAAACAGGCCGTACACATTGCCATACTTGCCTGCCGGCACCAACAGCAAAACCATCGGCAAAAAGCCCAGCACCGTGCCGAACATAAACCGGCGTACACCGCCGGGGTTTACAAAGGGATTTTGCTTTGCAAACGCATCTTTGAAAAAGGCGATAAACTCGCCAAACAGCCGCACAAACAGCTTAATGAACACCAAGAAGATACCCAGTGCAATACCAATATGTACCAGCCCGGTCAGCTCGCTGCCATTGCCGCTGAACCGACCGGAAAAATCGTGAAAGATCGCCGAATGCCCACTTTCAGACACCGGGAGTACCCAGGTGACTGCCTGTGCGACGGCTTGAAATATCGCAGTTAAAAACCACATGATCCTGCCCTCCGAACAAAGAAGCGCCCTCCAGACTGTACCCGTTGTTCAGGTAGTCAAAAGGGTTACTGGAGCGGGGCGCCCGGCTGCCCTGCGCCGCCTGGTAGAACACATCCGCCTGGCTAATGACCGTCCACAGCATGGTGCTCCTCCTCAATGGTGCGGTTGAGAAACGCAAGTGCGTCACTAAGACCGCCCATTTGGTCAATGAGCCCGCAGTCCACAGCACCGGCACCGTCCAGCACCGTGCCTACATCCATCACCAGTTCCCCGGTCTTCATCATCAGGGCACGGAAATCGTCTGCGCTGATCTTGGCATTATGCGCAATAAAGCGCACGATCCGATCCTGCATTTTCTCAAAATAAGACAGGGTCTGGGGCACGCCCAGTACCAGGCCGTTCATACGCACCGGGTGCACCGTCATGGTGGCGCTGGGCACAATAAAACTGCGCCGACAAGACACCGCCAGGGGCACGCCGATGGAGTGGCCGCCACCCAGCACCAGAGAGGCGGTGGGCGTTCGCATGGTGGACAACAGCTCTGCAATGGCCAGCCCTGCCTCCACATCGCCGCCCACGGTGTTGAGAATAATCAGCAGGCCCTCTACATCGTCGCTTTCCTCAATGGCCACCAGCTGCGGGATTACATGCTCGTACTTGGTGGTCTTATTTTGACTGGGCAAAATATAGTGGCCCTCGATCTGGCCGATCACCGTTAAGCAGTGAATAAAATGGCCGTCCTTCTGTACCGTGATGGAGCCGGTCTGCAAATTGGGTTGCAGATCTTCCGTCTGAACTTCTTCGTTCTCTATTTCCTTTTCTGTATCCTCGTTTGTGTGCGGCATACCATTCCTCCCGGAATTAGTATGCCCGTTTCTCCACATTCAACGATAATTTTAGCATAAGGCGGGCAGAAATTCAACAATATAATGAAATCTAATTATTAAATCTTTATTCTAATTGACATTGCTGCCGATTTATTATAAAATGGGGTTTGACAATTCTTTGAACAACTCAGGAGGTTTTTTGAACAATGGGTCTTACACTTGCACAAAAATTGATCAAATCCCACCTGGTCGAGGGTGAAATGATCCCCGGACAGGAAATTGGGCTGAAAATTGACCAAACCCTTACGCAGGACGCAACCGGTACCATGGCGTACCTGGAATTCGAGGCTATGGGGGTCGATCGGGTCAAAACCGAGCGCTCCGTGGCGTACATCGACCACAACACCCTGCAAACCGGCTTTGAGAACGCCGACGACCACAGATACATTCAGACCGTGACGAAGAAGCATGGCATTTACTTCTCCCGCCCAGGCAACGGCATTTGCCACCAGGTGCATCTGGAGCGCTTTGGCATTCCGGGCAAAACCTTGATCGGCTCTGACAGCCACACCCCCACCGGCGGCGGTATCGGTATGCTGGCTATGGGCGCAGGTGGTATGGATGTGGCCGTAGCCATGGGCGGCGGCACCTACTATATCCCCATGCCCACCATGACCCGCATCAATCTGACCGGCTACTTAAAGCCCTGGGTCTCTGCCAAAGATGTGATCCTGGAAGTGCTGCGCCGTATGACCGTTAAAGGCGGCGTCGGCAAGATCATTGAGTACGGCGGCGAGGGCGTAAAGACCCTGTCCGTACCGGAGCGCGCCACCATCACCAACATGGGTGCGGAGCTGGGCGCTACCACCTCCATCTTCCCCTCTGACGAGATCACCCTGGCGTTTCTGAAAGCCCAGGACCGCGCAGACGACTGGACGGAGATTCTGCCGGATCCGGACGCGCAGTATGACGAAGTGATCAATATTGACCTGTGCGCACTGGAGCCCATGGCTGCCTGCCCGCACATGCCCGATAAAGTCAAGACCACCGAGGAGATCGGCAAGATCAAGGTGGATCAGGTAGCCATCGGCTCCTGCACCAACTCCTCTTTTGTGGATATGATGAAAGTTGCCAAGATCTTGAAAGGCAAAACCGTGTGCCCCACCGTTTCCCTTTGCATTGCCCCCGGCTCCAAGCAGGTTCTGAATATGCTGGCTATGAACGGCGCACTGGGTGATATGATCGGCGCCGGCGCCCGCATTCTGGAGTCTGCCTGCGGTCCGTGTATTGGTATGGGTCAATCCCCCAACAGCGGTGGCATCTCCCTGCGTACCTTTAACCGGAACTTTGAAGGCCGCAGCGGCACAAAGGACGCCGGTATCTACCTGGTATCTCCGGAAGTGGCGGCAGCCTCCGCCCTCACCGGTTATCTGACCGATCCCCGGGATCTGGGCGAGGCTCCCACGGTGGAAATGCCGGAGCACTTTACCATTAACGATAATATGATTGAGCCCCCGGCCGGTCCGGAGGAAGCCGCCAGCATAGAGGTGCTGCGCGGGCCCAACATCAAGCCCTTCCCCAAAACCGAACCGCTGCCGGAGAGCATTACCGCTAAGGCTGTGCTGAAAGTGGGCGACAATATCACCACTGACCACATTATGCCCGCAGGCGCCAAGATCCTGCCCTACCGTTCCAACATTCCGCACCTGAGTCAGTTCTGCTTCGGCGTGTGCGATGAGAGCTTCCCGGAGCGCATTAAAGCCGAGGGCAAAGGCATCATCATCGGCGGCGCCAACTATGGCCAAGGCTCCTCTCGTGAGCACGCGGCACTTGTACCCCTGTACCTGGGTGTTAAAGCGGTCATCACCAAGTCCTTCGCCCGTATCCATGTGGCAAACCTGGTCAACGCCGGTATTCTGCCTTTCACCTTTGCCAATGAGGCAGATTATGATCGCATTGACCAGATGGATCAGCTGGAACTGGCAGACATTCGCACCGCTATGGAGAACAACACCCCGGTGGTACTGAAGAACCTGACCAAGAATGAGAAATACCCCCTGGACGCCAGCCACCTGTCTGCCCGTCAGCGCGCCATGCTGCTGTGCGGCGGTCTGCTGGACTACACCAGAGAGAGCAATAAATAAGCAATTTTACAGATTGGAGAACCGTTATGACTGATGAGAAACAAGCCATTGACGCGGCAGTAGAACAGTTCCGCTCCCTGATGGAGAGCCAGCTGGCCCGCGCCAAGAGAATTCGTGAGGATAAGGACTTTACCGACTTTGACGCGCTGGACACCATTGTGATCGGTATTTGCGGCGGCGACGGTATCGGCCCCGTCATTACCAAGGAGAGCGAGCGTGTGCTGTCTTTCCTATTGAAAGACGAAGTGGCCAGCGGCAAGATCCAGTTTAAGGAGATCGACGGCCTGACCATTGAGAACCGTGCAGCCTGCAACAAGGCCATTCCGGACGATGTGCTGGCCCAGCTGAAAGCCTGCAATGTAATTTTGAAAGGCCCCACCACCACGCCCCGCGCCGGGGATCCGTGGCCCAATGTGGAGTCTGCCAATGTGGCAATGCGTAAAGAGCTGGACCTGTTTGCCAATATGCGCCCGGTTAAGGTGCCGGAACAGGGCATTGACTGGACCTTCTTTCGTGAGAATACCGAGGGCGGCTATGCCATCGGCTCTTACGGCGTGAACATCACTGACGACCTGGCCGTGGACTTTACTGTGGCCACGCGGGAAGGCTGCGAGCGTATTGCCCGCTTGGCCTACGACTACGCCCAAAAGAACCACAAGGGTAAGGTATCCATCATTACCAAAGCCAACATCATCAAGACCACCGACGGCAAGTTCTTAAAGACTGCCCAGATGATCGGCCAGGAGTACCCGGAAATCGTCACCGACGACTGGTATATAGATATTACCACCGCCAAGCTGATCGACCCCATGCGCCGCAAGGACTTTAAGGTCTTTGTGCTGCCCAACCTGTACGGCGACATTATCACCGACGAGGCTGCCGAGTTCCAGGGCGGCGTCGGCACTGCCGGTTCTGCAAACATCGGTAAGAAGTATGCGATGTTTGAGGCCATTCACGGCTCCGCACCCCGCATGATCAAAGAGGGCCGCGGCCAGTACGCTGACCCCTGCTCCATGCTGCGTGCCACCGTTATGCTGCTGTCCCACATTGGGTACCAAAAGCAGGCGGACGCTCTGGAGGCTGCGCTGGACAAGTGCATGTTTGAAGAAAAGAAGCTGGTAATCACCGGCCGTGCGGACGGCTGCACCTGCAGCGAATTTGGCGACTATGTGATGGACACCATCACCCGGATGACCAAATAAAATCGTTCTTTTGAGAGGGATGAACCCTATGGAAAAAAGAGAAAATATATCCATGTCCATCATCAAGCGTCTGCCCCGATACTACCGATTTTTGCAGAGTTTGAAGGACAATGGCATTGTACGCATCAGCTCCAAGGAGCTGGCGGACCGTATGGGTCTGACTGCCTCCCAAATTCGCCACGACTTTAACAGCTTTGGGGGATTTGGCCAGCAGGGTTACGGCTACAATGTGCCGGAACTGCAAAAACGCATTGGCGAAATTCTGTGTGTGGATAAAGAATTAAAAACCATTTTGATCGGTGCCGGCAACCTGGGTAAGGCGGTATCCAACAAGATCTTTATCCGGCAGAGCGGCTTTAAGCTCATTGGCATTTTTGACAAGAACGAAGCCATCTGCGGCAACATGATCAAGGGCATTCCTGTGCGCCACATCAATTATTTGGAGAACTTCTGTATTGATAACCAGCCGGTGTGCGCCGTAATCTGTATTCCCGGCAGCGATATGCAGGAGATCACGGATATGCTGGTGCGCCTGGGCGTGCGGGCCTTTTGGAACTTTAGCAATTACGACATTGCCATGGCTCACCCGGAGGTGCTGGTGGAGAATGTGCACCTGAATGACAGTCTGATGACCCTGGGCTACCTGACCAACACCTCTATGGCAGAGGACGAAGCGAGGTAACACAGTGAAACAGATTAGCACAAAAGAGATCGTAGATCTGTTTGCCTACAACAAGGATTCTGCGGTTTTGGTAGAGAAACGCCCCCTGCCCGGCAATGCCCAATACAAGGTGAACTACTCGGTGGTAAACTTTGCCACAGGCGAGCAGGAAGTGATCACCAAAAGCGCCTACCTGCTGCGCAAATTTGGCTCTGCGTTCCAAAAAATCAGTACCGAGATTCCCAACTTTGTACAGTGCGACGCGGCGGTGCTCTATGACCGGCGGGTGCTGGTAATCTACCCCAACGGCGAGGCCGGTATTTTTGACCGAGAGGGCACGCTGGAGTGGAACGGTATGTTCCAGTACCACGACGCCCCGGTGAAGCACCTGGCGCTGGAGGAGAAGTATTTTTGGAGCGTTTGTCCCGGCGAGAATGCGGTGATTCGCTACGCCTGCCAAAATATGAAGGTAGACCTGCGCATTGGCGGCAAGGACGCCCAAACCTTTGTTAACCCCCAGCATATCTGCCAGTACAACGGCGACCTGTATGTGGCCTGCGGCGGCAACAAAATCCGTAAGATCGATGGTATGGACTATACCGTGTCTGACTACCGCACCTTTTCCCAGCAGGTCAAACGGTATCACAAATTCGGCCAGTACGCCCTGGTGGTGCTGGAAAGCGGCACCTACCTGGTGGACGAAACCAAAGAATGACCCTTACATAAAAACAAGGCATACACCCGCAGGTGTATGCCTTGTTTTTATGCCATTTAGGGCGCAAAAAAGCCGCAGGCAATGCCTGCGGCTATCTTATTTCATTACAGTTTTACTCTCTGTCCATACCGATCTCCTCGATCATCTCGTGGATCACATCGGCAGAGGCGGCAAACTTGGCTTTTTCTTCCTCATTCAAGTCCATTTGGAGCACCTCACGCACACCGTTGCGATTCACCACCGCAGGCACGCCGATATAAATGCCCCGCTGACCGTACTCCCCTTTCAGGTACGCAGACACGGTAAAGATAGAATTCTCATCAAAAAGGATGGCACGGGTCAATCGTGCCAGCACCATACCGATACCGTAATAAGTGGCCTTCTTGGCCTTGATGATGGCATAAGCGGACTCCTTTACATCCACGGCGATCTGCTTCATATCCTCATCCAGTGCAGGATGCGTGGCCTTAAAGTCGTCCAAAGGTTTTACGCTGATCAGCGCCTGGCTCCAGGGCACGAACTCCGAGTCCCCATGCTCGCCGATCACATAAGCGTGCACATTGCGGGGGTTCACATGGAAATAATCGCTCATCATATGGCGCAAGCGAGCGCTGTCCAACGAAGTGCCGGAGCCCACCACTCGATTGGCCGGAAAGCCGGACAAGGTATAGACCACCTGGGTCATAATATCCACCGGGTTAGAGGCCACCAGGAAAACGCCGTTAAAGCCGCTGGCAATAATGGGCTGCACAATGGAGCTGAAAACCTTGTAGTTCTTTTGCAGCAGATCCCGGCGACTCTCACCGGGCAGCTGGGGCGCACCGGCACAGATCACAACCAGATCTGCGTCGCTGCAGTCGCTGTACTCCCCTGCTTTGATTTTCATGGAACTGGGCGCAAAGGGCAGACCGTGAGACAGATCCGCCGCCTCGCCCCAAGCGCGCTCCTTGTTGATGTCGATCAGTACCAACTCATCGCAAATATTCTGGTTCAGCAGCGCATAAGCAAAACTCATACCTACCATACCAACGCCTACAATGGCCACTTTCTTCTTATCTGACAACATTTGAATACCTCCCAAAGGACCGCCTCTGCTCTATTATTTGAAGAACAAAGGTAATTTTTCCAGGAAAATAATGTCTTTCCGATCGGCAGCGTCACCCTCAGCCAAGGGCGCGGCGCTGGCCACGATATTTGCACCGAACAGAGCCACCAGTTGCCGCAGCGCCTTTAAGCTGTCTCCGGTGGAGATCACATCATCCAACAGTAACACGCGCTTGCCGTCCAGCAGATCACCGTCCTCATGACCCAGGTACAGGGTCTGCTCCTTTTGGGTGGTGATGGAATGGACGGTTACCTTCTCTGGTCGGTCCATATACACCTTAACGCCCTTGCGAGCCACAATGTATTTTTTGCCGCTTTGGCGGCTCATTTCGTAAGCCAGCGGAATACTCTTGGCCTCCGGAGTCACAATATAGTCAAATTCCGGTACCTTTTTCAGCAGTTCTTCAGCGCAAGCCTTGGTTAGCTCCACATCACCAAAAAAGATAAAGGCCGCAATGTCCATACTGTCAGACACGGGGAAGCGCTTTAGCTGCCGCTCCAGCCCGGCAATATGTAAGGTGTAATATGCGTCACTCATAAAATCTTCTCCCCCAGTTCCGTACCGCCGATCACATGGAAATGCAGGTGCATCACGCTTTGCCCTGCATCCGCCCCACAGTTGGAGATCACCCGGTAAGAGGTAATCCCCTGGGACGCTGCGATCTGCGGGATCGTTTCAAAAATATGGGCAACCACGGCACTGTTGTCTGCCGTGATGGCGTTTACATTCTCAATATGTGCTTTAGGCACCACAAGAAAGTGCACCGGTGCCACCGGGTTCAGATCCTTAAAGGCCAGAATTTGATCATCCTCATACACCTTGGTGGAGGGAATATTGCCGCTGACGATCTCACAAAACACACACATTTGCATTGCTCCTTACTGGATCATATCCCGTACCAGCGCAGCAGCCTGAGCCATTGCATCCGGCAATTTGTCTACATTCTTACAACCGGCCATGGCGCTGTCCGGGCGACCGCCGCCGCCACCGCCGGCCAGTTTGGCAATCTCACGCACCACATCGCCGGCCTTTACGCCGCGGGCAATGGCTTCCTTGCCGCAAACGGCAACGATATTGGCTTTTTCGCCGTTAACACCGGCCACCACAGCCACCACATTGTCGCCTTTGTTCTTTAATTCATCGCCCATAGAACGCAGCGCGTCCGGAGCCACATCCGTCAAAGTGGCGGTATAGAATGCCAGACCGTCCAGGTCAACTGGAGCGGCGAACAGGTCTGCACTCTTTAAGTGCGCCAATTCCTCTTTCAGGCTCTTGATCTCCTTGTCTTTGGCCTTATCGCTGTCTGCCAAGGCGGCCAGCTTTTCCGGCAGGTCATGAACGGCGCTCCTCAGCATTGCCGCAGCGCCGGACAGCATACCGTCCGCCTGATAAATATGAACCAGTACATTGTTGCCGGTGAGTGCCGTAATGCGGCGCACGCCGGAGGCCACAGAGGCCTCGCTGACAATATGGAACAGGCCGATCTGGCCGCTGTTGTTTACATGGGTACCGCCGCAGAACTCGGTGGAGAAATCGCCGGCCTTGACCACCCGCACAATGTTGCCGTACTTCTCGCCAAAGAGCATCATAGCCCCCAGCTTCTTGGCCTCATCAATGGGCATCTCCATGCTCTCTACCGGGTGGGCGCCCATAATAAAGGCGTTAACCAGGTGCTCCACTTTCAGCAGCTCATCCCGGGTCATGGCGTTAAAGTGGGTAAAGTCAAAGCGCACTTCTCGCTCATCTACCAGCTGACCGGCCTGCTCCACATGAGTGCCCAACACCTGGCGCAGGGCAGCCTGCAATAGGTGCGCAGCCGTGTGGTTGCGCATAATGCTGCGGCGGCGCTCGGCATTGATCTCCGCCTGTACCGTATCACCCACGCTGACAATGCCGCGGGTCACTTCGCCGCGGTGCAGAAAGATCTTGTCCGCATTCTTCACAGTATCCGCCACGATAAAGGCATTGTCCGCGCCGTTCTTGATCACGCCGCTGTCGCCTACCTGGCCGCCGGACTGGGCATAAAACGGGGTCTTATCCAGCACCAGCGTGCCGCTATCCCCGGCACCCAGCATGTCTACCAACTCGCCGTCTGCATTCACAATAGCCAGCACCTTAGCATCGCAGGCAAAGTCTGTATAACCCACAAAGTCCGTGGCCGATGCATTGATTTTTACGCTATTGCCCTTCCAAGCGTCTGCACCGGCGTCCTTACGGGCGGCACGGGCGGTTGCTTTTTGGGCAGCCAGCAAGGCGTTGAACTTATCTTCATCCACGGTAATGCCCTTTTCCTCCAAAATATCCTTGGTCAGGTCCAGGGGGAAGCCGAAGGTGTCGTTCAGCTTAAAGGCGTCCTCGCCGGAGAACACATTGCCATCCAACTTGCTGATATATTCGTCCAGCATAGCCAAACCGGCGTCAATGGTCTTGCCAAAGGACTCCTCCTCAGACAGAATGATCTTTTTGATCAGCTCTGCCTTATCGGCCAGCTCCGGGTACGCCACATGGTTCTCATGGATCACCGTGTCGCACACTTTATACAGGAACGGTTCGTTCACGCCCAGCAATCTGCCGTGGCGGCAAGCCCGACGGATCAGGCGGCGCAGCACATAGCCCCGGCCGTTGTTGGACGGAATTACGCCGTCGCCGATCATAAAGGTGGCGGAACGCACATGGTCGGTAATGACGCGCAGGGACACATCCTTTTGCGCGTCCTCATGGTATTTGGCACCGGAGATCTCGCTGATCTTCTTCATAATGTTCTGCACGGTGTCCACTTCAAAAATATTGTCCACACCCTGGAGAATACAGGCCAGACGCTCCAAACCCATACCGGTATCAATATTCTTCTGCTTCAGCTCCGTGTAATTGCCGTTGCCGTCGTTATTGAACTGGCTAAACACATTGTTCCAAAACTCAACATACCGGTCGCACTCGCAGCCGGGGCCGCAATCCGGAGAGCCGCAGCCATACTTTTCGCCACGGTCAAAATAAATCTCCGAGCAGGGGCCGCAGGGGCCGGAGCCGTGCTCCCAAAAGTTGTCTTCCTTGCCCAGACGCACAATGTGGCTGGGATCAACGCCGTTTTGCTTTGTCCAAATCTCGAAAGCCTCGTCGTCGTCCTGATAAATGGTCACATACAGCTTGTCCTCCGGCATTTCCAGCACCTTGGTGCAGAACTCCCAGGCCCAAGCGGTGGCCTCTTTCTTAAAATAATCGCCAAAGGAGAAGTTGCCCAGCATTTCAAAGAAGGTGCCGTGACGGTCCGTTTTACCCACCTGCTCAATATCCGGGGTGCGAATGCACTTTTGGCAAGTTGTCACCCGGGTTCTGGGGGGTGTGACCTCGCCGGTAAAGTACTTTTTCATGGGAGCCATACCGGAGTTGATCAGCAGCAGGCTGTTATCCCCCTGGGGCACCAGCGAAAAGCTGGGCAGCCGCAGGTGGCCCTTGCTCTCAAAGAAAGACAGGTACTTCTCTCTCAAGTCGTTTAATGATGTCCATTCCATATCTAAAATTCACCTTTGAATAGATTTGTTACAAAAGGGCAAAGGGCACCCACCGGGTGCCCTCTCACCTTGCTTAGAGTTTTTCAACCAGATTTTTCAGCTCAACGATCTCTTCCTTGGTAAAGGTCAGACCTTTGCTCATCTTGGTGTGGTCGGGTGACCAGTCTCTCACATCGATCTTCGGCTCGCGGCCGTTCCAAGAGATCATATTTACCTCTCGGGTCCAGCCCCGCGCTGTCTCAGAGATCACACCCAGGTGCTCCGTAATCTCATACTTAATTTCCGGCATATTCGCTCCTCCTTTGCTGATAATATTGTATGTAAAAACAGAATTTACAAGCGCTTATTTTTGCAGGCTTTCTACAACCTTTTGGGTCTCCTGCGCGATCACCAGCTCCTCGTCGGTAGCCAGGATAAACACACGCACCTTGGCACTGGGATCGGTCAATTCCGCCTCGGCGCCCTTCACGGTGGCTTGGTTCAGTTCCTCGTCGATCTGCACACCCATATAACCCAGGTAAGAGCAGATCCGAGAGCGCAGCCAGTGGCCGTTTTCGCCGATACCGCCGGTAAACACAATGCCGTCCACGCCGTTCATAGCGGCAATATAGGAGCCGATAAACTTGGCGATCTCATAGGCCTGCATCTCATGCGCCAGGCTGGCACGCTTGTTGCCGGCATTCTGTGCGGCGCAAATGTCACGGTCATCGGAGGACACGCCGGAGATGGCGTTCACACCGGACTGCTTGTTGAGAATGGTGTCCATCTCATCCGGGGTCAGACCCAGCTTCTTCATCATAAAGGTGACCACAGAGGGGTCCACACCGCCGGAGCGGGTGCCCATCATAAAGCCGTCCAACGGGGTAAAGCCCATGGAGGTGTCTACCACTTTGCCGTGATCCACAGCAGCCACGGAAGAGCCGTTGCCCAGGTGGCAGGTGATCAGCTTCAGATCTTCAATGGGCTTGCCCATCTTGTCTGCGCAGCGGTGAGATACATAAAAGTGAGAAGTGCCATGGAAGCCGTAGCGGCGCACGCCGTACTTCTCGTACCACTCATAGGGTACAGCATACATATAAGCCTTCGGCGGCATAGTGCTGTGGAATGCGGTATCAAACACCACCACCTGGGGCACATCCGGACCCACAACGGCCTTGCAGGCCTCATAGCCCTGGATATGGCCGGGGTTGTGCAGCGGCGCCAGCGGAGACAGCTTGCGCAGGTTCTCCACTACCGTTTCATCCACCAGCACGCTGTGAGTGTAAATATCGCCGCCCTGCACGATGCGGTGGCCTACGGCGTCAATCTCTTTCATAGAGTCGATCACCTTGTGCTCGCTCTCGCACAGAATGTGCTTCACTTCGTTAAAAGCATCCGTATGGGTAGGCAGTTCCTTGTCGTACTCAAACTTCTGTCCATTCACCTTGACAGACACATTCTTCTCGCCGCCGTTGATGGTCATACCGATCCGCTCAATGACGCCTTTACACAGCACGGACAGATCGCTCATATCCATCAGCTGATATTTTAAGGAAGAACTACCGCAGTTAATAACCAGAATTTTCAAAATTTATCCCTCCAAATCTTGCAATAGAATTCTACAGCCATTATAATAATATATATATTATAATATTGTCAAGGGAAAACGGGATTTTTTTATGATCAGCGGTATAATTTGTGAATTTAACCCCTTTCACGCCGGGCATAAACACTTAATTGACCAAGTGAAGTGCCACCCCGGCGATGCTGTGGTGTGCGTCATGAGCGGCAACTTTGTGCAGCGGGGCACCTTTGCGGTGTATGACAAGCGCGCCCGCACGGAAGCAGCGCTAAAGGGTGGCGCCGACCTGGTGCTGGAGCTGCCCACCGCCTACGCCACCCGCTCTGCCGAGGGCTTTGCCCGGGCGGGGGTGCAGCTGCTGGAGGCCACCGGTGTGGTGGAGCGACTGACCTTTGGCACCGAATGCGCCGATTTGCAGGCGTTGACGGCACTGGCCGGAGAAATCAAGGCCCACCAAGGGGAGATCGCACAAGTGATGAAAACCGGGTGCTCCTACCCGGCAGCTCGGCGCAAAGTCATCGACAGCCCGCTGCTGGACACGCCTAATAACATTTTGGCACTGGAATATATGGAATGCACCCAACTACCCTGCACCTGTGTGCAGCGGCTGGGGCTGGGTCACGACACAGCGGACCCGCTGTACAGTGCCTCAGCGATTCGCGCCACTCTCCCGGCAGAGGCAATTTACAGTATAGAGCACTGCCAGCGGGCAGTGCTGGCGGTACTGCGCCGTATGGAAGCAGCGGACTGGGCCGCCATTGACGATGTGACCGACGGACTGGAGAACCGGCTGGCTCGGGCCGCTCAAAGCGCCACCAGCCTGGAGGAACTGTACACGACCATAAAGACCAAGCGGTACACCCACGCCCGCATTCGCCGCATTGTGCTGCGTGCCTACCTGGGCATTGGTAAAGGAGACTACCCGGCTACGCCGCCGTACCTGCGGGTGCTGGGCTTTAACGCTGTCGGCAAGGCGCTGCTGGCGAAAATGCAGCACAGCGCCACGCTTCCAACCGTAACCCGTATGGCAGATGTAAAAGCCCTTTCCCCGGAGGGGCAGGCGCTGTTCCGGCTGGAGAGCCGGTGCACGGACCTGTACGCCCTGGGCGCAAAAAAGCCCCTGCCCGGCGGCGCCGAGCAAAGGCTTCAAATCGTATCCACATAAGTTAAGAATTCGTCCCGCTGCATACGGCTGTTGAGATACGCCAATAAAGCGGAAGTAGAGAGGAACTCCGGCAAGTCCAGTGCTGCCAGGAGTTTCTTCTTTTTTTGCTTGCTGTCGGGGGTGCCCGCCAGTCCGGCGGCGTATAGATCATAGCTGGTGATGGGATCCTTGGGCAGCTGTGTGGTATAGCGCACTTGCAGCCGATCAAACAGCGCCGTCAGCACGCTGTCGTCGATCCCCTCCACGCCCAGTTTGCCCTCCTTTGAGGGCTTTTGCTTGCGGTGCTCTTTGCCGTACACATCCGGGATATACAGGTGCTTCACCTGCTGCGGGGGCAATCCCTTGGCAATGTAATTGCGAATTTGGAACCCGCTGTGATCCGAGTCGGTGAGAATGATGATTCCCCGCTCCATTGCCAGGCGGCGAATAAACTGCAACCGCTTTTTATCCTTATATATAGCGAATCCGCCGGTTTCTACGATCATGGCGTCCAGGAAGTTAGACAGCTTGATCTTGTCATACTTGCCCTCCACGATCACTGCTTCCTCAATATGAATCATTGGCCGCTGACGGCGATCACGGACAATTTGACGATCGCCTCCTCCAGTAAGATTTTTGCGTCCACCGCGGTGCTCTTCAGCGCTCGGTCCAGATCGTCCAGCACCTGCATAGAGCGGCGCAGCGCGCCCACAGACAGCTTGGCTGTGTCCCGCATGGCGTTATTCAGCACAAAGTCCCGCCCTTTGTAGTTATAATACCGGGCTATATCGTCCGCTCTGCGGCCGTCGATCTTGGCGCACTTCACTCGGTACATATCCACATAATGATTGATAAGCACTGCCGCAATCGGTATAGGTTCCTCGCCCAGTTCAAACAGGGTATGCAGCACCTTACAGGCGCCGCCGGTATCGCCTTTCAAAATGAATTTGGACAGGTCGTATACACGCGCTTGCAGGCACTTAGTGGCCATATCGTCAATGACCGCCGCCGTGATCTCGCCGTCTTTGCAAAAGGCAGACAGCTTGTCCAGTTCGTGCAGCAGGGTCTGCATATCCGTACCCACCACAGAAATCAAATATCGCGCCTGGTCCGTTTGCAGCACGGCGCCCCGCTTTTTGGCGCCGCTGACCAGCATTTTTACCAGGTCGCTCTGGGTGCGGGTGTTCAGCTCCACCGCGTCCCCGGCCTTAGCAAAAGCTTTAATAATGCTGTTCCAGCGCTTTTCCTTTTTTGTGTCCACCGGCAAAGACTGGTAGGTAAATACCAGGACCGTGGTGTCCGGCACATCCTTGAGATATGCCTTAATATCCTCCACATCCGCCTTTTTGTCAAAGGGAAAGTCATAGACCAGCACCAGATTACTGCCGCCCATCATAGGGAAAGTATCTGCATCGTGGAGCACATCGGACAGCTGCGTGCCGTCCTTTTCATAAATATGTATATTAAAATCCGCAAAGGCCGGGTCCACCGCCTTTTTCTTAATTTGGGCAATATAGTGGTCCTTTAAGTACCCCTCGTCGCCATAGATAAAATAGGCGTGGGACAGCGTGCCGCTTTTCAACTGGGCGCGCAGCTCCTTTTCGCCGATCACAGCCATGGATCGTTCCTCCTTATCTGCAAAGCTCTGTCCTGCCGCAGCGTAGCTGTCAGCAGTTCGTCCTCCGCCAGTGCCCTGGCGCATACCAGTGTACCGACAGCGGTGCTTTGCTTACCAAACGCTACCGTTAAGTCGCCGCCGTTCAGGTCGGTGCCGTTGCCCAGCACGAGCCGCTTGCCCTTGCAGGTAATAGAGACGTTGTAGCGCTTTTTATTATATCTGTATTGCACCTGCACCCCTTGCCAAGGCGTGGTATCCATTGCCGTGGCGGTGAGGAGATGCTCGCACTCCGGCTGCACAGCCAAAGCGGTATTACCGCCGGGCAGCAGTACATTCACCGGGTGCACCGCAGTGGTCAATGCGCGGGTATAATACCCCACCCGATCATCGGGCAGGTACACGGCCACCAGTTGCAGCCGCCGATTTTGCAGAATGCGCGTGTAGGCGTAGTAGGCGCTTTGATCCGGCGTGCCTACCAGCAAAGCATAATGCGTATCATACAGCAGCGCCGAGCTGCTGCCGATACAAAGGTAAGCGTTGCCCTGCTCCACTGCCAACCCGGCAAAGGAAGTCAACAAATAAAAAGCGCAGGCCACTGCCGCCGTAACACCCAACCGCTGCCGTTGCAACAGAAAGTGCACGCCGAAAAGCAACAGCACACCGGCAATGGCAACACAGGTCAACGGCCCGGTCAAATCTATAATCGGTGCGCCCAGTGCGCTAAACTTTTCCACCAGCCACAGCATACCGCCGGTGGTGCCGGACACCACCACCGCACAGGCATACACCAGATACGGCAGCGGCGTAAAGAACAACATGAGCAGTGCAGCGATCATGGCCACTTGTGCCAGCGGAATCAGCACCAAATTACTAAGCAGAGATAACAACGCCGTCTGCCCAAAGGACAGCCACATAAACGGCAGCGTATAAAGCAGCACGCTCACGGTGGCACTAAAGCTTTGGCGCAAAAATTTGGGAATATGCAGCCGAGCAAGGCTCTTGTTCAGCACCGGGGATAAAGTCAACAGCGACAGAACGGAAGTCACCGACAGCTGCAAGCTCACATCCGTTACCGCAAAGGGATCGGTACACAGCAGGAATACCGCCAGACCAAGTGAATTCAGGCCGTCCGCCTTGCGGCCAAACAGCCGTGCAGCCAGCAAAACAGCCATCATCAAAGAAGCACGCACCACGGAGGCGGAAAATCCGGCTACGCCATCATACACCAAAAGCACCGCACCTGTCAAAACCGTAGTCAGCCAAGCAGACAACCGCAGCTTGCGGAGCAGCCAGTAAAGAGAGCCCACGATCACAGATAAATGCAGTCCGGACACCGCCATCAAATGGGTAGCACCGCAGGTGCGAAAGTGACTGACCGCACCCACGGACAAATCCGTCTTACTACCGGTGATCAGCGCCGTTGCCAACGCACCGCGATCCCCGGGCAGCACGGCAGCAAAGCGGCTGCTGATGGCGTGGCGCATTTGAATAAGCGCCACTGCGCTGCCGGGTGCAGACTGGTTGGTCTTACGCACCCGGGCAGCCTTGCCGCTAAGGAATTCGCCGTCACTGAACTTGCCCCAGGCGGCGTAACCATTCTCACCGGTGGAGGCAAAAGTCACCTTGCCGGTATAGATACCGTCCGGCACATCGCCAAGATCCGCATGGGCAGAAAAGGTGCTGCGGATATTCTGGGGCACACCAGGCAAATCAATAGCCGTGGTCTTGACCGTATAATAGTTTTTCTCCGCACCCCGGCGCACATCGGTCACATAGAACTGCACCTGCGCCGTTTGGCCGACTAACTTTTGCTGTGGCAGATAGGCAGCGTGAACACCTACAATAAAGGTCACACAAGCCACCACCGCTCCAACCAGGCACAGCCACACGCTCACCCCTTGGCGCAATCGCGGTACGGAAAGCACCAAACAGAGCGCTGCCAACACCACGCCTAACGCAACGTACGCAAAGGTGACGGAAAAGAAGTTTAAGATCAGCAGCATTACCGCCGCCGAAAATCCCAAATGGGCAAACACACGTTTCATTTCTTTTTATGCATCGGCTCCAAGATAAAGGCATAGCTGCACTTCTCCCCTGCCGTTACCCGGTATGGGGCACGCACTGCGCCTTGGCCCGGCAGATCGCCGCCAACACCGCACTGGGCGCCGTCAATATTCAATGTGGTCAAGGACGAATCATAGGGAATCTCGTGGATATGCGCAGCCTTGTCCAGCCCCATAGTGGTGTAGTGATAAGCGCTAAAGGCAAAGGGTGTTTCATAGTACGCCTGCACCCGGAAGCCCTCGCCGTGACTGTCACACAAATACAAGTCGTAAGTATCCGTGCGGTTGCTGCTCTCCTGGGGACGCATATAGCGGTGCTCCAGCGCAGTCACCGTAGATTGATAACGACCCAGCGCAGCCCCGGTTTTTCGATCCCGATAGCTGGGGTGCGGCCCTCTGCCGTACCAGTTTACATACTCGTAGCTGCCCGGCAAGGTCATCTGGAAGCCGAAGCGCAGCATATCCTGCTTGGGCACGGCACTGTGGTACACATACAGCCGCCCATTGGGATATATTTTATATGTGATCAAGTCCTCTCGCAAGCGTGGCGTGGACATGGCAATGTGCACCTCCACCGTATTGTCTGCCCCGGCCTGCACCACGGTACGCAGCGCGTGGGTGCGGCGCTGGGCACGGCGCCAGCCGTACAGAGGATGGAACTTGATCAGCGGCGGCACAAAGTTGAGAAAATCAATATCATTATCTGTCAGCGCCCGGAAATAAGCAGGCTCCAAGGGCGCTACCAGTCGCTGGCTGCCGTCGATCACCCAGCTGACCACTCGCCCGTTTTGAATGGTCAGGTCAAAGTCGGCGCCCTGCACCTCTACCCGGTTACCCCGGTGGTCGTAGTGCAAATCGCCGCCGTCTTTCTCCGCCACAGGCTGAGGCATAGGCCGCAGCACAAATTGGTCCCAAGCAAAGGTAAAGCCCGCTGCCAGTCCCGGCAATTCCCGGGTGGTGGCAAAGGACACCGTCAGCACCGCCATACCGTCCCCAGTGACCTGATCCATCGTGTAAGGCAAAGACACCGTCACTTCCGACAAAGGCGGGCAATCGATCGGCTCCAGCTTGCCGTGCATCAGCAGGCGGCCGCCCACTTCGATCTGCCAGCGGCACTCCAGCGCATTTATATTGGTAAAGAGCATTTTGTTCTTTACGGTAAAGGAGCCGCTGTCCGGGTTCACAGCCAGGGTCTGCACCGGGGCATATACCTTTTGCACCTCGTAATACTGAGGATGCACCGTGCGGTCCGCACCGATAATCCCGTTGGCGCAAAAATAGGTATTGGACCCGGTAATGGCCGTGGTGTTTGGCAGCGAATACCAGTGCCGCGGCTCTTCTTTTTCAAAATCCGTGCCGTAAAGCCACAAGTCCGTGCCGTCCTGCGCCTTGCGGTGCAACGCCTGGTCCACAAAGTCCCAAATAAAGCCGCCGCACATATTGTCATATTTTTCAAAATCCGCCATATAGTCGGCAAAGTTGCCCAGGGAATTCTCCATAGAATGGGCATACTCGCACAGCAGCACCGGCTTGCCTTCATACATCTCAGCAGTAATGGGCTTGCTGTCCGCTGCCAGCTGATTGGCGATATTGTCATAGAGGGAAATGGTAATGGGCTCTTTCTTGCCCAACTTTTCCATCACATCGGCGGTGGGATACATACGGGAGATCACATCGCTTTTGGTCAGGTCAAAATCCCCCTCGTAGTGGAATTGGCGCGTGTCGTCCAGTGCCAGTGCCGCCTGCTTCATTGCAGAAAAGGCGGTACCGTCCCCGGCCTCATTGCCCAGACTCCACATAAACACACATGGATGATTCCGGTCCCGCAGTACCATACGCTCCATACGATCCACGCAGGCCGCCGTCCACACCGGGCTGTCCCCAGGCACACCTTTGCGGCGCACGCCATGGCTCTCCACCTCGCACTCGTCCATTACGTAAAGGCCGTAGCGATTGCAGTAGTCATAAAACCGGGGGTCATCCGGGTAATGGGAGGTGCGCACCGCGTTAATGTTGGCCTGTTTCATCAGGTCCATATCCTGCCGATACCGTTCCTCCGGCACAGCCCAGCCATTGTCCGGGTCAAAATCGTGGCGATTCACCCCGCGCACAAACAGGGGCATGCCGTTAAAATAGATTTTTTCGCCCCGAATTTCCACTTTCTTAAAGCCCACGGTGTAGCGCTTAGCGCAAAGCACGCGTTTTCCGCACAGCAACTCCATCACCAGCGTATAGGTGTTGGGCTGCTCGGCGGACCACAACAGCGGCGCCTTAGCCGCAGCTTCCAACTGCAAGGTCTGACGGGGCCGGTCCCCCTTGCAGGCAGCACTGCCCAGGTCATAGACCTTTTGGCCGTCCCGATACAAAGCGGCACGCAAGGTCAAGTCTTCTTTTGAGGGGGCGTACAGGTGCAAATAACCGTCCAGGCGCACCGTCCAGTCCCGAAAATCCGCGTCCGGCTCCGTACGGAAATAAAAATCCCGCAGGCAAGCCTTTGGCTCAGCGAACAAATACACCTCTCGGTAAATGCCACACAGCCACCACATATCTTGATCTTCCAGATAGCTGCCGTCACTGTACCGGTACACCTTGGCGCACACCAGATTTTCGCCATTCAAAAGATACCGGGTCACATCGAATTCGTGGGGTGTCATAGAGCCCTGGGAATAGCCTACAAATTGGCCGTTCACATACACCTCCAGCGCCGCCTTGGCTGCACCAAAGTGCAAGAACACCTGACGCCCCTTCCACTCCGGATCAATGGTAAAGGTGCGGCGATAGTAGCCCACCTCCTGCATAGCAGGGTCAATTTTTGGAATCTTGCCCTTGCTGCGGCTGAGCGCTCTGGGAAATGTGCTGGCATAATAGTAAGGCACGGAATAACCCTGGGTCTGCCACACGGAGGGCACGGGAATTTCCCGCCAGGTGCCGTCATCATAATCTGGTGCCTCAAAGCCCTCCAGTTCGTTTTTAACGCCTTGGCACCAGCTGAACTTCCAAAGCCCGTTCAGGCTCCGTTTGTATGGGCTGTTCTCCCCTGCCAGCGCCTGCGCCGCCGTATCATACGGCATGGCGATGGCGTGGCCGTCTTCTTTATTCACTGCGATCACACTGGGATCGGCATATCTTGGTTTTTGCATAGGTCTGCCCCCGATTCATACTATATAGATAATAATAAAGGAACGCCCGCCGCTTGTCAACATAGCAAAATGCAGAAAACCGCCGGAGTGGGTGGACAAGCGGGCAGAATGTTGGTATAATAAAAAGCAGAAATATAAAGGAGTCTGTTATGATCGAGCGTGTAACAAAAGAGAATTTAGACCAATATGAAGCGTTTATCAAAAAGCACCCCAAGGGCCTGTTCCAGCACTCCTCCAAGTGGGCTAAGGTCAAGTCCGCCTGGAAGTGGGAAGCCGTGATGTTGAGGGATGAGGACGGCAACATTAAGGGCAGCGCCGATGTGCTGATTCGTACCGTGCCGGTGATCAAAGCCTCCCTGCTTTACTGCTGCCGCGGCTTTGTGGCGGACGAAGATGATTTTGCCACCTTTGACGCGCTCTTTGCCGCGCTTTTGGATATTGCAAAGGAATACCACGGCTACTGTATTAAAATCGACCCGGAGATCACCGTGGAGAACAAGGCCTACAAGCAACATTTGCTGAACAAGGGCTTTGTAGAACTGAACCCGGGGTGTATGGATTTTGAGAATGTGCAGCCCCGGTTTGTTTACTGCTTTGACTACAACGGCCTCAACGAGCAGGAGCTGATGCTCACCTTTAAGCCGGATTACAGAAATCGAATCCGCAAAGCGCCAAAGAAAGGCGTGGAAGTGAAAGTGATGGGCACCGAGGCGCTGGACGACTTTGTACGCATTATGCAGGAGACCGGGGAGCGGGACAACTTCTCCACCCGACCGAAAAGCTATTTTGAGCAAATTATGAACTGCATGGGCGAGGACTGCCGCCTGTATATGGCCTACTATGAGGGCAAAGCCATTGCCGGCACCTTGGCGATTAAGTGGGGGCAGAATGTGATGAAATACCAGTACGGTGCCTCCTCCAACGCCCACCGCAATGTGTACCCCAACTATGCCTTGCAATGGGCCATGATGCAGTGGGGTATGGAATGCGGCTGTAAGGTCTATGACTTTGGCGGCATCAGCGGCGACTGCCAAAACCCGGACAACCCCCACTATGGTCTGTGGCGGTTTAAGCACGGCTTTGGCGGGTATATGAAAGAATTTATCGGCGAATTTGACTATGTGATCAACAAACCGGTGTACCACCTGTATAACTTGGCAACAAAGGTATTGGAAAAAGTAAGAAAATGAGCAGATATGTAATTGATAAAACCGCATTGATCGAGAATGTGCATTACCTGCAAAAGAAAGCGGGCGTGCCTATTATCGGCGTCGTTAAGGGCAACGGCTACGGCTTTGGCCTAACGGAACTGGCGCTGATCCTGGAGCACTGCGGCATCACCACTTTGGCAGTAACGGAAGTGACGGACATTGCCCCCCTGCGGGCGGTGCTGCAACCGAACACGGATATTTTAGTGATGCGCTCCACCTGCGTGGACAGCGAGGCGCGCCATATTGCGGACACCGGCTGTATTGCCACCATCGGCAGTACCCGGGCAGCACAGGTGATGCAAGCGGCGGCTGCCGATTTGGGTGTCAAGGTTCCGTGCCATTTGAAGATCGACACCGGCATGGGTCGCTACGGCTTTTTGCCTGCGCAGGTAGCGGAGGCCATTGCCTGCTACGACCTGCCTAATTTGGAATTCACCGGCGCATACACCCATTTTAGCAGCGCCTTTCACGACAAGGCCAAAACCATTGCCCAGCTGGAAGTGTTTAAGGACACGCTGGCGCAGATTGAAAAGGCCGGCAAGACCGTAGGTACCCGCCATGCAGCCAACTCCCCCGCATTGTTGAACGTGGAGCATGTGGCGCTGGACGCAGTACGCATCGGCTCCGCCTTTACCGGCAGAGTAATTACCCATAGCAAAACGCCCCTGCACCGCTTAGGTCGACTGGAGGCGGAAGTGGTGGACATGAAGGAAGTGCCCGCCGGTTATGCAGTGGGCTACAACGGCACCTTTGTTACCAAACGCCCCACCACCATTGCCATTGTGCCAATGGGGCATTATGACGGCTTCGGCCTGACTAAGGAGAAAGAGGATCACAACTTCCACAGTGTGCTCTCTGCCCTCAAGCAATTTCTCAAGAAAGCCCATTTGACCGTCACCATTAACGGCAAAGCCTACCCGGTGATCGGCGAGGTAGGGCTGTCCCACACGGCGGTGGATGTGACCGGCAGCAGCGTACAGCCCGGCGATATTGCCACCTGTGACCTGTCACCCTTGCTGGTGAATCCCCGCGTACCCCGCGTTTATACGGAATAATTCAAAAAGCGACTTGTATCTTACAAATACAAGTCGCTTTTCACTTCTTAAACACGCTGCGCAGGCGCTTCTCAATCTTACGGGCATACAACAGTTCCGCCACACCCAGCAGCCGCTCGTAAAGGAAGAACAGCAAATTCATCGCCAGCCAAAAACCAACCAAAAACCACTTGTTACTGCTCACCGCGTCCATTGGAATAGCAAACACATACACCAGCAGCAGATTCACTGCCGCCAGTGCCGCATTAAACAGCAGACACTCGGCAGCCAGCGCCACCGACCGAGGCCGCAGCCGCCCGATCCACTGGCGCACGATGGTATAATAGCCGAAAAAGAGCACATACATCAACATACACTCCTTGTCCGGCACCAAAAAGAAGCTGAGCAGCCCCGTAGACACATAAGTGATCCACGCTGTGCCGTAGCCGAAGGTGCGCACCAGCACCACCATCAATACCCCGGTGAGCATGGGGCATACATAGGCCAGCACCGGCACCACACCGCCGAAAAACAGCAGCAGCACGCTCAGCGCCGTACAAATACCGCTCATGGCGACCTTAGCCGCAGGGCGCATACGCCCCACCTCCCTTTCCGTTTGTATTCATTATAATCCATTTGGCTAATTCTGTAAAGAATATGAATAAGTGGTAAACATTTGGCGACTTACAGCCGTAACCCTTGCCTTTTATGCATAAAAAGACTATAATGTAGGAGATATTACGGTGCAGAGCACCAAAAGGAGCGTGTTCCCTTTGAAAAAGAGTATTGCATTGATCATGGCGCTGAGCGTACTGGTCTGCGGCGTCTTTGCTGCCTGCTCTTCCAAAAAGACAGACGGACAGAACTCTGCCGCCGACACCACCCAAGCCGGTTTGGCCAATGCAGACACCGAGTTTGGCACAGAGATCAACAAAGACGGCAAAGAAGTAGATGTGGTCTATGAAAAGGACAAAAAGGGCAAAAACCACGCCTACGAAATCAACAAAAACGGCGAAAAGGTAACCAATAGCAACGGCGACTATGTAGAAGTGCCGATTGAAGACGATAACAATAATAACGGTAACAACAACAATGGTAAGGAAAACGGAAACGGCGGCAATAACAACGGCGGCAACGGCAACGAAAATTTGAAGCCAAATCCCGTAACGCCGCAGGAGCCGGACAATAAAGGCGAGACCACCGGTAAAGAGCTGACCACCATTGAGGCGTCCAAGGATAAAGTGCCCTCCACCAATGCCAGCGGCAAAAAGGTGATTTTTTCCCAACAGGATCTGGAGCGCATCGCAGCGATGCTGGAGGTGCCCGGTCTGTACAAGTTCAGTTATGAGAACAAGGACGGCGTCAGCGCCGAAATGGCTACCCATGTTGCCGTTTGGATGGCTGCCCGTGAGGATATTAAGGGCACCAGTTTTCCCTCCGGCACCATTGTGCTGGATCTGTTCAAATACTACGGCCAAACGGTGGTCAACTTTAAGAGCAATTGCAACGCAGCGGCCAAGAAAGAAAACGCCCCCATCAGTTACAGCAACAAGGACAGCGTGTTCACCATCACCAAGGGCGAGGCTAAGCAGCAGTCCGTAAAGATCAACCGGGTAGAGTCCCTGGGCAACAACAACTACTACAAGGTCACCGGCTCCGTCAGCGGCGAAAAGAGCTGCAAAAAGGTGGTCGCCGTGGTGCAAAAGAATCGCCTGGATACGGAACTGGGCTTCTCTATTAAGGCACTGAAGTGGTCCTAAATTCAAAAATAAATTTCAATAAAAAAGCGCACAGGCGATTGCCTGTGCGCTTTTTTCTGTCTTAAACTCAGTAGAGCTTTTTGCCAGCCTCAATGTCCATAATTTGGTCAATACGGGTCTGGTGACGGCCACCCTCAAAGGGTGTGGTTAGGAACACCTGCACCAGCTCCAGAGCCAGCCCGGCGCCGACCACACGATCGCCCATGCACAGCACATTGGCATCATTATGGGCGCGGGTGTACTTGGCGCTGAAATAATCGGAGCAACAGGCAGCCCGAATGCCCTTGACCTTATTGGCAGCCATAGAGATGCCAATACCGGTACCGCAGCACAGAATGGCTTTTTCGCAAGTACCGTCTACCACCAAATCACAGGCCTTTTGGGCGCTGATGGCGTAATCGAAGCGTTCCGGGGAATAGCAGCCCACATCTTCTACTTCATAGCCCTGCTCCAGCAGCACTTTTTTAATCTCCTCTTTCAGCGGGAAGCCCGCATGATCGGAACCCATTGCAATCTTCATTATGATTCTCCTTTTTTTAATTTTAATTGCCGTTCCGCCTGGCTAAGCCGCAGATATACAGGCATCAGCGCAGCGGCGGGCATGGTTTTCTGTTTTTGGGCGGCCAGGGCCACGCCGTGCCCGGTCACATACTGCCGCTGTGGAGGGGCTACCTCCCCAGCCGGGAACAAGGGTGCAAACAACTGGGCGCCGTCACCGGCCACGATCACTCGGTCATAGGCGGCCAATTCTTCAGCCAGTGCAGCGCCGTCCACAGCCCGGTCCGGGCAAAGGCGCTCCACCTCACCGTTCTCCACACGAAAAAGGGCGTTATAGAACTGCCCACGGCGGGCGTCCATCACCACGCAGATCACTGCGTTCTCCTCCGGGAACTGGTACGCCACCGCTTCCAAAGCAGACACGGCGATACAAGGAATATCCCTGTCGAAGGCAAGACCTTTAACGGTGGCCACGCCAATCCGCACCCCGGTAAAGGAACCGGGACCGGCAGTAACAGCAATGGCGTCCAGGTCTGCCACCGAGGTGTCCCCCAGTACCCGCCGAATCATAGGCAGCAGGGTTTCGCTGTGGGTCAGGCCGTTATGGAGAAAGTCGCTGCGCACCACCGCGCCGTCACCACTACATAGAGCCGCGGCTGCGGTAACAGATGATGCATCTACCGCAAGGATCATGCTTTCTCCTCCTCTTTTTTATAAATCTCAATGGTGCGATCCTGCTCCCCTGTTTTGGAAATTTCCACCATCAGGGTGTCCGGCGGCAACGCACCGTACACATTCTCGCTCCATTCGATGGCCAGGTAAGCGCCAGTGTCCAAATAATCAAAGAACCCGGTGGAATACAAATCGTCCCAGCTGTCTACCCGGTACATATCAAAGTGGTGCAGGGTCACATCTCCCTGCCGATACGTATTGCAAATGGCAAAGGTAGGTGAAGTCACATCCACCGTCAACCCCAGCCCTTTTGCCAGTCCGGCGGTAAAGGCGGTTTTGCCCGCCCCCAGGTCGCCCAAGTAGGCAATCACCGTGCCGGTTGGCAAGGTCTTTGCCAGATCGGCAGCAATACGAACCGTATCCGCATAACTATGAGAATGAAATACTTGCATCAGAACAGCCCCACGGTGTTGCCCTGATCGTCCACATCAATGCGGTAGGCCGCCGGTGATTTGGACAGGCCGGGCATGATCATCACATTGCCGGTTTGGCACACCAGGAACCCGGCGCCGGCAGACAGACTGGCGCTGCTGACGGTAATGCGAAAGCCGCTGGGGCGCCCTAGCTTTGTGGGGTCGTCAGACAAACTGTACTGGGTCTTTGCCATACACACCGGGAGTTTGTCTGCCCCCAGTGCAATAAAGCCGTCAATGGCCTTTTTCGCCGCCTTCGTGTAGTCCACACCGTCGGCACCGTAGACCTCTTTGGCAATTTTCTCGATCTTCTCATACACCGGCAGATCCAGGTCGTACAGGGTATGGAAGTGATTTTCCTTTTCACAGGCGGCAGCCACTTTCTCTGCCAGCTCCAGACTGCCGGCGCCGCCCTCCGCAAAGCACTTGGTCACGGCAAAATCCGCGCCTGCCGCCTTGCAGATTTGCTCTACGTAGTCGATCTCCGCTTGGGTGTCCGCATAGAAGTGGTTGATCGCCACCACCACCGGCACACCGAATTTCTTCAAGTTCTCAATATGCGCCAGCAAATTGACAGAACCGGCGCGCAGCGCGTCTAAATTCTCCTCTTTCAGCTGATCCTTGGGTACGCCGCCGTTATATTTCATAGACCGCACGGTAGACACCAGCACCACGCAGGCGGGGGTCAGCCCCGCGTAGCGGCACTTAATGTCAAAGAATTTCTCTGCCCCCAGGTCAGAGCCAAAGCCCGCCTCGGTAATGGCGTAATCGCCCAGCTTCAACGCGGTTTTGGTAGCCCGTACAGAGTTGCAGCCGTGGGCAATATTGGCAAAGGGACCGCCGTGCATAATGGCCGGCGTATTCTCCAAGGTCTGCACCAAATTGGGCTTAATCGCATCCTTCAGCAGCACGGTCATGGCGCCGTTTGCCTGAATATCCCGGGCATACACCGGTGCGCCGTCGTAGGTATACGCTACCAAAATATCACCCAGCCGCTTTTTCAAATCTTGCAGATCCTCCGCAAGACACAGGATTGCCATTACCTCACTGGCAACGGTTATGCAAAAGTGATCCTCCCGGGGCACGCCGTTCAGGGTGCCGCCCAGAGAGCAGATAATATTGCGCAGGGCGCGATCGTTCATATCCATGCACCGCTTCACCTGCACACGGCGGGGATCAATCCCCAGCACATTCCCCTGCTGAATATGGTTATCCAGCAGCGCACACATCAGATTATTGGCACTGGTAATGGCATGCAGATCACCGGTAAAGTGCAGGTTAATGTCCTCCATAGGCACCACCTGGCTGTAACCGCCGCCGGCAGCGCCGCCCTTAATGCCGAACACCGGACCCAGGGACGGCTCCCGCAGAGCGATCACCGCATTTTTTCCCAGTTTGCACATCGCTTGACCCAAGCCGATACTCACGGTGGTCTTGCCCTCACCGGCAGGGGTAGGGTTGACCGCCGTTACCAGCACCAGCTTGCCGTCCGGACGATCTTGCAGCCGAGTCAGCAGATCATCGGACAGCTTCGCTTTATAATGGCCGTAAGGCTCCAGCTCCTCCGGATGAATACCCATAGCCGCAGCCACATCCGTAATTCTTTTCATTTTCGCCTGTGCGGCGATCTCAATATCTGTCAGCATATACATACTCCTGTACGCGCCACAGCGGGCGCAACGTTTCTCGCAAGTTATTATAACACAAGGGATAAAATAATCCAAGTAATAATTGCCCGCTTCTCTTGAATTCTGGCAAAATTCATAATATAATAAAGACTACCCTGTAATGAGAGGAGGCAGATCGTGCACAGTCGGCAAAAGCAATCGCCGCTGTTGGAATTATTTTCCGGTTTAGATTATGTAACTTTGCTAACCGCCATGGTTGGCTCTCTATACGGTTTGGCGCTGGTGTACAGCGCTACCCACTCTGCCTTAAAGGACGGCAAGATCATCAGCAGCGATGTGCGCTCCATGTTCCTGTCCGTGGCGCTGGGGGTAGTGATCTGCCTACTGGTTTCTAATGTGAACTATGAGGCGGTAGCCAAGCTGTGGCCGGTGATCGCCGCCGGGTGCGTAGGTTTGATGATCTACACTTTTTTCTTTGGCATTGCGCCGGATGCCCGGCAGGACGCCCGCAGCTGGATCGACCTGAAGGTGCTGACCTTCCAGTCCTCTGAGCTGCTGAAAGTAGGCTTTATCATCTCCTTTTCCTACCACCTGGATATGGTACGGGACAAGATCAATAAAATACGCACCATCATTCCTTTGGTGATCCACGGCATGATCCCCATTGGGCTGGTGCTGATGACCGGTGACGCCGGGTCTGCCCTGATCTTCCTGATTATGTTTATCGGCATGCTGTTCTTTGCCCGCATTAACATCGGCTACTTCTTAGCCGGGTTTTGCGCGCTGATCGTGGGTTTTGTGGCCGCCTGGAAGTTGAAGCTGATCTCCGGCTTGCAGCGGGAGCGGATCATTGCCCTGTTTTACCCGGAGCAATACGAGAGCACCATGTATCAACAAAATAACGGCAAGATCGCCATGGGCAACGGCGGTTTTCTCGGCCAAGGCTTCTTAAAGGGCGATATGACCCAAAGCGGCGCCGTGCCGGAAAATCAGAACGATATGATTCTGTCCGTAGCCGGTGAGGAATTTGGGTTTATCGGCGCACTGGCAGTGATTTTAATTTTAACGATACTGATTTTGCGGGTAGGTCAAACCGGCCTGCGTGCCCGGGATAACGGCGGCTACCTGATGTGCAGCGGCATTGCCGTTATGCTCTTTGCCCAGACCTTTGTTAATATCGGCATGGAGCTGAGCCTGCTGCCCTGCATCGGCATCACCCTGCCCCTGTTCTCCGCCGGCGGTTCCTCGTCACTCTGTATCTACCTGGCTTTGGGAATCGAGATGAGTGTGTACCGATACAGCAAATCGCAAACCGGCGCCATGTTCTATACCAAATAACCAACAGCAAAACGCAAAAAAGCGATCGGACAAAATTGTCCGGTCGCTCTTTTTTTATCTTTCTTAGCCTTTGATCAGGTCATTGTAAAAGTCAAAGCAATCAAAGGTGGCAAAGTAATCCTTGGGCGTCTCTGCCCGACGGATCATCTGGAAAGTGCCGTCGGTCTTCAACAAAATTTCCGCACTTTTCAGCTTGCCGTTATAGTTGTAGCCCATGGAGAAGCCGTGGGCGCCGGCGTCGTGGATAAACAGCAGATCGCCCCGTTCAATTTCCGGCAGCATACGGTCCACGGCAAATTTGTCGCAATTCTCGCAAAGGGAGCCGGTCACATCGTACTTGTGGTCGCAGGGCTGATCCTCCTTGCCCAGCACCGTCACATGGTGATACGCACCGTAGATGGCTGGGCGCATCAGGTTCACGGCGCAAGCATCTACGCCCACATACTCCTTATAAGTATGCTTTTCGTTAATGGCGCGGGTCACCAAGCCGCCGTAGGGGCCCATCATAAAGCGGCCGAGCTCGGTATAGATCGCCACATCGCCCATACCGTTGGCGGTAAGCACCTCATCATACACCTTATGTACACCGGCGCCGATCTTCAAAATATCATTCGGCTCCTGCTCCGGACGGTAAGGAATGCCAACACCGCCGGACAGATTGATAAAGCTGATTTTTACGCCCAGCTCGTTCTTCAGCCGCACTGCTACATCAAACAGCACCTTGGCCAGCAGCGGATAATACTCGTTGGTCACCGTATTGGAGCACAGGAAGGCATGCAGGCCGAACTCCTCTACGCCCTTGGGCTTCATGATCCGGAAGGCCTCAAACAGCTGTTCGGTGGTCATACCGTACTTGGCGTCTCCCGGGTTGTCCATAATATCATTGGTGATCTTAAACATACCGCCGGGATTGTAGCGGCAGCTCATTTTGCGGGGCAGCTTGCCGCAGGCTTTTTCCACTGCTTCAATATGGGTAATGTCATCCAGGTTGATGATACCGCCCAGGTCGTTGCAGTATTTGAACTCCTCTAAGGGCGTGTCGTTGGAAGAAAACATAATATCTTCCCCCACGGCGCCAATGGCTTTGGAGAGCATCAGCTCCGTCTTGGACGAGCAGTCACAGCCGCAGCCGTACTCCCGCAGAATGTTAATCAGAAAGGGGTTGGGCGTTGCCTTGACGGCAAAGAACTCCTTGTAGCCCTTGTTCCAGGCAAAAGCCTCTTTCAGTTTAGCCGCATTTTCCCGAATACCCCGCTCATCGTACAGATGAAAGGGGGTGGGAAACTGCGCTGCGATCTCCTCCGCCTTTTCCTTGGTGACAAAAGGTAATTTCTCCATCTTTTCTATCCTCCGCTTCTATCATTCCGACTGGCAGGCCAGTTCGATCACGGCCTTTAACTGTTCGCTCCCCTGCCCTTTCACAGAAGAGAACGGGATCACCTGCACGCCTGTGCCCAGGTTTGGCAACTCCGTGCCCAGTTCTTCCAGTCTTTTTTTATACTGAGTGGGTTTTAATTTATCCGCCTTGGTGAGCACCACCACAAAGGGCAGTCCGATCTGCTGCAAAAAGTCGATCATTTGCAGATCATCCGCCGTGGGGGCGTGGCGCATATCAATCAGCTGCACCACAAGGCGAATGGGCCGTCCGCTTTGAAAATAGCCCTCCATCAACTCACCAAACCGCTTTTTCTCCGCCTTAGAGATCTTGGCATAGCCGTAACCGGGCAGATCCACAAAGTGCACGCCGTCCACATCATAGAAGTTGACGGTCACCGTCTTGCCGGGTACGGAACTGACCCGAGCCAGAGACTTGCGGTTAAACAGGCGGTTGAGCAGTGAGCTTTTGCCCACATTGGAGCGCCCGGCAAAGGCAATCTCAATTCCGTCTGCCGGGGGCAGTTGGGCGGAGATGCCAAAGGCGCGATCAAAGGTTGCTTTGTTATAATTCATAGGCACCTCACTGAGCCACCGGCCGATCGGCACGCTTGGACTTGGCCACCGGCACGGCGGCGGGCTTGTCCTCCCGGGCGGTAGGTGTGGGCATGTATTCCAGCGCAATAGGCAGCACCTGGTCAAAGGTGTCTATCGGCACAAAGCGCACGCCCGCTTTCACCTCTTCGCCGATCTCCTGCAAATCCTTGCTGTTCTCCGCCGGAATAATCACCGTGGAGCAACCGGCCTTGTAGGCGGCCATACTCTTTTCTTTCAATCCACCGATGGGCAGCGCCCGCCCTTTTAGGCTGATCTCGCCAGTCATGGCCACATCACAGCGAATGGGAATGCCTGTCAGCTCGCTGACCAGCGCCGTGGTGATGGCCAGTCCGGCAGAGGGGCCGTCCTTGGGAATGGCTGCCTCCGGAGCGTGAATGTGCAAGTCTTTATTTTTATAGAACTGATCGTCAATACCATAGGTGTCTGTGCGGGAGCGGATAAAGCCCACGGCGGTCTTAACGCTCTCGGTCATCACATCGCCTAAATTACCGGTGATCTGCACCTTGCCGGTGCCCGGGAAGGCAGACACTTCAATGGGCAGCATGGTGCCGCCTACGGAAGTCCAAGCCAGACCGTTGACCACGCCCACTTGGTTTTCGCCTGGGATCAGGTCATCCGTGTACTTGGGCACGCCCAGATAGTCCTGCAAGTTCTTTTCGTTCACGCGAAAAGACTTGGCGCCACTTTCCAGCGCTACGGACGCCTTGCGGCACAGGGTGCCGATACATTTCTCCAGCCGCCGCACACCGGCCTCTCTGGTATAATGCGCGATGATCTCCTCCAGCGCGCCGTCCGTGACCTTAAACTCTCTGGCACTCAGCGCATGCTTGGTCATCTCTTTCTTCACCAAATGATCCTTGGCGATACGGAACTTCTCCGTAGCGGTATAGGAACCAAGCTCAATAACCTCCATACGGTCAAACAGCGGCGGAGCAATGGTGGAAGTATCATTGGCAGTGGTGATAAACAGCACCTTAGACAGATCCACAGGAAACTCAATATAATGATCGGCAAAGGTATTGTTCTGCTCCGGGTCCAGCGCCTCCAACAGTGCGGAGGACGGGTCGCCTTTGATGTCGTTGCCGATCTTGTCGATCTCGTCCAGCAAGATAATGGGGTTCATACTGCCGCTTTTGATCACTGCATCAATAATGCGGCCGGGCATAGCGCCGATATAAGTCTTTCTGTGGCCGCGAATTTCTGCCTCATCGTGGACACCGCCCAGCGCCACCCGCACATACTTGCGGTTCATGGCCTTTGCCAGGGATTTGACGATAGAGGTTTTACCTACCCCAGGCGGGCCTGCCAAACAGAGAATTTGACCGGAGAAGTCCGGGTTGCGCCGCAGCACTGCCAAGGACTCCACAATGCGGTCTTTCACTTTATCCAATCCGTAATGATCCTTATCCAGCACCTTGCGGGCACGATCCAGGCGCATATTGTCTTTGGTATATGTACCGAACGGAATTTCCAGGCACTTGTCCAAATAATTGCGCACCACTGTGGCCTCGTGGGAACCTTGGGGCATTTTTGCCAGCTTGTCGCATTCCTTTAGCAAATGGGTTTTGGCTTCCTCATCGCAGCGCAGCTTGCCGATCTTCTCCCGGTAGCCGTCCGCTTCCTCCTGGGGATTATCCTCCTCGCCCAAAGACTCGGAGATCACCCGCATTTCCTCCCGTAGGTAATACTCCCGCTGATTTTTGTCGATCTCAGCCTGCACGCGCTCATGCAGCTCCGTTTCAATCTCCAGGGTGGTATTTTCCTTGCTCAGGAGCATTAAGAGCATACGCAGCCGCTCACCCGGGTCCAAGCACTCCAGCACATCCTGCTTGTCCGCATAATCCATAAAGGTATTGGAGCAAATATAATCCGCCAAAGGACCGTTTTCCTGATAAGCAAGCACCTTAGCAATCACATCATTGCTGATTTTGGGTACCATCTCGGCGTAATGCTCAAATTCTTTTTTCACCGCACGGCGATAAGCATTGGCCCGATCCGGATCCAACTGATCCTCCGGTTCCTCCAGCGGCTGTACCACCGCAGAAAGAAACGGCTTGGTGCGTACAAACGCCATTAAAGCGCCGCGCCCGTCACCTTCGGCTACCACGCGCATATTTTCGCTGCCGGGAATGCGCATCATCTGCCGCACAGAGCAAATCACGCCTACGCCGAACAGATCATCCAGCCCCGGTTCATCCACCGCTGCGTCCTTTTGGGACACTAAAAAGATCTTTTGATCCGCATTCATGGCTGCTTTCAGCGCAGCAACGCTCTTTTTGCGCCCCACATCAAAGTGCAGCACCATATCCGGGAACATCACCAGTCCCCGCAAAGGGATCACCGGGAAGCTGGGCGCCGTCTCAAAAATGTTCATCTCGTCCATCTATAAAACCTACTTCTACATTCAAAAAATCATAAGCAGAAAAAAATCGCTACGCAGTATTATATAATAAAATATATAAAAAGGCAACCTGTAAAGGAAAAAAGAGCGCAATACGCTGCTGCGCACTGCACTCCTTTGCTTATGCGTTCTTTAGAGCACCGGCCGTTAGGTCGTGGCTCTCCTTCTTGGGATTGCGCAAAATGATCGGTTCTGCACCGCTGCGCACCGTCTCCGGGGTAATGGTCACCTTCTCCACCGTGCTGTCGCTGGGGATCTGGAACATCAGTTCCTTTAAGGTCGTCTCAAACACACTGCGCAGACCGCGGGCACCGGTTTTGCGCTCCAGGGTCACATCCGCCATAGCCGCCAGCGCCTCCGGCTGGAACTCCAGCTGCACCCCGTCCATTTGGAACATACGGGTATACTGCTTCACGATGGAATTCTTCGGCTCCGTCATAATGCGGATCAATGCCGGTTTATCCAAATTCTCTAAGACGGCGATCACGGGAATACGCCCAATCAGTTCCGGAATCAGCCCATACTTCACCAGATCGTGCTGCTCTACCCGCTCCATCACGCGGTTTTCGTCCACATCTTCCGCTTGAATATCCGCGCCAAAGCCCATAGACTTGCCACCGATCCGCTTCTCAATGATTTTTTCGATGCCGTCAAAGGCACCGCCGCAGATAAAGAGAATGTTCGTCGTATCAATCTGAATAAACTCCTGCTGGGGGTGCTTGCGCCCGCCGCCGGGGGGAACATTGGACACTGTTCCCTCCAAAATCTTCAGCAGCGCCTGCTGCACACCTTCGCCGCTTACATCACGGGTAATGGAGCGGTTCTCACTCTTGCGGCTGATTTTGTCAATCTCGTCCACATAGATAATGCCCCGTTCGGCGCGTTCCACATCAAAGTCCGCCGCCTGGATCAAGCGCAGCAAAATATTTTCTACGTCCTCGCCCACATACCCGGCCTCGGTCAGGGTGGTGGCGTCTGCAATGGCAAAGGGAACATTCAGGATCTTTGCCAGGGTCTGGGCCAGCATAGTTTTGCCCACGCCGGTGGGACCCATCAGCAAGATATTGCTCTTTTGCAGCTCCACATCGTCCTTTTGGGTACTGAAAATACGCTTATAGTGGTTATATACTGCAACGGACAGCGCTTTTTTTGCCTCGTCCTGGCCGATCACATAGGCGTCCAGCTGGGCCTTGATCTCTGCCGGCTTGGGCAGCACCATATCGCCGTCCTCCCCCTGCTTACCGGGGGCGTCCGCCAATTCGGTGCTCTGGATCAAGTCGTTGCAAAGGCGAATACACTCGTCACAGATAAATACGCCCGGACCCTCAATCAGCTTGTGAACCATTGCCTCTGACTTGCCGCAGAAGGAGCACCGGGTCATACGATTGTAATTGTCATCTCGTGCCATGTATGCACACTCCAAATCCAAAATAGAAAGACAGGACGGATGCTGCCATCCGTCCGTCTAACCGTGTTATCTCTTGTCGATCACCTTATCCACCAGGCCGTACGCCAGCGCTTCCTGTGCGGTCATGCTGTTATCTCGGTCTGTGTCCTGCACAATCTGCTCATAGCTCTTGCCGGTATTCTTGGCAAGAATTTCATTGAGTCGTTCCTTGGTGCGCACCAAGTTCTTGGCAGCCAATTCAATATCTGTCGCCTGACCGGTCAGGCCATTGCCGCCGATCAAGGGCTGGTGAATGAGTATTTCACTGTTGGGCAGTGCAATGCGCTTGCCCTTGGCGCCGCTGGAAAGCAAGAACGCACCCATGCTGGCGGCCATACCCACACAGATGGTGGACACATCGCACTTGATATAATTCATCGTGTCGTAAATCGCCAGACCGGCAGTTACGGAGCCGCCGGGGCTGTTGATATACAGGCTGATGTCTTTCTCACTGTCCTGGCTCTCCAAAAACAGCAGCTGGGCCACCACCAAAGAAGCGGTGGTGTCGTTCACCTGGTCAGAGAGCACAATAATACGGTCACTGAGCAGCCGGGAATAAATATCCATGGAGCGCTCGCCGGCGCCGGTCTGCTCTACAACATAAGGGACTAAAGCCATAAAATCACTTTCCTTAAACTCAGTTTATGCGGAAACACGGTCTGTTATAATATAGACCGTGTTTTGCTTATTCATTCAAAGGCATGCGCCGAATTACTCGGCGTCCTCCTCTTTCTTGGCGGTTTTCTTGGCAGCGGGCTTCTTAGCGGCAGTCTTTTTGGCAGCGGGCTTCTTCTCTGCCTTTTTGTCGTCTGCCTTCTTGGCAGTGGACTTCTTGGCGGCCTTCTTTTCCGCTTTCTTCGCTACCAACTTGGCGCTGTCCACGATCAGATCCAGTGCCTTCTTGGTGGTTACATCGGCAGCGATCTGGTCAGCCGGTACAGCCTTCTTGATCTGCTCCGCTTCCATACCATACTGCTGGGCCAGCTTGTCGATCTCGGCGTTGATCTCGTCCTCTGTGGCTTCCAGCTTCTCAGCAGCCACGATGGCTTCCAGTACCAAAGAAGCCTTAACCTGCTTCTCGGCGCCGTCCTTAAAGGTAGCGCGGAATGCGTCCATATCCTGACCCATGTACTGCAAGTAGGTCTGCAAGTCAATGCCCTGGGCCTGCAAGCGGTAAGCATAGTCGTTGATCATCTCGTCGGCGCGCTTGGTGAACATCACTTCCGGGATCTCGGCTTCCATACCGTCGATGGCCTGCTCCAGCAGCTGGTTCTCCAGATCGCGACGGGCTTCCTCCGCCTTTTTCTCGCTAAGCTGCTTCTTCAGGTCGGCTTTCAACTCGTCCAGAGTGTCAAACTCGGACACGTCCTTGGCAAACTCGTCGTCCAGTGCCGGTACTTCCTTGGTCTTGATCTCGTGGATCTTCACCTTAAACACAGCGTCTTTACCGGCCAGATTCTCTGCCTGGTACTCCTCCGGGAAAGTTACATTCACATCAAATGCTTCCTCGGTCTTGTGACCGGCTACCTGCTCCTCAAAGCCGGGGATAAAGGAACCGGAGCCCAGCTCCAGGGGATAGTTCTCGCCTTTGCCGCCGTCAAATGCAACGCCGTCCACAAAGCCCTCAAAGTCGATCTCTGCAGTGTCGCCCATCTCGGCAGCACGGTCCTCAACAGTCACCAGTCGGCTGTTTCTGTCCAGCATGTTGGTCAGCTCGTTGGCCACATCCTCATCGTCTGCCTCTGTGGGCAGCTGCACAGCCTCCAGGCCTTTATACTGGCCCAGCTTGACCTCCGGGTACACAGTGACCTTCATGGTCATATCCACGCCCTCGGACTTGCTGATGGTCTTAACATCCAGCTCGGCGGGAGAGTCCACCGTACGCAGACCGGCCTCCTCAATGGCAGCCGTAACAACTGCGGGATACACGATCTCCAGTGCGTCCTCATAGAAGAAGCCCTCACCGTAGAGCTTTTCGATCATACCCTGGGTAGCCTTGCCCTTTCTGAAGCCGGGCAGTTGGATAGATTTTCTGCGCTTCAAATATGCGTCCTTGCAAGCCTGAGTAAATTCCTCAGGGGCAACGGTAACCTCGATTTCATAAACATTGGTGTCCACTTTATTGGATGATTTCAGTGCCATTGCTTTGACCTCCTCAAAATTTATCTAATATCACCGATTTGGCATTATAACATATCTATTTCTTAATTTCAAGCAAGTATTTATATTATTTGGCTTTTCTGCTCATTTGCAGATAAATAAGGGGGTAAACGCCAGATGATCGGCAGAGATCAGGCGAAAATCAATGCCTTGATACTCCCCCTCAAAAGCAAACCGAGCGGCTGCGCCGTGCAAATGGCCGTAGTAGCACTTTTGCACGCCGTACTGCTGCAACAATTCTACGATCGGGGCGCAGGCATTCCCGGTGGTCACCGGCGGATAATGAAGAAAAACGATCTTTTCTCTGTCCCCTGCCGCCTCCAACGACATACGAATACGCCCGACTTCCCTGGCCAGCACTTTCTCGTCCTGGGCCTCCGGTGTGTCCTCAAAGAACCAGCCCCGGCTGCCGCACAAAGCCACATCGCCGTAAGGGATCGCCTGATTATGCAAAATCTGTAAAGTATCAAAATGATTTTCCTGCAAATACAGATCCATTTTGCGCTTGGTGTTCCACCAATAGTCATGATTGCCCTTAAGCAAGATTTTTTGCCCGGGCAGATCATTCAAAAAGGCAAAATCTGCCGTACATTCCGAGAATTTCATGGCCCAGCTAATGTCCCCGGCGATCACCACCGTATCCTGCGGTTCCACCAAATGGCGCCAATTGGCCGCCAAGCGAGCGGTATAATCGCTCCAGCCGGGAAAGCTGTCCATGGGCTTGTCCGTGCCAAAGGACAAATGGGTATCAGCAATGGCATACAGCGCCATAAGGCACCTCTTTTCCGTATAAAATACCCGCACCTGCACAAACTATGCGGGAAGGGAGTGAAAAAAATGGACGAGATCAAAGGCATTTCCTGTGAAGTCAAGAACTGCAAGTACCACGATGGCTCCGACTGCTGCACCGCTGGTCATATTCAGGTGGGCACGCAAAACGCGAAGACCTCTACGGACACCGCGTGCGAGACCTTCCAGTGCTGCGACGGCTGTTCTTGTAAGTAAAAAGACGAAAAAGACGAAAAAGGCAGGGTATCATCTTAGGATATCCTGCCCTCTTTTTGTTCTGTTACAGGTTCAGCAGCTGAAAAACCATCTGGCTCATATTCTCCCGGTCACATACCTGGGTAAAGCGCACGGCCTTATCCTTTAATGCAGCCAAGGGCGCCGGTACGGCAGCGCCGGTGACCCGGTGCAGTTCCTCTACCATATCGAACTCATCCAGCTGCGGGGTTTTGCCCTCCAGCACGGCAGTGAGCACGCTCTTGGAGAACTTGTAAGGAGAGGCGGTGGAATCAATCACCGTAGGCAGATCGTCGCCGGTCTGGGCTACATAGTCCCGGTACACCTTTACAGCCACGGCGGTGTGGGTGTCGCACAGGTAATTCTGATCGGTATAAGTCTTGTGAATGGTATCCGCCACAGCGGCCTCATCACAGTAACCGGCGGCAAACTCATTTTGGATCTTTGCCATCACTTCCGGCTCTACCGTGTATTTTCCGTTCTCCGCCAGCTGGGTCATCCAGCCGCGCACGGCAGCGTCGCTCTCGCCGCTCATATGGTACAGCAGCCGCTCCAGATTGGAGCTAATGAGAATATCCATAGAGGGAGAAGTGGTGGCGTAAAAGTCCCGGTTCCGGTCATAAGTGCCGGTTTTCAGGAAATCAGTCAGTACATTGTTGGTATTGGACGCGCAAACCATGGTCTGAATTGGCAGGCCCATGTGCTTGGCATAATACCCGGCCAAAATGTTGCCGAAGTTGCCGGTGGGCACCACCACATTCATGGGCTCGCCTACTTGCAGCTGACCCATTTTGCACAGATCCGCATAAGCGGAGAAGTAATAGACAATCTGCGGCACCAGACGGCCCCAGTTAATCGAATTGGCAGAAGAGAACATCATATTCTTCTTTGCCAACTCCGCCTTGATTTCGTCATTGGTAAAGATAGACTTAACGGCGCTCTGGGCGTCGTCAAAATTGCCGTGAATGGCGCAGACTGCCACATTCTCACCCTCCTGGGTGGTCATTTGCAGCTTCTGCATGGGAGACACGCCGTCCACCGGGTAAAACACCAGAATCTTGGTCTTGTCAACATCCTTAAAGCCCTCTAACGCCGCCTTGCCGGTATCGCCGGAGGTGGCCACCAGGATCACAATGGTCTTGCCCTCAGCGGTCTTTTTGGCAGATACGGTCATCAGATACGGCAGCAGCTGAAGCGCCATATCCTTAAAGGCACAGGTGGGACCGTGCCACAGCTCTAAGATATTCTCCTTGCCGCCGATATTCACCGTGGGTGCCACGGCGGGGCTGGAAAACTTATCTGCCCGGTAAGCACCCTCTACGCAGTAATTCAGCTCCTCGTCGGAAAAGTCCGTCAGGAAGGTGCGCAGCACGGTCTTGGCCCGGTCAATGTAGGACATCTCCATCATTTCCCGTACCGTGTCCATAGAAAAATGCGGCAGTTCCACCGGCACAAACAGGCCGCCCTCCTCGCTGATTCCCTGGGCAATGGCCTGGGCAGCGGTTACACGGATCTTGTTGTTTCTTGTTGAAGTATATAGCATACACGCTCTCCTATTCGTTGGGGGTTGTGATTTCGTTTTTCTTGCAGAATATTTTATACCAATGCAAAGGCATTTTCAAGGTGTTTTACGGATTTTGTGCCGTCCTTTTGTAAAAACACTTCAATTACATCAAATCTGGGCTGCTTTTTCGTTGGATTTTGGGCCAAAAACAGCTTGGCGGTTTGAATGATCCGCTCCTGCTTGTATTGGTCCACGAATTCCGCCGGGTCGGCAATGGCGCCCTGACTGCGGGTTTTGACCTCCACAAACACCAAATACCGCCCCTTGGTACATATCAGGTCGATCTCGCCAAAACGGCAGCGGTAGTTCACATCATACAGCTTATAGCCCTGCTTTTGCAAGTACCGGGCAGCCTCCAGCTCGCCGTACTTGCCGTAGTATTCCGGCCGGATCATCGGTTCATCCATTTCTTCAGGAACGACAGCCGGTGAATGGGGCTGATCCCGTACTGCTCCAGCCGTTCATAATGCAGCTTGGTGCCGTAGCCCTTGTGCTTTTCAAAAGCGTATTGCGGGTATTTCTCCGCCATTTGCAGCATATAGCGATCCCGGCTGACCTTAGCCAAAATAGACGCTGCCGCAATGCTGGCGCTTTGGGCGTCGCCCTTAATGATCGTGCGCACCTCCAAGGGCAAGTCAGGGGCACGGTTGCCGTCTACCAAAGCGCAGTCCGGCTGCACCGGCAGGGCGGCTACCGCCCGCTGCATGGCAAGGTAAGTGGCGTTGAGAATATTGATTTCATCAATTTCTTTTTCTGTGGCAGAGCCGATCCCATAGGCGGCGCACTGGCTGCAAATGGTGTCAAACAGGGCCTCCCGCTTTTTTTCGCTGAGCTTTTTGGAGTCGTTGACCCCCTCAATCACCTGCCCCGGGCGGAGCACCACCGCCGCCGCGTACACCGGACCTGCCAAAGGACCTCGCCCGGCTTCATCAATACCACAGATGCAGGTGTAGCCCTCTGCGCGGGCCTGATCTTCAAATGCTGTCCATTCCATCATTCCGGCAGTTCCAGGGTCATTCGCCCCAGCTTTCCTCCTCTAAATTCATCCGCCACAATCACTGCGGACCGGTTATAGTCGATCTCGCCGCCCCGCATTAAAAAGCCGCGCTTGCGGCCGATGGCTTCCAGTATTTCCCAGCCCTGCATATACTCGTCCACCTCAATGCCGTACCGCTGGATAATGGCCTGCGGTCTGGTGCGCCCCAGTACCTCCAGCAAACGGCAGGTCAAGGTCTCCAGGTCTGTTACTTCATCTTTTACAGAGCCGATAAACGCCAGCCGATCCCCTACTTCCGGATCGTCAAACTTTGGCCACAGCACGCCGGGGGTGTCCAGCAGCTCAATGCCGCCGCCCACAGCGAACCACTGATTTTGCCGGGTGACACCGGCCTTGTCGGCCACCTTGGCGCGGTTTTTACCGGCCATACGGTTGATAAAGGAGCTTTTGCCGGTGTTGGGAATACCCACCACCATCAGCCGCAGTGGCTTGCCGGCCATACCTCGCTGGGTATTCTTCTCAATGGTCTTTTTCAGCACCTGCTGCACCGTGGGCAAAAAGGCAGACAGTCCCTTGCCGCTGCGGCAATCCACTGCCAGGGCAGTTTTGCCCTGCGCCTCAAAGGCAGCAATCCAGCGCTTGGTGGCCGCCGGGTCTGCCACATCGCATTTATTCAGCAGCACGATCCGGGGCTTGCCCCGCACCAAGGTGTCTAACTCCGGGTTGGCGGAGCTATACGGCACGCGGGCGTCCAGCAGCTCCACCACCCCGTCCACCAGAGGCAGCATTTCCTTGATCTGGCGCCGAGTCTTTGCCATGTGGCCCGGGAACCACTGTACCTTTTGTTTTTGAAAATCAGCCATTGTCTTTACCTATCCTTACTTACTGCCCCCAGTTTACCATACACCGCGGAAAAAGGCAAATAAAAAAGCTCCTGTCACCAAGGTAACAGAAGCATTTTTTATGTGTCTTACTCAGCGTCGGCAGTCTTTGCAGCGTTATCTCTCTGCAAGTTCTCCTTCACCTTAGCAGCCTTACCCACACGGTCACGCAGGTAATACAGCTTTGCGCGACGAACCTTACCGGAGCGGATCACCTGCACGCTCTCCACATTGGGAGAATGCAGCGGGAATACACGCTCAATACCTACGCCGTAAGAAAGGCGACGTACGGTAAAGGTCTTGCTGATACCGGAACCTTTAATCGCAATCACAGTACCCTCAAACATCTGGATACGCTCACGAGAACCCTCGCGGATCTTTACGGCGACCTTAACGGTATCACCGATCTGGAATTTAGGTGTTTCTTCTTTCATGCTGCCCTGAGCAATCAAATCAAGTGCGTTCATCAATAACAACCTCCTTCTTATTTATGAGGTGTTCTTAACAGAGATCTGCCAGAGGACCACCCTCGTTATGCCTGTAACGCAGAGCATTTCGCTCGTTGCAAGAAGCGCAACGGAATAAATGCGTTAGTATATTAGCACACTCGGTGCAAAAAAGCAAGTGTTTTTTACTGAAAGGGCCGATAATCTTTATCCAGCAAGTCCAGTCGGTAGATTCGCTTCCATTCCCATGGCAGTTCCACCAAGCGCAGCAGCGTGTCGCACAGCAGCGTAGGATTCAGATTTTTCTCCTGCCCGGCGGCCAAACGCAGGTGCAGCACCACTCCCTGCGGGGTCAGCTCCACACTGTACCGGTCAATGAAGGTCTTAATATCCACTTCCTTCATCACCCGCTTGCGACCCACCTTGCCCTTCTTCAGCGCCAGAATCTGCGGCGCGTCCAATACGGCCTGTAGCTTCTCCGCCCCGGCGGCATTATCGTCAAAAGCCAAGGTAAAGTCATAATCGGAAAAGGCAATCTCCGTACAGTCCCAAAAGTCGCAAAACACATCTTCAATTTGAATATCCGGCGGTAGGGCAGCGTTCATACGCCGCTGCACCTCCAGAGGCTCCATGGGCTCTATCAATCGAATATCCATACTCTCGCAGGCACTCTCCACCCCCAAGGACAAAGGCAGCGAAAAGCGCATATAAGCGTGGGGGTTATACCCTTCGGTGAACCACAAGGGAATCCCCGCCCGGCGCAAGGCTCTGGACATGACCCGATTCACATCCAGGTGACCAATGTACTTGGCCCGCCCGGTTTTACTGAACCGCAGTCGTATCTCGTGCCACTTCTGGTCTTGCATCGCAATGTCCTCCGTTGAGTTTGTTGGCACCGCACCCGGCACAGCGGATCCGGCAATGGGGCGTGGTCACATTTTGGTGCGCCCGCTTGTTCTCCAGTTCCAGGAACTTGCGAGACACGCCGTAATCCAAATGATCCCAGGGCAGCAGCTCCTCAAAGGGGCGCCGCCGCTTGGTATAGAAGTCCGGATCCAGCCCGCATTCTTCAAAAGCCTGCATCCAGGCGTCAAAGTTGAAGTGATCGTCCCAAGAATCGAACTTGCAGCCCAGTTCAAAAGCCCGCAGCAGCACCTTGGACAGCCGCCGATCTCCCCGCGCCAGCACGCCCTCTAAAAGCGATGTGGGCGTTTCATGGTAGGACACGCGGATTTTGCGGCTGGGCACACTCTCCAACAAGTGGGCCTGCTTGGCCTTTAAGGAGGTCATGGTGTCCTCCGGCTCCCACTGGAAGGGCGTAAAGGGCTTGGGAATAAAGGACGCGCAGGACACGGACACGCTGACGGCGCAGCCTTTCTTGTGCTCCGGCGTGTTATAGTAGGCGTCTACCACCTTGCCCGCCAGCTGAGCGATACCGGCAATATCCTCCATGGTTTCCGTGGGCAGCCCCATCATAAAGTACAGCTTAACGGAAGTCCAGCCGCCGGCAAAGGCCTTGGTACAGGTGCGCAGCACTTCTTCTTCCGTCACATTCTTGTTGATTACATCCCGCATACGTTGAGTGCCTGCCTCCGGGGCAAAGGTCAGCCCGCTGCGGCGCACTTTGGACAGCTTGTCCACCAGCTCGTCGCTAAAGTTATCCACCCGCAGGCTGGGCAGGGACAAATTGATCTTGTCCCGCACGGTCCAGTCAATCAGGGAGGTGAGCATTTCGTTGACGCAGCTGTGGTCGGAGGTGGACAGAGAGCACAGGGACAGCTCATCATACCCGGTAGAGTCAATCAGCGCCTTGGACTGACGGTTAATGGTCTCTACACTCTTCTCCCGAATGGGGCGATAGATAAACCCGGCCTGGCAAAAGCGGCAGCCGCGAATACAGCCCCGAAAAATTTCTTCCACCGCCCGGTCGTGGACAATATCAATAAACGGCACCACAAAGCTGTCCGGGTAATAGCACTTGTTCATATCGGACACAATGGACTTCTTCACCGTTGCCGGTGCTCCGTGGGTGGGGGTCAGGGCACACAGGGTGCCGTCCGGGTTGTAGCTGTCCTCATAAAAAGACGGCACATAAATGCCCTGAATGTGCATAGCTGCTTCCAAAAACTCTTGCTTACTCTTGCCGCTCTCTTTACATTCTTTCAGCAGATCCAGCACCGTATTGGTGGTCTCTTCCCCCTCGCCTAGGAAGATGATGTCCGCAAACTCCGCCATCGGCTCCGGGTTGCAGGCGCAGGGACCGCCAAAGGCCACAATGGGGGTCAGCGACTTTCGATCCTCGGCACGCAAGGGCACCCCCGCCAGATCCAGCATATTCAGAATATTGGTATAAGACAGCTCGTACTGCATGGTAAAGCCGATCATATCAAAGTTCTTGATCGGGTCGCCGCTTTCCAGGGCAAACAACGGTTCGCCGTGGGCGCGCATCAGCGCCTCCATATCGTCCGCCGGGGCAAACACCCGCTCGCACCAAGTGTCCTCCCGCGCGTTGGCGACGCCGTAAAGGATTTTCATTCCCAGGTGGCTCATACCGATCTCATAAGTATCCGGAAAACAAAAGGCATAGCGCAGCGCCACTTTACTTTTATCTTTCATTACGCTGTTCAGTTCGCCACCGGCATAGCGCGCCGGTTTTTGCACCGATTGCAGCAGTTTTTCAATCTCTTTTCTCATACAGACCTCAAATTTGATAGCATTAAATACAGGCTGATTCCCAGGAGCGACACCCCGCCGCCCCGGTACAGCACATAGCCGCCCAGCCCGGTAAGCGCCGCCAGCGCCAGCGCGCTAAGCACGGCAGCCAGCCGTCGTGGCAGCCAAAGCGCCGCCAGCCGTCCCCCATCCAGCGGAAAAATGGGCAGCATATTCAGAAGAAACAACGCTCCGTTGGCCGGGTTCCGCAGCAGCACCCACAAAATCAGATTCACCGCCGGGCCGCCAAAAAGCACCGCCGTCTCTCGCCGCCGATCCGGCACCCGGTCATACCGCAGCGCCATACCGTAAAAGGACAAGCGCAGCTGCCTGGGCTGCAGTCCCAGGGCGCAAAGCGCCGTCAAGTGCCCGCACTCGTGGAGCACGGAGAACAGCAGCACCTGCCACAGCAATTCGTTCTGTGCCCAGGCGGCAAAAGTCAATATCCAAAAAAACGAATAATCCAGCCGCAACCGTGTGCGGCCCACCGTCCATTCCAAAAGCACCACCGCTACATCTATACGCAGCGCCGGTGCTCTCTATCCGCTAAGGCGCGGTTTAGCGGTGACTGTCCAAATAAGACTGCAAGATCACGCTGGCAGACACAGCGTCCACCTGCTTCTTGCTTTTTTTGCCATGCACATTGCCCGCAGACAGCAGGTCATAGGCCAGCACCGTAGTCAGGCGCTCGTCCTGGTACACCACCGGAAGTCCGGTAAGCTCCGATAGCGAATCGCCCAAGCGGCGGCAGGCGTCACACCGGTAGCCATAGCTGCCATCCATATTCCGGGGCAGCCCCACAACGATCTGCTCTGCTTTCTCTGCCTTGGCAAGAGCCGCCAGTTTCTCGGCCAGCTTCGGCGCGTAGCGCTCCTCCACCGTGTCATAGGCGGTGGCCAGCATCTCCCGCACATCGCAAAAGGCCACGCCGGTGCGCACATCGCCGTAGTCCACAGCCATCATTCGCATAGCGGTTCTCCTTCCTGTAAAAAAGAGCGAAAGGATCCATACCTTGTTGATCGCTTTCGCTCCGTTCGTGTTTATTATCTTCCAAAAGGGTCGTGCCGGTACTCCGGCCGCCACCAGTCCTGCTTACCCAAGGTAGCGCAGTCCGCCGGTAAATGAGAAGCGTCATTCTCCAGCAGCAAGCGAGGTGTGCCGCTTTCACCTACTTCTAAAACGGACACGCAGGTGTTTTCACCCCAGTTCACATCGTTCAGCCGCTCAATGGGCCAACCGTGTGCCCAGCACAGCAGATTGCGAATGGCACAGCCGTGGGAGGCCAGCAATACGGTCTTGCCCGGATGGCGGGCGGCAAGCAGCAGCACCGCGTCTCGCATACGGTCAAACACCTGTTGCATAGACTCCCCTTTTTCTATGGCAAAGGCATGGGGTTCGTCATTCCACAAGGCACTCTCCCTGGGGTAGCATTTAGGAAAGTCCGAAAAGGGCAGACCCTCAAATGCCCCGCCGTTGATCTCGATCAGGCTGTTCAGTATGTGGATCGGTAGCCTATGCGCCCGGTTGCAGGCCTGGGCAGTCTTCACGCTGCGGCGCAAGGGGCTGGAATAAATCACATCAAAGCGCTCCCCTGCCATACGCGCAGCCAACAGATCCAGCTGGCGGGCACCATTCTCGGTAATGTCGCCGTCCGTGATACCGTTAAATACCCGGCGGATATTCCCCTGTGCCTCGCAGTGGCGCACAACGATAAAGCGGGTGGTGCTCATTCGCCGTCGCCCTCATTGGCCTTGGTGGGCTTTGGCTCTGCCGGTGCAGAGGTCTGCGGCTTCTGGGCTGCGGTGGTCTCGCCGCCGGCGGCTGTGGTATTCTCGCCGTCTGCCGCAGTGGTGGTCTTGCCGGAACGGCCGGAATTGCCGTAGCTGCCGGAGCCGCTGCTCCCGCCGGTGGAATAGCCGTGGCCGCCGGAGCAGTTGCCGGGCAGGTTGTTCACATCGTACCAGCCGTACACGCCGGTGCCGCTGCGCAACTTGCCACAGGAGGGGCAATAGGAACGCTTTACGATGCCTTCCGGCTCCTCAAACTTGGTTTTATACTGATCGCTGTCCAGCTTGTCATACACGGCGGACATCACCGTCTTCCACAAAGTACCGGAGGGGTTACCGGACAAGCCGTAGTAGATCTCCTTGGGCTGGTCATAGCCGTACCATACCCCGGCCACAAAGTCCGGCGTGCCGCCCATAAACCAGCGGTCCTTATCGTCCGTAGTGGTACCGGTCTTGCCGAAGCACTGAATACCGGACAACTTGTAAGAAGTACCGGTGCCGGCGGTCATAACCGTTTGTAGCAACTTGTTCATCACCCAGGCGGTATTCTCAGACAGTGCGGACTCTTTGGTCTTTTCCGGCTGCTTTTGCAATACCACATTGCCCTGCACATCCTCGATCTTCGTGTAGCAGTACGGCTCGTAGTAGTAGCCGCCATTGCCAAAAGTGGCGTAGGCCGCGGTCATCTCCAGCACGGTTACACCGTTGGTCACACCGCCGGTAGCCATAGGTGCGTAGTCGCAGTCCTTCACGCTGTCCAGCGTGCTGATGTGGAACCGATTGCTGATAAAGTCCAGAGAGTAATCCACCGCGCCGGCGTCACTGATCATATCCAGTGTGCGGGCGGAGATGGTGTTTTTAGACTGAGCAAGACCGTACTGCAAGGTAACGGTGCTGCCGCTGTAACCGCCGCCCTGGTTGGTGGGCCAGGGTTTGCCGTCCACCACCTTCAGCGGGGCGTCTTTGATCATGGTGGACCAATAAATATTAGTGTTTTCGTCCTGCAAGCTCTTTTCGAGCGCCGGTCCGTACACGGACAAAGGCTTAATGGTAGAACCGGGCTGTCGCTTGGACATGGTGGCACGGTTCAGTCCCAAATTGACTTTCTTCTTTCCGGTGCCGCCCACCAAGCCTAAAACGCGGCCGTTATAGTCCATTACTACCATCGCACCCTGGACAGTCTCGTCCGGCATGCGTTTGTAGTTCTCGTACACATTTTCCAGTGCTTTCTGCACATCAAAATCAATGGCAGTGTAGATCTTCAGTCCGCCGCCGTAGACCATATTCTTGGCTTTCTTGTAAGTGTAGCCGTTCTTTTGCAGGTCCTCAATCACGGAGGTAATCACATGATCCACATAATAGCTGTTGACGGTCTGGGTCTTTTTGGTGCTCTTGGCTTTGACCTTAGAGCCTTTATATTCTTTGCTGTTGGTAAATACCAGCTTATAACTCTTGGCACTCTCGTACTCGTCTTTAGAAATGGAGCCCTCTTTATACATGGCCTCCAGGAAGTACTCCTGCCGTTTCTTATTGGCCTTAGGGTCATTCAAGGGATCATAGGTGGACGGCGCCTTGGTAATGGCTGCCAGACTGGCACACTCTGCTGCATTCAGATCCTTAATGTCCTTGCCAAAGTACTTCTCTGCGGCGGTCTTTACACCGTAGCAGCCATTGGACAGGTACACAGTGTTCAGGTACGCCTCAATGATCTCGTCTTTGCTGTAATTGCGCTCCAGGTTCAGCGCCTGCAAGATCTCGTTAAACTTACGGATAAAGGTCACCTGGTTTTCGTCCGTTAAGTTCTTGATCAACTGCTGGGTAATGGTGGAACCGCCCTGACCGAAGTTGGTGGGCTTGACAAACACGCCGATGGTACGCACCCAGTCCACACCATGGTGCTCATAAAAGCGCTTGTCCTCACCGGCCACAAATGCCTTGGGCATATAGGGGCTCATATCGTCCATGTCCACCCAAATGCGGTTTTCTTCCCCATGCAGGCGGGTGATCTCCACAGTCTTGCCGTTCTTGTCTGTTCCATAGATGAAAGAGGTCATATTTTGGCTGTACTTCTGCTCGGTCAGGTCAAAGACCTTGTCGCCATGAACCACGCTGTAACCGTAAATAAACAGCACGGAGCAGCACACAATGCCCACCACGCAAATGACCATCAGGCAACCCAGCAGCACCTTGCCTAACTTGCGGGCAGGGGTACTCTCTTTGGGTGGCTTGCTTGCCTTCTTGCGCTTTTTGGCAGCCAGGCGGTTCTCCATCTGCTGCTCTTTCTTATGCCGCGCCGCACGGTCCGCCGCTGCATTCCTCTGTACAGGCGCCTGCTGCGCCTGCTTTTCTACCGCGTGCCGGTCCTCGTCATAAGCCTTAGACGAGTTGTTCATAAACGAACGCAGCAGATCGTCATAATCTTTATTCGCCACGCACATACCTCCTAAGTCGTTCGTATGTATGGGTGATCGGGTCGGACAGACCCATTTTATATTTTAATAATTATACTACAAAGATTAAAATAAATAAAGCAAATTATGAATAAATTAAGAATTTTTTGCTTTCTTGTCGCTCTTGCTCGGTGCTTTCGTGCGGCCGTTTTCCCGATCCATGGCCCGGGAACGCTTGCGGCTCATGGGCTGCACCTTCTTGCTGATCTGCACATGATCGTACATTTGCTTGGCACGCAGCTGCACCCAATATTTGGTGCCGCAATCCCGACACTCGCCCCAATTCTTAAAGGCGTTGTTGGAAAATTCAAAGGGACGCAGCATTTGCAGTTCTTTATGGCAACGGGGGCACTGAAATTTTTGCTGTCGAAGATCGAACCCACGGCAAATGGCGTGGCGCAGGTAATAGGGCTTGTACAGCAGCCGCTCAAAATAATCCCCGGAGCAGTCACAAATATACGGCTCAAACAGTGCCGGATCATACACTTTCTTAAAACAGGCGGCGGCCACATAGCAGTCCTCCAGCGCCCGGTGCAGGTTCTCCTCCTCCACAGAGATTTGGAACTTCTCGGCACAGTGGGCCAGGCTGATCTGGTTGTTGTTAGGATTATCGGTTAAGAAGCGCATACAGTACTTTTGCGCGTCCGCATACCGCTGCATAAACGGTACATGGGCACGCTGGCTAAAATACTTGTAGTTGCCGGCCAGCACATACAGATCGCTGTCCGACCAGCTCATAAACACACAGTTGTCCGCCCCACTCCAGCGGGCAAAGTCCCGAAAAGCCTCCTCAAAAGGAATGCCGTTTTGCTTCACCTCATCCGGGGTAATGTGGGTCAGATCCTTAAACCGACCGGTAAGCCGCTTAGATACCTTGGGCAGAATCAGCTGCTTAAAAGTATCTACAATTTGCAGCCGTTCATCCAGCATCACAGCGCCGATCTCTATGATCTCGTTCATACCGGTCTGCGCCTTATAGTTGTAGGCATTATTCCATTCTAAATCAAAAATTACAAAGTTCATGTTCGTTCTCGTTCATTCATTGGGGTGACTGCAAAAAAAATAACCTTGCACGCGGCAAGGTTATCTTTGCGTTTGCTTATCCGACAAACAGGAAGATGAGAAATGCAGCAAGCACAATCACAAAGAAAGCCACGATCAGCCATTTTGTGATTTTTTCTAACTTAGCCTCAATCGTTCTGCCCTTGGATTTGCCCAAAAAGGTCTCTGCACCGCCGGCGATAGCACCGGACAGGTTCTGGGAACGACCCTCCTGCATCAATACAACGATAGTTATAATAATCGACGCCAAAATCAGCACTGCGCCGAAAACATAATGATACCAAAGCATGAAAACTTCCTCCGCTCATAATTTACTTCAGCATTATAGCATAGCACTACGAGAAATGCAACCCCTTTTTACCAACAATTTACTGGCATACAAAGGCGCGGCGGCACGCACACTATAAACGGCAACAAAGAGAGTGCGTTTGCCTTTGCTGCCTCCGCTGCCTTGCAGCGGGTTTACATAGGGCGTTTGCCGCCGGTTTTTACAGGTCGATGGAAGATCGACCCGTTTTTTATGCAATCACGCCGGATCAAAAGGTCAGCTGCTCGCCAATGTCCGCCGCCGAGGGCAGTGCGCCCGCTGCCGGCAGATTTTTGGCACGGTAGCGCCAGGGCTTTTCAAACTCGCCTTCTTTGTACAGGTACATACCGGTGACCTTTTTATTTTTCTTTAAGGTCATGGCAGAAATACCGATGGTGTCCTTCGTGGATTTGGCCAGCACGCCGCCGGTATTCAGCAGCAGCTTGCGCCCGCTGTCAGAGCACAGCACCACTTCCGTATCCTCCGGAATATACATAGCCGCCGCCAAGGGTGACTTGGCGGAATAAGCATTCAAGAGCTTCTTGCGGTTGGTCTTGGTCTGGTAGGCAGCCACATCCACTTTGGCGAACTTGCCGTTCTCAAAGGCAAAGAGCATATAGCCCTTATATTCGTGGAGCAGCGCCATGTATACCGGCTGCTCGTCCTCTTCCATTTCCAATTTACCGGCCACATACTCGCCAAGCTGGGACGCTTTGCCGTCCTCAAAGTCAGATAAGCGGGACTTGTACACCTGGTGGTGGTTGGTAAAGAACAGCAGTTCGTCCCTGTTGGAGGCTTCCTCCTCCCGGAGCATGGTGTCCCCCTCCTTGAGCTTTTGCTCGCCGCTCAAGCGCAGGTTGGCGGTCTTGATCTTCTTCAAATACCCCTCGGCAGAAAGGAACACAGTCACCGGGTAGTCCGGTACCTCCTGCTCCGTCTCCGGCGCAGCCTCCTGCACATCGTAAAGAATTTCCGAACGGCGGCCGGTGTCGTACTTCTGGGCTACCGCCTGCAACTCACCCACGATTACTTTTTTCATCTTGTTTTGGCTGGAGAGCACTTCCTCCAGCTGGGCGATCTCATTCTCCAAATTCTCAATATCTTGAATGCGCTTAAGGATATACTCCCGATTCAAGTGGCGCAGCTTGATCTCCGCCACATATTCCGCCTGGGTCTCGTCAATACCAAAGCCGATCATCAAATTGGGCACCACATCGACCTCTGCCTTGGTCTCCCGGACGATCTTAATCGCCTTATCAATATCCAACAGAATCTTGGACAGACCCTTGAGCAAATGCAGCTGGTCCCGCTTTTTGTTCAGCATAAAGGTCAGGCGGCGGCGCACACATTCCAGGCGGAAGTCGATCCACGCCATCAACAGCTCCCGTACGCCGTAGACCTTGGGTTTGCCGTCCACCAATACATTGAAGTTGCAGCTGAAGCTGTCCTCTAAGGGCGTCATCTTGTAAAGCCGCAGCATCAGGTCGTCTGCATGCACACCCCGCTTTAGGTCAATGGTGATCTTCAGACCGGTCAGATCCGTTTCGTCTCGAATATCGCTGATCTCCCGCACTTTGTTGGTCTTGACCAGCTCCACGATCTTGTCAATGATCGCTTCGGCGGTGGTGGTTGGCGGAATCTCCGTTACATCAATGCAGTTGTATTTTTTGTCATAGGTGTACTTGGCACGCACCCGCACAGAACCGCGGCCGGTGTCGTAAATTTTGTCCAGCTCCGGCTTATTATAGAGAATATAGCCGCCGCCTACAAAATCCGGCGCCAGTAGGGTGTCTGCGATTACATGCGCAGGGTTTTTGATCAGGGCAATGGTGGTGTCGCACACTTCCTTTAAGTTAAAAGAAGCGATGGATGAGGCCATACCTACGGCGATACCGGTGGTCACATTACAGAGAATGGACGGAAAGGTCACCGGCAGCAAAGTCGGCTCTTTCATGGTGTTGTCATAGTTGTCTACAAAGTCCACCGTGTCCTTGTTAATGTCGTCAAACAGCTCCCGGCAGATGGGCGCCAGCTTAGCCTCTGTGTAACGAGAGGCAGCGTACATCATATTTTTGCTGTAAGCTTTACCGAAGTTACCTTTAGACTCCACATAGGGATACAGCAGGCTCTCATTGCCCCGGGACAGGCGGATCATGGTGTCATAAATGGCCGCGTCCCCGTGAGGGTTCAGCTGCATGGTGCGCCCTACAATGTTGGCGCTCTTAATAAAGCCGCCGGTAAGCAGCTTCATATTGTACATCGTGTAAAGCAGCTTGCGGTGGGAGGGCTTAAAGCCGTCGATCTCCGGCAAGGCGCGGGAGAGGATCACGCTCATGGCGTAAGGCATATAGTTGCTCTTCAAGGTGTCCACAATGGGCTCCGTCTGCACGGTGCCGGCACCTTTGATATGCACATTTTCGTCCAGCTTCCCGGCAACCGGGCGCTGGTCCTTTTTCTTCTTTGGCAATGCACGCCCCTCCTTAGCTTACATCTGCGGCGTCCAGATACAGGTAGCCGTAGTCTGCAATATATTCTTTACGACCCTCCAGGTTGTCTCCCAGCAGCAGGTCAAAGAACTTGGAGGTCTCCTCTGCATCCGACGGAGTCACCTGGATAATGCGGCGGGTGGCCGGGTTCATGGTGGTCAGAGCCATCATCTCTGCCTCGTTTTCACCAAGACCTTTGGACCGCTGCACGGTATAGGGCGCGTCGCCGATCTCTGCCTTGATCTGGTCCATCTCCACTTCATTGTAGGCAAAATAGGTCTGGCCCTTGCAGGTCACCTCGTACAGCGGAGACTCGGCGATATACACCTTGCCTGCCTGGATCAGCTTGGGCATCAGGCGATAGATCATCGTCAAAATCAAGGTACGAATCTGAAAACCGTCCACATCCGCATCGGTGCAAATAAGCACTTTGTTCCACCGCAGGTTGTCCATATCAAAGGCGGACAGGTCCTTGGCAGCCTTGGAGCGCACTTCCACGCCGCAGCCCAGCACCTTGATCAGGTCGGTAATAATGTCGTTCTTAAAGATTTTATCATACTCGGACTTTAAGCAGTTGAGGATCTTGCCGCGCACCGGGATCACCGCCTGGAACCGGGCGTCCCGGGCCTGCTTGCAGGCACCCAATGCAGAGTCGCCCTCTACAATAAACACCTCTCGCTCGCTTACATCCTTGGAGCGGCAGTCCACAAACTTTTGAATGCGGTTGGTCATGTCCATCTTGGACTGCAAGGTGGTTTTTAAGGTTTTGCGGGTGTTCTCCGCCTTTACCCGGGCGCGCATATTTACCAGCACCTGGTTGGCGATCTTCTCCGCCTCCATCTTGTTCTCAATAAAGTACACTTCCAGGGATCTGCGGAAGAAGTCGGTCATAGCCTCCTGAATAAACTTATTGGTGATCGCCTTTTTGGTTTGGTTCTCGTAAGAAGTGTTGGTGGAGAAGGAGGACACCACAAAGATCACGCAGTCCTCCACATCCTGAATATTGATCTGACCATCTGATTTGGCGTACTTGTTATTGGCTTTCAGATAGGCATTGATCTGGCTCACAAAGGCACTGCGAAAGGCCTTTTCCGGCGAGCCGCCGTGCTCCAAAAAGCTGGAGTTGTGGTAATACTCTTTCAGCTGGGTTTTCAGCGAAAAGCACACCGCAGCCTTGATCTTCAACTTATAGTCATTAAGATCCGCACGGTCGCGGCCCACCCGCTCACACTCCCAGTATTGGGGAGTAGTAAAAGCGGTGTCCCCTGCCAGCTCCGCCACATAGTCCTGAATACCGTTTTGGTAACAAAATTCGGTGGTGTTGAACTTACCGCCGGCGGTCTCCTCCTTGAGCACAAAGTGCACGCCGTCATTAACAATGGCCTGGCGCTTCATCGTGGATACGAACCAATCTCGGGGAATGTTAATATCCGTAAACACCTGAATATCCGGCTTCCAGCGAATGCGGGAGCCGGTATCGCGCTTGTGGTACGGCTCCTTGTGCAGGCCGCCGATGTTCTCGCCCTTTTCAAAATGCAGGGTGTAGCAGTAGCCGTCCCGGTGAATTTCCGCGTCCATATATTCCGACGCATACTGGGTGGCGCAAAGCCCCAGGCCGTTGAGGCCCAGGGAGAACTCATAACTGCCTGCGCCGCCGGCGTTATCATATTTGGACCCGGCGTACATCTCGCAAAACAGCAGCTCCCAGTTCTCTCGCTGTTCGTTCTTGTTGTAATCCACAGGAATACCGCTGCCAAAGTCCTGCACCTCATAGGAGCCGTCCAGGTAGCGGGTCACCACGATCCGATTGCCGCGCCCCTCTCTGGCCTCGTCTATGGAGTTGCTCATAATTTCAAAGATGGAATGCTCACAGCCCTCTAACCCGTCCGAGCCGAAAATCACAGCCGGGCGCTTTCGCACACGGTCTGCACCACGCAGGGACTTAATGCTTTCGTTGCCGTAGGTGGCTTTTTTCGCCATGCTTTTCCCTCCGATAAATTGTCTTTAGTCGTTGATATTATACAATATCTTGTGGAAATGTCAAGAAATGAAAAAAGACAGCTACCGGTAAGTAACTGTCTTTTCTTGGGGTTATCGGTCGGATTTAGGTGTTTCCGGTGCAGGGTCTGCCGGGGCATTTTCCGCTTCCGCTGCCGGTGCGTCTCCGCCCTCCTGCGCAGGCTCCGGGGCTGTGTCCGCAGCAGTCTGTGTTTCTGCCGCAGGGGCTTCCGGTTCTTCTGTGGGTTGGGCTTCCGGTTCGTCCAGCTTGCCGTTTTCCATCAGCTGGGCAAACATCTCGCCGGTAAGCTTCTCTTTTTGCAGCAGGGTCTCCGCCACCAGCTCCAGCTTCTCGTAATGGGTCTTTAAGATCTCTTCCGTCTGGCTGTAAGCGTGACGCATCATCCGCTCAATCTCTGCGTCAATCTTGGCAGAGGTTGCCTCGCTGTAATTGTTTACATGGCCAAAGTCCTTGCCAAGGAATACCTCGTCGTTCTCATCGCTGAATACAGCTGGACCCAGTACCTCGCTCATGCCGTACTTGGCCACCATGTCCCGACAAATTTGGGTAGCGCGCTGCAAGTCGTTGGATGCGCCGGTAGAAATATCCCCCAGCGCCAACGCCTCGGCCACACGGCCGCCCAACATGGAGATCAGGTCGTCCAGCATCTCCTTTTTGGAATTGTAATTTTCCTCTTGCGGGGTGTACCATGTGTAGCCGCCGGCACCCAGACCCCGGGGAATAATGGAAATTTCCTTCACCGGGTCGTGGCCCTCTACATAGTAGGCTGCCACAGCGTGACCCGCCTCGTGGTAAGCGGTCAGGCGCTTGGCCTTCTTGGAATATTTATGGCTCTTTTTCTCCGTGCCCATTTGCACACGGGAGGAGGCGTCGTTAATTTCCGCCATAGTCAGGGCTTTCTTCTTGCGGCGCACAGCCAGCAAAGCAGCCTCGTTGAGCAGATTTTCCAAGTCTGCACCGGTAAAGCCGATGGTGTCCTTAGCCACTTCTTTCAAATCCACATCCGGACCCAGAGGCTTGTTGCGGGAATGAACTTTCAAAATATCCTCACGGCCCTGTGCATCCGGTCGATTCACGGTAATTTGACGGTCAAAACGACCGGGGCGCAGCAGCGCCGGATCCAGTACATCCGGCCGGTTGGTGGCAGCCATCACGATAATACCGCTGTTGGTGCCAAAGCCGTCCATCTCTACCAACAACTGGTTCAAGGTCTGCTCCCGCTCATCATTACCGCCGCCGGTGCCGGCACCTCTGTGACGGCCCACAGCATCAATCTCATCAATAAATACAATGGCCGGTGCCTTCTTCTTGGCCTGCTCAAACAGGTCGCGCACACGAGAAGCACCCACGCCCACATACATCTCTACAAAGTCAGAGCCGGAAATGGACAAAAACGGTGCGCCGGCCTCACCGGCCACAGCACGGGCCAGCAAAGTTTTACCGGTACCGGGAGGACCCACCAGCAGCACGCCGCGGGGAATACGGGCGCCCAGTGCGGTAAAGCTGTCCGGGTTCTTTAAGAACTCCACAATCTCCTCCAGCTCGCCCTTTTCCTCATCACAACCGGCCACATCCTGAAATGTGGTCTTGCGCTTTTCGTCCTCCACCAAGGTCTTGGCGCGGATCTTGCCAAAGCCCAGCGTCTTGTTGGTGTCGTTCATCATGGCGTTGTTCATCCGCCGGAACGCATAGAACCCAAGACCCACAATAGCAATGAGCATAATAAGCGACGGCAGCATACTGGTGAACCAGTTGCCGGAAGCGCCCTTTTTGTAGTTATAAGTAATGCGGTTCTTATTATTGGTCTGCTTGGCGTTATACGCGTCTACATTATCCTTCACATCATCCAAAAAGAGCGACACATTGGGCACGGTGTAGCGTTGCTCCTTCTCCGGGTCCTTAAAGGTCTTGTAGGTCAGTGCGCCGCTGGACAGATCCAGGGAAAAGTCCTTCACCTGGTTCTCTTCAAACATCTGCACCACTTGGGAGTATTGCACCTCTGTGCCGGATTGGTTAGAAGACAAATACCATACTGCCCCGATCAAAAGCACCGGGATCAAGATATAAAACAGAATGGACTTCCAATTTTTTGCCATATTATTCATCTATCAGTCCTCCGTATGGGAAACTACATAAAGCACGCTCCGGGTGGTGGCGTCCACCCCGACGCGCTGATCGCAGCAGCAGCCTGCCACGGCGATGATCCCCGAATCGTCCTCCGCCACCAGGGGCAGAGCGCGCCGACTGTGGGGCACGCGGTATTCGCAATAGAGCTTCTTCAGCGATTTGCTGCACCCGCGACCGGCGGGAGAAATGCGATCCCCTGCCTGCCGCTGCCGAAAGCGAACACTGCCTGTTATTTTATCATAGTCGCAATAAAAATCAATTTTTATTTGCGATAATTCACGAATCGTTAAAAATTCCGCAACAGATACCACGATTTGTTCATAAGCAATTGCTGCCGCCGGTGGCGCACCTGCCGCTTCCAGAGTCAGCACCCCACGCTGTACATGGGCAAATCCGCCGGGCAGCTGCAGCCGTCCGCCGGACGCAAGCAACTCGTCCAACTGTGCCAAGTGGAAGGCATCCACGCTAAACCGGTTTTGCTCTAAAAGCGCCGTCAGTGCCCGTCGGCGTAACGGCAGCGGTGCGGCATTAAGTACCGCCGTTTGCAAACCGTTTAAAGTTCTTGCCGCCTGTAAAAGTTCGGCAGTCTGCGCCTGCAAGTAGGCTTCATCCGCTTGCAAATTCTGCAAGGTACGGGCAGCATTTTGCATAAAGCCCGGGTGCACCCGGTCAAAATCCGGCACCAGCGTATGGCGAATGGCATTGCGGCTGTACCGCTCATCGGCGTTACTCTCATCGATCCGATAGTCGATATGCAGCGCCGTGCATGCCGAGCGCACTTCCTCTCCGGTGCAGTCCAGCAACGGACGAATAATCTTGCCCCGCACCGGCGCAATACCGGTGAGTCCTCGCAACCCGGTGCCCCGAGCCAAGCGAAACAGCATGGTCTCCACAGAATCCGAAAGCGTATGTGCCGTGGCGATCCGATCACAGTCCAGCGACTGAAAAAAGGCGTACCGCGCTTGCCGGGCATACGCCTCAACGCCCATACCGGCAGCCTTGGCCTCTCCGGGTGCGTCGATTGCTTTTTCAAAATAAGACAAATGCTGCCGGGCGCAAAAATCCCGCACAAAGGCAGCGTCCGCCCGGGAGCTTTCGCCCCGAATGCCGTGCTCCACATGGGCAACGGTGATCTTCAGCTGCCACCGTTCCCTGCGGCTGAGCAGGTAGTGAAGCAATAACATGGAGTCCGCCCCACCGGACACTGCTGCCACCACCCGGTCCTCCGGGCACAGCATATTGTGTTCCGTTACCGTCCGGTCAATCCGGTCAAACAAATCAGAATGCATTGGCTGTCTTGTCCACCGCACGGAAGCGGGTGAATTCCTTATCAAAGGTCATCTCAATGGTGCCGGTAGCGCCGTGGCGGTTCTTGGCCACGATCAGCTCCGTATGGTTCTCGTCGATGTCGTCCTGCTTGTCCTCATCCACCTCGCTGCGATAGTAGTCCTCACGGTAGAGGAACATCACAATATCTGCGTCCTGCTCAATGGAGCCGGACTCTCGCAGGTCGGACAGCTGGGGCTTATGGCTCTTGCCGCGCCCCTCGGTACTACGGGCCAACTGGGCACAGCAGATCACCGGGATCATCAGGTCCTTAGCCAACATTTTCAGCTGGCGGGTAATCTCGGACACCTCCTGCACACGGTTTTCCTTGCGGGTGGCAGATTTGATCAAGCCCAGATAGTCGATCATAATCACATCCACATCTTTCATGCGCCGCACCCGGGACTTGATCTCCGGCACGGTGATAGAAGAAGTATCATCTAAATACAACTCTACATCATTAAACTGACCGGCAGCATTGCCCAGGCGCACCCACTCGTCGTTGTCCAACTCGCCGGTGCGCAGCTTATGACTGGGCACACCGGCCTGGGACGCCAGCAAACGCTCTGCCAGCTGCTCCTTGGTCATCTCCAAGCTAAAGAACACGCACTTTTTGCGCGCCATCATGGACACATTGGATGCCAGGTTCAGGGCAAAACTGGTCTTACCCATAGCCGGGCGGGCGCCGATCAAGATAAAGTCCGACTTATTTAGGCCGGTAATGTAAGTATCCAGCAGACCGAAGCCGGTGGGAATGCCCTTATATTTTTCTTTGTCCTCGCCGGTGAGCTTGCCCAGGCGGTCATACACGCCGTTGACGATCACCTCGCTGACCTTGGTGGGGCCGCCGGTGTCCTTACCCTGTCGAATATCATAGATCTTCTGCTCTGCCGCATCTAAGATAGAGGAGGCGTCGCCCTCACCGCTGGCCGCATCGTCCATGATCTCCCGAGCCGTTTGGATCAGGGTTCGAAGATAAAACTGCTCCTTCACGATCTTGGCATAGCTGGCTACATTGGCCGTAGAAGGCACACTGTTTGCCAGCTGCACCAGGTATTCCCTGCCGCCTGCCACATCGTAATGTCCCTCTTTGGCCAGCACATCGGCAATCAGTACCGGGTCAATATTGGCCTGAGAAGAGGTGTACATGGACAGCATGGCGCCAAAGATGGCTCGGTGCTGAGGCAGATAAAAGCTCTCTGCCTTCAGGTGCATCAGCACCTCCTCCATACAGCCGGAATTCAGCAGAATACAGCCCAATACGCTTTGTTCCGCCTCTAAATTGTACGGCAGCGCCACGCCGCCGGTCGTTGTTGCTTCCGCCATTTTCATCACCGTTTATGTTGTTTGGATTTCTCTTATGCCTCGGTCACCTGTACAAGGATCTTTGCCGTAATCCCGGCATAGACTTTCACTTCTGCCTGTACGGTACCAAAAGTCTTAATGTCATCCATCACGATCTTGCGCTTGTCGATCTCCACGCCCAGATCCTTTTTGATCTGCGCCGCCACATCCTTAGAGGTGACAGAGCCGAACAGCTTGCCGTTGGCACCGGCCTTGGCTTTCAGCTGAAAGGTCTTGCCCTCCAGCTTCTGTGCGTCGGCGGTGGCTGCTTTCACTTCCTCAGCTTTGTGGAATTTCTTGGCCGTTTCCTTAGAGTTAAACTCGTTCATAGCGGTGGCATTGGCCTCTACCGCCAACCCCTTGGGAAAGAGAAAGTTGCGGGCGTAGCCGTCCGAGGCATTTACTAAATCGCCTTTTTTACCCAGCGCTTTTACATCTTGTTTCAAAATGACTTTCATACGCTTCTCCTTAAATCTCCATCAAAATGGGCAGCACCATGGGGCTGCGCTTGGTCTTTTCATACATCAGGTGGGAGATTTCATCCCGCAGCTTGGACTTAACGGTGTTCCAATCCCGACCCTTCACATCGTAGTAATCGTAGATCACATGGCAAGCCAGGTCGCGGGCCTTGTTCATCAGGTCTTCGTTCTCCTTCACATAGACAAACCCGCGGGACACTACATCCGGGCCGCTGACCACATCGCCGGTCTCCGCATCCAAAGTGGCCACCACAATGATAATGCCGTCCTGGGACAGATGCTTACGGTCGTTCAAAACAATATTGCCCACATCGCCCACGCCTAAGCCGTCTACATACACTTCGCCGGCAGGCACAGTCTCGATCTGCTTCATCTCCGTCTTGCTTAGAGAGATTTTTTCGCCGATATTGCCCAGGTAAATGTGCTTCATATCATAGCCCATGGACATAGCCAGCCCGGCGTGCTTTTGCAGGTGCTTTTGCTCGCCGTGCACGGGAATGAAATACTGAGGCTTAACAATACCCATCATCAATTTCAGCTCTTCCTGACAGGCGTGGCCGCTGACATGCACCTCGTACATCTTTTCGTAGATCACCTCTACATTGTGCTTCATCAGCTCGTTGACCACATTGCCCACCATCTTCTCGTTGCCGGGAATGGGCGTGGCAGAAATGATCACATAGTCGTTGGGGCCGATATTCACCTTGCGGTGCTCGCCAAAGGCAATCCGAGTCAAGGCGGACATGGGCTCGCCCTGGCTGCCGGTGGTAATAATCACCAGTTTATCATCCGGGTAACGCTTAATGGCGTCAATGGGAATGAGAATATTCTCCGGCACATTCAGGTAACCCAGATCCTGGCCCACCTGAACCAAATTTTCCAAGCTACGGCCGGTCACGGCCACCTTACGCCCTCTGGACTGGGCCACATCAATAATCTGCTGTACGCGGTGGATATTGGAAGCAAAGGTCGCCACCACAATGCGCTTATTGTGTGCCTTGCGGAACAGCTGCTCAAAGCTCTCGCCCACCTTGCGCTCGCTCATGGTATAGCCGGGGCGCTCTGCATTTGTGGAATCGGAAAGCAGTGCCAAAACGCCCTTTTTGCCATACTCGGCGAAGCGAGCCAGATCGATCATATCTCCGTCTACCGGAGTGGTGTCAATCTTAAAGTCGCCGGTTTGGATAATCACACCTGCCGGGCAGCGGATGGCAAGACCTACCGCGTCCGGAATGGAGTGGTTCACATGGATAAATTCAATATTAAAGGCACCCAGAGTGATGTTGTCCCGGGGGCGAATTTCCACCAGCTTGGCCTTGTTCAGCAGGCCGTGCTCCTTGAGCTTGCCCTGGATCAGGCCGATGGTCAGCTTAGTGGCATAGATGGGCACGTTGATCCGCTTGAGCAGGAATGCCAGGCCGCCGATATGGTCCTCGTGGCCGTGGGTCACCAATACGCCCTTGATTTTGTGTCTGTTTTTTTCTACATAGGTAAAATCCGGGATCACCAAGTCCACGCCCGGCAGATCCGATGTAGGGAATGCCAGACCGCAGTCCACAATGAACATATCGTCCTTGTATTCATATAGCGTCATGTTCTTGCCGATCTCATTCATACCGCCTAAAAATGCAATATGAACAGACTCCTCCGGCTTTTTCTGCCGCGGAGCGCCTTTCTTTACCGGTCTGCGGTATGTGTAGCGCTTCTTGGAATTCCGTTTTCCGGAAGCAGCCTTACCGTCAGACTTATTCTGATTGATCATTCGATTTGATTCCTCCTGTTAAATATAGTTTTCCGAACATCACAAATTGCATATATCATAAAATAAATAACGCCAAATGTCAAGTGGCCCCGGACCGGTGTACGGATTTTGCCACGCTGTATTGATTATTGCCACAAAGCGTGCTAAAATATCCCGGCGAGGTAATATTTATGAAAAAAGTGAGCATTTATACCGACGGCGCCTGCTCCGGCAACCCGGGCAAAGGTGGCTGGGGCGCTGTACTGGTGTATAACGGTACGGAAAAAGAAATGAGCGGCTTTGAAGCGGAAACCACCAACAACCGTATGGAACTGACGGCGGTGATCCGCGCCCTGGCAGCCTTGCGAGAGTCTTGCCTGGTGAGCCTGACCACCGACTCCAAATATGTGTGCGATGCGGTAACCAAGGGCTGGGTCTACGGCTGGCAGCGCAAGGGCTGGCGCAAGGCAGACGGCAAACCGGCACTGAATGTTGACCTGTGGCAGCAGCTGCTGCCCCTGTTGCAGACCCACACCGTCACCTTTAACTGGGTCAAGGGTCACGCCGGCCACCCCTATAATGAGCGGTGCGATGCCTTGGCGGTGCAGGAATACACCAAACACAAATAATCGCATCCCTATTCTACTACGAACAGGCGGACGAAAAAACGGCTATACCGACGAAAAATCGGTATAGCCGTTTTCTATTAGTATTTAGACTTGGCAGTGTAATTCACCTTGCCGCCTACATACCGGCGCAAGGTAAAGTTTTTGCCGCGCTGGCTCACTTTCAGGCTCACCTTTTTGGGCTTTGCCTCCTTGCTGGTGTAGAACTTGCAGGAGATGGTACCGTCCTTTACGCTCATTTTGATCTTAATGGGCATACCGGTATTGTTCTTCCAACGAAAGTCCTGAGAGCCCCACATAATGGCTGCGTCCCGACCCAGGGGCACATAGGTAACCCGCTGGCTGTGCTGGTGCCGCTCCACAATAGACACATTGGCAAGCAGTGCGGTATTAAACATGGTGGAAGCCACCTGGCAGATACCGCCGCCAACGCCCATAACCGTGCCGCTGCCGCTGAACACATAGGCCTCTTTATAACCACGGCTCTTGGTGCGCTTACCGACAACTTTATTAAAGGAAAAGGTCTGTCCCGGCTGGATCACGGTGCCGTCAATGGCCTTGCTGGCAATGCGCAGATTGGTGGTGCGGTTCTTATTGTTCACATACTTGGAAGAATAGCTGGCATACAGGTTGGAGTAGCTGGAGCTGGTCACCTTGCTGTAACTGCCGTTGTACACCTTGTTGGGAAAGGACAGGTACGCCCGCACCTGGGCATAGTATGTACTGCCCTTTTTGATTTTTTTGATGGTAGTGGAAGTGGCGGAGGACTTGGTGATCTTCACCGTCTTAACGCCCTTTTTCATCTTCTTATCCGTGCTGTAACGCACTTCATAACCGGAGCAGGTTACCTTGTTCCACCGGATCTTCAAATTCGTGCCGGACTTGGTCACGCTCTTCATGGACACAGTGGAGGGACGGGTGCCGGTATTCAGTACCGCGCTAAGGGGACCGGCATAGGAGCCGTCCTTTTTGCCGCAGGCAGCAATCTTGAAGTAGTATTTTTTACCGGCAGACAGCTTGCTGATTTTGGCCTTGGTGCCGCTGACAGTGGCAACCTTGCTGTAATTGCCGTTCGCAGAAGTAGACTGATACACCCGATACACGGCAGCGCCGGGTACCTGCTTCCAGTTAATTGTAATGGTGGTGGTGGTCCGGCTGGTGGACATACCGGTCACCCGACCGGGCAGAATCTTAAAGCTGCGGCTCACTACGCCGGTATAATCACCAGTGCCGGTCAACTTCACCTGGGCGGTGCCGCAGGCAGTATTGGCGCTGTACTGCACCTTGTAATCCTGCCCCTGGACCAGGGCAATATCGTTATACCGCACCTTCACCGTGGGGCGCAGAGCCTTACCGGTGTAGGTAGTAGAAGCGTACTGCAAGGTCACTGTGCAGTCCCGCAGGTCCACGGGGGTCGGCTCCTCTCCCTCTGCCGCAAAGGCAGACACCGTACCCAGGGAGCAGGCAATGAGCATTAGTAGGCTCAAGGTCAGGCTAAACAGTTTTTTCATAAGAACTCTCCTCTTTTCTGTTATTTTTTCTGTCCGTAATAAGCATTGGCGCCGTGCTTGCGCAGATAATGCTTATCCAGCAGGTAAGATTCAATTCCAATGGGCCGCTCCCCGGCAATGCGCTCGGTGCGACTGGCCATTTTGGCGATTTCTTCCAAGATCAGCGCGTTCTCCACAGAGGCGGCCGCGCTCTTGCCCCAGGTAAAGGGGCCGTGGCGCTGCACCAGCACACCGGGGAACGCCCCCGGGTCCAGTCCGCGCCGGTGGAACTCCTCCACGATCACCCCACCGGTATTGGCCTCATACGCCGTGTTGACCTCATCCTCCGTCAGACCACGGGCACAGGGTATGTCGCCGTAGGCAAAATCCGCGTGGGTAGTGCCGTAGGCCGGTATGTCCCGCCCGGCTTGCGCCCACGCACAGGCCCAGGAAGAATGGGTGTGGGTAATGCCCCCGATCTCCGGGAACGCCTTATATAACGCCAAATGGGTGGGGGTGTCGGACGAGGGATTCAACTCCCCTTCTACCCGGTTGCCGGCCAGGTCCATGACCACCATATCCGCCGGGGTCAATTCACTATATGGCACGCCGGATGGTTTTATGACAAACAACCCCTGTTCCCGGTCGATGGCCGACACATTGCCCCAGGTGAGCACCACCAAATTGTAGCGCACCAGATCCATATTGGCTTGGTAAACTTGTTCTTTTAATGCTTCTAACATCTGCTTTTATTCTCCCTCTGCCGCCCGGCGCTCTAAGTCCAGGGCTGCGTGGAATGCTTGCATATAGGCGTCAAAATCCGCCACATCCTGCGCCGTAGGCTCCACCGTCACCGTTTGACAGCAGGCAAACACCTGCCGCTCCAAGAAGGCAGCCAAACGCTCTCCGTTCTGCCGCTGCAGCATATATGCCGCCAGCAGTGCCATACCCCAGGGGCCGCCGGAACCGGCTGTCTCCATCACAGTAACCGGCGCCGCCAAAGCGGCGGCCAGCAGCCGCTGCCCCACCTGCGGGGTGGTAAAGAACCCGCCGTGGCCGTAAATTCGCTGCAAGGGCACCTGCTCGTCCCGAGTCAGAATATCCATACCCACTTTCAGCGCCGCCAAGGCACCGCACAGGTTGCTGCGCGTCAGATTGGGCCAATTCACCGTGCTGTCTGCCCGACGCACCGTCAACGGTCGCCCGGCGTCCAAATTCAAAATACTCTCGCCGGAGGTGTAGCCGTAGGTAACAATCCCGTCACAGTCCGGCGCACCGTCCACAGCGCTGTTAAACAAAAAATCATAGATCTTGCCGTCCGGCACAGGCTGCCCCATAGCAGCGGCAAAATCCCGCAGCAAACCGGCAATCACATTCACCTGGGACGAACAGTTATTGGCGTGCACCATTGCCACCGGGTGACCGCAAGGGGTGGTAACCATATCAATTTCCCGGTGCACCCGGGCAAGAGGCCGATCCAAAACCACCATAGCAAAAACAGAAGTGCCGGCAGACACATTCCCGGTGCCGGGCGCTACGCTGTTGGTGGCCACCATACCGGTGCCCGCGTCCCCCTCCGGGGGACAAAAGACCGCGCCGGGCTGCAAGGTACCGCTGGGATCCAGCAGCGCCGCCCCTGCCGGGGTCAGGGTGCCTGCGGGCGTACCCACCGGCAAAATCTCCGGCAGCAAATCCGCCAAAGTCCAAGGGTAGTGATCCTCTGCCACCAGCCGGTCAAAGGCTGCCAGCATTTTTGCGTCATACTGCCCGGTAGCCGGGTCTATGGGGAACATACCGGCGGCATCGCCCACACCCAATACCCGCCGACCGGTGAGCAAATAATGCACATACCCGGCCAAGGTATTCATGGATGAAAGCTGCTGCAAATGCGACTCTCCGTCCAGCACGCACTGGTACAAATGGGCCACACTCCACCGCAGGGGAATATTAAAGTTGAACAGCGCCGTCAGCTTTTCCGCCGCAGCGCCTGTATTGGTGTTGCGCCAGGTACGAAAGGGCACCAGCAGCCGATCGCTACTGTCAAAGGCCAAATAGCCGTGCATCATGGCACTGATCCCCGCCCCTGCCAGATGGGTCAGATCCGCGCCGCAAACCGCCTTTACATCTGCTGCCAAGGCGGCATAGCAGTCCTGCATACCGGCGATTATAGCTTCCTGGCTGTAAGACCACAAACCGTCCACCATTTGATTCTCCCACAGGTGGTGACCCTGGGCAATGATCCGATTATGCGCATCCAGCAGCACCGCCTTAATGCGGGTGGAGCCGAACTCCATACCCAATACGGCCTTGCCTGCGGTCACAGTTTGTGCGATCTCCTTTTGTCTGGCGATATCCATAGGCAGCTCCTTCATCTTTTCTGTCTTAATTTTACAGTATTCCCCTATTATTTGCAATACGCACGCAGCAGAAAAATCAAAAAAAATACGGCAAACTGTTCGTACAGCTTGCCGCACTTTTTGTGCATTATTCCTGTGGCTGCGCCTCATCTTTTTCCTTGAGCGTCAAAATACAGGAAGCCACCGTGTGCTTACGCACATCCAGCACCTGAATTTCCAGGTCCTCCGTCTCCACATCAAACTTGCTGCCATCCTTGGGAATGGTGCAGTACAGGCCGAAAATGTAGCCGCTGAGAGTTTCGTAAGTATCCACCGGCAGCTCCAGCCCGGTCAACTCCGCCACATCGTCCAGGGACACGCCACCCTTGATCTTCCAGGAGCGGTCAGTCAGAGGCACCACATCCGGCTGGGCGTTGGGCAGCTCCTGGTCGTTATCCAGGTCGCCTACCAGCTGTTCCAGCAGGTCGTTCATGGTGATAATACCCACGGTACCGCCGTACTCGTCCAGCACCACGGCAAAGTGGTTGTGGCTCTTTTGCATCAGTTCAAAGAGCACGTCGATCTTCATGGTCTCCGGCACATAAATAGGCTGCACAAAAGCGTCCTTTGTCACCGCAGCGCGGGTCTTGTCGGCAATACGGAAGAACTTTTTGGAATCCAGCACGGCCACCACATTATCGATAGAGCCCTTGAACACCGGGTACAGACTATGGGTACTGGCGGAGATCACTTTCTCCCAGGTGGTCACATCGTCGTCAATATCCAGCGCCTGAATATCCTTGCGATGGGTAGAAAACTCGCCGGCGTCCTTGTCGTCAAACTCAAAAACATTGACAATCATCTTCTGCTCGGTCTTGTCAAAAATACCCTTTTGACCGCCCACATCTACCAGCATACGGATCTCTTCTTCCGACACCTCTTCATCGTCCCCATTGGGGTCAATGCGCAGAATGCGCAGCACCAGGTTGGTAGAGGAAGTGAGCAACCACACCAGCGGGGCAAAGAATTTAGAGGACACATAGATCAGCCCGGACACACCCAGGGAGATCTGCTGGGTCTTTTTCATTGCCACCCGCTTGGGCACCAGTTCGCCAAATACCAGCGTCACATAAGACAGAATGATGGTAATGACGATCACGGCAATGGTATTCAGCGTGCTTTCTTTGATCTGCACGCCCAGATCATCCACCAACCAGCGCACAATCACATCGGAGAAGTTGTCCGCCGCAAAGGCGCTGCCCAAAAAGCCGGACAGGGTAATGGCGATCTGAATGGTAGCGAGAAAGCCCGCCGGTTTTTCCGTCAGCTTACGCAGCCGCTTCGCTCTGCGGTTGCCGTCCTCCGCCAGCTTTTCCAGCTTCAACTCGTTCATAGAAACGATAGCGATCTCCGCGCTGGCAAAAACGGCGTTGACCGCAATCAAAATAACCTGAATAAAAAGTTGCCACCCAAGGGGTATGTCCAAAGAGAATTCCTCCAGTTAATAAATAATCTAAAATTTATGGTTAAACAACCAAATTTACTTCACTATATCAAATCCGGCGCAGATTGTCAATGCAAATCGTACCGGCCGCCCGACTGCACGGCAAGCCGCGCCTTTTGCGCATGATCCGAACTACGCAATAGCCACCGTTGCCGCATATACCGCCTTGGCGCCGTGCATACGCAGCATTTTGGCGCATTCGTTCAGCGTAGCGCCGGTGGTCTTTACATCGTCAATAAGCAGGACGGTCTTGTTCCATAGCGCGCTGTCGTCGATCACCGCATACGCGCCGTACACATTCACCCGCCGACTGCGGGCGTTCTGCTTGCGTTGCGCCGGATTGTTGCGCACCTTCTCCAGCAGATCCGCATAGGGAATGTGCAACGCCCCTGCCACTCGGCGGGCCAGCAGTTCCGCTTGATTATAGCCGCGTTTTCTGCGGCGGCGCCTGCCCAAAGGCACAGCTGCCACATAGTCAAAGGCCACATCGGCGAAATCCACGCGCACAGCGGCAGCTATACAGTCGCCCATATAATCCGCCAGCATGGGAAAATCATAAAACTTCAAGTTATGAATAGCCGTCACCAAGCTGTCCCGATACACAAAGGGCGCGGTGACCCCGGCGTATTCATGGTGCTTACCCTTGCAGGTACAGTCTTTCTTGGAACGACCGCACAGCAGGCACTTGGGCCGGGCAATGGGACGCACCTTTTGGCACTCCGGGCAAAGGGTTTCATCCAGCGCCACCACCGTGCCGCACAGAGCGCAACGACGGGGAAAGAACCACCGCAGCACCCGCTCCAGCGCCGGGTTCATACGGTCAGGTACGGTGCGATCTTGGCATACAGCCCGTCACCGATACCGCGAATATCTTTGATCTGTTCCACAGAAGTATATTTGCCAATCTGCTCCCGATAGGCCAAAATCGCCGCCGCTCTTTGGTCACCGATACCTTGAATGGCGGTCAATTCCTCAAAAGTAGCCGTGTTCAGGTTCACCGGGTAACTGACTGTGCCTGCGTTGCCGGAAGCGGCGGTTTGTGCAGCCGTTGCCGTGCTGCTTGCAGCGGATCGACCAACGGTGGCGGCAGCCGACCCCGTCGTGGTACCGGACTGCACCGCCGTCGTCGGTGTTTCAACCAGCACGCCGGAGGAGATCTTCGGCTGGGATAAACCGAGATACAGGCACAGCCCTGCCAATAAAAACAGCGCCACGCCCACCATCACCAGGCTTTGGCCCTTCTCACTTTTCATATTGCTTCCTCTTCTCTCTTTTCACACGCTCGGTCAAGCCATCACTTGCCGGCTTTTTCGTTTATTCCAAAGGCCCTTAAGCCACAACCAGATTCCCGCAGCCAGCAGTGCCAGCGCCAAGGTCAGTACCGGCAACAGCCAATCTGCCGCCATGCCGCGCACACCCCACCAGGGCAGCAGCTGCCGCTGGGCCAGGTTCCGCAGCGCCGGGTGCAAAATGTAGATCGCCAACGCAGACCCCTCGGCGTACAGCACAAAGGGATTTTCCCAGGTGCAAGTCACATTCTGGGCCAGCAAAAACAAGCTGACCGCAGCCACCAAAGGCCCTAAATACAAATCGGCGCTATCGTTCAAATACCGATATTCCAAAACAGACAGTACTAAGCCTACCAACACACCAAGCGCAGGCCACTTGCGACCCAGGCGCTTGATCTGCGTCTCTGCTTCCTTAAACAGCAGACCCAACGCAAAACAGGGCAAACCGGTAAACCAAGCATTTCGGCTGTACTGGGCAGCCACCTCCCGGTGGAGCATACCCACCACCACTTCACCAAGCACCAGCGGCACCAACAGCAGCAGCGGCGCCCACCGCAACCAGTGGGTTCTGTGTATTTTCATCAAAAGCAGCACCACGCCGTAGCAGTAAATCAGCGCCGGAATAAACCATAGGTGCGGCTTGGATTGCGTGTTGTTCAGCAGGAAGAACGAAACCACATTTTCCATCGCATAATGGCTCTTAAAAAAGGCCGCCGGGGTTTTGTCACTAAGCAAGAAGCAACACCAAAGCGCATAAAATCCGGCCGCCGGAACAAAAATGCGCAAAAGTCGCCGCATGCGGTGCACCAGCCGACCGGCATCCTCTCGCTGCACCGCACCGTATGTAAAATAGCCAGATACCATAAAGAAAAACGGCACCGCCCACCGGGCAAACATACGCACCGTGCCACCCACATCGCCGGGAAACGGCACATGGAGCAGCAGCACAAACAGCGCCGCTGCCCATTTGAACAGGTCAAATGTTCTGTTCCGCAAATCACATCGTCCTTTATCTGCAAATATGAAGAAACCGCCTTGCAGTGCAAGACGGTTATATGGTAGAGATAGAGGGATTCGAACCCACGACCTCTCGCATGTGAAGCGAGCGCTCTAACCAACTGAGCTATACCTCTATATTTTCCGTGGAGCAGGTGAAGGGAATCGAACCCTCGTGTTCAGCTTGGGAAGCTGACATTCTACCATTGAACTACACCTGCGCATGTGCCTGAACGGCTTTCTCATCGCGTGCAAATACTATAACACATCTGTTTGAAAATTTCAACACCCTTTTTCCATTTTTTGAAAAAACTTTTCTGCCCTGTCACAAACGGTGTTTTTTCACTTTTTTGCTTGACAAGGCCCGCCCGGGTATGCTATTATATCAAAGCACAAACGGAGAGGTACCGAAGTGGTCATAACGGAGCGGTCTTGAAAACCGTCGTGTCGCAAGGCACCGTGGGTTCGAATCCCACTCTCTCCGCCATTCGGTATCACACAAGGAGCATGGCTCTTTGATGATAAAACTTGACAGCGGTTTAGCACAAGTTACAACACAGTATGCAGAAGTACTCAAGTTGGTGACGAGGCGCCCCTGCTAAGGGCGTAGGTCGGGCAACCGGCGCGAGAGTTCGAGTCTCTCCTTCTGCGCCAAAAGGTATCAAGGATTTTCCTTGGTACCTTTTCTTTTTGTTGCAACTTCCCACCCGGGAGAGACGAGAACTCTACTGTCCATCTTTTTGCGCAGCAAAAAGGGACATAAAATGGGATCGTTCGCGCAGCGAACAGACAGGGCAGCGCCCTGTCGAGTCTCTCCTTCTGCGCCAAAAGGCACTGAGGTTTTTTCCTTAGTGTCTTTTCTTTTTGTTTGCAACTTCCCACCCGGGAGAGACGAGAACGCTACCGTCCATCTTTTTGCGCAGCACTTCCCCGCTTTCCAAATAAAAGCAGAAAATCCCGGCACAGATGTGCCGGGAAAGCAAATATAAGCAGATGAAAATGGCAAAAGAAAAAGCGGCAGGTCTCACAAAGACTTGCCGCTTTATTGGAGGCACCACCCAGATTTGAACTGGGGCATAAAGGCTTTGCAGGCCTCTGCCTTACCACTTGGCTATGGTGCCGGGAAAAGAATGGGCACAATGTAGAATACAAAGTGCCCGATGGAGCGGATTACGAGACTCGAACTCGCTACCTCCACCTTGGCAAGGTGGCGCTCTACCAGATGAGCTAAATCCGCAGATATGGTGCTTCCGGACGGAATCGAACCATCGACACGAGGATTTTCAGTCCTCTGCTCTACCGACTGAGCTACAGAAGCACAAATGGCGACCCGGAACGGGCTCGAACCGTCGACCTCCAGCGTGACAGGCTGGCGTTCTAACCAGCTGAACTACCGGGCCATCTGTGGTGGAAGTTACAGGGCTCGAACCTGTGACCCTCTGCTTGTAAGGCAGATGCTCTCCCAGCTGAGCTAAACTTCCACAAGGTGTCGCCATCAGCGACGGGTTATATAATACAATAACTTTCCCGAAAAGTCAACACCTTTTTTCAATTTTATTTGGATTTTTTTAGCAGGTCATTTAACTGCTCCGGTGTGAAGCTGTAAGTCTTGTCGCAGAAGTGGCATTCCACCTGAATATCCTCCCCTGCGTCGATCATCTGGCGCAGTTCTTCTTCCCCGGCGGTGAGCAGCGCCGTCTCCACCCGCTCCCGGTTGCAGTTGCAGCGATAGGCAATGGGATATTCGTCCAGTTTGTCAATTTTCAAGGTGCCCATAGCCTTGGCGGCAATCTCGTCTACCGTCAGCCCCTGTGCCAGCATGGTGGTCACCGGCGGGATAGAGTCAATGGCCGTCTCAATCGCAGAGATAGTCTCCTCCGGGCAGCCGGGCAACAACTGGATCAAAAAGCCGCCGGCGCACTGCACGGTCAGGTCCGGGTTCACCAGCACACCCAAGGCGCACACGGAAGGGGTCTGCTCGGACACGGCAAAATAATTGGTAATATCCTCGGCGATCTCGCCGCTGACAATGGCAGTCTGACCCACATACGGCTCCTTTAGCCCCACATCTTTCATTACATACAGATAGCCGTCCGTACCTACGGCGCCCCGCACATCCAGCTTACCCTTATCGTTCAGCGGCAGCTCCACCACCGGGTTTTGCACATACCCCCGGGGATTGCCCTTGCTGTCCGACACTGCGATCAGCGAGCCTGCCGGTCCACCGCCGTTCAGGCGCAGGGTCACGCTGTCGTCCGCGCCCTTGAGCATATCGCCCATCATAGACGCCGCCGTCAGTAGGCGGCCTAAAGCCGCTGTGGTCACGGCAGAGGTGTGGTGAATCTGCTCCGCCCGAGCGGCAATATCCGTGGTATCCGCCGCCAAAATAAAGGCGCTGCCGTCCTCTGTGATAAATCTTACGATCTTGCCCATGGCATTATTCCTTTCTCTTGCAAACATAAAACACCCGCTGGGTCTCCGGCCCGGGGGCGTCTGTGGTCAGCTCCGCATAACGACCCAAAATCTCAAATTCCGAGAGTGCCGCCGTTAGCTGCCGATAGGTATAGGCCCGCTCGATAAAGCTGTCGCTTAAGCGGTCATAACTCTCGCCGTTATAGCAAAACAGGTCGATGAGCACCCGCACTGCCGTATCGTCCAGTACCTCATTGTCCCATACCAAATAATAATCTTCTTCATCAAACACAAAGGTCTGCCCTGCCAGCACCTGCCGGTGCTTATAAACCGTATTCACATCAAACAGAAACAGCCCGCCGGGGCGTAAATTCTCCGCCACACGGCAAAAGCAATCTTCCACATCGGACAAAGCCGTTAAGTGATTGATACTGTCCAGCAAACACACGCAGGCATCAAACTGCGCCGGGGCAGAATATTCCGTCATGGACGCCCGATAAAATGCGCCTTCCGGGCACTTGCTTTGGGCGATGGTGAGCATATCCGCAGACAGATCCACCCCGGTAACCCGGTAGCCCCGCTCCAAAAGGCAGCGGCTGATACTGCCGGTGCCGCAGGCCAGATCCAGCACCTGTGCCCCCGGTTCTACCCCATATTGCAAAAAGAAGCCGGAAATGTACGCACTTCTGGCTTCATACTCCACATTTTCCGTCAGGTGGTCATAGACCTGCGCCCAGGCATCATACGGATTCATCATTGCCCTGCTCTTGCCGGTCGATCCGCTCAAAGATCTTGTCATACCCATCGCAGCCGTACTGCAAAGAGCGGTTCACCCGGCTGATGGTAGCGGTAGACGCACCGGTCTCGTTGACAATATCCGTATATACGCATTTTTCGGACAGCATCTTTGCCACCACAATGCGCTGGCTGATGGCGTTGAGCTCCTGCACGGTGCACAGATCCTCAAAGAAATCGTAACACTCCTCTACATTCTCCAGCGCCAGCACAGCCTTAAACAAAAAGTCCAAATTCTTATTATGCAAATTCAGTCCCATAATGGCCTCCAAATTGAAATCTGCAATTATTTTAGCACACTAATGCGTGATAGTAAAGACTAAAAATGCAAATTCTCCAATTTTGCGTCCACTTTATGCAACGTTAAAACGCCACATGAGCGATCAGTGCCACCCCGCACAGCAGCGCTGCCAGGGGAACATAGACAAAACGGCCCACATTATACCAAAGCACACCATGGCGTTTACCGCTGCCGGTATTCACTGCCGCCAGCAGATCGTCCTTCTTCATAATAAAGAACCAGGACACAGCACCCAGGGTGGCGCCGATGGGGATAATGTAAATCGATACCAGGTCCATCCACGGTCCCCACTTAGAGATGGTCTCCATCCCGATCCCGGCACCCAAGCACACCACCGCCAGCAGCACCAGCACCACCTTGCGGCTCAGCTTGGGGAATCGATGAAGCAGGGACTCTGCCACTGCCTCAAACATATTTTGCAGGGAGCTGACCCCGGCAAAGATCATGGCCACATAAAGAATCACCGCAAACAGACGGCCCATGGGAATGTCCTGCAAGATCTCCGGCAGGGTCACAAACAGCAGACCGGGGCCTGCCCCCACATCCAGCCCGTAAGAGAAGCACGCGGGAATAATCACCAAGGACGCCACCAGCGCCGCAATGGTATCAAACAGTGCCGTATGGCGAGCAACACCTACCACATCCTCCTCTTTGGACAAATAGGCGCCGTAAGCAATCATACCGCTACCGGTGACGGACAAGGAAAAGAAAGCCTGTCCCATGGCGCTGATCCACACTTTCGGATCTTTCAGTGCGTCCCAATGGGGCGTGAGCATAAACCGATAGCCCTCGGCAGCGCCGGGCAGCAGCGCCACACGCACCGCCAGCACCAGGAAGATAATAAAAAACAGCGGCATCATCACTTTATTGGTCTTTTCAATACTGTTGGCACCCAACAGCAGGGTCAGCAGCGTGCCCACCACCACGATTATATGGTACGGTACCACAGAAAAATCCTTTGTAGAGAAAGCCTGAAACCAGCTGGCGGTATCCACCGTCATTAGCGTGCCGGTGACCGAATCCACCAGCGCCTTGAGCACGTAGCTAACGATAACCGCATAGCCGATGGCAATGCACATAGACCCGGCCAGCGGCAGCCACCCAAGGGCACCCCCGGCCTTCTCCGCCTTGGGACTGCGGGAGCGCCAGGCGCGGGCATAAGAGCCCAGGGTGCCGGTGCCGGCCCAGCGGCCCACAGCAAATTCAGCCGGCAGCGCAATGCAGCCGAACAGCACGACAAATAATAAATAGATCAGCAAAAACGCCCCGCCGCCGTTCTGGCCCATTTTGTTGGGAAAGCCCCACACATTGGCCATACCCACGGCCGAGCCCACGGACGCTAAGATAAAGCCCCAACGGGTGCCGAAGCGCTTTGCATTCTTTGACTTAGACATATAAAAAAATCCCCCATCCTTACAGTCGGACTATCATTATACGGGATAGCCCTATCGAAAGTCAAGCAGCAAAATGCCCCATCCGGCAGAACACCACCCGGGCAGAGCACTTTGTCTATTAAAAGTTATAAAGCGAGGGGAAAACAAAAAAGAAAAGACCCTGCGGACATACATCCGTCAAGGTCTTTTCTTGGTGCGAGAGACGGGACTTGAACCCGTACGAGTCACCCCACACGCCCCTCAAACGTGCGCGTCTGCCGATTCCGCCACTCTCGCTCAACGCATAGAATTATAGCAAATACGGCAGATATTGTCAAGGGCTTTGCCTACATTTTCAAAAAAGGCTGGGGATATGGCTGGGGTCATCAATAATGGCCGCCGGGTGCTGAGCAAACAGTTCTCCAAAGGAGCGAAAGCCCCAGGACACACCGATGGTCTCTATCCCCGCGTTGCGCCCGGTGATCATGTCCACATCACTGTCGCCAAAGTACATAGCCTCCTTGGCGCTGCAGCCCAGCGCCTCCAGCGCCATACGCACAGTGGTGGGGTCCGGTTTCTTGGGCAGGTCGTCCGTGGCGCCGATTACCACATCAAAATAGTCTTTGCCAAAGATCTGCTCCACCATACCCCGGGCAGCTTCCGCCGGTTTGTTGGTGACGACGCCCAGGCGAATGCCCCTGGTCTTTAAGTCATCCAGCGCCGCCTGAATCCCGGGATAGGCATGGGCGTGATCCATTTTAACAGCGTTATACCTCACCTTAAACATAGCGTAAGCTTCTTCCAGCTGTTCCGGTGAGAGTTGGTGCTCAAAAGCGCGCTCCACCAGCTTTTTGGCGCCGTTGCCTACCAATTTCTTATAATCTGCCTGGGTCCACTTGGGCGTGCGGCCGTACTGCTCCAGCACATAGTCCGTAGCCAGTCCCAGGTCATCAATCGTATTCACCAGCGTGCCGTCCAAATCAAAGATGGCGCACTTAAACTGCGTATTCAATACAGATCCCTCAAATCCTGTTCTTTATTCTTGCGAGCCTTATGGATCAGCCGAGCCGCCACCGCCACCACTGCCGCAGCGCCCACCGCACCGGACGCCCAGTAAATGCGCCGGTCCTGGGCTTTGCCGTCTGCTGACAGCTGGCCGCTTTTAACCCGAGCCCACAAGTCGTTTTGCAGCTCCAGAATATTCTGGGGCAAATTGTAAAAATACTGTCCCTTAGGCCATACCTTGGGGTACACCACCGGATTGCCGTACAGGGAATTGTTCTCATCCTGCCGCACCGCCAAATTGGGTGAAGCGTAGTAGATATACTCCTGATTGGCAAGCGCTACTTGTGGCTCTTGCATAAAGTTGATAAACGCCTCGGCGCCCTTTTTGTTTTGTGTGCATTTGGGCACGCACATGGCGTCATAAAACAGATTGACACCTTCCTCCGGAAAGCAGTAACCCAGATCCGGATTGTTGTCTTGCATCAGGATATAATCGCCGGCATAATAGGTGGCAAAGGCATACTCCCCGCTTTCCATCAGGTTGAACACCTCATCCATCACATACACCGGGTGCACCGCATCCTTTTGCTTGGCGAGCAGCTCCGCCGCCGCGTTCCAGTCCTCCTCCGAGGTGGTGTTCAAATCCTGTCCCAGCATGAACTGAGCCAGTGCAAAAGCGTCTCTGGAATTGTTAAACATCAGCACCTTGTCCCGGTACTGTTCGTCCCACAGCACAGACCAGCTTTTAGGCGCTTCTTTCACCAGCTTTTTGTTATAGATCAGCACCGTGGTGCCAATGTTGTAGCACACGGTGTACTTCTGCTGGGGGTCAAAATACAGCCCCTTGCAGTCCGGGGCAATATACTTGTCATAATTGGGAATATTGCCGTAGTCCAAAGGCAGCAGCATATCCTCCTCCAGCAGGCGCTGGATCATATAGTCCGAAGGAATGATCACATCATAGGACACACCGCCGCCGGACAGCTTGGAATACATATTTTCGTTTGATTCAAAATTGGTATAATTCACCTTGGCACCGGTGAGCCGCTCAAATTCCTTAACGGTATTCATAGCCCCTTCCTGCCCCTCGGAGATATACTCGCCCCAGTTATACACATTCACCGTAGTGCCTTGCAGACCCAGGTTCTTGTAATAGGCCTTTTGCGCCGGCGTGAAAACATCATCCGCCGCAAAGGCGCTGACGGGCATTGCCAGCAGCACCAGCAGGGTCAGCAGAAAAGAAAAACACTTTTTCATTGGCGCTCCCCCTTCTCCCGCTTCTCCGCTCTGGCCTGCATCCAGTTGGACAGGATCAGCAAAACCAAAATGGTCAAGAACATCAGAAATGACAAGGCGTACATATCCGGCTTCACCCGCTTTTTGGTCATAGAGAAAATGTAGATGGGCAGGGTCTGGAAGCTGGGTCCGTTGGTAAAGTAGCTGATGATAAAATCGTCCAGCGACAGCGTAAAGCTCATCACACAGCCGGTGATGATACCACTGAGAATCTCCGGAAATACGGTCTTAAAAAACGCCCGCACCGGCTTGCAGCCCAGGTCCACCGCCGCCTCGTAAATATTCATATCAAACTGGTGCAGCTTGGGAATCACATTCAAAATCACATAGGGCAGACTAAAGGTCACATGGGCAATCAGCAACGTCCAAAAGCCCAGCACATTGCTGCGGTGCACCAGTCCCCCGGCAAAGACGAACAGCAGCATCATAGAGATGCCGGTAACGATCTCCGGGTTCATCATGGGCACATTGGTCAGCAGCATCAGCGAGCGCTTATAGAGCTTGTGCCGACTGTTAAAGATACCCACCGCCGCCATTACGCCCAAGAGCGTGGACACCGCAGCGGTGCACAGTGCCAGCACCACGGTATTTTGCAGGGCGTGCATAGCCGCTGCGTTGCTGAACAACTCCTTGTACCAATGCGTCGAGAAGCCTTGCAGCATATAGGTGTTGGCGCTGCCATTAAAGGAGAACAGCCCGATCACCAAAATCGGCGCATACAAAAACACATAGATCAGTGCCTGATAAATCTTGCCGATGGCAGAGGCTTTCTTGCTCATACGATCACACCTCCGTCACTGCTGTCGTCCGCGCCAAAGCGGTTCATCACGCCCAGACAAATCAAAATCAGCACCATCAGCACCAGGGACAGCGCAGCCCCCAGGTTGTAGTTATTGGCGCTTTGAAACTGGGTCTCAATCACATCGCCAACCAGCACCACCTGGCCGCCGCCCAGCTTTTGGGTAATATAAAAGGTAGATACGCAGGGCACAAACACCATGGTAATGCCGGAGAGTACACCGGGCAGGGACATCGGCAACACCACCCGCTGAAACACCTGATGCCGACTGCTGCCCAAATCCTCTGCCGCCTCAATCAGCGAGCCGTCCAGCTTGGACAGTACGGAATAAATAGGCAGAATCATATAGGGTAGGAAATTATAAACCATACCCAATATTACAGCACCGCCGGTGTTGATCAGCTTGGCCGGCTCCAGCCCCACGGCGGTCAAAAAGCTGTTGATCACGCCGGAGTCACCTAAAATCGTCATCCAGCTGTAAGTACGAATGAGAAAGTTCATCCACATGGGCAGCATCACCAAGAGCACCACCGTTCGCTGGCGGCGCGCCGCGTGCTTGGAGATCAAATAGGCAAAGGGGTATCCCAAAAGCAGACAGATCACCGTGGCAGCCAAGCCATAGAGTACCGACAGCAAAATGGTAGACAGATAGGACGGGATTTGGCTCACCGAGTGGAGAGAAAAGGCGCCGCCGGTGTCCGTAAACGCATAGTAGACCACCATGCAAAGGGGCGCCAGTACAAACAGCACCGCCCAAAGGGCATAGGGCTTGTCCAGCAGTTTACGACCCAGATTGCTCATTGCTCTCCTCCTCCCAGTTATAATCGGCATCCGAGATATGGTCCATCTCGTCCGAGAAGGTGGAATAGTCGCCAAATTCGCCGCTGTACTCGCTGCGCTTCATAATATGAATAGCGTCCGGCTCAATATACATACCCACGGTATTGCCCGCCGCATGGTAATGCGTGGTCTGCACCATCCAGATAAAGCCGCCCACATCCACAAAGATCTCAAAGAACACACCCTTGAACACCACATCTGTAATGGTGCCGGTCAGGGCTGCCTTATGCCCCGGGTCGCACAGACGAATATCCTCCGGGCGCACCACAGCCTCTACAAATTCATTGGGGGCAAAGCCGCTGTCCAGGCAGTCAAAGGTCACGCCGCCAAAGCGCACCACATAATCCCGCACCATCACAGCGTCCACGATATTGGACTCTCCTATAAAATCCGCTACAAAGGCGTTTACCGGCTCGTTATAAATATCCTCCGGGGTGCCGATCTGCTGAATTTTGCCCTTATCCATCACCACCACCGTGTCGCTCATAGACAGCGCTTCCTCCTGGTCGTGGGTCACATAGATAAAGGTAATGCCCAGCCGCTTTTGAATGGCTTTCAGCTCCTTTTGCATATCCTTTCTCAGCTTTAAATCCAGCGCGCCCAGCGGCTCGTCCAGCAACAGCACATGGGGGTGATTGGCCAAAGCACGGGCAATGGCCACTCGCTGCTGCTGCCCGCCGGACAGAGAGGAGATACTCCGCTTTTCAAACCCTTTCAGGTTTACCAGCTCCAGCATTTCCGCCACCGTTTGGCGTACCTCGCTGCGGCTCTTCTTTTGCAGTTCCGGGCCGAAGGCGATGTTCTCATACACATTTAAATGCGGAAAAAGAGCATAACGCTGAAAAATGGTGTTCACCCGGCGTTTGTGCGGGGGCACATCATTGATGACTTTGCCTTCAAAGACCACTTTCCCACTGTCCGGCTGCACAAAGCCGGCAATACAGCGCAGCGTTGTGGTCTTGCCGCAGCCGGAGGGTCCCAGCAGCGTTATAAACTCTTTTTCATTTATATACAGATTCAGTTTGTCTAAAATCACATTGTCGCCGTAGCTGACCGTGATGTTCCGCAGGTCAATGATCTTTTCCAATTATGCACTTCCTCTTTTGTCAGAAAGCCGCCGCTCTCCGCCCGATTTTTTAGCTTTCGCCTATACTTAAATTTCGTTTTAAGCAATAAGACTAATATATGCATTTTTGCACCGATTGTCAATACGAAACAAAAAAATCAGAAAATTTTTTCCGCGATTTGCTGTCCCTGCGCTGCCAGTTCAATGGCCTGGGGCACTCGGGCAAAATCGCACACCATGGACTTGGGCTTCATATAGCAGTTATCCATGCCAAAGGGCACAAAATAAAAGTGCTTGTAATTGAGCAGCTGGCCGATATTCTTGGCAGCGCCGCCCAAAGCGTCATTGGTGGACACGCCAATGACCACCGGGGCGTCATTGCGCAGGTGGCTCTTGGCAGCCATCGTAACCGCCGTGTCCGTAATACCCGCTGCCAGCTTTGCCAGCGTGTTGCCGGTGCAGGGCACAATGGCCAGCACATCAAACATTTTCTTTGGTCCCACCGGCTCCGCCTGGGCAATTGTGTGGATAATACTGTTGCCGGTAATGGCAATCAGCCGATTTTGAATATCCACCGCGTCTCCAAAGCGGGTGTCCGTGGTGTAAGCCGTCTGGCTCATAATGGGCGTTATGGTATGACCGGCCCGCACCAGCACCTCCAGTGCCTCCAAGGACTTAGCAAAGGTGCAAAAGGAGCCGGTCAGGCAATACCCGATCTTCATTCCAGTCCCTCCTCAATCATTTCGGCCACAGTCTCGCCGATCAGCGCACCGGCAGTCTCCGGGGCGGTGCGGCCGGGCAGATTGCGTCCGTCCACCACCGTGATTCCCAGAGTGTGGGCCATCAGCGTATCCACCCCGCCGGGGAAGGACGCCAGGTCCACCAGTACCGTGTCTCGCCGCAGCGCCTGTAGCTCTCGCTTGGTAAAAATCATGTGGGGCACCGTATTATAGACCAAATCATAATTCCCCGGCTGCACCAGACCGGAAAAGTCCGTATGCCGGGCACCGGCAAACAGCGCCTGGGTCTTGCTCAGGGCACTGCGGGAACACACGGTCACATCGGCGCCGTGGGCCAGCAGCAGCCCGGAGAGTACCCGACCGATTCGCCCATAGCCACACACCAACACCCGGCTGCGGTAGAGCGCCCGCTCCAGATGATTTTGCGCCAACCACAGGGCGCCCTCGGCGGTGAGTATGCCGTTTTTCTCCGCAAAATTCTCATTTTTGCAGTAGTCCAGCGTGCCGGGATAGCTGCCGCCTCCTAAAAAAACGGTCTTGCCGTCCAGTCCCTCCAGCATATAATCCTTTGCCGGCACCGGCAGCAGCACAAAGTCCGCCGCCTGCACCTCCTCCACCTGCCGATAGGAGCACTGCTCCAGGTAAGCCGCCGCATACGCCATACGCCGATCGGCGGTAAACGGCACGGCAAATGTATCCAGTTTCATCTCTACACCCCACAACGGCATTTTGTGCCTATTCCTTTCTACTCCATATTCTATGACAGAAAATTTTTTCAGTTCCTGCGGAATATGTATTTATTTTTCCGCCTTTTGGTAGTATAATATGAAAAAAGAATTGGGAGGTTCTCTCATGAAAGATATAGATACTTTACTAAAGGAAGTCAAGCGCATCCACTTTATCGGCATCGGCGGCTCCGGCATGTGTCCCCTGGCCGAAATCCTGCTGTCCCTGGGCTATCAGCTGTCCGGCTCGGACAATAACGACACCGAGACTTTTCGCCGGATTGAAAAAGAGGGTGCAAAAGTCTATTTGGGCCAGACCAAGGCCAACCTGACCCCGGATATTCAGCTGGTAATTTACACCAACGCTATCTTAGAGGGCAATGAGGAGCTGGAATGGGCTAAGACGCATTACCCCTGCTTTGAGCGGGCAGAGCTGCTGGGCGCCATGAGCCGCATTTTCTCCAACTGCATCGGCATCAGCGGCACCCATGGCAAGACCACCACCTCTTCTATGACCACCCAGGTGCTGCTGGAGGCAGGGCTGGACCCCAGCGCCGTCATCGGCGGCAAGCTGCCTGCCATTAACGCCTACGGCCGCTACGGCCACAGCCAAAACTTTGTATGTGAAAGTTGCGAATACAACAACACCTTTTTGCATATGGATCCGGACATTGCGGTGGTGCTGAACATTGACCGGGATCACCTGGATTTCTTTGGCGATCTGGAGCACATTCAAGAGGCATTCATCAAATTTGCCAACAAGGCCACGCGCACGGTGATCTATAACGGCGACGACGCCAATACCGTAGAGGCCATGGCCCAGGTGACCGGCAAAAAGATGATCACCTTTGGCACCGGCGACCACTGTGACTGGCAGGCCAAGAACATTCATGTGCCCGGCGGGTTCCACTCCGATTACGATGTGTACCACAATGGGCAGTTCCTTTGCCACGCAGAGATTTGCGTGCCCGGCGCGCATAATATTCTCAATTCTCTGGCTGCCTTTGCCGCTGCCTATGAAAGCGGCGCCAAGCCGGAGGATATTTGCCGAGGGCTAAAGGACTTTCACGGTGCCCACCGGCGGTTTGAGCTCACCGGCACCTACTGCGGCGTAACCTTTGCCGACGATTACGGTCACCACCCCACCGAGTTGCAGGCCACTCTGCGCGCGGCTATGCAAATGGGCTACAAGCGGGTATGGGCGGTGCACCAGCCCTTTACCTTCAGCCGCACCAGCGAGTTGCTGGACGACTTTGCCCGGGTGCTGCAAATTCCGGACAAGTGCGTGATCTCTGCCATTATGGGCAGCCGCGAGGTAAACACCATCGGCATTCACGCCAAGGACTTGGCAGATAAGATCCCCGGTGCCCTGCAGCTGGATACTTTCCCGGAGATCGCCAAGTATGTGACCGACCATGTGGAGCCGGGTGACTTGGTGCTGACCCTGGGCTGCGGCGATGTGTATAAGGTCAATCAAATGATGGTCAAGATCATGAAAGACAAAGAAACCAACGCAAAATCATAGCATAAAGGAACAGCCTTTCCGACAATGAACGGAAAGGCTGCTTTTATATATCTTTTTATTTGTCCAGCGGTTCGATATGTACCGGGTGTTCCTTGTCGTCGATCTCAATATCCCCGCCGCCTTTGCTCCAAAGCGCGTAGCCGTCAGTAAGGGTGATCTCATTCTCAAAAATACGAATACCGCTGTGAACGGGCGCGGTGATCTTGCCGCCCAGCGTGATCGGCTCCACCAGCACCGCCGCCAGCGTGGGCCAAAACCGCTTTTGCCGCAGGGTTGGCAGGTGGAATACATTGTGATGAATTTGCATATCCCGCACCGGGCCGGACTCATACCAGTCGTTGGCGTCATTGCTGACGAACACATTGGCCATAAACACATGCTCAAAGGTGTTGTGATGAATATCTACATGACCGCCGGAGGTACAGAGAATGCCCCGGGTGGGAATGCCGTGAATGGAACAACCGCTGATTTCCACATTCGGGCAGTAGCTGGCATTCTCAATCACCACATTCTGCTGGCCTCGGAACTTGGCGTCTATATCCTCCGGCAAAGGCCGATCAAAGGTCAAGGTGCAGGTTTTGGCATCTATATCGTCCTCCGCCGCAGCCACGGTATTTTCTTCTCCACAGGGCTGCAAAGAGCTGCGATAATAAAAACGCACCGTATCGCCGGGGAAGAACGCCCGGTAGCCGCCCTGCTGTCGGTGCACGAACTGAAATACCGCCGTATGGTCGTCAACGCGGCGCACAAAGCGCAGGAACGCACCGTGAATGTTGATCGCGTCGTCATGGGCCTGGGTAAAGGAACAGTCCTTTATGGTAACCGTGCCCTTACAGCCGCACACATGAATACAGTCCGCAAAAGACGACACATGATGCTGCGAATCCGGGTGAAAGTGCACCCCGGTAAAGGACACATCCCGGCACATTTGGGTCAACCAGCCAAAGCCGTGCAGGTAATTCACCGTCACCTGTGCCACGGCAAGGTCGCTGCTCTCGGAGAAAAAGGCGCCTGCCGTCTCTCGGCAGTTGTTCATAGAGAGAGCGACCGTCTCCCCGATCTGATATTTCTTCTTCCGCAGGGACCATACATCGAAGGTGCGCGCCCCGGTGCGGCGGGTGCGGTGCAGTCCAAAAAACGGCTGGTCCACCTCACGGAACACCGTCTCCCCCTGGTGACGCACGGCGCAGCTGCTGTTCTCGTTGTTGCGCATTTGCCAGTAATTCTTCTTGGTAAAGGGACTTTGCTCAAAAAAGACCACGCTGCCGCCGTCCATATAAAAGGGCTGATTCTCCGGCACTCGATAGCTGACCGTGTGGCCTTGCTTGGCGGTCACCTCCAGCTCCACATTGGTGGGGCAGGCGTAACGAATGGTAAAATTCCGCAGAGTGATCTGCCGACACCGCAGTACGCCTAAAGCGCTGATGTTGCCGTGGAACACAAAAACGGAGCCGTCCCCGTCCAGGGTCAGTTGCTCTTTATCCTGCAACAAAATGCCAAAGGTCTTTTTCGGCCGCTGAAAGCTGTCTGTATTGCTGGTGTGTACCAACAAACTTTGGCAATAGTCTTTGTAAAAATGGTACTCCCCCTTAGGAAAGTGCAGGGTGTCCCCCGGCTGCATTTGGCGCAGGGCTTCCGTCACCCCGGCGGCAATATTCTTAGGCAGGCCAAACTGCGTCACTTCATAGATCATAATGAACCTCACAAATAGTACAGATTACCTTTATCATACAAAAAACGGCACGCAAATGCAAGAATTCATTGACAAACAGCGCGCCTAATACTATACTAATTCCTAAAGAATTGGCGTTTATTCGTCATTTTTTCGATTTTGTCTATTACTGTGCTGTACACAGGATTTTGGAGAGCCTATGGACTGGAAAAGCATATATCAGTCAAAGCGAATGACCGTAAACGAAGCCATTGCCCTGATCCATAACGGAGACAAGGTAGTCACCGGCTTTGCCTGCGGCGAGCCGCTGGGCATTGAACGGGCGCTGGTGGAGCAGTACTGGAACTTTCAGGATGTGGAGATCATCTCCATGCTCACCTTAGGGGATTGCCCCTGGACGGCGCCGGAAATGGCCGGGCACTTTCACCTGAACTGTCTGTTTGCCTCTGCCGGTAACCGGAACGCCATTGCCAACGGCACTTGCGACTTTACCACCTGCCATTTTTATGAGATTCCGGACCTGCTGGAGAATTATGTGTGCCCGGATGTGGCAGTGGTGATGGTATCGCCGCCGGACGAGCACGGCTATGTATCCTTTGGCACCACCGTGGACTACACCAAGGGTGTGTGCGGCGTGGCCAAAACCGTAATTGCCCAGGTCAACAGCTATATGCCCCGCACCTTTGGCAACAGCATTCGCCATGTACGGGAATTTGACGCCTTTGTAGAGATCAACGAGCCTCTGCCCCAGGTGCCCTCCGCAGAGATCAGCCAGGTGGAGCTGCAGATCGGCAAAAACCGCGCCGACCTGATCCACGACGGCGACTGCCTGCAACTGGGTATCGGCGGTATTCCCAACGCCGTGTGCGCCCAACTGTGGAACAAAAAGGATTTAGGCCTGCACAGTGAACTGGTAGGCGACGGCGTGGTGGACCTGCTGGAGGCAGGTGTCATCAACAATGCGAAAAAGCAAATTCACCGAGGCCGCACCGTCATTGGCGCCGCCTTGGGTACGGATAAACTGAACGCTTATATCAACAACAATCCATCCGTAGAGATGCACCCCATCAATTATGTAAACAATCCGGCGGTGATCGCCAAGAACGACAATGTGGTCTCCATTAACTCCTGCCTGCAAGTGGACTTGCTGGGGCAGGTGGTCGCAGACACCGTGGGGCTGAACCAATTTAGCGCCGTAGGCGGTCAGGTGGACTTTGTGCGAGGCGCCACCATGAGTCGTGGCGGCCGCTCCATTATTGCCATGCCCTCAACCGCCAAGCGGGGTCACCTTTCCCGCATTGTGCCCATTATCACCGAGGGCAGCGCCATCACCACCCCGCGTAACGATGTGAACTATGTGGTCACCGAGTACGGCGTGGCACAGTTAAAAGGCAAGACGCTCAAGGAACGGGCGCGGGCACTGATCAAAATTTGCCACCCAAAATTCCGACCCAAGCTGGCGTTGGAATACCGTCACAGGTTCAAGGAGGACCCGTTCCCCCGAGAGGAGATCGGCGACTACATCAAAGAAGTACGAGAAGAAGTATACAAAACAGCCGTGTCCATCATCGGCGGCTAATCATATAATACCCAAGCAAAAGGAGAACCAATGGCACTGATAAAAGAAGAACACTTTGGCATTGCACGCAAAATCGTATCCAACATGACCACAGAGAGCTGGCGAGAGATCCCCCACGCCATCGTGATGTACGAGGCAGATGTAACAGATATTTTGCCGGTAGTCAAAGCGTTGAATGCCAACTGCAAAAGCCGGGAGGAAAAGATCACTCTGAATACCGTGATGATGAAGATCATCTGCGAGGGGTTGAAGGCAGCGCCGTCCATGAACACACACCTGCTGTTTAATCGCCGCCTGGTGCGCGGGTGCCTGAAATATTTTGACCACATTGATGTGTCCATGCCCATGCTGCTGCCGGACGGACAGATGATGACCGTCAACATGCGCGATATGGGAAATAAGACCCTCAGCGAAATGACCGCCGCCATTGTGGACACCGAGCGCCGGGCGCGCAATTCCAACATGGACGAGGTCATGTACGAGGTATCGCTGGACAACACCTTGCAGCGACTGAAACAGGGCAAGGTGGCACAGACGGTAATGCGGCTGATCGGCTCCAAGACCGGCGCCCACAAGGTCACCACGCTCCACGGTGCGGAGAAGAAAAAATATTATTCCATCCCCACCACGGATCGCCTGACCAAGAAAGATATTGAGCAGGGCACCACAACCATCTCCAACATAGGCTCTATTTATAGAGAACACAAGGGCAGTTGTGCCCTCTTGGAGATCATTCCGCCCCAAACCACGGCCTTTGCCATTGACTCTATCCAAAAGCGTCCTTGCGTAATCACAGACGCACAGGGCAACGACACCATTGCGGTGCGCCAAATTCTGCCCATCACCATCGCCATGGATCATCGTGCGCTGGATTACAGCGATATCATCCCCTTTATGCGCAAGCTGGACGAGATCTTTGCCAATGCAGAAGTGCTCAAGCAGTGGAAATAATCCGCCCCCTTCATACACGCCATACCCCCTTTGGCGCGTATGCCAAAGCGGCAGCCTTTCGGCTGCCGCTCTTTTTTATATTTGGTATTTGGTTTTACTTTTTGCTCAGCTCCACGGTGGCCTGGTAAGTGCCGTAGGCCCAGGTGCCGTCTGCCTTTGCAATGCTGACGGTCACCGGCAGTTGGCGGGTGCCGGTCTTAATGCTCTCGCCCTTCTTGGCGGTCAGATCGCAAGAGAGCATCACATTCTTGGCCTTTAGTCCGCGAATGGCGCTTTTTGGTCCGATGATGGTCACCGAGTCGCTGTTCAGCGCTGTTACCTTGGCAGTGTAGCCCGCCGGCACATTGTTCAGCTTAACCCCGGCGGCAGACACATCAATGTCCTTGCTGGTGTAATCCGAGGGCACCACCACCCGTACGGTGACTTTCTCTGTATCGTCCAATACGGTGATTCCCTCCAGCTGGGTGGCGTTAAAGGTAAAGGTGTTTTCCCCTACCCGCAGGTCGGTAAAGTGCACCTCGCCCAGCTCGGCCGCCTTAATATCCGTTCCGGCCAGTACGCCGGCGCGAATGCTGTCTGTACTGTAATAAATCTTGATCTTAGACAGATCTACCGACTCCGGCGCGTCTGTTAAGGTCACATGGGTACTCAACTGCTTCACCTTGAGTACCGGTATGGTCAAGGTCAACTTCTCTGCGCCGTAATTCAGGGAAATGTAGTCCACCTTGTTACCGTACACATCCACGGCCTTTGGCTCAATATTGATGGTGGCAGTCTCCGACAGCTTGTCGTTTAAATTCACATCGGCTACTACCTTGCTGACCCGTGCAACATAGGTCTTGGGGCCGCTAACCACCACATTCGGTTCGTTGAGCAGGCTCTCCCCTGCCACAAAGCCGTCTGCCACATAGTCCTTCGTGTTGTAATTCAGCTTAATTTCCATCTCCTGCTCCTCCGGTACATCAAAGTATCCGGTATACACAGTAGGATAATAGCTCTCAACGGTAAAATCGCCGCTGTCCCCGGCGCTGACACTGATGGGAACCTCGTGGATGCCGGTGGTGGTCACCGAACTGGTTTGCAGCTTCACATCCAAATCGTCGGCAGAAATATCCTTAGCCAGGTACTTCTTGGCTCGTACGGTCACATTCACCGTCATACTGCTCTCGCCGTAGCACTTAAATCCCAACTCCTCCGTCACCGTGTCGGAAAAGTCGATCTTCAGCGGAACAGAAATATTCTTGGTGGTCTCCGGTGACAAATTCATCGAGGTGGCAATCCAAATGCACACCGCCGCCAGCAGAGAAATAATAATTAAGTTCTTGTCATTATAGATCAGCTTGCGCAAAGAAAAGCGCTTTTTGGGCTTTTGCTGTTCGCTCATTTTTTCATCCTCCTTACCAGACGGGAGATAATTTTATCGTCTGAGGAGGAACCGCTGGGCAGAAATTCCGTTTTCAAAATATCGCGCAGATCGCCGTCAGACACATCGTGGTTCAGCACACCGCCTATAGCAACGGAAATGGCACCGGTTTCCTCGCTGACAATCACCACCACAGCGTCGGACTGCTCCGTCAAACCGATACCCGCACGGTGGCGGGTGCCCAGGGCGGAGGACACGCTCTTTTTGGTCAAAGGCAGAATACAACCGGCTGCGTACAGCCGCCCGTCCCGAATCACAAGTGCGCCGTCATGGAGCGGTGATTTGGGGAAAAACACATTCTCAATCAACTGGCGAGAGGCCTTGGCGTGCAGTTCCGTGCCGCTGGCAATAATATCGCCCAGCATCGTCTCGTTCTCAAACACGATGAGGGCGCCCACATGCTGGTCGCTCATATCCGAGCAGGCCTTACAAGTGGCCTCAATACAGTCGCCGATCTCCGCCACATCAATGGCAACTCCCGGGTGAATGATCGTCTTTAGGCTCTTACCGGTGGCGCCTTTACCCACCTGCTCCAAAATATTCCGCAGCTCCGGACTGAATAAAATAGCCGCCAGCAGCAAAATATTGGAAAAAATGCTCTTAAAGATAAAGCTGGAAGCCTCCATGTGCAGCAAATTAACAATGCCATACATCACCAGCAGTAGCAAGATGCCCTTAGCCAACTGCATTGCCCGCGTTTCACGAATAATGCGAATGCAGCCATAAATGATTACGGCCACAAACAGAATATCCAGTGCGTCGCTAATGCCAAAGGTGGAAAACACGCTGAGTATCTTATTAAAGAAGTCGCCGATGGCACTCATACATTCACATCCTCACTTATACAATTCCTTATACTGATTGTAACATACTTTGAAAGTCAAATAAAGGGTTATTCCCGGAATTTTACAGAATTCAGGAAATATTCACATTCGTTCATCCCGGTAAACACGCCGGGACTGATCCGCACAGTGCCCCGCTTATCCGTACCAAAAAACCGATGGGCGCAAGGGGCGCAGTGATACCCGCCACGCACAGCGATCTGCCGGGCAGCCAAATAAGCTGCTGTCTCCTCCGAGGTGCGGTCGTCCACATTAAAGCTGAGCACCGGCACGCCAATATGCTCCGGGGGCGTGTACAGCTTTATCCCCGGACAGGCGGCCAACTCCTCATACAACCATCGGGTCAAGCGCATTTCGTACTCGTGTATTTCTGCCCGACCGGTCTTTTCAATAAACCGCACACCGGCACCCAGAGAGAGAATACCCGGGTTGTTCAGCGTTCCTGCCTCCAGCCGATCCGGCAGATCCGGCGGCATTTGCGGGTCAAAGGAGTGGCTGCCGGTACCCCCTTCGGTCAGGCTGTCCGGTGAAATGCCGTCAGCCAGCGCCAGCACGCCGGTGCCCATGGTGCCGAACAGACTTTTATGCCCCGGGGCGCACAGGGCGGAAATATGCATTGCCTGCATATCAATAGGCAAAATGCCTGCGCTTTGAGCGGCGTCTACCACAAAGAGCCAGCCCTTGCGGTGACAGTAGTCGCCAACAAGCCCCAGCGGGTGTACCACCCCAAACACATTGGAAGCATGGAGCATGGCCACCATCGCCGTATTGGGCTGCTCCAGTGCCCGGATATTCTGTAAAAAGCGGTCCGGGTCCGGGTGATACGGCACCAGGTCGTAGGTGATACGCCCCTCCCGGGCCAGCTTGTAGATGGGTCGAAACACCGCATTATGCTCCAAGGCGGAGATCAGCACATGATCCCCGGGCTTCAGCAGTCCTTTCAGTGCCGTATTCACTGCAGTCGTGCAATTGTTGGTAAACACAATATTCTGCTCCGGGCAATGAAAAAAGCGGCCCAGGCAGTCCCGCACAGCAAAAATCTTTTCTGCCGTCTGCACAGACTCCCGATAGCCGCCACGCCCACTGTTATACGCATACTTACGATTGGCCCGGTACACCGTCTCCAGCACGGAAAACGGCTTGGGATAGGTGGTGGCCGCATTGTCTAAATAAATCATAGCTGCTCCACCCCGGTGATCCGCACCCCATGCTGCCGTAGCAGTTCCAGCGCCTCCCCATCGCCGTCCTCCAGCCGTAACAGATACCCGCATCCGTCCGCCGGGCTGGGGCGCAGCTGCTTGTGTACAAACACACGGTAACCCGCATTTTTCAGCAGCTTGGCCCCCCTTTGTGCGTTGGTCACAGAACCAACCTTGATCTCATATATCATCATAAAAACCCCATTTCCTGTCATAGTTTATCCTATGCGGAAATGGGGTTTTCGTTATGTAGGGTTTACTTTTTGATTACTTACGCTTCTTGGCAGCCTTCTCGGCCTTGCGGCGAGCCAGTTCTGCCTCTTCCTCTGCACGCTTCTCAGCTAAGCGAGCTTCCTTCTGCTTGTCTTCCTCAGCAGCGGCAGCCTTTGCTTCATCATACAAAGCGGCAATTTCGTCAAAGTGCTTGTAATTCTCTTCCTGTACCAGCAGCTTCTGTGCGTCATTGTAGGGCTTCGCCGCACGGTTAAAGCGTGCAAACTCGTCCTGCAAAGCCTTAGATTTTGCCAATACAGACTTACGCTGTGCCTGTACATTCTTAATTTCAGCACGCAACTCACGAACCTTATCCAAGTCCCTCGCCTTGCGGGCAACTTCCTTGGCCTCAACCAATTCAGCAATACGCGCGTCCAGGTCGTCCTCACGATTGAACAGCTCGGTCAGTGCCTCCATATCCGGAGAAACGAATTCTTTTACGGTGCCGTAATACTTATCGTGTGCCTTCTTGGCAGAAATCTTTTTCTTAGCAATTTCAATAGAGAAACTACGGATTTCTTTCTCATCTTCCGTATCCTTCGGCATAGCCTTCGCAGCAGCCAGCTCCCGACGCAGCTCTGCCAAATCAGCAGACTTAATGCCGTCCAGACCCAGCGCATATACCTTAGAATACTCCGCAACCTGATGCTGCGTTACAGGCAGGCCGAACTTATCCAGCTCTTTGCAGACGAACTGAGAAATCTCAATTTCCTCATTGTATTCCAAATCAGCACGATACTGCTTTTTGGCAGCCTTACGCTCTGCCTTATCGCTGATATTGCGATAGCTGCTCTTATCTACGGTCTTAGGTGTAGCAACAGCCATTTCACGGGCGTTGTTTACCATATCAATGGCTTCAACAATCTGGTGATTATTCAGCGCCTTGTTGCCAAAGTCCTCAAACAGAGAACGCACCTGCAACACGCGGATTACGCTCTTTTGCTTCTTCTCATTAAAATCATAGAAGAAGTAAGGCGCCATATTCAGGAATGCACCCACGGCAGCCATAATAATCAGCACGCTCATCAGCTTGTACAGCAAGTCCGGGTCGCCGTTGTTTACATCCAAAATATCAAAGGAGTTTTTGTAGCCGTTGCCCTCATACACGCCGTATCTCTGATACACAGCAGGCAGAACGGCAGAGGTCAGCAATGTTACGATATTACCAATGGTCAGCACGGTTGCAAACATACCGTCAATACGCTCACCGGAACGATACTGCTGATAGTCACGAATATCTGCCTGAATGGCAGGTGTGGTAATCTGTTCAAATGCACCAACCAACCAGTTAAAGTACACGCAGATAAACAGCCACCAAATGCTGCGCATATTGATAATCATAGAAAGAATACAAACAATGTTTGCAAAGTTTACGGCAATCAGTACCTTCTTCTTGCCCCACTTGCGAATACAAATGGGGGCCAATAACATACCCCACAAAGAAGCGTTACCGGTCAAGGTTTGAATCAAGGCGAATGTACCGCCACTGCAGGTATGACCGTAGTTATAAGACCAGGTCAAAATATTGCCGTATGCACTCTCCAAGAAGCCAATCCATCCGGCCAAAGCAATAATCCAGAAATACTTATTCTTGGCAACTGCCTTAAAGGAGTCAATAAAGCTAATCTGAATGGTATGGGTCTTAGCCTGCACGATTTTTTCCTGTGTGTTGGCATAAACCATAATGGTCAGCACCATACCGAGAACGGCAAACACCGGGTAAGAAATCCGATACACACGAATATCATACAGGTCGTTGTTGGTGGCAAACTGCGCAACCAACGGCAGCACGATATTGATGATAGACGGTGCTAAGGAATACACAACGCTCTTGATTGCCAAAACATCCGTTCTCTCCTGCGTATTGGGAGAAAGCACGTGAATCAAGTTGGTATATGCATCCTGGAAGAAGTTAAAGAAGAACTGCAGCAACAAGTTAAAGATCAATACCATGACGCACTTAGCTATGTAGCCGCCCTCGTACCCCATAATCTTACCGGAGAATAAGGAATACATAGAATCATACGGGAACCACACATACGCCAAGGAAATCACGGCGGTAGGAATACCCATAGAAATCAGGTAGGGACGATATTTACCGCCCTTACCGCGTGTATTATCTACCATGTTGGCACGCACCGCCGTCAGCGGAATGTTTGCCAAGGTAGAAATCAGGTAAAGCACATACATATCCATAGGTGCAACGCCGATTGCGCCGCCTACGATCATATTTGTGGTAGAGACGACTAGCGCAGCGCCCATAGAAATCAAGAAGTATGCGCCGATACCGCCTACGGAATAAGCAGCCACCTCTTTGAAAGACATATACTTGCCTTTCGGCGGTTCTGTCCAGTAGTACTTAATGTTGTCGATGAGGCCTGTGGCTTTTGCTTTCAGGCCGGTTTGTTCTGCCATTGGATCTCCCCCTGTGTCATATTTCTGCAATATTATAACAAATCGGTTTATCAATTACAACCAAAAAAGAAATTTGTCCGCAGAAATTTTCTGTGCAACTTGTAATGTCCAAAATATTTTTAGACATTTTTCTCTGTTTTTGTCTATTATTTTCCAAAATGTGCAGAATTCATAGACAAATGATACAAAAAAACCGCCGAAAGTTTTTCGGCGGCTCCAAAGCGGCGGTGTCGGGTTACACATCACTTCGCTTGGTTGTTATTTGTTCCTTTACAGAGTAAAGGCGGCGGTCTTACCGCTGTACAAGACGGCAGTTAGGGTGTTGCCCTCCAGCGTAAAGTACGCACAGGAGCGTAGGGCGGCATAGGGGTTCTTTTTCATCTTCACTGCCGGCGCCTTTTCATTATCCGAGTAGGTAAAACCTTTTTGCAGTCCACCGGTTTGCAGTTCCTTATCCGTCATAGCAAAGCAGGTCAGCCCCTCCCCTTTGCGCACAGACAGCTCCGTTGCCACATCAAAGTTATACACCGTGTCGCCCAGGGTACAACGGGTAAAGTACCAGGGATTACCGGCGGCGTCCTTGCCGACGATATGCCCGGCGTCCACCCCGCCCTGTTGCAGCAGGAACTCAAACATACCGCTGATGGCAGCACTCATGCCCTTGCCTTGCAAAATGGCGGTGTAAGTGTCGGTCGCACTGTCGTCATAAGTCGTGTGGGTTGCCACATAGTGGTACACATTGAGGAGATACACATTATTGCTCACCGTGCCCTTGCCGCAGGCTTTCAGAATGGTATGGACCTTTTGGGAAAAGGCGCCCACCAGCCGGCGATGCGTATCCGTATCGTTTTTATATTTGATGGTCACGCCGGAATTGTCGCTGTTCACCGAAACCGTGTCCACCAGCGCCATCAGCGGAAAGCCTGTGTACAGCAGCCGGTTCACATCGTCCATCATATCCGTATTCACCCGCACGGCCACACCGCCCTCTGCAATGGCTTTGGCGATCTTCTCATACGCCCGCACAGCACTGGGGTCCGTCTGCTTATAATGGCTGTCATACGTATAGGCCAGGGTGTAAGCGGCAGGCGCAGCCGTGGTCGTCTCCTCCTTACCATCCTTTGAGCAGGCAGAGAACAGTCCCACCGTCAGTACCAGTGCCAGCAGTACAGAAATCGTCTTTTTCATAAAACACCTCAACGCAGTTGAGCAAACAAATGCTCCGTATTTGCAAAAAAAGTTTGGTAAGCCCGGCAATAATCCGTGCCCACTCGGTTGCGCTTGCAGCCGCCGCCCCGACAAAGCGTGAACCAGCGGCAGGTCTTGCACGCCGGGGGCAACTGAAAAGAATTCTTTAAGAATTCCACCATCTTTTCACTATGGAAAAAGCCGTCAAAATCCCCGGCACAGATATTGCCCAGGTACCAATCATCGGTACAGTAAAAGTCACAGGGGTAGGTACTGCCGTCCGCCTCCACCACAAACTGGGTAGCGCAGGTGCCGTTCATACCGCACTGCTCTGCGTTCTGCCCCCGAGCCAGCAGCAAGTAATTGTCAAACATACGCACAGACACCGGGTTACCCCGCAGGGCATCGTTGGCATACAGCTTGAACCCCTGCTGCAAAAAGGCGGCGTAGTCGTCATCGGTCATAAACAGATCCTCCGGCGCATCCATGGCAAAGGGGCGCAGGCAGGGTATGTACTGCAAGTGGCGCAGCCCTTGCTGCTTAAAGAAGCGATAGGACGATCGCACATGGGTAGCACCGTAAGCGGTGAGCACCGAGAGAATATTAAAAGGCACCCTGCGCCGGGTCAGCAGCTGCACACCGTGAAACACATCGTCAAAGGAGCTGCGTCCGTCCGGGTACACCCGGTAACGGTTGCCCTCCCGGTCGCCGTCCAGAGACACACCCACCAAACAGCCGTATTCCAAAAACAGGTCGCACCATTCGTCGTCCAGCAAAGTACCGTTGGTCTGCACGCAGAACTGGACGGTCACGCCGGGGCGCTGCCGTTCCTTGCAAGAGGAGAAGAAAAAGCGAAAAAAGTCTTTCCCCGCCAGCAGCGGTTCCCCGCCCTGAAAGGTAAAATATACCGGTCCGTCCCCGGCAAAAGCCAGGGCTTTGTCCATCACCTGCAAGGCGGTATCCCGGGTCATATAACCCTTGTTCTCCGTCTGCCGGGTAGCAGCCAGGTCGTGGTAAAAGCAGTATTTACACCGCAGATTGCAGTTGCCGGAAGCCGGCTTGAGCATCACTGAAATGGGCATAAGCGCCTCCGTTAGCGTACTTGAATTTGGGACAGCACCTGCCCCACCTTTTGGTGCAGCACCAAGTCTGCCAGCTTGTCCGCCGGGGTAGGATCCCGGTTAATGAGTACAAAGTGCTCCCCCTGAAAGTAGCGGATAAAGCCCGCCGCCGGGTACACAGAAAGAGATGTACCCGCCACGATCAGGCAGTCTGCCCGGGCAATGGCATGTACGGCGCCCTCTACGGTCTGTTGGTCAAGTCCTTCCTCATACAGCACCACATCCGGCTTGATAATCCCACCGCAAACGCACCGGGGTATACCGGCAGCCTCTGCCACCGCCTCCACACCGTAGGCTCTGCCGCAGCGCATACAGTGATTACGCAGCACGGAGCCGTGGAGCTCATATACCGTGCGGCTGCCCGCTGCCTGGTGCAGGCCGTCAATATTCTGGGTCACCACAGCGGTGCACTTGCCTGCTTGCTCCAGCTCTGCCAATTTGTAATGGGCAGCGTTAGGCTTGGCATGCGGGCACAGCATTTTGCTGCGGTAAAAGCGGTAGAATTCCGCCGGGTTCTCGTCAAAAAAGCTGCGAGAAAGGATCTGCTCCGGCGGATAGTCATATTGCTGATGATACAAGCCGTCCACACTGCGAAAGTCCGGAATACCGCTCTCGGTAGACACCCCGGCGCCGCCAAAAAAGACGATGCGCCGAGAACGATCTACAATTTCCTGTAAAGTCATCCTTTAATCCTCACTGCGGCGCGCGCCACGGGGCTTTCCGCAGTCACGCCGTTTGTTTTGGTTTGCGCCACCAGGCGATAGGCGGCGGTTTTGCCCCGCTTGGGGGCTGTGTCGATATAGCGGGTGCCGGTAAGCGTTACCACCCGGCGGTATTTGCCGCGGATGCTGCCGTCTCTACGGTAAAGCACATATTGCTTGGCGCCGGGGACCGCTTTCCACTGCAGGGCGATCTTGCCCTTATATTTGCCACGGCGGATCCGGCCGCCTACCAGGCGGGTACTGCCTATGGTTGAGAACTTCATATTCTTGCTGCCCTGCGCGATTCCCTGCCCCTTGGTGTTGCCGGTAAGCCGATCGCCCACGGTGGTCAGGGCAGTTCCCGGCTGGGAACTCATCCCATAGCGACGGCAGCCGCTGATCCGATTGCTGCCGGTGGCGGCAGTGCTCTTCTCCGCCAGGCAAATGCCGTTATGACCCATTGCCTGAATGGTATTGCGCAGCAGACGCGCCTTTTTGCTCCGCTGCACAAAAATGCCGTTGGTGGCCCCGGCGCGAATGGTGTTTTCCGTCACCTCTACCCCGTTGCTGTCCACAATGCAAACGGCGCTGGAGCGGCTGTTCGTTACCGTATTGCTCCGCAGCTCGTTGTTGTGGGAGGCGTCCATACACTTCAGCCCGTTGTGTAGGGCGGTGCAAGTATTTTTCTCGATCAAATTACCACTGCTGCCGTGAAGGAGAATTCCCACAGTGGTCTCCGCCGCCGCACCGGTATGGGTAATGCGGTTGTCTGCAAGCGTGCAGTTTTGCAGATCGGTGCCGGTGATCCCGCCGCCGGTGGTGGTAAGGGTGTTACCACTGACCGTCAGGTTATAGACTGCATAATTTCCGGCAGGCATTTTGCCGGTGGCCTTGCCGCCGTACAGAAACATACCCCTGGGCTTGTCCATCTCCGCTGTTTGACAAACGGAGATGATATTGTCGGTAATGCGGCTGCCGCAGTCCGTATTGCGCTTACCCAGCACCTTGCCGCTGCCGTCGGTGAACACATCGGTCACGCCGCTGTTTTTGCACATATAATATGCCACGCCCCGACCGCAGTCGGTGATGGTGTTCTTCTCGACCACTGTATCCACATAATTGGTGCACACAATAGCCGTGCCTTGCAGGCGCCGAAAGGTGTTGCCACGAATGGTAACGCCCTTCTGATACCGCCCGGCAAAGGCGTTGCGGGTGCCTACCCCGCAGATCAGGTCCTGAAATGTGCAGTCCTCTACGGTGATCTTTTGGTTCATCGTGCCGTCATAGGCCGGAAAGTTGGCGAAGTGCCGATTTTTCTCTAAAATATCAATTTGCAGCGCCTCCGCACTGCTCTCCGTTTGATTGGTCTGACCGGAGAACAGGCAGTTTACGAACCGCACATTGTACCCGGCGGCCAATTCTGCGTGGTGGGAGTCTGTGTTGTTGAGAAATGCCGTGCCGTCCACGGTCACATTCTTGCAATGCGCCAGGCGCAGCAGGCAGGAGCCGTTGGTATTGCCCGGCGCATAATCCAGCGTGCCGCCCCGCAGCGTGCAGTTCTCCAACGCAGAATATTCGGTGTAGTCCTTGCCGGTACGGTCCCGATTGGGTGAGATAAAGATGTTACCCTTGCCTGCATTGGCATTGAGTAGGGTCACCCCTGTCAGGTTCAGGGTCATATCAGACGCCAGCACAGCGCTCTTTGTCATTCGATATTCCCCGGGGGTCACGGTAACCGTGCAGGTGCCGTAGGCGCCGCTGCGCACCGTGTCCAGCGCCGATTGCAGCGCCGGGCAAGCGTTCTCCGGATCCATGGGCGCAGCGTAGCACACCTTCCCGCTGCTGTCCCGCACAGTCACGCTCTCCCCTGCATAAGCAGCAAAGGGCGCGCCCGCCACTGCCAGTAGCAGCCAAAAGGCCAAAAACAGCGGAAGGCACCGGCGAAAAAAACGCATTTTTTGCATAAAAACTAAAAACTCCCTCTTTACTTCTATTCCTGTATATATTAGTATAGTAGACTGAAAGTGTCAAGAAAGCAGGTGCGTTTTTTTGAAAAAAGCATTGATCGCCATGAGCGGCGGCGTGGACAGTTCCGTGGCCGCCAAGCTGATGTTGGACGCCGGGTACGACTGTATGGGTGCCACCATGAAGCTATTTGATAGCGACGATATTTTGATGGCCCAGCGGGAAAAGACCTGCTGTTCCCTGTCCGATGTGGAGGACGCCCGCAGCGTGGCCCGCCGACTGGGTATGCCCTATCAAGTGTTCAATTTTAAAGGCGACTTTAAGGAAAAGGTCATTGATAAATTTATTGCCACCTATGAGGCAGGCGGCACCCCCAACCCCTGCATTGACTGCAACAAGTGCTTAAAATTTGACACCCTGTGTCGCCGCGCCATCACCCTGGGCTACGACTATGTGGTCACCGGCCACTACGCCCGCATTGACTGCGTGGACGGCCGCTATCGGCTGCGCAAGGCGCTGGACGACAAAAAGGATCAAAGCTATGTGCTCTATAATCTATCCCAGGAGCAGCTGGCCCACACCCTGTTTCCCTTAGGTGAGCTGCATAAGGACCAGGTGCGCGCCATTGCAGAGGAAAACGGCTTTATCAACGCCCACAAAAGAGAAAGCCAGGACATTTGCTTTGTGCCGGACGGGGACTACGCCGCCTTTATTGAAAGCTATACCGGCCGCCACTATCCCCCCGGGGATTTTGTAGACACACAGGGGAATGTACTGGGCCGCCACAAGGGCATTATTCGCTACACCATCGGCCAGCGCCGTGGGCTGGGTCTTGCGCTGCCGGCGCCGCTGTATGTGTGCAAGAAGGATCCGGAAAGCAACACGGTGACCCTGTGCCCCAACGACCAACTGAACAGTACGGTGGTACGGGTGACCGAGTTCAACTGGCTGAGCATTGCAGCGCCTGCCGAACCGCTGCATGCTGCTGCCAAGATCCGCTACAATATGCACCAGGCGCCCTGCACCGTAGAGGTGCTGCCCGGCGGCGATGTACAGCTAACCTTTGACGCGCCGCAACGAGCGGTGACCCCCGGTCAGGCTGCCGTTATTTATGACGGCGACACGGTACTGGGCGGCGGACGCATTGTGTAGTTGCAATTTATCACTTTAACTTGCTAAAGAATTTCGTTGACAAAGCCCGCCTGCGGTGCTATAATTTTCACACAGTCCTATAAGAGGATTATAAGTTAGCCAGGAAGGACCTAAATCCTATGACGGATTATTCCATTACCCTGCCGTCCTATTCCATCGGCGAGCAGGTTTACAAGCAAATTCCAACGGTGTGCGCGCCCTTTGGCGCCACAGCGGTGGTGATCGGCGGACACAAAGCCATGGCAGCGGTGCGGGAGCGTCTGCTGGCCGCGATCCAAGGCAGCGCCGTGACCATTACGGATTTTGTGTGGTACGGCGGCGAGGCCAGTCGGGAGAACATTGCTGCCTTGGCAGAGAACCCGGCAGTGGCAGCAGCAGATATGATCTTTGCTGTTGGCGGCGGCAAGGCACTGGACACCGGCAAAGCCTATGGGGAAGAAAGCGGCAAGCCGGTATTCACCTTTCCCACCATTGCCTCCACCTGCGCGGCCACCACGGCAGTATCGATTCTGTACCACGCAGACGGCACCTTTTTGGCGCCGGATTTTCACAAAGCGCCGCCGGTGCACGCCTTTATTCTGCCCTCGGTGATTGCAGCCGCCCCACGGCGCTATATTTGGGCCGGTATGGGCGACACTTACGCCAAGTATTTTGAAGCGGAGATGAGCTCCCGAGGTGAAGCGCTGGTGCACTACCATGCCCTGGGTGTAAATGTGAGCCGAATGTGCTTGGACCCGCTGCTTACCTACGGTGCACAGGCCATGGCAGATATAGATGCCGCGCGCTGCACCTATGCAGTGGAGCAAGTGATTCTGGCTATCATCGTCACCACCGGCATTGCCTCTATTTTGTTGACGGCAGAGCATATTGTGGATTACAATTCCGGCCTGGCGCACGCCGTGTTTTACGCACTCACCGCCTGGCCCCATATTGAGGCGCGCCACCTGCACGGTGAAGTGGTGGGCTTTGGCGTGCTCATTCTGCTGCTGACCGACGGCAATTTGGACGGCTTCCGCCAGATGTACGCTTTCAACAGAAGCGTGGGACTCCCCACCGCCCTCTCCCAAGTGGAGATGACCGGTGCCGATGTGGAAAAGCTGGTGCCCCTGGTAGCCAAAATGCCGGACATTGCCCACAACCCCTACACCATAACCGAGGAAATGCTGCACAAAGCCTTTGCAGACCTCGATTATTATAATCAACACCAAGCGTTTAAGGAGAATGAATGATGAAAAAGTTTTTTGCCACCCTGCTGTGCCTGGCACTGGTTGCCGGCCTGTTCGCCGCCTGCTCCGGCAGCAAAGATAACAATGCCAAAGCAGACAGCAAGAAAGTAGGCATTGCCGTGCTGTCTGAGAACGGTGCCTTTACCGATATGCGTACCGGGATCGAGTCTAAGCTGAAAGAGAAGTACGGCGACAATGTGACCTGCGTGTACAAGAACGCTGCCGGTGACGCCGCCAGTCTGAGCACCATTGTGTCTGACTTTGACAACGGCGATTATGACGCAGTATTCACCATCGCCACCCCGGCCACGCAGGCGTTTGTGAACCAGGAGTCTGAAACCCCTTGCTTCTTCTGCGCCGTATCCGACCCGGTAGCTGCCAAAGTAATGTCCGCGCTGGACACCCCGGACAAAAACGCTACCGGTACTTCCAACGCCATTCCGGTATCTGAGATCATTGACATGGGCTACAAGCTGACCCCGGATGTAAAAAAATGGGGCTTTATTTACTCCACCAGCCAGGTGAACGCCACCTCCACCGTTAAGGCGGCCGAGAAGTACCTGGACAGCAAGAAAATCGCTTATGCGGAAAAGACCGTGGAAAACTCCGCCGATGTGAAGTCCGTCACCCAGTCCCTGATTGACGGCGGCTGTGATGTCATCTTCGTACCCAACGACTCTGTGGTACAGGACGGTGTGTCTGCCCTGACAGAGCTGTGCCAGGAGAAGAAGATTCCCACCTACTGCTCCTCTGCCACCACGGTTGCCTCCGGCTGCACCGCCACCCTGGCCATTGACGACAAGGGCATCGGCGAAAAGACCGCAGAAATGGCTATTCAGTATTTTGACGGCAAAAAGGTAGCGGAGATCCCCGCCCAGGTGTGCGGCATCGACTACTGCTCCGTAAACAAGACAGCGCTGGCTGCCGGCGGTTTGGCTACTCCCACCAAGGATACCGTTGGCTATGAGGTCAAGGTGCTGGAAGCAGCAAAATAAGCAACATAAATCACAAACCGGCGGGCGCGCTGCAAGGTGCGCCTGCTGCAATTTTTTCATACCCAAAGGAACAAGAACTTATGCTTTATCTCACTGCCCTGCAAGAGGGCTTACTGTACGGATTGTTGGCGCTGGGCGTTTACATCAGCCTGCGGGTGCTGGACATTCCTGACCTGACCACCGAGGGCAGCTTCGGTTTTGGCTCTGCACTGGCCGCCGTTTTGGCTGCCGGGGGCCACACCTATCTGTCCCTGCCCATTGCCTTTTTAGGCGGCATGGCCGCCGGACTAATCACCGGGCTGCTGCAAACCAAGCTGCAAGTACACCCGGTACTGGCCGGTATCATCACGATGAGCGGACTGTACTCCGTTAACTTGATTGTTCGGGGCGGCCCCAACCTGTCCATCGGCGCCGCCAATCTGTTTAAGCAGTTCTATAAGGCGCTGCACCTGACCGGCGATCAGCGCAAGGTGGCCGGTGCGCTGCTGGCGCTGGCGATCTGCCTGGTAGTGACCCTGCTGCTGATTGTATTCTTTAAGACCCATGTGGGCCTGTGTATCCGCGCTACCGGCGACAATCAGGATATGGTGCGCGCCTCCTCCATCAATGTGGACGCCACTCTGATCCTGGGGCTGTGCATCAGCAACGGACTGATCGGTCTGGCAGGCGCACTGGTGACCCATTATGTAGGTTACAGCGACACCTCCACCAGCAACGGCACGCTGATCTACGGCCTGGCCGCTGTCATTATCGGCGAGGCGCTGTTTGGCAAGCGGGGCGTCACCGTGGGGCTGATCTCCGCCGTGTGCGGCTCCGTGATCTACAAACTGATCGTCACCTTTGTGGTGGATATTGAGCTGTTTGGCACCAACAGCGCCAATTTGATGAAGCTGATGTGCGCCGTGATCGTGGCTGCCACCTTTATTATCCCGGCTGCCAAGCGCACCGCCCGGAACCGCAAAGTAAAGAAGGAGGCCCGCCGCAATGCTTGATGTAAAGAATGTTTCCAAGACCTTTGCCAAGGGCACCGTCAATGAACACATTGCCCTGGAGAAGATCAATTTGCACCTGGATCGGGGCGAATTTCTCACCATTGTTGGCTCCAACGGCGCCGGCAAATCCACCCTGTTTAACCTGATCTGCGGCACCTTTATGCAGGACAGCGGCACCGTTACACTGGACGGGCAGGATATTTCCTTTCTGCCGGAACACAGGCGTGCCAAGTTGATCGGCCGGGTGTTCCAGGACCCGATGAAGGGCACCGCACCGAATATGACCATTGAGGAAAACCTGGCGCTGGCCTACACCCGCGCCCACTCCAGCGGGCTGGCGCTGGCTCTGTCTAAGAAAAAGAGCAACTTTTTCCGGGAGCAGGTGTCTCGCTTTAATATGGGGCTGGAGGACCGAATGAAAACCAAGATCGGTCTGCTGTCCGGTGGGCAGCGGCAAGTGGTCACCTTGCTGATGTGCACCATCTGCACCCCCAAGCTGCTGCTCTTAGACGAACACACCGCCGCACTGGATCCGGTCACCGCCAAAAAGGTGATGGACATTACCAACGAGATCGTGGCAGAAAACAACATCACCACCATGATGATCACCCACAATATGTCCTCTGCGCTGGCCACCGGCGACCGCACCATTATGATGGACAGCGGCCGAATCATCATTGACCTGGACAAGGAGCAAAAGGCCCATATGACCGTGTCGGACCTGCTGGCACTATATCGGGAAAAAGAGACCAAAGAGTTTGACACCGACCGCATTTTGCTGCAAAAAGAGGAGCCGACCCAATGAAATGTATCAGCTGGAATGTAAACGGCCTGCGGGCCTGTATGGGCAAGGGCTTTGCCGACTTTTTTGCTGCGGCAAACGCGGACCTGTTTTGCCTGCAAGAGACCAAGCTGCAAGCGGGACAGATTGACTTTGCGCCTCCGGGCTACCACGCCTACTGGAACTATGCGGAGAAAAAGGGCTACTCCGGCACCGCCATCTTCTCCAAGCAGGAGCCGCTGCGGGTGCAGTACGGCATGGGCAAGGAGGAGCATGACCGGGAGGGGCGACTGATCACCCTGGAATTTCCTGAATTCTACTTTGCCACCGTATATGTGCCCAATTCTCAGCGAGAGTTAACCCGGCTGGACTACCGTATGCAGTGGGAGGACGACTTTCTTGCTTATCTGCAAACCCTGGATCAAAATAAACCAGTGATCTTCTGTGGCGACTTGAATGTGGCCCACCGGGAGATCGACCTGAAAAATCCAAAGACCAACCACAAAAACGCCGGTTTTACCGATGAAGAGCGAGGCAAAATGACCGCCCTGCTGGGTAGCGGATTTACCGATACTTTCCGCTACTTTTACCCGGATGCCACCGGCGTATACAGCTGGTGGAGCTATATGTTCCACGCCAGAGAGAAAAACGCCGGTTGGCGTATTGACTACTTTATCACCTCTGACCGGCTGCAACCTAAATTACGGGACGCCAAGATCCACACAGATATTTTTGGCAGCGACCACTGTCCCATTGAGCTGGACATCGACCTGTAATCCACAACAAAAAGACCACCTGCGCAAGCAAAACCTGCGTAGGTGGTCTCTTTATTTATACCTAACAATATGCTGCTATTCTGTCGGTGCAGTCGGAGCGGGGATCAAGCCCAGCTCTGCTAATTTTGCTGTAATATCTTCAAAATTATAAATATGCGCAACGGGATAACCGGCTTTTTGACACACTGCGTCCACAAAAGAATCTCTTTGCTGTCTGCTTTGCGCTTGGTGGCTTTTATCATCCAACTCTAAAAGCGCAAGTACCTGCAAATTATCCGGCTTGCACAGCACAAAATCAACATGCTTTTTACTGACCATATTGAAATACTTTATGCGGTCTTTGCCTTGCTTTTGACTGCTTACATCTACCAGATCAGCCAATCGAACCTTAGCCAAAATGTGCAGATTGTGCCGATCACAAATGGGCTTTAATTTTTTATAAAACGCCCATTCATTCTTTGTCAGCAGCAATTTTTTGGTGTACGGCAAATCTGCTTCCGCCGCACCCGGCTCGGGCGTTACCTGCTCCACGGGCTGTGCATTTTGCTTGCGTGTTCCCAGCAATACATTCAGCACCACAGACACAAGCGCGACCAACGCCAGTATGCCAATCACAACATATATCACTTTTCGATCCTCTTTTCTTTTTTTCCGTTTTATTCCTGCACTTCGATGGTATCGATCACCACATCATTGACCGGTTTATCCCCGGGGCCGCAGGGTACGGCAGCGATGGCGTCCAGCACATCGGCACCGTCGATCAGCTGGCCGAACACCGTGTGGTGGAAGTCCAGCCAGGGGGTGCCACCCACCTGCTTGTACTGCTCTACCACTTCCGTAGGATAGCCCTGGTCAGACAGCGCCTCCATTTGGTCAATCAAATTGGCGGGTACAGACTTCGCCTGGACCACAAAGAACTGGCTGCCGTTGGTGCCGGGGCCGCTGTTTGCCATAGACAGAGCGCCATAGTAATTGCGGGCGTCCAGCGCGAACTCATCCTCAAAAGGTTTGCCCCAAATGGACGCGCCGCCGCAGCCGGTACCGGTAGGATCGCCGCCCTGGATCATAAAATCCTGAATCACCCGGTGGAAGATCAGGCCGTCATAATAGCCGTTCTTGGCGTGGGTGATAAAATTCTCCACCGCCTTGGGCGCCGCTTCGTCCAGCAGCACAAAGGTCATATCGCCGCGGTTGGTTTTGATCACAGCTTTTTTGCCGTCTTTCTTTTCTAACTGATTCATCTTAATACTTCACTTTCTCATTGATTTTTTGCAGCACCGCCGGGTCGATCTTCGCCACCTGGCGGTCATAGGTCATCAGACCGTTGATCTCGTCCTCCACATCCGTCACCTGTGTATAAACGGTGGCAGCCAGGCCGGTTTTGATCTGGGGAATGATCACCTTGTTAAACAGTTTTTGGTACGCCGCCGTCAGCTTTTCCTTGCTGGGATAAACTCGGTAGCCAAAAGTGCGTTCGTTCCAGGTGTGACCGGGCGTTTTCAGCGCATAACCGCCAAACTCTGTCAGCAGCCAGGGCTTGTCGCCGGCGTGCACCCGAATGGGGGTAAAATAAATGTGCTTGCTGATCACATCACTGTCGCCGCAGGGGTGCCAGCCGCTGGCGGCGTCCACCGTGCGGGTGGGATCCCATTCTTTCAGCAGATTGTAGGCCACCGTAGAATCAAACTGACCCCAGCCCTCATTAAAGGGCACCCACATGGCAATACAGGGGCAGTTATACAGGGCGTCCACCATCTCCCACAGTTCCTGATAGTACAGCTCACGAGCGGCCGCGTCCGTGCGCTTAAAGGTCTTATACTTCCGGTCATCCAGGGTAATACCCACAAAGGGAATCGCGGAGATCTCCAGCCCGTAGTGCCCGCCGCCGTTGATCATATCCTGCCACACCAAAATGCCCTGCACATCGCAGTAATGATACCAAAGAAGCGGCTCCATTTTAATGTGCTTGCGCAGCATATTAAAACCACAGCGCTTTACATGGGTCACATCGTACGCCATAGCTGCATTGGCCGGTGGGGTCAAAAAGCCGTCCGGGTAATACCCCTGGTCCAGCAAACCGTTATGGAAATAAGGCTTATTGTTCAAAAACAGACGGGGCAGACCGTCCAAGTCCCGACCGACAGAGAACTTGCGCATACCGAAATAGGAACGGATCACCTCGCCGCAGGCCTCAAATTCCACCTGATAGAGAAACGGCGACTCCGGGCTCCAGGACTTAAAGTCCGGCAACGGCACATCTGTGTCCGTCGTGTCGGCGACCAAAGTCTCGCCGTCATAAATGCGGGTGCGTACATGGTCGGTGCCAAAGAATTCAAAATGCACGGCGGCGCCGTCATAATTCGGCGTGATCCGCACCTTCTCCAGGAATTCCACCGGCGTGGACTCCAGCCAAACGCTCTGCCAAATGCCGCTTTGGGGCGAATACCAAATACCGCCACGCTTGGTCTTTTGTTTTCCCCGGGAATACTGATTTTCGTCCGTAAAGTCCTGCACAGATACTTCCAGCTTGTTCTCCCCCGGTTGCAGGGCCTCTGTCAGCTCCAAAGTAAAGGGTGTGTAGCCCCCCTGATGGCCGCCCACCTGCACACCGTTTAAGTACACGGTGCACATTTGGTCCACCGCGCCAAAGTGCAGGAACACCCGCCCCCGGTTAAAGTTCTCCGGCAAAGCAAAGGTGCGCCGATAGTGCAGGTACTCACCGGGCTTTAAGGTGCGCTCCACCCCGGAAAGCGGCGTCTCCGGCGAGAAGGGCACGCAAATGGCCGTGTCCATCTGTACCGGCACGGTGCTGTCCCTGGTAAAGGCACACTGCCACATACCGTTTAAGCTCAGGTACGAATCCCGCACAAATTGCGGGCGCGGATACTCAGACAGCGGACAACTTTTGTCCAACTGCTTCCCCCATTCAGTCAGCATCATAAGTTCTCTCCTCACTTACAATTTTGCAGTCCTCAATGCGTACATGTTTATTACAGATCCGCAGCGCTGCCTTTTTATGAGACACAATAATGCAAGTCACATTTTGCAGCGCTTTCAGATTTTTCAAAAAGCGATGTTCCGTTTCCTCGTCCAGCGCGGAGGTGGCCTCGTCCAGCAGCAGCACCGGGGATTTGGACAGCAAACTGCGGGCAATGGCCAGCCGCTGCACCTGCCCCTCGGACAGGCCCATACCCCGCTCGCCGATCACAGTCATCAAACCCTGGGGCAATTCGTTGATAAAGGTGTCTGCACAGGCGATCTCAACGGCCCGCTGCACCTCCTCGTCCGTAGCGTTACTGTTAATAAACTTCAAATTATCCAGTATCGTGCCGGACAGAAGCATATTCCCTTGGGGCACATAGGCAAACAGTCGGCGGGTGTGCTTGTCTGCCGGGATATGGCTGCCGTCCGCCATCTCCAAGTAAATAGAGCCGTCCTGGGTAGGAAACACGCCCAGCAGCAACTTCAGCAGCGTGCTCTTGCCGATACCGGAGATGCCGGTGATGGCCACAAAGTCCCCTTTGTTAATGGTCAGTGAGGTATGATCCAGGATCACATCCCGGTCATAGCGGAAGTCGATATGATCGAACTGCAACGCCCGCAGATCCCGGTAAGCGGACGGTACATCCACATCGTCTGCGTTGCTGCTCTCCTCCTCCGGCAGATTCTCGATCTCCATCAGTCGCTCCGCAGAAGCAATGATGGCAAAATACTTGGGCATAATACCGGACAAAGAAGCAAACGGCCCCTGAATTTGGTTCACCAGCTGGAGCATGGCGGTAACTGTACCGTAGTCCAGCCCGTTTAGCAGTCGATAGGCGCCAAAGGCCAGGGCAAACACATAGCCGATATTAAAGGTGGTAGACAGCCCGGCGTTGGCGGCAATGCCAAAGAAGCGCCGCTTCATACGCGCCACATAATTCTCCTGTTGCAGCACATCCGTCTGCTGGTTGATCTTGTCCTCCGCCACAAAAGTCTTGATCACCAGCAGATTGCTGATGGTCTCTTGCATAAAGGAGCGGGTCTTGCCCTCCGTTTGCTGGACCTGCTTGTGCAAACGCTTTAAGGTCTTGCGAAACATACGGGTAGACAGGAACACAAACACCCCGCCCACCAAAAAAGCAAGGGCAAACACCTTGTCAATAATCACTAAGTAAATAAAGGCACTAAGCAGCTTGACGATAAAAAACACCACATTGGGCAACAAGGTGGTATAGCCGTCTGTAATCACCTGCACATCGTTAAACAGCAGATTATTCAGCTCGCCGGTATGATACTTGGACACACTGGCGTAGTCCTTTTTAATGAGCACCTGGAGCATATGCTTTTTGAAGATCATATCCAGGCGCGCCTTGCATCGCTCGGAAAAGCTGCTGCCGATTAGATTCAGTGCCATCTGCACCATGATCAGGATCAGCAGATAAATGGCATAGCGCACCACATAACCCCAGTCCTTGTATTCGGTAGCGCCGTTAATGATATGCTTGGAAAAATTGGCAAAGCACACAGACAGCGCCGCGCCCAGCGCGTTGGTAAACAACAGTACCGCCGCTTTAGGCAGCTGGCTCTTGCCGATGGCAGTCATCCAGCGAATGGCAGCCCAATCGGAGCGAGAGGGCTTTCGTTTGGTCCGGTTCAGGATCGTTCACCTCTTTTAAAAATATGGCGACGGATCCAGCCGCAGCCTTTATGGACAAACATGATCAGCGGGCGCACCGGGTACAGTGCCACCCACACCCGGCTGTACAGCCGGTAGCGGCGACTGTTTTGGCAGTCCACATATCGCTTTCCGTCCTTATAGAACCCGGCCAGCACGCCGCAAATGCTGTCGTCCGTAACATATTCCTTTTGAAGCCGATTGTCGCCGATAATTACATAATCCTCTGGGCGCACCCGCACAATACGATGCATAATGTACTTGCCGCCGGGGGTGCGATACACCGGCACATCGTACTTCTTTAGCCGCCCCCGGGGACGCACGATAATAATATTGTCCCGCCCTTGATGAATCAGCGGCCACATAGAGGTTCCACGGGTCAGCCCGGTATAAATGCCCTTTTCGGCAATGATCTGTTCAATGCTGTCGTACATACTTGCGAAAGCTCCATTATCTTAAAACAAAATATATCTATTTCAGTATAACAGATAGCTGGATTTTATGCAACTGTGTTGACCCAAAGAAAAAAAGGTGTTATACTGTAAAAAAACAAAAGAGCCGCGGTTCCCGGAAGGGATCAAATCGGAAGCACGGTGCAACGCCGTCACAACCGCCATTACCGTGATCGAGTTTTGCTCTGCACAGGCCATTGCGCAAGCGAGAAGGCGCAGAGCGAGTATATCGTAAGTCGGGACACCCGCCGCAGGCTTTGGATCGCAAACACACTTTTGGGCTTAAGGGAAAGATGTGGAGGCAGCGCTGGTATAACTGCGCCCTTTTCTGTCCCCTGCCCATGGCAAGGGACTTTTTATTTTGCAAAGAACACGAAAAAGCATTGCACTGCTGATGTTGGCACTGGCGCTGTTCTTTACCGGCTGCACGGCCGGAGCCAACGAACAGACCGGTCCCTCTCCGCAGAGTCAAACCGTTACGGCAGCCGGAAAAGCGGATACAACCGCCGCCAAGGCCGGTTCCAATACGGTCACCGGCACCACAGCCAAAGGCGCAGCGGCAGCCGGAACCACCGCCAAAACCGATGGTGCAAAAAGCAGCACCCCCACCGGCAGCACAGCTGCCAAAGCAAAGGGCAGCAGCGGCAAAAGCACAACCACCACCCGCGCCGCAAACAGCGCCAAGTGGCAGGGCGGCTCCGCCGGCCTGATCCCCACCGGCGGTACCACCCGCAAACAAACTACGCAGAAGCACACCACCAAGCGGCACACGACTCCCCAGTCCAAAACCGTGACCTGTACCATTACGGTGGAATGCAAGAATATTCACAAGCACATGAGCCAGCTGAAAAGCGGCCACGAGCGCTTTGTACCGAACGACGGCTACATTATCCACGCAGAGAGCCACACGGTGAATCGGGGCAGCACTGCCTACGATGTGCTGAAGCTGGCTTGCAACGCCCACGGCATACGCCTGACTGCCAAGAGCACTTCCTACGGTGTCTATGTGGTGGGGATCAACAACCTGGATGAAAAGGACTGCGGCAGCGCCAGCGGCTGGATGTACAAGGTCAACGGCACCGTACCTATGACCTCCTGCGGCAAATATAAAATGGACAACGGCGACAATCTGGTATTCTATTATGTATGCACCGGAGCCGATCGCTAAAGCGATATTTGCAGGTTTCACCTGTTCAAATAAAAAATAAAACGGAGGACAAAACAATGAAAAAACTGATGAGCACCTGCACTGCGCTTTTGCTGGCTGTGTGTATGCTGCTGCCGGCTTACAGCGCTTTTGCTGCAACCGACAACGACAAGATTGGCCAACGCCTGGAAAAGGTGGCGAGCCAGACCGAGGGCGCTACCAACTACCTGTACAAGGATAAGGACTTCGGCGTGGCCGACGCAGTAGACATGCTGGCTGCTGTGCGCAACTTCGATGCCAGCGATGCACAGGTGGAGGGCTTTATGGCTGCTGTGGAGAAAGAGCTGAAGGCGAACGGCGGCAAGCTGTATTACCCGGTGCCGGTATATGATGACAACTATGCACAGATCGGCACCAACAACACAGAGGAGCTGGAGCTGTATGCTGCCGTCATCTGTGTGTATGACGCCCTGGGCAAGGACTACACCGATGTGGCCGGCTATGACTTGAGCAAGCTGATGCAAAACTGCGGCACCGCTGTTTACGGCACCAACTACTACCTGTACCGCCTGGTGACAGAGGCCTGCGCCATTGTGGACGCGCCCCAGAGCTTTGTGCAGTCTGTGATCAAGAACCTGACCGATCTGTACAAGATGGGCGAGGGTCCGGATTTTTGGGGCGGTTACGGCGCATCTGCCGACGACCTGGGCGCGTTCCTTACCGCTTTGGCCCCCTATGCTGACGATTACAAAACCTACATTGACGACGCTGTGGAGCTGCTGGAGAAAAATGTGTCCGACGCAGGTTACACCAGCTGGGGTTCTGCCAATGCAGACTCCACCGCTATGGCACTGATGGCTTACAGCGCCTTGGACGATCAGGAAAAGGCGGACAAGGCCTACGACCTGCTTTGCAAATTCGAGTCCAAGACGACCGGTGTGTTCACTTACGACGGCGAGGAGAATTCGCTGGCCACCAAGGACGCTCTGACTGCACTGGGCTACTACACCGACCACCTGATCGGCCGCATTGTGATCGATCCTGATGATCCGACAGAGCCGACCACCAAGAAAAACGCCGAGAAGACCACTGCAAACAAGAGCACCAAGGAAACCACCAAGAAGAGCACTTCCAAAAAATCCCCGGCCACCGGCAACAATGCCGCTGCCGCCGGCGTGATGGCCATTACCGCTGCCGGCGTTTGCCTGCTGCTGGCCAAAAAGCGCAAATAAACCGTTCTAAACACAGACCGCACCTCACAAGGGGTGCGGTTTTTTCGTTGCTTTTTTTACCGCAAGTGTACGCAATTTGCGTATATCCTAACTCAAATCTTTTTGTTGTATCGGATTGACAAAAGCACCAATCCACACTACAATATAAAGTATATGCGAACGGTGGCGAACCGTACGGAAAGGGAAAGAATAATAGATATAATGATTGAGAAGAACTGTCCTCATTGCGGGGCGGCCATGCCGGAGGAGGCGCACTACTGTTTGCAGTGCATGACCCCCTGTACCCCGGCACAGCCCAGTACCGCCTATTTGAAATCCTGCGCAGAACATAGCCAAAAGCGTATCAACCGCAAGCAGATATCCGCTGTGCTGGCAGCAATGATTCTGCTGGTGGTACTGATTCCCAGCGTGATGGCGGCACCGCTCCTGCAGCAAAATACCGTCACCGCACAGGGTGCCCTCACCGGCACCGTACAGGCGGCGGAAACGGAGGCGGAAGCGCAGCCAAAGACACTGCTGGGCAAAGTGAAAAAAGCCGCGAAAAAAGCGGAGCAAAAGATACAGAGCGCCACCGGCAAGATGAAAGAGGCGGTGGGCATTGCCCCCACAGCGGAAGAAAAGCAGGCCATGGCCAACGAGGCCGCGAAGCAGGCCGCCCAACAGGCGGAAAGAGACAACCGCTCCACCGGCAACCGGGGTAATACCGGCAACACAAACTATCTGGGGAACGGCGGTGCAAGCAACGGCAACGGGCACAGCACCACCGGCACCACGGCCCCGTCCACAAACGGCACCACCAAGCCCGGCAGCACCACCACAACGACCACCACGAAACCGACCACCCAGCCGGAAAACACAGCCCTGCCCAAGCCGGAATATAACAAATACGAGTACACCTTGGACGGCGACTATGCCAAGGTGACCAAATACACCGGCAACGCCAAAGTTGTGGTACTCCCTGCCGCCATTGACGGACATCAGGTGAAATACTACTGTACCGGCACCTTTACAAATAAGGATATAGAACTGGCCGTTTTTGAGGATTTTGAGGTCTACCACACCTTGTGGGTACAAAACGCAGTTTTCAAAGACTGCAAAAAGCTGAAAAAGGTGGTATTTCCCAATCACGCTGACCTGGGCATTCTTCCCAACTTTGCCTTGGGCTGTACCGCTTTGAGCAAAATTGAAATCGACAACTGGCAATATAAAATGCAGGACGGCGTGCTGTACTACTACAACACAAATAGCTGGGCTGCTCAATACTACTGCGAGGGCTACACAGCCACCCGCTGGAATGTGGCGGAATACTGTACGGGCATCAACTGTGAAGAATCCTTAAAAAACAATGCCCATATTCACCAGCTGCGGCTGAATTCCTATGTGAGCTGTCCCCCCGGTTACAAACTGCCGGAGAGCCTGCAGGCCATCTATGTGGCAGAGGATAATAAGCAGTATTTTAGCAAAGACGGTGTGCTCTACTATGGGCCGAACACCAACAACCCCAACCGCCTGTTTTGTTATCCGGCCGACAAACCAGCCGTCACCTATACCATACCGGAAAATACAGTCTTCGATATGGGGTTCGTCAAGAACAAACACTTAAAGACCTTGGTGATTCCCAAGAGTGCAACGGTATATGACAGCACGCTGAAATACATTTGCCGCGGCACGGTGTTCCCAAATTTGGAGACCATTAAAGTACAAAAAGGCAGCCCCCACGTGGATTATATCCGCACCACATTCACCGGCAAGGTGATCGTATATTAAGGAGAACCGTATGGCAAAAAACACCAACGATCTGCTGGATCAGCTGGCAGACAACAACTGCTCCATTGACGACTACCTGGAAGAGAACCGGGAGGATATGATCGTTTTGGCAGCCAAGGATTTTTGGGAGGCAGCCATTGAACGCAGCGGAATGTCCAAGTGCAATATTATCAACAAGGCAGACTTTAACTACTGCTATTTTTACGATATTGTCAATGGGCGCAAGATCGCGTCCCGAGACAAGGTGATCCGCCTGATTCTCAGTATGCACCTGACCACCGACGACTGCCAGGAGGCACTGCGTATCAGCGGCCGCTCCGCCCTGTATCCCAAGGTACAGCGGGATGCACTGCTGATCTACGGGATTGAGAACCGCTACACCGTGGATGAAACCAACCAGCTGCTTTCCGCCCATGGGGAGGATACGCTCCGATGAGCAAAACAGAGAAAACGGAGATCAGCGACCTGCGCCGCTATATGGAACAGTCCCTGGCAGAGCACTACACGCAGGTTATTACATTTAAGGATCGGGGAGACAGCTTTGTGTCTTTGTACGCCCACAAAGACAGCGGCCAAAAAGTGCTGCTGCGCCGCTCCGGCAACCGCAACGACGGTGTGTACCGCGCTCTGCGAGGCAAGCGGCTGTGTAATTTGCCTATGGTTCTGGAAGTGTGCTCTGAAGAGGCACACCTGCTGGTGTTGGAAGAATATATAGAAGGGCGCACCCTGGACAAAATTCTGGACAGCGGTCAACTGACTTCGGCGCAGGCAGCAGCCTATACCATTGACCTGTGTCATGCGCTGGATGAACTGCACAACCTGGGTATTGTCCATCGGGATATTAAGCCCGCCAATGTGATGATCACTCCGGAGAACCGAGCGATTTTGCTGGATCTGAGCATTGCCCGGGAAATCAGCAGCGACCAGCAGGACACCCGCAGTCTTGGCACCGTAGGCTATGCGGCACCAGAGCAGTACGGCGTGGCACAAAGCAACCGCGCCACTGACCTGTACGCCTTAGGGGTACTGCTGAATACCATGATCACCGGCGTGCACCCGGCAGTGGATATTCCCCGCGGGCCCATTCGCCACATTGTGCAAAAGGCCACGGATACGCAAATATCCAAACGGTACAAATCTGCCGCTGCTATGGCTCGCGCCCTGCGTCCTTATGTACGGTTATAAAAATCAAGAAGTGCCCGATTAAGCGTCGGGCACTTCTTTACTTTTGTCTAAAAATTGTCACCCCTGGCACAATAAGCGCATAGACTGGAAGGGGTGATACTTATGTTCTCTGCGCTACTCTCTTTTTTAAGCGCCAATGTGCTGCTGTTTATTCTACATATTGACGGCAGCAGCAGTTTTCCAAAGCCTTTATCCGCCAAAGAGGAGCGGGCGGTACTGGAGCGACTGCAAGACGGTGACCCGGCGGCGCGAGCCACGCTCATTGAGCGCAATCTGCGGCTGGTAAGCCATATTGTAAAAAAATACTACTCCCGCACCAACGATACGGAGGATTTGGTAAGCATCGGCACCATTGGGCTCATCAAGGCCATAGACAGTTTTGACCCATCCAAGGGCACCCGCTTGGCCACTTACGCCAGCCGGTGTATAGAGAACGAGATCCTGATGTACTTCCGCGCCCAGCGCAAGACCAGCGGCGAGGTGCACCTGGGCGATGCCATTGAGATAGATAAAGACGGCAATCCCCTGACCCTGCAAGATGTGATCCGCGATGAACGGGATATGGAGCAGGAGCTGGAACAAAAAATCCGATGGGAAAAGGTGCGCCGCTACATTGAAGCCATGCCGGAGGGGCGGGAGCGGGAAATTTTGGTGCTGCGCTACGGTCTGGACAATCAAAAACCGCTGACCCAACGAGAAGTTGCGCAGCGGTTAAATATCAGTCGTTCTTATGTAAGCCGCATTGAAAAGAGCGTACTCACCGCCATTCGACGGGCGGTCCAGCCGGAAAAAAACGGCAAAAAGCAACGCAGCCGATCAACGATCAAATAAATTGCTACCGTCACAGGCAATAGCCACCGTTAAGGGGAAATCGGCAAATTCCAGTTCCTTTACCGACTCGCAACCCAGATCTTCATAGGCGATCACTTTGCAGGTCGTAATGCACTTGGAAGCCAGCGCACCGGCGCCGCCAATGGCACACAGATACACAGCCTTGTTGCGTACGATCGCATCACACACGGCGGCGTTGCGCTCGCCCTTGCCTACCATAGCCACCACGCCGGCGTCCAACAGGCGGGGGGCATACGGGTCCATACGGCTGCTGGTGGTGGGGCCGCAGGCACCCACGGCCAAGCCCTCCGGCGCAGGCGTAGGCCCGGCGTAGTAGATCACTGCGTCTTGCAGATCATAGGGCAGCGGCTCCGCGGCGTCCATGGCAGCCACAATGCGCTTGTGCGCCGCATCTCGGGAGGTATAAACACGCCCGGACAGCAGCACCCGATCCCCGGCGTGGAGCCGCGGGGCCATTTGGCGCAGCTGGGCGCAATTCAATTTATATTCCATTACTCTTGCTCCTGCAACCGGGCGCGCAGTGCGCGATTTTCGCTTTCCAGTGCTTCCAGCACGGCTATATTCTGCCGCAGCTCCCGATTGGCTTCTTTTAGTTGAAAGTCCAGATTTTTATTGACGATCTCCAGTCGCTGGCATTCAAAATTCACATCTTCCAGCGCAGCCATCAAGCGAGAGATCTCCGCTTGCAGGCGCTCTAAATCCGTTTGCACCGGACACTCCCCCTCTCTTTAGGGACAAACAGGAGGCGAAAAACCGCCTCCTGCAATGATCTGTTACATATCAATATCGGTGTCGATCTCAAAGTAGCGAGAACCGAACCAATGCTCCTTAATGGAGTAGGATTTCTCCAGCGCCTTGGTATCTGCGTCACCGTCAGAAGAAGCCATGGCCTGCTGGGCGGTGTACTTCCATGCGGGCATATTTGTCTGCTTCACGAAGTACATAATATGATAGCCGTAGTCCGTCTGTACCATGGCCACATCGCCGCTCTTACGGCTGCTGTCAAAGCACCAGTTGCCAAAGGAGTTCACCATCTGACCGGGATATACATTCTCGTACAGGCCGCCGTCTTTGGCGTTGTTGTCCGCAGAATTGTCCTTCGCCAGCTGGGCAAAGGCGTCCTCGGTCTTCTTGCCGCTGTTATACTGGGCCAAAATCTTCTCAGCCTTCTTTTTGGCGTCATTCCACTGCTTGGTGGTCGCCTGAGCGGCGGAAGTGTTTTTGCTATTCGTCTCCGGCTTAATGAGAATATGGCGTACATTAACGGTCTTGGTCTCAGACAGAGCCACCGGGCGCAGAACATACACCACAGAGGTGCTGTACTGCTTTACGTCACCGGCCTTGCGGTCCTTGCTGTACAGCCAGTCCAGGCCGGGATACTTGGTGCTGTCCTTGCTGTCCGCAGTGGCAATGGCCATCTGCTGGTTCTTCAAGGTGGTCTTGGTCACATCCAGCTGGGTGGAGTAACCGGCAGCCTTATAGGCTTTCTTGTAGAAATCGGAGGAGGCATACGCGCTGCACAAAGCAGTGAAGTTGGAACCGTCGCTCTTCAACGCCTTGGCAAAGGCCTTGGCATCATCCTCGGTGTCGCACTCAAAAGCACGAATGCTTACGCTCACCAAGTCGTCCCGATTTTCTTTGAGATACTTGTTATAATCGTCCTCGGAGTAGGTCTTGCTGGCCTTTTTCTCAGACAGGTCATTTTTATAATTCTGGGCAATGTAGGCGATCTTGGCCTCCTGGCGGAACGTCTTTTCCGTTACGCCGCGGCCCATGGCCTTTACAAGATATGCGCTTAAGGTATAACCGTACTTATGCGCCTGCTCCTTGTACTGCTTCATGGTATCATCAATGTCGCTCTGCTGCTCATCGGTGATCTTCGGTTCTTTGCCGTCGTTGGCCTTTACAGCCTCCAGGTAGTACATATAATTGGACTTGATGGTCTCCAGCACTTCGTCGTGCAGGTACTCCAGCCAAGTGACTTCCTTATTGTCGTCATTCTTGGTGGTTTGCTTAGATAGGGGCTTGTCAAAGTCCACATCCAGGTGGTACTTGCTCAAATCCAGGCCGTACTTCTGGTACTGGCTCTGCTGGCTCTGCATATTGTTGTAAGTCGTAGCAAAGTAGTAGTTGTATGTACTTACTTTAATATTGGCCTTTTGGTCCTTGCCGTCGGTAACGGTCAGCGCCGTCACCGTCTGGGCCGGCCAGCCCAGGTAGCTGATAAAGCCCTTTCGCACGGCACCGGTGGCCACATAGGTCACCAGCAGCGCCACCACAACCACCACCGCAATCACAGAGGTCGCGATCTTCTTGGTGCGCTTAGCCATCTGCAAGGCGGCCTTTTTGCTGCCCAGTGCAGCCAGCTGGCTTTGCAGTGCCTTGAGCTTTTGCTGCTCTTTTTCTTTCTTCTCGGTATCGCTCTCTGCGGCAACGGCGGCCTTGGTAGCCTCGATTTCCTTTAAGAGCTTTTCCTTCTTGGCAGCCAACTTAGCTGCGTTCTTTTCTGCCTTTTTCGCAGCGGCCTGCTTTTTCTTCTCAGCCTTTTTGTTGTCGGCGTCGGAAGAAAGGGTCTTGCCGCCGGTCAAAAGATCGTCGTCCAGTTCTTTTTTGTCTTTTGCCATTTGTCAATCATCCTTAATTCGTTAGAATTTACTAAAAACAATGCAAAGATATTTTACACTACTTGCTAAAATATTACAAGGGTTTTTTGTTTTTTTTCAATAAAATATACAAAAAAGCAGGCGTTCTCCGGAGAGAGCGCCTGTTCCCTTTGGGTTTTGGAATTATTCGCCGGTGGTGCCGGAGGCAGCAGAGCTGCCGGTGTTGCCGGAGGTAGCAGAGTTGCCGGCGGTGGTGCTCTCCTCCGGCTTAGCCTGGGTGGCCTTCTTCATCGCCGTCTTGTGCTCCTTTACGGCACAGCCGTCGACCATCTGGGTCTCCCGGTTGGAGAGAATGTCCTTTTTACAGTTGTACTGGTACTGAGGGCATTTGTCAATGAAATACATAATGTGGTAGCCGTACTTGGACTTTACAATGGCCACATCGCCGTACTTGCGGCTGTCGTCCATAGCCCATTTTTCAAATTCGGGCACCATGGCACCCTTTTTGGTGCCCTCAATCATACCACCGAAAACGCCCTGACCGCCTGCGGAGGTAGAATTGGTATCGGCGCTGTTTTCCTCCGCCAGCATGGCAAAATCATACTCGGTCTTGTCCGTCTTGTTGTACTGTGCCAGCAGCTTTTCAGCCTTTTCCTTGGCAGCTGCCCACTCTTTTTTGGTGTACTTCTTCTCGGTGGAGGAGGTGCTGCTGTTCTTGCTGTCTTCCCCGGGTGTCACCAGCAGGTGCCGCACGGAGTACACGGTGGTCTCGTCCAACTTAGGTGTGCCGGTCTTGATAAACAGATAGATAAATCCGTTTTCCTCGTCGCAGTAATAAGTGGTGTCGCCCACCTTGGTGCTGTCGTTAAACAGCCACTGCGTGGTCTCCTTGCCATAGGAGGTGTCCTTGGCGGTCATGGTGTTCTCCACATACTCGCTGAGCCCATCCACAGCCTTGGCCTCATTCTCAAAGTAGCCGCCGGCTACATACCGCTTGATCAAATCCGCGCACACAGTGGGAATCATCTTTTTCATATCCTTTACAGAATGGATCTTGGTCAAGTACTCCTTTGCCTTTTTCACCGACGCTGCCTTGGTCTCTGCGCTGGTGGTGTCATAGGTCATCTCAATAAAGGCAAAGGCGCAGTTGTAATAATCCTTACTGTGCGCCTTATAGAACGCATTGTATTCCGCATCGCTGATGTTGGAACGGGTCAGCGTGTGGCGATAATAGTTCTCAGCAATATATGCCTGCTCCTGCACGGTCTCCAGCGTGGCAGCGGTGCAGTAATCGCCGAATTCTTTCTCAATATAATCGTCCAGGGACTGATTCGCCTCGGAGGCGCTGGACTTTAAGCTGTCCATCTGCTCCTTGATGCTCTTCTTCTGATCCGCCGTCAGGGTAATACCCGCTGCCTGCCCAGCCTCATAATACGAGGTCACATACTGAATCTGATCCACGGTCTTGTCCTTGAACATTTGCAGCCATGTAATCTTCTCCCCATCAGAATTAGTCACATACTGCTTGCTGTAATCCTTGGTTGAGTCCAAGTCATAGTAGCCGTAATTGGCGTAGTTCAGGTAGTTCTGAACGATACGGGAATAATAGTAGTTGTATGCGCCCAGGGACACTTTTGTCTCACCCACCGTCAGGGCCGTGCCGCCGGGATTGAGCATTTCGCCCTCTTTGCCGTTAGGCACGGTGTAGTAACGTACACCTAACACTGCCAATACAGCCACCACGGCTGCAAACAGCAGACAAAACAGAGCGATCTTCAAAGGTGCCGTACGCACAGTAACCTGCTTTTCGCCGCTGTTTGCCGCAGGCGCAGCAGGTACAGACTCTGCCGGACGAGGTTTCTCCGCCGGCATCTGAATCTCATACTGATCATCGGCCAGGAAATTGTCATCCAAAGTAGGCGCCTGAGCCTCAAATTCCCAATTATCGTTTTCCTCATAACGCACAGAGGGCTTGGTTGCTTCCGGCGGTGCCGTATCCTTCTGCGGCTCATCACCGGACCATTTTTTCTCGTCGTCCATAGAACAATGCTCCTTTGTTTCAATGTCTTATCAATTATACTATACTTAGACTGCGGTTGCAACCTTTCTTTGCCGATGAAGGTGTAAACAATCTGTAAATCCCCCGCCCTTGCAAAATTCGCTGTCTTGTAGTAATATAGGGGCAGAAAACGCCAAGAAAAGTGCAGCCCCCCTGCACGGAGAGTGTATATGAAAGAAAAACTTGCCGCGCTAAAAATCGAATATCGCACCAACCCGGGCTGGTGTTGGCTCCTTGCCATCCTGTTTCTCTTTCCCCTGCTGCCGGAGTATGTAAGTCCCTTTATTCTGTTTGCGGGCTTTATCGTCTTTAAGGTGCAATGGAGCCGGGAGAGGCGAAAGGCCAAGGTGGGCACCATCGGCAAAATGATGATGCTGTTTATGGGCTATGCCCTTCTCAGCACCCTGTGGTCCCCCACGCCATTTTCCACTTTTTCCACCGCTGCGCTGTGGTGGGGTATGTTTCTGCTCCAGGTGATGATCTACAACTTGGCCCGCAGCCGGGACAAGATTGATGCGCTGCTGCAAACCTGCACCGCCAGCGCCTGCGTCAACGGCGTGATCGGCACCTTGCAGATCTGCGGCTACACCCTGAACCGCTACGACTGTATTCCGGACGGCGCCGTGCTGGTAACCCCGCTGTACAAGGGACTGGACAAATTCGTTTACACCCACCTGCCCTTTGCCATCAGCACCAAAACCTTTGACTCCCGAGCCAGCGGCACTTTTTCCAATCCCAATCTGCTGGCCACCCATATGGTGATCGCCTATCCCATTTCCATTTACCTGTTCTTAAACGCCAAGACAAAAAAGCAGAAAGTGCTGTGCTTTCTTGCCAATGTGCTCATCAGTGCCGGGCTCAGTTCCACCCTAACCCGCGCCGGCTGCGTGATTGCTTTGGCCGGCTGGGTCTTTATGTTCATTGTACTGTGCCGCCGGTACTGGAAGCAGATGCTCACCATCTTCCTGCCCACCATTGCAGTGATCGTGCCCTCCATTCTCACCCGGTACGGCATTATCTTCTCCTCCGGGGGCAACGGCGAGGCAAAAAAGTCCTCTGTGGCGCACTTTAATATTTGGGAAAGCCTGATTGATTATGTGCTCTCCCACACCCGGGCATTTTTCATCGGCACCGGCTTCGGATGTGAGGAAACCGGCAACATTCTCAAGTATATGTATAATCTGGACAAACCCCACGCCCACAATTTTGTTATTGAATTTTGGGTAGAGCTTGGGGTGGTCGGTATTATTCTGCTGGGCATTCTCCTGATCTGGAGCGCCGGCAAACTGCTGGAAATCAACACCAACAATTCCAGAAAGCTGACCCTTGTGTTTTGCGTGTTCACCTCCCTGGTGCTGTACCTGGGTTTTGGGCTGTCGGACTTTATCTTCAACTCCCCCAAGCAGATGATCTTTTTGTTCCTGTTGCTGGGGCTGACCCAATCCATCAGCTACTGCTACGACAAAACCGTCATTACAGACGCCCGCACCCTGGAACGGGCCGCCCGCAAAGAGATCCGCAACACCTTAAACCAATAAGCAAGAGCCGTCTGCCTGGGGCAGACGGTTTTTCATTTTATTTTTTAACACAGGTATATTGCAAATCCCGTATGAAAGTGGTATGATTTGGGGCAGTATAGGTTTGTAATTCTACTAAATCTAATTAAATGAGGAAAAAGAATGAATATTATTGTTGTTGGCTGTGGTAAGATCGGCTCCACCCTGGTGGAGAGCCTGTCCGCCGAAGGGCACGATGTAGTGGCGCTGGAAAAGGACGCCCACGTTCTGGAACAGATCACCAATATGTATGATGTGATGGGCGTCTGCGGCAACGGCGCCGACTGTGAGACCCTGGAGGAAGCAGCGGTAGACAAGGCGGAACTGGTGGTGGCGGCCACCGGCTCGGACGAGATGAATATGCTGTGCTGCTTTTTTGCCCGCAAAATGGGCGCCAAGCACACAATTGCCAGAGTGCGTAACCCGGAGTACAACGACCGTTCCCTTGGCTTTATGCGCCAGCAGCTGAACCTTTCTATGTCCATCAACCCGGAGCTGCTTACTGCACAGGAGCTGTTTAATATTCTCAAAGTGCCCTCTGCGGTGAAGATTGAATACTTCTCCGGGCGAAATTTTGAAATGGCAGAGTTGCGCCTGCGAGAGGACTCTATACTGGACGGCATTCGCCTGATCGACCTGCAAAAGAAGTACCATACCCGGGTGCTGATCTGTGCCGTGCGCCGGGGAGAACAGGCGTTTATCCCTGACGGCAACTTTATTCTCCATGGGGGCGACAAAATCAGCTTGACCGCCTCTCCGGCTGAAATTCAAAAGCTGCTCAAACGCCTGGGCGTGCTGCGCAAGCAGGCCAGAGATGTAATGATCCTGGGTGGCAGCCGCACTGCCTTTTACTTGGCCAAAATGCTTTCCAACACCGGCAACAATGTTAAGATCATCGACCAAAATCGGGCACGCTGCCGGAATCTGTGTGAGGCCCTGCCAAACGCTGTGATCATTAACGGCGATGGCTCCCAGCAGGAGCTGCTGTTGGAGGAGGGGCTGCGTTCTATGGACGCCTTTGTAGCACTCACCGGCATTGATGAGGAAAACATTTTAATGTCTTTGTTTGCTGCGTCCCAGAATGTACCCAAGGTGATCTCCAAGTTCAACCGCAACGAACTGGGCGATATGGCGGAAAAGCTGGGGCTGGACTGCCTGGTGTCGCCGAAAGACATCACCTCCGATGTGGTGGTTCGCTATGCCCGTGCCCTGCGCAATTCCCAGGACAGTAATATGGAAACGATGTATAAAATTATGGACGGCAAGGCGGAGGCGCTGGAGTTCAAAGTCTGCGGCAGCTCTGCCATAACCCAAACGGCGCTGAAAGACCTGGCATTAAGGCCAAACACCCTGATCGCCGGGATCATTCGAGGCAGAAAAACCATTATTCCCACCGGCGAGGACAAGATTATGCCCGGAGACAAAGTCGTGGTGCTGGCTGCCAATCGCCGCTTGCACGACCTGACGGATATTATTAAATAAAGATTAGAGGAACAGAAACCATGAACCGTAAAATGGTATTTTACATGATCGGTAAGATCGTTCAGGCGGAGGCAGCCATGCTGCTGTTGCCGCTGGTGGTGGCGCTCCTCTATAAAGAAACGCCGCTGCCCTTTCTCATCACCATCGGCATAGCCCTGGTGCTGGGTATCGCCCTGTCGCTGATCTTTAAGCCGAAAGACCGGGTGATCTACGCCAAAGAGGGCTTTGTAATCGTGGCCTTTGCCTGGATTGCCCTGTCCCTGATCGGTTGTATTCCCTTTGTGCTCAGCGGCGCGCTGCCCAACTTCTTTGACGCTTTTTTTGAGACAGTCAGCGGCTTCACCACCACCGGCGCCTCGGTAATGGCCGATGTGGAATCCATGCCCCACGGAGTGCTGATGTGGCGCAGCTTTACCCACTGGGTAGGTGGTATGGGTGTGCTGGTCTTTATTATGGCCATCATCCCCTCAGTTACGGACCGCTCCATTCACATTCTGCGAGCGGAAATGCCCGGTCCCATTGTGGGCAAGCTGGTACCCCGCGCCAAACAGACCGCGCGGATTCTCTATTTGATTTATGTTTTTCTCACCGCAGTGGAAGTCATCTTTCTGGTATGCGGCAAAATGCCCCTGTTTGACGCACTGGTGCATTCCTTTGGCACCGCAGGCACCGGCGGCTTTGGCATTAAAGCAGACAGTATCGGCAGCTACTCCACCTATTGTCAGGTGGTCATTACCATATTTATGCTGCTGTTCGGCGTCAACTTTAACCTGTATTTTCTGGCGCTGTTGCGCAACTTCCGCTCCCTATTCAAAAGTCAGGAATTGTGGTGCTACCTGGGCATCTTCGGTGTGGCAACGGCGCTGATCACCGCCAATATTTACAATCTGTACCACAGCCTGGGCAAGGCGTTGCAGCTATCCACCTTTCAAGTGGCGTCTATCCTGACCACCACCGGCTTCTCTACGGCAGACTTTGACCTGTGGCCGGATCTGTCCCGTTCCATTTTATTCCTGCTGATGTTTGTGGGCGGCTGTGCCGGTTCTACTGCCGGCGGACTGAAGGTCTCCCGCGTCATGCTGCTGTTTAAACTCATACGCCGGGAACTACGTCACATGCTGCACCCCCGCTCCGTAGGCGTGGTCAAATTAGAAGGCAAGCGGGTAGACAACGCGACCTTAAACGGCGTCAGTGCCTACTTTCCCATTTATTTTGCCTTCATCGCCGGGATCTTTCTAATCCTTTCGTTGGAGCCGAACTTTAATATAGAGAGCAACCTGTCCGCCACGGTGTCCTGCTTTAACAACATCGGTCCCGGCCTGGGGCTGGTGGGTCCGGTGCAAAGCTATACCGGATACTCGAACTTGTCCAAATTTGTCCTGTCCATGGCAATGCTGCTGGGGCGGTTGGAAATCTTCCCGCTTTGGTTTGCACTCTCCCCCTCCACCTGGTCCAAAAAATAAAAAGCGCAAGCAAAGACGCACAAGTCCGTAAAGACAGTCAATATAAAAACCCTCTTGATGTAAAATATGCACCAAGAGGGTTTTTATATTTTTTCCCGCTTTGCGCACACTAAGAATATGGAATCGCAAAAAATGCAAGCGCTGCGTCTATCCCTGGAGATCGGTGCGGCTATGATGGAAAGCGGTGGCGAAGTGCGCCGCACAGAAGATACAGTCACCCGGATCAATTATGCCGCCGGTGCCACAGATGCCCAGGTGTGGGCTGTGCCGGGCATACTCACCGCCACGGTGATCCTGGCGGACAACACCACCCATACCGGCACCAAGCGCTTGGGACCGGAGGAAATTGACCTGGCAGAGCTGGATCGACTAAATACCCTGTCCCGCCGCCTGTGCAGGGGCGAGACGGTAGACTGGACTGTCACCAAACGCCGGATATACAGCAGGCGCACCCGACTGCTATGCACCTTTTTGGCCACTGCTGCCTTTTGCATTTACTTTGGCGGCACTTGGGCAGAAGCGGTGCTGTGCGGCGGATTTGGCATTTTAGTGTCCGGCTATCGACCGGCACTGCAATCCGGCTTTACCGCCGTGCTGCTGGACGCCACAGTAGCCGGTCTACTGGCGTTTACGCCGCAGGCACTGGGACTGCCCCTACGGGGCGCCAACATACTCATTGGCACCATTATGTTGCTGGTGCCCGGGCTGACGGTGGGCAACGCGCTGCGAGATATGATTGACGGTGATCTGCTGGCCGGACTGCTGCAACTGGCAGAGGCAGTGCTGTGTGCCCTGGCTATCGCCCTGGGCTGTGCCTTTGCCCTTTGGCTGCCGGGGAGCGTGGGGCGGTGAGAGAGATCCTCTCCGGTGCCCTTGGCACTTTCGCTTTTTCTGTTTTAATGCAGGTGCCGCGGCGACTGCTGTTCTTTACAACTTTTGGCGGTCTGCTGTCCGGCACTGTATATCGGTTTGCCGAAGAAAATGGCATGGGGGCTTTTGGCGCCACCCTATGGGGCATGCTGGCCGTTGCCCTGTACGCAGAGCTGCTGGCGCGGGTGCTGAAAACCCCATCCACCGTACTGCTCTACCCCTCTACCGTGCCCCTGCTGCCCGGCAGCGCCATCTACTACGCCATGCAATACCTGTTGTGGGGCCAACCGAATCAAGCCGTTGCTTATGCTGCACAAACCTTACAGATCGCCACGGGTATGGGGCTTGGCGCTGTGCTGGTGGCGGTGCCTATCCGCCTATTGCGCGCACATCGAGAACAAAAATAATGCACCCTACCGGGATGGATCCCGGGCAAGGTGCATTTTTTATATTCTTTTTAATGTTAATGGCGGGTATCATCTTCAAAGCATTCGCAAAACCGCGCAGCAAACGCCGGCGGCTCCCCCGCCGCATACAGGTGGGACAAATCGCCAAACTGCTGCACACGGAAAGTGGCAATTCCTTGCTCCCGCTCCTCGGTCACCACTGTGGTAACGGAGGTGGGCAGCGCCACAAAATTGTGCCAAAGGGGCATCGGCGATACAGAGAGCAGGTGGCTGAGCAGCACCGCCTCTACACCAAAGTGACAAAACAGAACAATGGTATCATGATTGCCGTCTACCACATCAAACACTCGACCGTTGTGCCGATAGCCGTGCCGCGCCAGCAGGGTGTCCAAATGGCGGCATACATAGCGATACTCTTTCTCCACATTTTTGCTTTGCATCAGCCGCGTGTTCAACCACGCATCGGCCGAATAGTAATTGTCCTCCCTGCACCAGTAAGAAGGCAGCCGATCCCAACAGCCCTCCACTTTCAGCCCCCGGCGCACCTTGCCGCGGAATTCTTGCAGCCAATCCAGAGTCTCCGCGCTGCGCCCCAACCGCTGCAAAGTGGGTCGTGCCGTGTCCTGCGCTCGGCCCAAAGGTGAACAGTAAAATGCCTTTACATCTAATTTACACAGTCGCTCCGCCAACAGCTCTGCCTCCCGGAACCCCTTGGGGGTCAAAGAGTCCTTCTCATAGTCCGGATCGCCATGACGCACAATTAAAATTCGCATATCGTCACCGCCTTTCTTACGCCAGTATAACAGAATTGCAACCAAAATTCAAATGTGGTACAATATGGCTATGAAGATTTTAATTGACGCTGACGGCTGCCCGGTGGTGGATCTGACTCTGCAAGCAGCAGCCGAACATGGGCTGGAAGCCATACTCTTTTGCGACACCAGCCATGAGTTTAAAGAGAAAAACGCCCGGGTAGTCACAGTGGATAAAGGCAGCGACAGCGCAGACTTTGCCCTAATCCGCCAGGTGAATCCGGGAGACATAGTGGTGACCCAAGATTACGGACTGGCAGCCATGGTGCTGGCCAAGCGGGGCTATCCCATTACCCAAAACGGCAAGCGGCTCACCGATGCCAATATTGACACGCTACTGCTCACCCGCCACGCAGCCAAGAAAGCCCGGCGAGGCGGCTACCGGCTGAAAGGGCCGTCCAAGCGCACAGCAGAACAGGATAAAGACTTTCAAGGGGCACTCAGGAGGTTGATTGAAGATGCACATACTCATTGCGCCGGATAGCTACAAAGGCTCTCTGACCGCCCGCCAGGTGTGCGATATATTGGCGCAAGCGTTGCTGACCCACCCGGGGATGACGGTAGCCACCCTGCCCCTGTCCGACGGAGGCGAGGGATTTGGCACCTGCTGCGTTGACGCCTGTAAGGGCACTATCCTTTACACAAATGCCGTTGACCTATATGGCAATACAATACAAGCACCCCTGTACACCTGGGGCGATACGGCGCTGATCGAGTGTGCCGCAACCTGCGCTTTACAGACGAAAAAGGACATTATGGCCGCCTCCTCCTACGGCGTGGGTATGCAGCTAAAAAACGCCATAGACCTTGGTTTTCACCATTTTATCATCGGCCTTGGCGGCAGCGGTATGTGCGACGGCGGCGCCGGTGCGTTGGCAGCTCTTGGCGTGGCATTTTATGACCGAAACGGGACTTCTGTCCCCCACCCCACCGGCGGCGATCTTCAGCGGATCGAGCGGTTGCAGATCCCGGCTGATTTTCAGAATCGCGTAAAGGGAATGCACTTTACATACGCCTGCGATGTAACCAATCCTTATACAGGCGAAAACGGTGCCGCTGCGGTATTCGGTCCCCAAAAAGGTGCCACTCCGGCGCAAGTACAACTGCTGAACAACGGTATGGCACACCTGGCGGCTCTGTTGCCGAATGCTGTCAGTGCTTTGCCCGGTGCCGGTGCAGCCGGCGGACTGTGCGGCGGCCTGTACGGCGTACTGGGCGGTAGCACCCAAAGCGGTTTTGATCTGCTGGCGGCGCTGGCCGATCTGGACAGCGCCATTGCCGGGGCCGACCTGGTGATTACTGGCGAGGGGCGCACGGATCGGCAAACCTTGATGGGCAAGCTGCCTTATCGGGTGGCGCAACGCGCCAAAAAGCTGGGCAAGCGCTGTGTGGTGATCAGCGGCGATGGGGACGGCACCCTGGTGGGTGACAAGGTGATTACCTTAACAGATAAGGACACCCCGCCCCGGGCTGCCATTGCCCACGCTGCCGCCCTGCTGGCAGAAAAAGCCGATCTGCTCTTGCAATAATATGTTTTTAATATTATAATGAAGTATATTTTATGGGCTATGCCCGGAACAGGAGAACAGTATGAAAGTCAGACTTCCCAAACACAGAGAGTTTTTGATCAAATTTGCCGACGGTTATGAGAAAGAGGACGAGGCCTGGCAGGCATTGAATCAAATTGTAGCCGACTACTCCAAGGATGGCAAGAGCGTGTACACCCCCACCTTTATTGAGGACAATGAGGACAAGGTAAAGGCTCTGCAAGAGCAGTACGAATTTACCTATGAGATTATTGAGAAATAAGTATGCAAAAGAAGAAAGTATATGCAGTCTCCACCGCCCATCTGGACACGGTGTGGCGCTGGGATCTGCGCAAAACCATTGAGGAATACCTGCCGGATACCTTGCGTAAGAATTTTGATCTGATCGAGCGTTATCCCGACTACTGCTTCAATTTTGAAGGTGCCTTTCGCTATCAGCTGATTGAGGAATATTATCCTTTGGCCTTTGCGGAAATTCAAGATTTAGTAAAGCGCGGCAATTGGTATCCCGCCGGTGCCTGCTATGAGAACGGCGATGTGAATATTCCCTCTCCGGAGGCACTTTTTCGCAATATTCTCCTTGGCAATCGGTATTTTCAGGAAAAGTTCGGCGTGCAGTCTAAGGACATTTTTCTGCCTGACTGCTTTGGCTTCGGCCAGGCGCTGCCATCTGTGATGAAGTACGCCGGGCTACTGGGCTTTACTACCCAAAAGCTCAGCTGGGGCAGTGCCTACGGCGTGCCCTTTACCCTGGGTTATTGGCAAGGCGTGGACGGCAGCCGTGTGCTGGCGTGCCCCAACGCCCGGTCTTACCGTTCCAAATTCAGCGGCGACCTGCGCGGCGAAGTGTCCGTCATTGACGATGTGGCAAAGAACGCCTTTGAAGGCGGTCTCCCCTATGCCCAGCACCTGTACGGCACCGGCGACGTTGGCGGCGCTCCCACAGAGGAGAGCGTGCAAAGCGTGTGCGCCAGTGCGGCAGAAAATGGGCAAAAAGACTTTGATGTGATCAGTGCGCAGTCCGACCAAATTTTCAAGGACATTGATGCCCTGCCGGACAGCGACAAGGACCGCCTGCCCGTGTGGAACAACGAGCTGCTGATGACCAGCCACGGTGCCGGCGGTTACACTGCCCGGGCGATGGGCAAGCGACTGAACCGCCAATGTGAGGTGCTGGCCGATGTGACAGAGAGCACCCTCTCCACCGCGGAGCTGCTGGGGGTCTATACCTACCCGCAGGAAACGGTGACCAAGGCCTGGGAACGGCTGATCCAGCACCAGTTCCACGACGATCTGCCCGGCACCTCCAATATGGACATTTACAACACTGGGTGGAACGACTACCACACCTCGCTGGTGCAGCTGCAAGGGGAATACACCGGTGCAGTGGCTGCTATTGCCAACCAACTGGATACCCAATGGGTAACGGACTGCGCCCTGATCGTGCACAATCCCCTGCCCTTTGCCAGAACAGAATCGGTAGAAGCCCATGTACGACTGAATCACAACGGCAAGTACCTGCGGGTGCTGGATCGAGACGGGATTGAGCTGCCCAGCCAGGTAATCCGCAAAGAAGGCAAGGCATTTCACATGGCGGTGCTGGCCACCGTACCTCCTATGGGCTACCTGGTATTGGATGTGACGGCGGCAAACGCCCCCTGCCCGGTAAAGACCGACCTGCGTTGCGGCGAGCACATGCTGGAGAACCGCAAGTACCGTCTGCTGCTGAACAAAAACGGCGATATTGCCTTTTTGTATGATAAAGAGCTGGGGCGCCAGATTTTGGAAAGACCCATTAAGTTGGCTGTGCTCCACGATACCGGCGAACTGAACTACCCGGCGTGGGAAATGCGCAAGGCCGATATTGACAAAGCGCCTTATCTCTATGCCAACACGCCGAAGTTTGAACTGCTGGAGAGTGGCCCCGCCAAGGCGGCTGTTAAAGTTAGCCGTCAACTGGGCGTGTCTAAAGTGGAACAGGTGATCAGCCTGGATGCCGGCAGCAGCTGTATTCGGGTGGAGAACGCTGTAGATTGGCGCAGCCGCCGGTCTATGCTCAAGGCTGAATTTCCCTTTGTTGCCGCAGCAGACGGCGCGGACTACGACCTGGGACTGGGTGTAATCCACAGAGGAAATAATAACGAAAAGCTGTATGAAGTGCCGGCCCAAAAGTGGGCGGATCTGACAGGTAGCGACGGCGACTTTGGGGTGTCCGTCTTTTCAGACAGCAAATACGGCTGGGATAAGCCGGACGATCACACCCTGCGGCTCACCTGCCTGCACACGCCCGCCGGCGCTTTTATCAAAGAGGCGCGCCAGGATTTGATGGACCTTGGGCGCAACCGCTTCGGCTTTGGCATTTACAGCCACAAGGGCGGCTGGCAGACCGGCACGCAAACAGCGGCAGAAGCCTTTAGCAAACCGCTGGTCGCATTCCAAACCTCCGCCCGCAAGGACGGCAAGCTGGGTAGCGCATTTTCCGCGGCTGCATTAAATACGGAGAACGCCTTACTCCGCGCCTTTAAGAAAAGCGAGGATGGCAGCGGTTATATCGTCCGCATTGGCGAAGCTGCAGGCCAAGCACAAAAGGCTGTAACCTTCTCCGTCTATCGGCCCATCGCCGGTGCCACTCTGTGTACCGCAGACGAGCGACCGATGCAAGCGGTAGAGATCAAGAACGGTCAACTGACCTTTGATTTGAAGCCCTTTGAAGTGAAAACCTTTTTACTCACCTTTGAGGCAGAAAAGCTGCCCCGAGAGAAATTTAAAAAAATGGAACTTCCGGTGAACACCAAGGGCTTAACCACCGACGAGGATATGCGTAACTGCATTCTGCAAGGCGCCGGGTTCTCGCTGCCGGCAGAGTTGCTGCCGCAGGTACCCACTTATAAAGGCATTACATTTAAGCTGCCGCAGGTCAGCAACGGCAACGACCTGCTTGTGGCTCGCGGCGAGACTTTGGAGCTGCCCAAGGGCTGCACCAAGCTGTACTTTCTGGCAGCCAGCACCGCCGGTGACCGGCAGGCGGAATTTGCCACCGATCGGCGCACCAAGACCCTGACCATTCACAGTATGGCAGAGCTGCCATTTCTGTGGGATATGGCCGGACTGAAGCAGACCGCCCGCATTAAGGATGCGGACATTGCCCTTGAATTCACACACTGCCATCACCCGGAGGGCAACATTGCCGCCAAGAAAGCCTGGTTCTACCTGTATGAACTGGACATTCGCGGTGCCAAGACCCTGACCCTGCCAGAGGACAATCGACTGATCATTATGGCCATGACAGCGGTAAAGAAATACGCCAACACCACCCTGGCTACCCCCCTGCTGGACACTATTACCGGCGACTACGACTTTGACGATATTCCGCCAATGGAAAAACTCATTGACAAGGCGGACTTTGTCACCATTCGTGCAGGCAAGATCCAGGACCAGGCCAAGGGCGGTAAGGGCAAAGGCTGGAAAAGGGACAACCCCATTACCAACATCATTCGCTCTTATACAAAAAGTGAATGGTAACGGTGCATAAATATCAAAAGGACCGGTATGCAAATTCTGCATATCGGTCCTTTCTCTCTGTAAGGCACAACGCCTTTACAAAATCACAAAGTGAAAATCGATGTGGAAATCTATGTTCAAACTGTGGAAGTCTCCATTGGTTTGTGAACGAGATTTGCGAAAAACTCGGTGGAAAATGTGCAAAATGTAAAGGCTTTCACTTGCTTTCACATTATTTTCCACATTTCTATACCACAGAGACGATAAATATACATCCTGCCCACTTTTGAACGATCTGTATAAATACAAAGCGCTCCTGAAAAACAGGAGCGCTTTTTGTATCAAACTTGCTTACTTCTTAAAGAAATCCACAATCTGGTCAAAGGCGTCATCGTCGCTGTTGGTAAACGCAGAGGGGGCAGCAGTGGTAGGCGCCACAGGCTCGGTTACCGGCGGTGCAACCTCCAGGTTAGCGGTAGTAGACTTGATCTGATGATTGGGGCCTTCGTCACCAAAGCGGGTGGCGATGACGGTGATAATCATCTCGTCCTCCAGCTCCTCATCGAAGTTGGCACCCCAAATGATCTCACAATCCGGGTGAACCGCATTGGTCACGATGGTAGAAGCTGCATCAATCTCTTCCAGACCGATATCCGTAGAAGCGGTAATGTTCAGCAGTACGCCCCGGGCACCCTCGATAGAGGTGTTCAGCAGCGGAGAAGTGATGGCCTGCTTTGCAGCCACCTCGGCCTTGTCCTTGCCCTTGGCGCGGCCAACACCCATGTGCGCATAACCGGCGTCCTTCATGATCTCGGTCACATCAGCAAAGTCAGAGTTTACCAGACCGGTAGCATTTACCAGGTCAGAAATGGACTGCACGCCCTGGCGCAGTACATCATTCGCAATCTCAAAAGCGTTGAGCAGGGTGATCTTCTCATCGGTCACATACTTCAGATTTTCATTGGGAATGACCATCAGGGAGTCCACATACTGAGCCAGATCCTCGATGCCCTCTTTTGCCTGATTCATACGACGTTTGCCCTCAAAAGCAAAGGGAGTGGTCACAACGCCAACGGTAAGAATACCCATATCCTTGGCAATCTTCGCTACAACGGGAGCAGCGCCGGTACCGGTACCACCGCCCATACCGGCAGTGATAAATACCATCTCTGCGCCGGTCACAGCGTCAGTAATCGCCTCGCGGCTTTCCTCGGCGGCACGAGTGCCAACCTCCGGCTTAGCGCCGGCGCCACGACCCTTGGTAGCTTTTTCGCCGATCTCAATCTTATGAGAAGCGGCAGACTTAGCCAGAGCCGGACGATCCGTGTTGATCGCAACGAACTCCACATCCTGAATATTACATTTTACCATGCGGTTCACGGCGTTACCGCCGCCGCCGCCAACACCGATTACTTTAATCTGAACAACCTTGTTGTCATCCGTATCAATTTCATAACGAGCCATAGATTATGTATCTCCTTCATTTATTTTGTAAATCCATCAGTTTGTCAGTAGACAACTTTACAAATCATATTGTAACAATATTGTAATCCTTTTGCAACACTTTTTTTGAATATTTCTCAAAGTATTTGACAATTTTTCCGATTTTCAACCGGCGGGACTTTGTGCAGTTTCCACAAGTGTGCGAAACTTGTCTAAAATATGTATATTTATTTTCTTTACAGCTAATCTTCTGTAAAGTAATATTGCTTTTCACCTGTTAAACGAAGAGTTCCTTTCACAGAAGGGTTATCCTGATCCAACTGTGCACAGGCAGCTAAGCCCTGATGGATCTTCTTTTCCAGCTTCTCACAGGTGCCCAGCTTAAAGACGATCCGACCGTCATATACAATAGAGTTACTGTTCAGTCCCTCGCTGCAAATCGCCGTTGCCTCTGTGAACTGATAATCACGAATGGCCTGTGCCAACTGGGTCAAACACGCTGCTACATTCTTGTTGGCAAACTGGGCGGTCTGTCCCACCTTGGCACTTTTTAAATTGGCCTTTTGAATAAGAATGCTCTCTTTCGGCTTCTTCTGCACCACTTCCAGCACCTTGAACCGATCGTCCATCAAGGTATAGGTCTTGTCCTTATTCTTCACCGCATAGGCCGGTGCGGCGTCTGTCACCTGAATCTGAACGGTGCCGGGCAGCTTGCGCTTGATCTTGGCGCTGTACACATACGGCAGTGCCTGCTGCAACTGTTGGGCTGCCTTGTCCGTATCTGCCAAAAACAGGTTCTCCCCTGTTTCAATGGTACAAACGGAGAGCACCTTTTCCGTGTCATATACCTTACTGCCGGTAACGGTAATGCTCTCAATCTTAAAGAACACGGTCAGACACAGCACCGCCACAATCGCTACCGCCAGCAGCACCAAACCGATCACGGCCAAAGCCCGGCGCACGCTGCGCTTTAACCGGCGGCGTTTATTCTGTTTTTTGCGCCGTTCCTGACGGGTCATCGGCGGCGCCTGGCGCTGCTGCCGGGAAGCGGCTTGCTGCTGCTCCCGACGATACAGCTTCGGCGGCTCCAGCCCATTATCCAAGTAAGCGCTGCGCCGTTGTTCAGGCGGTTCTGGTGTCCTTTGTTTCATGGTTCGTCCTCTTGATATTTGCCCCTACCGCGGTGAGTACGGTCGGCAAGTCCTCATAGCCGCGGGTAATATGATGAATTTCGCTGATGGTGGAAGTACCGGCAGCAGCCAATGCAGCCACCACCAAGGCGGCACCGCCACGCAAGTCCGTAGCCTCTGCCTTTGCCCCGTGGAGCGTAGGCACACCGCGAATTACCTCCGTTTTGCCGCTAACAGCAATGTCACAGCCAAAGCGCTGCAACTGGCAGGTATAACGAAATCGATTTTCAAATATATTCTCACAAATCACAGATGTGCCCCGAGCAGTTGCAGCTGCGGCGGCAAGCACTGCCTGGCTGTCTGTGGGGAATCCCGGATACGGCATGGTGGTCAGCCGCTTAAAGGCGCGCAGCCGCTCCGGCGCTGTGATCAATAGATCTGTGCCGTCCAGGCGCAGGTCACATCCCATCTCCTGAAACACCGGCAGTACCGGTGCCAAATGCGCCGTGCGCACCTGCCGCAGCAACAGTTTACCCCCGGTAATGGCCGCAGCGCTCATATATGTTGACGCCACGATCCGATCCGGGATCACGGTATGCGCCGCGCTGTGGAGCGACGGTACACCCTCAACGGTCACCGTACCGTTGCCATCTACCAGCACCTTGCCGCCCACTGCATTTAAGAAGTCTGCCAGATCACCGATCTCCGGCTCTCGCGCTGCGTTCATTAAGGTAGTCACGCCCTTGGCGGTACAGGCCGCCAGCATCACGCACTCTGTGGCACCGACGCTGGGGAACGGCAAATGTATGGGACAACCCACCAGACCACCGGGCGCCGTACAGTGCATACAGCAGCCGTCCTCCGTGACCCGAGCACCCAGCTGCCGCAGAGCGGACAGGTGCAGATCAATGGGTCGCAGTCCAATATCGCACCCACCGGGATAACATACGGTGGCGCTGCCTGCCCGACTGAGAATCGCCGGTAAAAACAGCATGCTGGAGCGCATGGTACGCATCATTTCTTCGGAAATACAGGTGCCGCTCATCGTCGTAGCGTCTACGGTCACTACCCCCGGCTCCTGCTGCACCCGGCAGCCCAGAGACTGCAAAATGGCAGCGGCCGCCGCCACATCGGACAGCGCCGGGCAATTATGTATTTCACATACCCCGGGTACCAGCAGCGTGCCGGCTAAAATGGGCAGCGCAGCGTTTTTGGCGCCGTGCACCGGCAGCATACCCCGGAGTTTGGTCTGACCCTCGATTACATACTGTTCCATTCCATCACCCTCGTACTTGCCATACTATGCAAGGAGGGGACTTTGGGTGTATCGGGTTATTTTGCCTTTGCCAGGTCCAGGATTACATCGGCAATGCGGCTGCGAGCGTCAGCCACAGACATAGCCTTGGCATTACGCTCAATTTCAAACAGCTTTTCTTTATCGGAAAGCAACTCGTCCATCATGGCAGACAAGGTATCTGCGGACAAGTCCTTCTCCTCCAAAATACGGGCGGCATTACGATTTACCAGCGCCATCGCGTTGTGGAACTGGTGATTCTCTGCCACATAGGGCGAGGGAATTAAAATGGATGCCTTGCCCATGGCCTCAATCTCAGACAGAGAGGAGGCGCCGGCACGGCCGATCACCAAATCCGCCGCCGCCATACATACATCCATATTGTCAATATACTGGCGCACTTCCACCGTGCCTTTGCGACCATCGGTGAAGCCCGCCTGCGCAAACTTCTCTAAATATTCGCCGCCGTTGGTGCCCACAGAATGAATATGGTAACAGCTGCCGTCCTCTGCATGGCGCAGAAGAATGGGCAGCATGGCCTCATTCAGGGGCTTAGCACCCAGAGAGCCGCCAAAGGACAGTACCAACATTTGACCGTCCGGTATGCCCAGTCCTGCCCGGGCAGCCGCCCGATCGGCACACAGGAGTTGACCGCGCACCGGCAGACCGGTAACCACCGGCGGATTCTTCGGCGTTAAGTGCTTGGCAGCATCCTCTACCGTCAGCATAACCCGATCCACCGTTTTGGCCAGGGTCTTATTGGTAATGCCTGGGTAGGCGTTTTGCTCGTGAATACAAGTGGGAATACCCAGTTTCACCGCCTGTTGCAGCACCGGACCGCTGACATAACCGCCAAAGCCCACCACCACATCCGGCTGAAAGTCGGTGAGGATCTGTTTACATTTCTTTTCGCTTTTCATCAGCCAGGCCACCGTGCGCACATTGTGGGCAATGGCCGCCGGTGAAAAGGAACGGCGAAAGCCGCTGATCTGAATGGTCTTAAAATCGAACCCGGCAGCAGGCACCAGACGGCTTTCCATATGGTCCGCCGTGCCGACAAACAAAAACTCTGCCTCTGGATATTTTTCTCTTAGGTAGGAAGCCACAGCCAAAGCCGGGTTAATATGACCGGCTGTACCGCCGGTGGCAAACAGGAGCTTCATTCGCTTACCTCCACTCTTTGATTGTTTTTGCGTGATACGGAGAGCACCACGCCGATCTCGCCCAGCAACAGGATCAGTGCTGTGCCGCCGTAACTGAAGAACGGCAGCGCAATACCCGTGTTGGGAATGGTATCTGTGACCACCATAATGTTCAGCACCACCTGAAACCCGATCTGAGCCATAATGCCCAGCACCAGCAGGGAGCCGAACCGATTGGGGCACTTTTTGGCAATATCAACACCGCGCCACACTAAAAGCCCAAACAGAAGAATAATAAACGCAGCGCCTACAAAGCCAAGTTCCTCACATACAATAGAAAAGATAAAGTCGTTTTGCGGCTCAGACACATACAGGTACTTCTGCTTGGAATTGCCCAGCCCGGTGCCAAACAGACCGCCGGAGCCAATGGCATACAGGGAGTTGTTGGTCTGCCAGCGCAGATCATCCGGCGAGTAGCTTTTATCCAGCCAGGCGCGTATGCGCTCGCCGGCGTAATTCTCCAGCAACTCCGGATTGACCACCACCAGCACTGCCACAGCTGCCACGATACCAACGCCGATAGCAAACAACTTCCAGTTGCTGCCCCCGGCCCACATCAGCGACGCACCAATGAGAAAGATCAAAATGGTGCAGGACATGTGATGCTCTAAGTAGATCAGCCCGCAAAACACAGCTATGACCAAAATGGGATACACAAAGCCGTACTTAAACTTGCGCATTTGGTGGTAGTACCGACTGATATAATTGGCCAGCACCACCGAGATGGTGAACTTGGCCAGATCCGACGGCTGAAAAGTAATGGGACCAAGGGGGATCCAACGGCGAAAGCCCCGCAGATTTGTGTGATACACCAGCACCAAACACAGCAGCGCCAATGTGACCAGCAGCAGCGGCACAGTAGCCGCCTGGATCACCTTATAATTCAATTTGGATAGAATAAACATCGCCACCAGGCCCACAACTGCAAATATCAGCTGGCGGCTGATATAAGCATAGCTGTTGCCATCATCATTATAAAAAGCATAGGCATAGGAGGCGGAAAAAAGCATCACAAGCCCGATGGTGAGCAGCAGCAAAGACAGCGCCAAAAAAGGCACATCAAAGGAGCCGGTGACCCAAATATCACTTTTTTTCAGTCGCTGTTTGCCGCCTTTTTGCATGGGCAGCACCCGTTCCCCCTCGCTGTGGGAAGACAATGCGTTATCTGCGTGGTAAGCCACAGAATGCTCCTTTCTGTTCTTTCTTCAAATCTTATTTCCCGAAGGTGCCCTTAATCAGCAGCACCAAAGCGAGAATACATCCGGCGGCATTTACCAGTGAAAACACAACGCAAATCTTCTTTTCTTTCCAGCCGCACATCTCAAAGTGATGGTGAATGGGCGCCATTTTGAAAATACGCTTGCCGTGGGTGATCTTAAAGTAACCGATCTGGATAATATCGCTCATGGTCTCGCACACATAAACGATACCGAAAAGCAGCAGCAAAATCGGGCACTTGATACAGTAGCCTAAGGCTGCAACCAAACCACCTAGGAACAGGCTGCCGGTATCGCCCATAAAGGTCTTGGCCGGGTTCCAGTTCCAGCACAGGAAGCCCAACACGCCGCCCAAAATAGCTGCCGCCAAAATGGACATACCCGTGTAGCCGCAGTACATACCAAAATAGATAAAGGCAATGGCTACGGTAGCGGTCACAGAGGAACAAAGGCCGTCGATGCCGTCGGTCAAATTCACGGAATTTACCGTGCCGTAAATGATAAAGATGGACAGCACCCAAAACAGCAGTCCGGTGCCGAAATTGCGCTCAAAGTTCACGGAACCGGCAAAAGGCAAGTACCACACTGTGTTGTGGGAGAACCACAGGGTCGCCACATATCCTACTGCCACAATCAGCTGACCCAAAGACTTCTGCTTAGCAGACAGGCCCTCGTTGCGCTTCAGCTTGATTTTGATAAAATCGTCGGTAAAGCCTACAATCCCGTTGCCGAGGGCCAGGCACAGACCCGCCACCAGCAGAATGATCTCCCGCCCGGGGAGCAGTTCGGAGTAGGCGCTCTCCAGCGACCCGCCGGAAAAGTGCAGGGTCAAGGCGCCTACAATAAAGGCTACAATGATCCCGATAATAAACATCAATCCGCCCATATTGGGCGTGCCCTGCTTTTTCTTATGCCACACGGGGCCAATGTCCAAAATGGTTTGACCGAAGTGCAGCTTGCGCAACCACGGAATGATCACAAACCCCAGCCCTGCAGTGACGGCAAAGGCCACCACTAAACTGATCAGAACAGATACAATAGACATTACGCCTTCTCCCACCTTTCATACACCGTGTGCATTACATCCTCCAGGTGCATCCCACGGCTGCCCTTAAAGAGCACACCGTCACCGGGTTGTACCTGCTGCGCCAGCGACTGCGCCAGCGCCTCTTTTGTGTCAAACAATCGGGCGTTTTCCAGCCCCGCCTGCTTGGCCGCTTCTACAATATAGGCAGCGTCTGCCCCATAGGCCAGCACGCCGTCTATGCCATTCTCTGCCGCCATCTTGCCCACTTGGGTGTGTGCCTCCTTGGCGTAATCTCCCAGCTCCAGCATGGCCCCCAGCACCGCATAGCGGCGGTGCACCGGCAGCTTGCCCAAGGTTTGCAATGCCGCGCGCATGGAGTCCGGGCTGGCATTATAGCAGTCCTCAATCACCTGCACGCCACCTACCTGCACCAAATTTTGGCGCATACCGGCAGGCACATAGTTTGCCAGGGCTGACGCAGCAGCAACATGATCCACCCCGGTCACATAGCCCACAGCCATAGCCGCCAGGGCGTTATAAACATTATGTATACCCACAGTGGGAATGGTTACCGGCTGGGTAAAGGTGCTGTGGTGCACCGTAAAAGTGGTGGTGCTCCCCTGCTCTGCAATATCCGTGGCAGTAAAATCTGCGCTTTGATCGTCAATGGCAAAGGTCAAAAGCGGACGGTCCCCCAGCTTGACCGTGCGCAGCATATCATTATCTATATTCACAATCAGGGGCGCATCCGGTGCCATCCCCTCCAGTATTTCCAGTTTTGCCTGCAAAATTCCCGCCCGGGAACCCAGGTTCTCAATGTGGGACACGCCAATGTTGGTGATCAGTCCCACAGTGGGCGCCACCGCCCGGGTCAGACGGCTGATCTCGCCAAAATGGTTCATGCCCATTTCAATGACCGCCGCCGTGTGGCTGTCCTCCAAGCGGAACAGCATTTGAGGCACACCAATCTCGTTGTTCAGGTTGCCCTGTGTCTTTAAGGTATTATACTTGGCACCCAACACCAGAGCGATAAACTCCTTGGTGGTGGTTTTGCCCACGGAGCCGGTCAGGCCCACCACCGGCAACTGAAACCGCCGACGATACCAACCGGCCAACTGGAGCAGCGCCTTGCCGGTATCCGTTACCACCAGCTGGGGCACATCCGCGTCTACCGGGTGATCCACCAGGAGCGCCGCCGCACCTAACTTTGCCGCCTGAGACGCAAAGGAATGGCCGTCAAACCGTTCCCCCCGCAAGCAGACAAAGAGGCTGCCGGGCTGTATTTTTCTTGTATCCGTGCAAACATCGGCCAAGGTGGCCTGGGCTTGCATTTGGGGCAAGCCTAAGGCTGCCGCCGCTTCCTGTAAAGTAAATGCTTTCATTCTTTCTCGGCGCCGAGGATCTCTGCCACGACTTCTCTTTCATCAAAATGAATGGTGCCCGTAGGCAGAATTTGGTAGGTTTCATGGCCTTTGCCCGCCAACAGCACAATGTCTCCCGGCTCCGCGTGATGCAGTGCCCAGGCAATGGCCTCCTTGCGGTTTTCTACAACCACATAGGGCGTGGAGATGCCTTGCATACCCACTAAAATATCTTCAATAATGGCGTGGGGATTCTCGCTACGAGGATTATCCGAAGTAACCACACAAAAATCGGACAACTCTGCCGCAATCCGTCCCATCTTGGGACGCTTGGTCTTATCCCGATCGCCGCCACAGCCAAACAGAGTCATAATGCGACCGGTTGCGATCTCCCGCAGAGAAGAAATGATATTCTCCAGTCCGTCCGGTGAGTGGGCATAGTCGATGATCACCGTAAAGTCCGTGTCGGTAGGTACCACTTCAATGCGGCCCTTTACCCCTTTTGATTTGCTGATGGAGGTGAGCACGTCGCCAAACGGCACGCCCAGTTCCAGCGCACAAGTAGCGGCGCACAGCGAATTATAAACGGAAAACCGGCCGGGAATGGGGCAGTGACAGCGACCGATATTTTCCGGCGCCACCAACTCATATTCCACACCGCTGGGCTTAAAGTTCAGGTTCTTTGCCACATAGTCGGCGCTGTTGGTATCCACCGCATAAGTGGTCACCTGACAGGGCAGACCCTCCACAATCTTCAAGCCGTTTTTGTCGTCTGCATTTGTGACGGCTTTGTCGCAATTCTCAAACAAAATACGCTTGGAATTAAAGTAATTTTCCCAAGTCTTATGATAGTCCAAATGATCCTGGGTCAGATTGCTGAAGGCGGCAAGTGCAAAGTGAAGTCCCTTTACACGACCCTGTGCCAGCGCTTGGGAGGACACCTCCATCACACAATACTGACAACCGGCCTGTACCATCAAAGAAAACAGCTTTTGCAGCTCGTGTGCCTCCGGTGTGGTGTACTTGGCCGGGTAAACCTCGCTGCCCACCATATTCTGCACCGTGCCAATGAGGCCCACCTTTTTGCCTGCATTCTCCAAAATTTGCTTAATGAGGAATGTGGTGGTGGTTTTGCCGTTGGTGCCGGTAAGGCCGATCAGCTGCAACTTCTCTGCCGGGTTGCCGTAATAATTGGCACAAATGGTTGCATAGGCATCCCGGGTATTGGGGGTAATCACCTGGCTGGGCAGCCCCATGTCGTGGTCACATACCACGGCAACGGCGCCCTTTTCCAGCATTTCTGCCGCCACGGCGTGGCCGTCAAAGCTGGCGCCCTTGATGCACACAAACAGATACCCCGGCTCCACCAGCCGAGAGTCCTGGGTCACATCCAGCACCTCCACATCGTTGTAGGTACCGGTGCAGGGGATCCCCTGCAGCAATTCGGATACTTTCATTGCGATCTTCCCTTCTGTCAGTCTAAAACGGACTCTGTATTTTTGAACGATACAACGACCACTTTCCCCTGGGCAACCATAGAGCCTTGCTTCTCGCTTTGGCGATAGGCTTTTACATTGCCGGAGGACAAATCGTTGCCGGTGATCTCTATATTCAGATTGTGAGCCTGCGCCAATGCCTTGGCCTCACTAACGGAGCAGCCTGTAAAGTTAGGCACCTTTACCTTCTTTTCCTTACCGCTCTCCGTGTACAGCCACACCGTGCCGCCGGCCGGAATCACATCATTGCCGGAGGGGCTTTGTGCCACCACGGTTTTGCCGCTGCCCACCACCTTGTACTTGTACTTTTGCTCAGAAAGAGTGGATTTTGCTTTCTCCACCGTTTTGCCCGTAACGGACGGTACGGCGGTAGACAATGCAGACAGTTCGCTGTCGGTATAAACCGGCTCTACGCCCAGTTCCGTCATGGCCTGTTCCACTACCTGAGAAGCGATAGGCGCGCACAGTGCGCCGCCGCCCAGATCCTCATTCGGCTCATCTACAATAATCAGCATAGCAATTTGCGGGTCATCGGAGGGAGCGATGGCAGCAAAGGAGACAATATATTTGTCCTTCTCCCCTGCGGCGGACTCGCCCAGCTTGGTGGAAGTACCGGTTTTGCCGCCTACACGGTAACCGGCCACATAGCCATTCTTGCCGGTGCCCTCATCCACTACGGCCTTCATCATCTTACAGACCTTTTTGGAGGTATCTTCACTGATCACCTGGCGCACAGCGGTACGGCTGTTCTTTTGTACCACTTTACCGTCTGCGTCCCGCACCTCAGACACCACATAAGGCTTCAGCAGCGTGCCGCCGTTGGCAATGGCACACAATCCGGTGCACACCTGAATGGGGGTCAGGCTGTTGGTCTGGCCAAAGGAAGCGGAGGACAATTCCACAATGCCATACTGCTTCTCTTTATAATACTGGGGGCTGGCCTCGCCGGGCAGGTCGATGCCGGTAATATCCGTAAAGCCGAAGCCCTGGAAATATTTGAAATAATTGTGCACGCCCAGCCGCTGGCCAATGGTGATAAAGAACGGATTACAGGAGTTCTCCAGTCCTTGGGTCAGATTCTGTGTGCCGTGACCGGCGTGATAGTGGCAGTTCATTTTGTAATCTTCTACCTGAATGGAGCCGGTACAGGTGTAGCTGGTGTTCAAATTCACCACTTTTTCCTCCAGCGCAGCGCTGGCAATAAAGGTTTTGAACACGGAGCCGGGCACATAGGTATCAGACACGGTAAAATTGCGCCACTGATTTTGTACGGCAGCGCTCTCTGCCTCACTCTTTTTGGTCTTATCTTTAATTTTCTTAATGGCTTTTTTGTTCTTATCGTAAGTGAGTTTGTACGGCTCGTTGCAGTCATAATCCGGCATAGAGCTCATTGCCAGCACCGCGCCGGTGTTGCAATCCATCACCACACCGTAGGCGCCCTTGCTCCGGTACTGCTCCATGGTCTCCCGCAGACCCTTTTCCAGGTAATACTGAATGGTCTGGTTAATGGTCAACATCAGAGAGTCGCCGTCCTGCGCAGCAATAGAGGTGGAATAATCGTCGGAAATACTATTGGATTTGGCGTCCTTAGCCGTGATCAGCCGTCCCGGCGTACCGGTGAGCAGATCATTGTAGTTCTGCTCCAGACCGGACAAGCCCTGATCGTCTGCGCCGGTAAAGCCGATCACACTGGAGGCCAGTGAGCCGTACGGATAATATCGCTTGGTGGACTGCTCCATCCCAATGCAGTTGGCCATTGCCTGCTTGTCAATAAAATCCGCCAGCTGCTTTTTAATATTATTCTCCACCTGCTCCCGCACAATCACATAGTGATTTTTTTGTCGGGTTTTTTCTTCCAACGCCTTGGCTTCTTCTTCGTCCAAATCAAAGAGCTTGGTCAGCTCCGCGATTAGTACCGGACGCTGTTTGTCCTTAATATTCAGCGGATCCAGATATACGGTCCACACCGTAGCGGACTGGGCCAAAATATTACCGTCGCTGTCATAAATGGTACCGCGCATGGCCGGTATCTCCGTATCAGACAGCTGCTGACTCTCCGCCTTGGCGGCGTATTCGTCACCCTTTAGCACTTGCAGATAAAAAATACGGGCCACATCGAGAGAAAGCAAAAACAGCACAACGATCCCCAGGATCGTAATGCGATTGTTCATCACTTTTCTTCCGAAAATGGCCACAGTTTTATGCTCCTTTCTGCACAATAAGCGCAGATTTATGCCCATTCGACAGGCCGAATAAAATACTTATGAGAGTTGAAGCCAATGCTGCCAACTCTCAATCATACGTTTATGCTTCTTTCCTTATTCCCGCACCACACGGGCATAAGCGCCGGGGGACGGCTGGGTCTTTTGCGCCTTGGCGCGAGCCTGCATATAGGCGTCCACATCCACATAGCGCATTTGACCGGATTGCATTTTGCTCATACCCAGTTTTTCTACGGCGTATTGGTCAATCATCTCCACAGAGACCAAGGCGTCCAGCTGACTGTTCAGCCGTGTGCTCTCGCTCTGCGCTTCGCTGATCTGGCGATTGATGCTTGCCACTTCATGATTGAGTTTATTCTTCTGTGCAAAGGTAAAGAGCACGCCGCCCAGCATACCCAGGGTCACCAGCACGCTGACCACCAGGATTGCCGCCTGCTTGGCAGCCATACGCCCTTCGGTGTGCAGCTGCTGCTCGCTTTTCAGGCGGGTGTTCTCGTGCACCCGCAGTTCCCGCTTTCTTTGCCGCCGAGGCGGCTGATAGGCAGGTGCCGCCGCAGTTCTGTGGGCGTTAAACGCCTCCAGCGCATAGGAAGCGTCCGCAGAATACGCATACCGTCTGAAATCGCTGCTGTTTGTCATTTCGGCTCACCGACCTTTCCACATCTTTTATTTTTTACAATCTTCTTTAGTATTTTTCAAATACCCGCAACCGCGCGGAACGGGCGCGGGGGTTTTCCTCCAGCTCCGCCGCCGAGGGGGCAACGGACTTCAGCGCCTTGCCCTTGGGCTTATTACCGCACACGCACACCGGGAATTCCTTGGGGCAGGTGCAGCCCTTGCTCCACTGGGCAAAAGCATTCTTCACCATTCGATCCTCTAAGGAATGAAAGGTAATGATTACCAGCCGACCACCGGGGTTCAGGCAGTCAAAGGCGTCGTGCAACGCCTGCTGCAGCACATCCAGTTCACCGTTCACCTCAATGCGAATCGCCTGAAAGGAGCGCCGAGCCGGGTGGCCGTCGCGCATGGCTCGCTGGGGCATACTGGCTTTAATAATATCCACCAGCTGGAATGTAGTCTCAATGGGCTTTTCCTGCCGGGCTTTTACAATATTGGCGGCAATGCGGCGGCTGAATTTTTCCTCCCCATAGCGGTAGAGAATATCCGCCAGCGCAGCCTCGTCATAAGTATTGACCACGTCCGCGGCGCTGCGGCCGGTCTTACTCATACGCATATCCAGCGGCGCGTCTTGATGGAAGGAGAAGCCACGCTCCGCCGTATCCAGCTGAAAAGAGCTGACTCCCAGATCCAGCAGCATACCATCTATGCCGCTCAGACCCCTGTCGAGCAATATGTTTTTAATATTCGCAAAATTGTCGTGTACAATGGTCACATTAGGCAGATCGTCCAGCCGTCGGTGCAACACCGCAATGGCGTCCGGGTCCTGATCCACTGCCAGCAAGTGGCAGCCGCTTTCTGCAATAGCGCGCGCGTGACCGCCGCCCCCTGCCGTACCGTCTACCAGCCATTTGCCCGGGGTCGCCTGCATGGCTGCCACCGTCTCTGCAAACAGCACACTCTTGTGCACAAATTCCATCTTATACACCTGCCGTCTGCTCTTCCGAAGCCGGCTTTGCTTTCTTACCGGCATCCATCAGATCCAGGAAGTTGGTATCCGTCCGCAGGCCGTTGAACATGGTGTTGAAGCCCTCATTGGTCCAGATCTCAATGGTGCGCTTGTGACCTTGCATAATCACGGTAGAGCCGTTTTCCATGCCGGCATAGTCTTTCAGCCGGGCATTCAGCGTAAAGCGACCCTGTGCATCCAGCGTACACTCCTCTGCGTTGGAGAAGAAAATTTTGTTTTTCTCATACACTTCGTTAGCGGTACCGTCGTCCAGTGCCTCCACGCAGTGCATAAACTCATCTTGCGGATACAATTTGATACAGGTGCTGCCCCGCAGGTTCATACAAACCATAAAAAATTCCGTTCCCAGGCGTTCCCGCCACTTGGCCGGAACAGAAAGGCGCCCTTTGCTGTCCAGCTTCTGGTCCATATATGTACCCACAAAGATACCTAAATTCACAAGCGGCGCCTCCTTTCAGCTAAGATAAACAGAATGCATTTATGGGAAATCCCGCCCAAATCTCAGGTTTGGTTAGGGACAGTGATGAAAAACGATGGAATTTAGTGGAACTCTCACCACTCGTACTTATTATAATGGGCAGCCAAGGATATGTCAACCCTTAAATGATTTGTAACTCTTTTGTAACTACTCCACTTTTTCCACAAGGTTTGGTGCGTTTTTTAAAATTTGTTGCGCTGGGTGCACTATATATGCTATAATTGTAAAAAAATAATGCTCAAAGGGAACTTTGAGTCAAAACAGGAGACTGCTTATGGATGAATACAAGACCACCTGGCGTGAAAAGCTGGGTTACGGCATCGGTGCAGTGGGACTGGACCTAAGCTACGGTATGTTCTACTCGTACCTGTCCTACTACCTGTCAAGCGTACTGGGACTGAAAGAGGGCTTTTTGCTGCTGCTCACCCCGCTGGCGCGCATTTGGGACGGCGTTAACGACCCGATGATGGGCACCATTGTGGACAACACCAAAACCAAAATGGGCAAATACCGCCCTTGGATCATCATCGGCGCGCTGTCCAATGCCGTTGTGCTGACCCTACTGTTCACCAGCTTCGGCATGAGCGGTACCCGGCTCTATGTGTACATTGCCTTTATGTACATTCTGTGGGGCATGACCAACACCATGGCAGATATTCCCTACTGGTCCATGGTGCCTTCTTTCACTTCCGACCCGAAGGATCGGAACTTGGTAGCCACCGTAGCGCGCACCTTTAGCGGTATCGGACAGGGACTGATTACCATTCTGACCCCGCTGATCCTGCCCAAGCTGTCCGACGGTATCACCACCGACAAGGGGTACAGCGCCTCCGGCTTTTCTCGCTGGGCACTGATCTGTGCCGTGGCGCTGGTATGCTTCTCCCTGATCTGCGTGCTGAGCACCAAAGAGCGTCATGTAATCTACAAGGCAAATAAAGAGAAATTCAGTTTTAAGAAAATGTTCCAAGTGGTGGCGCATAACGATCAACTGGTCATCTTTATGATCTTTGCCATGCTCTCCAACGCCGGCTGGTATCTGACCAGCGGCACCGCTGTGTACTACTTTACCGATGTGTTGGAAAAGCCCACGGCACAGTCCATGTTCTCTACCATCGGCGCCGTCGGCTCTGCCGTGGGTCTGTTGGTCATTCCGCTGTTGTCTAAGAAATTTACCAAGCGCACCATCTACATCATCTCTCTGTGTATGACCATCTTTGGCTACATACTGATGTATATCTTCGGCCCGATACTGAAGCTTACCATTGCGCTGGACATCAGTTACATTATCTCCTCCGTGGGGATCAGCTCCATGTTTGTGGCGCAGACCATCTTCCTGGCAGATATTGTGGACTACGGCGAATACAAGAACGGTGAGCGCAACGAAAGCATTACTTTCTCTATGAAAGGCTTTTTGCAGAAGATGGCCTACACCATTCAGACCATCATTCTGTTTGGCGGTCTGGGTCTGATGCACTACAACCAGCAGATCGTCACTGCGCACATTAACGACGCCACCAAGACGGCCATCGGCTTTATCGCCTTTGGCGTGCCGCCCATTCTGGTGCTGCTGGCGCTGATCGTCTTTGTGCGCAAGTTCAAGCTGTACGGCGACTTGGCTGACAAGGTACACGCCTACATCGTGGATCGAGAGCGCAAGCGCACAGACGGTGAATAAATCTGAGAAAACATAAAAAGACGGTACAGTCACACGACTGTACCGTCTTTCTTTTTCTGCTTATGATTTAGATTGCGGGTCGTTAATCACCAACCGATCCCCCAAACGCAGCACCGTGTCGCCGTCCGGGATTAAAATCTGCCCACCCCGGCGCACCAGGATTACCAGCCGATCGCCGGTGTGGATCCGGCATAAGGGCTGATCCAGCCAGCTGCTGTCCGCATCCAGCGTTTTTTCATACAAATGCACGCCCTCTACCGCTCCCGCAGCCGTGCCGCTCAGAATCAAAGTATCTCCTGCCTGCAGCTGCACGCTGCCATCCGGCACGATCCGCCGATCTCCACGAAGAACCAATACTAAAATGGACGCCGGCGGCAGCACCACCTGACGCACAGCTTGCCCTGCCCAAGGGTGCCCCTCCGGCAGAGAAAAGCGGATGAACTGCACCGGTACCTCATCCACATAGTCGGTAAAGGTTTTCATTACATCGGCGCCGTCGTCGGTCATGCCCAGCTTTGCCGCCACTCGAGGCAAACAGGTACCCTGAAGCAGCACGGAGAACAGCACAATAAAGAACACAATATGGAACACATCGTTTTGCATCACCGCCGGGTGCATGGTTGCCATAATGGCGAATACGATGGACGCCGCGCCACGCAGACCGGACCAACTCACCAGCAGCTGCTGGCGAAGAGGCGCACGAAACGGCGTAAGCAGCAGTGCCACTGCTGCCGGGCGGGCCACAAAGGTCAGAAACAAGGCAATCAGCAGCGCCCGGGGCGCAATGTGCGGCAGCTGGGACAGAAATGCCAGCAGCCCCAGCAGGAAAAACAGTACCATTTGCATCAGCGCCGTGGCAGCGTCAAAAAAGTGTACCAGCCCGGACTTGTTGGGGATCCGGCTGTTGCCCAGAATCATACCGGTCAGATATACGCTGAGATAGCCGTTACCGCCCAGCATTTCCGGCAGCACATAGGACAGCAGCGCCACCGCCACGGCAAACACCGCATCAAACCCGGCAGAGAAGCGAAAGCGACCCAGCACCCATCGAGCCGCCAGTGCCAACACCACGCCAAACAGCACACCATAGCCAATCTGTGCCGCCAGCATGGCCGCAAATTGACCGCCGCTGCTGCCACCGTGCATCACAGACAGTACAATGGTGGTGAGCATGTACGAAAACGGATCGTTACTGCCGCTCTCCACCTCTAACAGCGATGCAGTATGATATTTCAAATTCAAGTGCCGACTGCGCAGCACGGAAAACACGGACGCCGCGTCGGTGGAGCTGATGACCGCACCGATCAGGAAGCTCTCCCACAGGGCAACCCCCAGCACAAAGTGGCAAAACACGCCCACCAGTCCGGCAGTAAGCACCGTGCCCACAGAGGACAGCAGCACCGCCTGCGCGGCCACCGGGCGCGCCGAGCGCACATTGGTACCAAAGCCGCCGTAAAACATAATAAACAGCAGTGCCACGGAGCACACATTTTGTGCCAGCTCAAAATTGTCAAAGGAGATCTTCACCACGCCATCTGTGCCGAAGAACATACCCAATAAAATAAAAAAGAGCAGCGCCGGAACGCCCACCTTGCCGGATAGGCGCTGAAACAAAACGCAGCCCAAAATAACAACGGCCGTCAGCCATAAAATCGTGGTCATGGCGGTCAAAAAAAGCACTCCTTTACTTATGAATAAAAAAAAGCGGAGCACCCACATAGATGGGAGTGCTCCGTTGCCGTTTTTTACGGATTGTCGTTTGCAGAGGTATTTCTGTGCTGACTGTTCATAATGTTCTGACGAATCCGGCGCACATCGCTCAGGGCTTTGTACAGAGAGTCGTCGATCTCCAGCAGGGTGTCGTCTGCATAATTGTTTACGGCGGTGAGCATCTCACGGCTCTTGTTCTGTGCCGTGGTCACCATCTCATTGGCCTGGGTAGTGGCTTTGCCCAGCAACTCGGAAGCCTGGTTCTGCGCCTGCTTCACATAAGCCTCGCCCTCGCTGTGGGCCTTGGCAATGATCTCCGTTGCCTCTTTCTGGGCGTTCTGGGTGATCTGATCGCGAGCCACCAGTTCCCGTGCCTGGGCCTGCGCCTCGCTGATGATCTTGGCCGCCTCTTTCTTGGCCTCGTCCAAAATATTGTTTCTGGAGTCCACAATGGCCTTAGCCTGCTTGGTCTCCTGAGGGGTATTCAGTCGAATATCCTCAATAATGGTCTTGATCTTGTCCACATCTACCAAAGATTTTTTGGTCATGGGCATAGAGGTGGCATCGTCCAGCACATCCTCCAGGTCTTCCAGCAAAATATCCGTATTGGTCATATCTAACGCTCTCCTTTACATCTTGCAATAATGTCATCTAAAATTTCTTTGGGCACAAAGGCGGAAATGTCCCCGTCCAGACGGCACACTTCCTTCACCATACTGGAGGATAAAAACATATTTTCCCCCTTGGCGGTGAGAAACACCGTTTCCAGTTGCGGACACAGGCTTTTGTTGGTGAGCGCCTGCTGAAATTCGTACTCAAAATCAGACAAAGCGCGCAGCCCTTTTACCACAGCGGCCGCACCAGTTTGCTTGGCGTAGTCCACCAGCAGGCCGTCATAAGTATCAATTTGAATGTTTTCTGCGTGCAGGCAGCGGCGAATCAGCCGGCAACGCTCCTCTACGGTAAAGAGGCCGTCCTGCTTGGCACTGTTTTGCATCACCAGCACCGTCACCTGATCAAACAGGCCGGCGGCGCGTTCAATAATGTCTAAATGCCCCAGGGTCACCGGGTCAAAGCTGCCCGGGCAAATGGCTGTTTTCATTCTGCCAAGTCCTTTCCGCGAAGATACAGGGCGATCTTGGTTTTGCCGTGGCGACGCTCCCGATCCAGTACGAAAGAGCCTACCTGGGCCGGCAGTTCCTCATCCCGCCCGGACTCGCACACCACCATGGCGTCATCAGACAGCCGGGGTACCAGTACGGGCAGCACCCGCTGCAAAATACCCTTGCCGTAAGGCGGATCCAGCAGCACCAGATCATAGGTCCCGCTGCGATTTAAGAACGACAGGGCGTCGGAAAAGACCACATTCGCCTGCTCCTCCAGCCGGCAGTGAGCCAAATTCCGCTCCACCACCTGCTTGGCGGAGCGGTTGTTCTCCACAAAAGTACAACTGCGGGCGCCGCGAGACAGCGCCTCGATCCCCAGCTGGCCGGAACCGGCAAACAGATCCAGCACACGGCGACCCTCAATATCAAATTGGATCATAGAGAACAACGCCTCTTTGACGGATTCTGTTGTAGGTCTGGTCACATCTTCACCGGGCAGGGTCTCTAACCGTCTGCCCCGTGCGGAACCGGTAATTACTCGCATCATTGTGCAACATTCCTTAATTTTATACGACTATCATTATACAGTCATCCGCACCGTTCGTCAAGTCGCCCGGCGGGATTTTTACGATTTGTAATAAATGGCAGTGCTTATTTCGCCGCTGTCTCACCGTGGTAATAGGCGTAAACGGCCTTGGCATTTTCCCGGGAAATGCCGGGCACTGCAGCCAGCTGCTCTTGGGTAGCCTCCCGCACGGCGGTCACGGTTTTCAGCGTCTTCAGCAATGCCTTGGCTTTGGCGGGACCGATCCCCTCAATCTGCAATAAAGTGGAATTGAAGGCGGATTTTTTATGCTTTTGGTGGTGGTAGCTGACCGCAAAACGGTGCACCTCCTCCTGAATGGAAGACACTAAAGTGAAGGACTGACGGTTGGCGTTGATTTGAATTTCACCACCGCCGGTAGAAATGGCCCGGGTGCGGTGCTTGCTATCCTTGACCATACCGAACACCGGCACATCAATATGCATACCGGCCAGCACCGGCAACACCGCGTGCACCTGGGCGTCGCCGCCGTCCAGCAAAATCAGATCCGGCAGGATCTTAAAGGTACTGTCCTCCGGGTCCTCCCGGTAATGGGTAAAACGCCGCTGCAGTACCTCCTGCATTGACCCCACATCATTTTGGCCGTCAAAGCCTTTAATGGCAAATTTTTTATAAGCTTTCTTCATGGGGCGGCCGTTGTGAAACACCACCATGCCCGCCACATTATCCGCACCAAAGGTGTGAGAAATATCATAGGACTCAATATATTCCGGTGCCTGGGGCAATCCCAGCAGCTGCGCCAACTCCTCCAGGGCGGCGAACTCTCGCCCTAAGCGCCCGGCGTTCTGCGCCAAATGCTCGTTGGCGTTCTTGATACACAACTGCACAATGGACAAGTGCTCCCCTTTTTGCGGGTGGATCAGGCTGACTTTTTTGCCTCGCTTATCCTCCAGCCAGGCAAGCAGCAATTTCTCGTCCTCCAGCTCTCCGTCCAAAGCGATCCGGGCAGGCACCCGGTCCCGCATAGAGTAGTACCGTTCGATCAGTGCACTGCGGGCGGCAGGCAGATCCTCCGGCGGATCCAGCAGCCAGTGCTCGCTGTCTGTCAGGCGACCGTTTTCAAAGCGGATCACCTCAAAGCAAGCCTTTTTCCCGGCGATCACCAGAGCAAACACATCCTCCTCCGGCACATTGATGGACACGACTTTTTGCCGTTCGTCCAAATTACGAATGGCCTTGATCCGGTCCCGCAGCTTGGCAGCCTCTTCAAATTCCATGGCCGCGCTGCACGCCTGCATACGGGCAGTCAATTCCTTCACTGCCTTGGCGCTGCCGCCCTTTAAAAAATCCACTGCATCTGCAATATTGGCGGCAAAATCAGACTTGCTGATCCGACCGGCACAAGGCGCGGAGCAAATACCCATAAAGCCGTTCAGGCAGGGGCGAGACTTGCCGTAATCTCGGGGAAATTGCTTATTGCACCGGGGCAATTTGTAAATCTTTAAGGTCTCCTCCACCGCCTGCTTCACGGAATAGCCGGAGGTGTACGGCCCTAAGTAGCTACTGCCGTCCTCCGTCATCTGCTTGCACTCGCTGATCTTAGAGAACGGCGGCGGGGTGATCTTGATATAATTATACCCCTTATCGTCCTTCAAAAGGATATTGTACTTGGGCTGATGTTGCTTGATCAGCGAGCACTCCAGCACCAGCGCCTCAAACTCGCTGTCACACAGGATATAATCAAAATCATCGGCGTGCTCCACCATGCGGATCACCTTTAAGGTGTGATTGGTGTGGGAGCCAAAGTAGGAAGACACCCGGTTTTTTAACGCCTTGGCCTTGCCGATATAAATGATCTTTTTGTTCTTATCCTTCATAATGTACACGCCCGGAGTGGTAGGCAGTGCCATTGCTTTTCTACGCAGTTCTTTCTCAGTCAATGCAGATCACCATAAAAAAATGCGGAGAAAAGAATTCTCCGCATACGCTGTTCGTATTGTGTGGCCGTTACTCGGTAAAGCCGCTCTTGACCAGGGCTACCAGACCCTCCACAGCTTCTTCCTCATCGGAACCGTCGGCGATGATGCGGATATCCGTGCCGCCCATAATACCGAGAGAAAGCACGCCCAACAGGCTCTTTGCGTTCACGCGGCGCTCTTCCTTCTCTACCCAAATAGAGGACTTGTACTCATTTGCCTTCTGAATAAAGAAAGTGGCGGGACGTGCATGCAGGCCAACCTGATTTTCCACCTTAACATCTTTCACGAACATAGTGATTACCTCGCTTAACTCAAATACACATTTTATGGATTCGGGTCGAAAGCCATCTCGACCCCAGTACTTTATATATTATACCATTAAAGTCCGTTCGGTCAACGCCTTGGGGCAAACTTCGTCTGTATTGTTAATTAGGCACAAAATTTTTTCACTCCATTTGTGCAAAATTCACAGAATTTTATTTGCTTTCAGCGTTTCCAAAATCTTCTTGTCCGCTTTTGTCAAATCCGCTCGTTCCAAGAGATCCGGCCGCCGCTCCAAGGTGCGCTGCAAGGACTGCTGCCGCCGCCACTTGGCAATGTTGGCATGGTGGCCGGAAAGCAGCACCTCCGGCACCTCTCGGCCCCGCCACACCGGCGGTCGGGTGTACTGGGGGTACTCCAGCAGGCTGTTATAATGGCTCTCCTCCTCAAAGCAGGCTGCGTCAGACAGCACGCCGGGCAGCAGGCGGGTCACACTGTCCGCCAGCACCAGCGCCGGCAACTCACCGCCGGTGAGCACATAGTCCCCTACGCTGATCTCCTCCGGCTGCAACTCCTCAATCACCCGCTCGTCAATGCCCTCATAATGGCCGCACAGCAGCACCAGATGCTCCATACCTGCCAGTTCTTTGACCCGCTGCTGGGTCAGGGTCTTGCCCTGGGGGGTCAGATAAATCAAATGGTGGGGCACATCCCCCGCCCGCTGGCAAATCGCTTGGTAGCAGTCATATACCGGCTGGGTCTGCATCACCATACCCATACCGCCGCCGTAGGGTGTATCGTCCACATTTCTGTACTTATTTTCTGTATAAGCCCGAATATCCGTGGCTTCGATCTCCACTTTCCCGGCCTTGCGTGCCCGGCCCACAATGCTCTCGTCCAGCACGGCGCGGCACATGTCCGGGAACAGGGTCATAATATCAATCCGCATCAAAAAGTCCTTTCATGGGGCGGATCTTTACCACCCCGGCGGCTACATCTTTCTCCACCACCACATCGTCAATGGCCGGCACCAGTGTGTGTGCCTTGCCCTTCTGCACATCGTAAATATCACAGGAGCCGTAGTTCTGCACATCGGCGATCGTGCCATACGCGGTGCCGCTGTCTGCATCTATCACCAGGCACCCCAACAGATCCTGAATATAGGTGCGCCCCTCCGGCAGCTTGCCGTCTGCTCGGTCGCCGTACAGCACCTTGCCCTTGATGGTCTCTGCCTGTTCAATAGAGGTGATCTCCGCAAAACGGATAATGGCTCCCTGCTTTTGGGGGCGCAGGGATGTTACATGCAGCGTGCGCTGCCCCTCCGGATCCAAATACAACACCTGAAAGCGGCGCAAGTAGTCCAGATCGTCACACCACAGGGTGAGTTTCATCTCCCCGCGGACACCGTGGGTATTGTTTAGCAGTCCAACTTCCAAATACTGTTTCATAGCGGCTCCGTTTCTTTTTTTGCTGCATTTATTATATGCAAATGGCCGCCGATTGTCAAACCGGCGCAAAAAGCGGTGCCACCCGGGCACCGCTTTTGCTTATTTTGTTTGCACTTTTCTTTTTTTGGCTTTTCTTCTGCTGTTTTTCCGGACAGCCGGCTTCTTTACAGTTGGATATCCTTGCTCAACTTGCCGTGGTGAATGGCATTGCCAATGTTGACAGGCGACAGATACACCTTGATCCGCTTGGCCGCTGCGTGCAGCGGATCCCGATCAAAGGGCACATCGCTCAGGCTCTTGACCCGAATACTCTCCGCCAGTTCGCGCAGGGTGCAGTCCGGGTCTGCCGCCAAAGTCACCGTATGGCTTTGACCGGGCAGCAGATCAAAATAGTTGTCGCTAAAGGGTAACGAAGTGCGGCTGCTCTCCAAATGCACCAGCCGGGCAAACCGGTCGGTGGTCACCGTCAGGCACAGTTGGTCTTTTTGGATCTCCACCTTGGTGTGCAGCTTGGCGCCGGGCAGCTGCAAGCGCTTTTCCTGGTCGAAAAGTACCGTCTTTTGTTGCAGGCAGGTGCCGTTTTGCACCAGCCGCACCGCCAAACCGGTGCGGCGCAGATCGTACTTTTTGCGCAGGGGCGCCATTTCCCGGGAAAAGGCCACCGCATTCTCCACCGGCGGCAACAACAGCTTCTTTTTCTCATTCTCCAGCGTGCCGGTAACAAAGTCGAACAGTTCGTACTCCACCGTCACCGTCTGGCGAGCGTTCAGGTCGTTGAGCACATACACATCGAACCGTTCCTTGCTGTCCTCTACCGACACGGACAAAGGCGCGTTAAACCGCCGTGCGCCGTATTGCAGCGCCTTGTAATTGCCGTAGTAGTCCAGGCTGGACCAGGAGCACACACCCCAACAGTCGTTAAACTGCCAGTACATAGCCCCGTTGCACTGCCCCTTGTGGCGGCGCCAGTGCTCGGTGGCGTCAGCAATGCAGGTATCCTGGGTCACCTGGGACAGATAGATATAATCCCAAAACCGCCGGGGCAAATGGAAACGAGAAGCAATATAATACACCATCTTGTCGTTGCCGCTGGCGCACTTTTGGTGCAGGTTAAATACCGGGCTGTTCAGGGCGTAATCCCCGGGCTTTGCGTACTGGCGAATGGCCTTGGCATCCGGCAGGCTCTCAAAGCCGAATTCGCTGCAAAAGCGGGTCATTCGTTTGCGGTAATACTGCATAGGCTGCAAGCCGTGCCACACGCCCCACAGGTGGGTGTCGCCTACATTGTCGCTGTAAACGCCCTCATTATGGGCAATGCCCACCGGTGAACCGGGGGTATAGGGCGTGTCCGGATCCTCCGCCCGAATTTCCGGCTCCAGGATCTCATAAAAGAATTTTTCCGTCCACTGCACATACTTTTGCATGTGCACCCAGGCCATGTGCATATCCTCGATCTCGTTATTGCCGCACCACACCGCCAAGCTGGGGTGGTGGCACAGCCGCTGCACCTGGGCGTGCACCTCGGTCTTTACATTCTCCAGGAATTCCGGCAGGAAGAAGGGGTACGCCTGGCAGGCAAAACCAAAGTCTTGCCACACCAGAAGCCCCCGCCGGTCGCAGGCGTCATAAAATGCGTCGGATGCATAGTAACCGCCGCCCCACACCCGCAGCATATTCAGGTTGGCAAACTGTGCAGCATCCAGCAGTGCCTCTAACTTTTTGTCATCAAAGCGGGTAATAAAGCTGTCCGGCGGAATCAAATTGGAGCCTTTGATAAACAGGGGCACGCCGTTTAACCGGAACTGGAAGTTCATACCGTATGGATCCCGCTCCCGGTTCAGCTCAATGGTGCGCAGACCCACACGCTTTTCCGCCCGGTCCAGTTCTTTCTCTTTCGCCGTCAGCACCGCCGATACCGTGTACAGGGGCTGGCGGTCCTTGCCGGACAGCTCCCGGGTCCACCACAGCTCCGGCTTCTCAATTTCGAACACAGCCTCGGTGCCTTTTTCCGTCAGCACCGTGCCGTCCGGGCAGGTCACCTGCAAGGTGCAGGTACAGTCACCGTACTGCTCCACTTGGGCCTTGGCGGTAATCACCGCCCCATCTCCCTGCAGCTGCTGGCGCACGGAAAGCTGCGCCACCCGGGCCGTATCCACGAAATCCAGCCCGATTTCCTCGGTAATACCGCTCACCGGCAGCACCGGACCCCAATCCCAGCCAAAGTGGCACTGGGGCTTACGAATATGAACAATGCCGTTCTGCCCGTTGGAGTTCATAGGGGTCATACACTTTTTGTATGCCGCGCTCACATACTCCACCGGTGAATAAAAGCGAATGGTCAGGGTGTTCTCCCCTACCTGCAAGCGCTCTTTTACCGGCACCCGGTAAGGCACAAAGCAGTTTTTGCCTTGCAGCACCCGGTGACCGTTAAGCGTCACATCACAGATGGTGTCCAGCATATCGCAGCGCAGATACACTGCGTCCGCTTGTAATTCTTCCGCCGTTACGGTAAACTGCTTTTCGTATACCCAGTCGGCGTGGCCCACCCAGCCTACTTCTTTTTCGTTCATACCCACAAACGGGTCCGGGATCTTGCCGGCTGCCATCAGGTCTAAGAAATTGCAGCCCGGCACCTTGGCCGGCATCCAGTCGCCCTGATCTGCCCGGCGAAAACGCCAGTCCCCGGTTAATGTTTTATACATCGGTATTCCCCCTATAGGTCAAGTTTTGCTATTCCATTATACCTAAGCCTACCTGTAAAGTCAAAGCAGAAATGCAGCGCCCGGAATACATTGCCGATTTTATCGTCCAGAACGGCAAAAAAGACACTTTACAGTATGAAATTCACAGCATAAAAAAGGACCCGTGCCGATGCACAGGTCCTTTTTGTTTACGCTTTTGATCAGTCGATCTCCACCGCAATTTTCTCGTCGCAGCGGGTGGCGGCAGCGCGCATAACCACGCGGATGGCCTTTGCAATACGACCCTGCTTGCCGATGACCCGACCCATATCACTCTCTGCAACATGCAGGTGATACACGATCACACCCTCATCGTCCGGCTGATCCACCTCTACCGTGACAGCGTCCGGCTGATCCACCAAACCACGGGTGATGGCTACCAATAGTTCTTCCAAGAAAACACCTCCATATTAGTTCTTGCAAATGGGCAAAGAACTAATTATAAAATGCCTTCCTTCTTCAGAATAGCCTTCACAGTGTCAGTGGGCTGTGCGCCGTTGGCGATCCACTTCTTTGCCTTCTCGCCGTCGATCTTCACCTCAGCGGGATCCACCATGGTGTTGTAAGTGCCGATCTCCTCAATGAAGCGACCGTTGCGGGGATATCTGGAATCTGCCACAACTACACGATAGAACGGTGCCTTCTTTGCGCCCATGCGGCGCAGTCTGATTTTTACTGCCATTTTTGTTACCTCCGTAAAAATAAGTAATAATGAATTTATATAACCAAAATGCTTTTGGCAATAGATAAAGTTAGAACCCAAAGGGGTTAGAGCCGCCGTTTTTGCCCATCATACGCTGGGCCATCTCCGGGTTTTGGCTCATCATGCGGCGCATTTTCTTACTCATCTTGGGGCCGCCCTTGCCGCCGCCAAACTGCTTGACCATCTTTTGCATCTGCTTAAACTGGGAAAGCAGCCGGTTCACATCCTCCACCTGCATACCGCAGCCGGCGGCGATACGCCGCTTTCTAGAAGGATTGATGATCTCCGGCTTGGTGCGCTCCTCCACGGTCATAGAGTAGATAATGGAGCGGAAGCGGTTAAACGCGCCCTCGTCAATGTCCTCGTCCTTAATCTTGGAGCCGATACCGGGCAGCATCTTAATGGTGTCACGCAGGGAGCCCATGCGCTCGATCTGGTCGAACTGATCCAAAAGATCGTTCAGATCAAACTTATTCTTCGCCAGCTTGCGTTCCAGCTCTGCCGCCTTTTTCTCGTCCAGGCTCATCTCTGCCCGTTCAATGAGGGAAAGCACATCGCCCATACCCAAAATACGGGAGGCCATACGACTGGGGTGGAAAGTCTCCAGCTGGTCCAGCTTTTCGCCGGTGCCGATGAATTTAATCGGCTTGCCGGTCACGGCTCGCACAGACAGCGCCGCACCGCCGCGGGTGTCACCGTCCAGCTTTGTCAGAATCACACCGTCAATGCCTAATGCCTCGTTAAAGCTCTTGGCCACATTCACAGCGTCTTGACCGGTCATGGCGTCAATCACCAGCAAAATCTCGTGCGGGTGAACAGTGGAGCGAATGTTTTGCAGCTCCGCCATCAGCGCCTCGTCCACATGCAGACGACCGGCGGTATCCAGCAGCACATAGTCGTTGCCGTGATCCCGCGCGTACTTTACTGCCTCACCGGCAATGGTCACCGGGTTCTCCGTGCCCATTTCAAACACAGGCACATCCACCTGGGCGCCTACCACCTGCAACTGCTTAATGGCTGCGGGTCGATACACGTCGCAGGCCACCAGCAAGGGTCGGTGCCCTTCTTTCTTCAACTTCTTTGCCAGTTTGGCAGAATGGGTGGTTTTACCGCTGCCCTGCAAGCCGCACATCATCACAACCGTCGGCGGGTGATTGGCAATGGCCAACCGGGACTCCGTGCCGCCCATCAACTCCGTTAACTCCTCGTTGACGATCTTGATGACCATTTGGCCGGGGGTCAGGGACTCCATCACATCCGCACCGATGGCACGCTGGGTCACCTTGGCGGTGAACTCCTTGGCCACCTTATAGTTGACATCCGCCTCCAGGAGCGCCATACGCACCTCGCGCATAGCTTCCTTTACATCGGACTCTGTAAGCTTGCCCTTGGCACGCAGCTTTTTAAATGAATTTTCCAGCCGTTCGCTGAGCCCTTCAAATGCCAAGTTCTACACTTCCGTTCTTTTTATCATTCGCAAAGATAAGCGGTCAGGGCCTTGATCCGGGCCACATTGTCGTTGATCTCCCGGGACAGTGTGTGCGACAGATTGTACGCATTAATGGCCTCGGCGCACTGCTCGATTTCTTCCAGTCCCTTCTTCAGGGTCTCGAACTTCTTAGCCAGACCCAAGCGACTCTCCATCTCAAACAGCTGGTTCTCCGCCCGCTTGATGGCGTCGCGCACGCCCTGACGGGTAATGCCCTCATTCTCTGCGATCTCAGAAAGCGAAAGGTCCTCGTCATAGTAATACACCAAAAAATCGTGCTGCTTTTGGGTCAACATTTCGCCGTAAAAATCCAGCAAAAAAGAAACTTCCAAATTCTTTGCCAAGGACGCCCTCCCCTTTCTTAGTCTCTTGCGCTGTAAAGTGAAAGTTCTTTACAGCAAGGGGTATTATACTAAAACCGGGCCGCCTTGTCAACCGCTCTCTGCATATTTTTTGCAACAAAATTTACGAAAAAAGCGCTTGACACAAGCTATAGTGCACCGCAAAAGCGCCACCCCACCGGATAGTGGTGCGCGCCGACAAAGCAAAAGACACAATTTGTTTACAAAATCGATACAAATCATTGACAAGCTGTCGCCTAATACATTATAATAGTCAAAGTCCAAAAAACACGGAGGTACTGTACATGAATCCATTGCATGAATTTGCAGCGCTGTTCTCCAACTTCGGCAACATTGATCCCCGTATGATCGTGATGTGGGTGGTTGGCGGCGTGCTGGTCTACCTTGCCATTAAGAAGGAAATGGAACCCACCCTGCTGCTGCCCATGGGCTTCGGCACCATTTTGGTGAATCTGCCCCTCAGCGGCGCCATTACCCAAGCCGGGGCGGAGGAAGGCCCCATATCCGTACTGTTCGATGCAGGCATTGCCAACGAGCTGTTCCCGCTGCTGCTGTTTATCGGTATCGGCGCCATGATCGACTTTGGCCCGCTGCTGAAGAACCCGTGGCTGATGCTCTTCGGTGCGGCCGCCCAGTTCGGTATTTTCTTCACTTTCTTTGTGGCCGGCTTCTTCTTTGATATTAACGACGCCGCGTCCATCGCCATTATCGGCGCTGCCGACGGCCCCACTTCCATCTTTGTGGCCAATACACTGCATTCCAAGTATCTGGGCGCCATTATGGTGGCTGCGTACTCTTATATGGCACTGGTGCCCATTATCCAGCCGCCGGTGATCAAGGCCGTAACTTCCAAGAAAGAGCGCCTGATCCGTATGAAATACCATGCAGGCGATGTAAGCAAAACCACCAAGATTGTGTTCCCCATCGTGGTAACTGCCGTTGCCGGTTTGGTGGCACCTAAGTCCGTTGCACTGGTAGGCTTCCTGATGTTCGGTAACCTGATCCGCGAGTGCGGCGTGCTCAACCAGCTGTCTGAGACGGCGCAGAACGCCTTTGCCAACATTATTACAATCCTGCTGGGTCTGACCGTCGCTGCCAAAATGCACTATCAGGACTTTGTATCCTGGCAGACCCTGATGATTCTGGGTCTGGGTCTGGTTGCCTTCATCTTTGATACCGTAGGCGGCGTGATGTTTGCCAAATTCATCAATCTGTTCCTGCCCAAGGAGAAGAAAATCAACCCCATGATCGGTGCAGCCGGTATCTCCGCATTCCCCATGAGCGGGCGTGTGGTCAACCAAATGGGCCTGAAAGAGGACCCGCAGAACTTCCTGTTGATGTACTCCATCAGCGTCAATGTTTCCGGCCAGATCGCCTCCGTTATTGCCGGCGGCCTGATCCTGACCCTGGTATCGTAAGGAGGATAAGATATGCAGACTTTATTTGCTTCTCTGCTGGCTGTGGTTACCATGGCCATCAACGCCCAGTCCTGGAAAACCACCCTGCCGGATATGCTCTTCGGTATGATCGGCATCTTTATCGTGATCGGCGTGATCATTCTTGTCACCTATGGGCTGAACAAAGCCTTTTCCAAAAAGAAGAAGAAGGACGACAAGGACGAGAAATAAAAACAAAATGAAACCCAAAGGCGCTCGGCAAGTCCGGGCGCTTTTTCTGTGCAAAAAACAGGGTTGCAAAATGCGACGGTCTATTGTATAATATAGGCAAATTCAAACGCTATGACGAAGAAAAGTAGCGCTCCCCCTGCTGTTTAGAGAGTCGCGGTCCCGGCTGAAAGCCGCAGCACAGCAGCCTGCGTGAAGTTCCCTTCCGAGCGGTTTTGCTGAACCACAGTAGGCAAGAACGGTGTGAGTACCGTTATCAGGCTCAAAGAGTGTTTGCTCCGATTGGCACTTGCCAACTTGCAAAAAACAGGGTGGTACCGCAGGTAATTCCGACTTGTCCCTATACGAACGGGGCAAGTCGTTTTTTATTTGCACACTGCCGCGAGCAATACAGAATGAAAGAAAGGATACGAAGATGAAAGCACAACTGGAACAAATCCGCCGGGCCGCCAAAGAAGCACTGGCCTCCTTTGACAGCGCCGAACAGCTGGAAAAAGCCCGTATTCAGTACTTGGGCAAAAAAGGCGAGCTGACCGCTATTTTGAAGCAGATGGGCAAGCTGTCTGCCGAGGAGCGCCCGGTGATCGGCCAACTGGCAAACGAAATTCGCAAGGACATTGAGGACACCATCGCCAACAAGTCCGCAGAGATCAAAAAGGCAGCCCAGGAGAAGCGGCTGGCTGAGGAAACGCTGGATGTGACCATGCCCGGCACCCTGCCACAGATCGGCTACAAACACCCGCTGTCCATCGTTTTGGACGAAATCAAGGACATCTTTATGGGCATGGGCTTTGACATTGCCGAGGGTCCGGAGGTGGAGTACGACTACTACAACTTTGAGGCACTGAACATCCCCAAAGACCACCCGGCCAGAGACACCCAGGACACCTTTTATATCAATGACAACATCGTACTGCGAACCCAAACTTCTCCGGTACAGATCCGTGTAATGGAAAAAACGCAGCCCCCCATTCGAATCATTGCCCCGGGCCGTGTATTCCGCTCCGACGCGGTAGATGCCACCCACTCTCCCCTGTTCCACCAGATCGAGGGCTTGGTGGTAGACAAGGGCATTACCATGGCAGACCTGAAAGGCACGCTGGAGACCTTTGCCAAGCGGCTGTACGGCGAGGATACAAAAATCCGCCTGCGTCCCCACCACTTCCCCTTTACAGAGCCCAGCTGCGAAATTGATGTCAGCTGCTTTAAGTGCGGCGGCAAGGGCTGTCCCTTCTGCAAGGGCGAAGGCTGGGTCGAGATCCTCGGCGGCGGCATGGTGCACCCCAAGGTGTTGAAAAACGGCGGCGTAGACCCGGATGTATACAGCGGCTTTGCCTTTGGCGTAGGCCTGGAGCGACTGGTGCTGTTCCGCTTTAATATTGACGATATGCGTTTGCTGTATGAGAACGATATGCGTTTTCTGTCCCAGTTTTAAGGAGGTGCAAATATGATTTTATCCAGAAAATGGGCCAACGATTATGTGGACCTAACCGATATTGACAACAAGACCTTTTGCGACGAAATGACCCTGTCCGGCTCCAAGGTGGAGGGGTATGAAGTGGAAGGCAGCGACATTGAAAATGTAGTTGTGGGCCAGGTTCTTTCTATGGAGAAACACCCGGACTCCGACCACCTGTGGGTGTGCCAAGTGTCCGTAGGCGACGATCAGCCGCTGCAAATCGTCACCGGCGCCCAGAACTTAAAGCCCATGGACATTGTGCCGGTGGCACTGGTGGGCGCTACGGTGATCAACCGCAAAGACCATAAGTTAGAAAAAATCAAAAAGGGCAAGCTGCGGGGGGTTGCTTCTGCCGGTATGCTGTGCTCCTTTGACGAACTGGGTTTGACCCAAAACGACTTCCCTTACGCCTGCGCCGACGGCATTTTTGTACTGGGGGACGACTGCGACAAGACCCTGGGCATGGATATTCACAAAGCCATCGGCTATGACGACACCTGCGTTGAGTTTGAGATCACCTCCAACCGGTGCGACTGCCTGTCCGTAACCGGTTTGGCCCGTGAGGCAGCGGCCACCTTTGACCGGCCTTTCACCTTGCCGGAGCCGGAAGTAAAGCCCGGCCACGGCAATGTAAACGACCTGCTGCAAGTGCATATTGAAGACGGCGAAAAGTGCTACCGTTACACCGGCGCTGTAGTAGAGAATGTGCGGGTCAAGGAGTCACCCCGCTGGCTGCGGGAGCGACTGCGTGCCTGCGGCGTGCGCCCCATCAGCAACATTGTAGATATTACCAACTATGTGATGCTGGAGTACGGCCAGCCCATGCACGCCTTTGACCTGCGTTACCTGGTAGGCAACACAGTGAATGTGCGTAACGCCAAGGCCGGCGAGACCATCACTACCCTGGACGGCGAGACCCGGGAGCTGACGGAGAATATGCTGGTGATTGCCGATACAGAGAAGCCTGTGGCCGTTGCCGGCGTAATGGGCGGCGAATACAGCGGTATTATGGACGACACCACCACCATCGTATTTGAGTCCGCCTGCTTTAACGGCACCTGCGTGCGCCGCACCGCCAAGGCGTTGGGTATGCGCACCGAGGCCTCTGCCCGGTACGAGAAAGAGCTGGATCCCAACCAAACCATGCGCGCCTTAAAGCGTGCCCTTCAACTGGTACAGCTGCTGGACGCCGGCGATGTGGTAGACGGCGTGGTGGACTGCTGCAAGAAAGTCAAAGAGCAGGTCACCGTGGACTGGGACTACCAGTGGATCAATCGGTTCATCGGCTTTGATCTCAGCGAGCAGCAGATGATCGATATTCTGAAGAAGATCGAATTTGATGTGCGCGACGGCAAGGTCTATGCTCCCACCTTCCGCAATGATATTGAGCACCTGGCAGACCTGGCGGAAGAAGTGGCCCGGTTCTACGGCTTCCACAACATTCCCAACCACATGCTGCAAGGCGCCGCCAACGGCAAGCTGACCCACCGCCAGTCCTTTGAGCGCAAGCTGGGCAACACGCTGCTGGCCTGCGGCTGCACCGAGGTATCCACCTTTAGCTTTATCAGCCCCAAAGCTTATGACAAGATCTGTCTGCCCCCGGACAGCGAACTGCGCAACTCCATTGTAATCCTGAACCCCCTGGGCGAGGACACCAGTATTATGCGCACCACCATCCTGCCCTCTATGCTGGATGTGCTGTCCTTTAACTACAACCACAAGACGGAGGCCGCTTGTATGTACGAGATGGGCACCGTTTACACCCCCACAACCCCGGACAAACTGCCCATCGAGAGTCAAAAGGTCACCATCGGTATGTACGGCAACGGCGCAGACTTCTTTGCGCTGAAAGGCATTGTGGAGAAGTTGCTGGACTGCCTGCATGTGGATCACTACGATGTGGAGCCGGTAAAAGATAACCCCACCTTCCACCCGGGCCGTACCGCCGCCTTCACCATGGACGGCAAGGTGCTGGCTACCCTGGGCGAAGTGCACCCCACCGTGGCAGAGAACTACGCCATTGGCACCCGGGTTTATCTGGCGGAGCTGGATGTGAACACCGCTTATGAGAACGAGAGCGGCACCCGCACCCACAAGCCCCTGCCCAAGTACCCGGCCAGCAACCGGGACCTGGCCTTTGTATGCGACAAGGAGATCCCGGTGCTGAAGTTGCAGCGCGCCATCGGCGAGGCCGTAGGCAAAACCCTGGAGAGCGTCAAGCTCTTTGATGTGTATCAGGGTGAGCAGATTGAAAAGGGCAAAAAGAGCGTGGCGTTTAACATTCGTATGCGCGCCCACGACCGCACCCTTACCGATGATGAAGCCGACGCTGCCATGAAGCGGGTGGTCAAAGCCCTGGACAAAATGGGCATCAGCCTGCGGAGTTGACCGAAAAAACGGACAACTGCCTGGTAATTTGACCGGAATATTGGAATTTTTGCATTTTAATATTGTAATTATTTCAAAAAATGTATATAATGATGTGTACGGAGGTGACTTTACCGTGACAGATAAGACCATGACATTTAGAATCGGTGATGAAAAAGAGGATGTTATGAAGGATACCTTAACCCAGGTGTTTGACGCCCTGCGGGAAAAGGGGTACAATCCCATTAACCAGATCGTAGGCTATCTGCTGTCTGAGGATCCCACCTACATCACCACCCACAACAATGCCCGCAGCCTGATCCGCCGGATCGACCGGGACGAGTTGTTGGCCGCTATGGTAAAGTCCTACTTAGATTAAAACGAAGGAGGCGTTCCCTTGGCGAAGAAAGGCGAATTCTTGGAATACAAAGGCAGACCGCTGGTACGCTGCGGCAACACCATTTACTACGGCAGTATGGCCGACCCGTTCGTTGTGTGCCTGAAGGTACAGAGTGAGAAGAAGCAGGGCGACCAAACCATTGCCGACAAAGTGATCATTCAGCTGCTGAATACGGACGAGCAGATCTCGCCCAAAGAGCAGGTGGTCAAAAAGAGCGAAAAGACCGGCCTGTTCAACGCGCTGGATCTGGGTGCCGTTTGGCTGGAAAGAGCCTTAAAGAAAAACGCGTAATCCCAAGTAACCAAAAGAACCGAGTGCAGTTTGCACTCGGTTTTCTTTATTGCCTGTTTCCGACGGCCTGCCCTTATTGCGGATTGCACAAGGGCGGGGGCGTTTTTTTATGCAATATGTGAATTGACTTCACCGGATCAACAACTTATAATTAAGATAAGGGTAATTTTACGCACTTTTGCAACGGAAGGGGCAACTGGATATGAAGAAGAATTTACGCAGCCTATTGTGCGGTCTGCTGGCACTGGTGCTGGTGTGTTCCTGCGCCGGCGCGGCCTTCGCCAAGGACAACGGCGCCACACCGGTAATCTCTGTGCACGGCATGGGCGGCTCCGGCCTGTACCTAAATCCGGGCACGGAGGATGAGCAGCAAGTGGGCGTGTTTGACGCCAAAAGTCTGCTCACCCGCGGCGGACTCATCCAAAATGTGCTGGCTGCCGTCGGCGGCAAGCAAACGGACCCGAACGCCGTCATTGACCAAATCGCCGATCTGATGAACGACTACCGCAACATCGCCTGCGATGAGGACGGCAACAGTCTTTACAATGTAGGCATCGCCAACTACTGGACCGACAGTCTGAAAAACCACCCGGGCTACCTGTCCGGCACCAGCAACGAGCCGGCCATTTGCCGCCAAGTGGCGCAGAATATCGGCGCAGACAAAGTGTTTGCCTTTAACTACGATTGGCGACTGGACGCCTGCGAAACGGCTGCCAAGCTGGCCGACTTTGTGAGTCAGGTCAAAGCCAAAACCGGTAAAAAGCAAGTGACCCTGATCGGCAGTTCAGAGGGCACGGTGATCCTCAGCGCCTACATAGATCAGTACGGCAATCGGGGTGACATCCGCCGTCTGGTGATGATCAACGGGGCGCTCACCGGCGTGTCCGTCACCAAGCTGTTTTGCCAAGATCTGCTGTTTGACGCGGATGTGGTCAAGAAATATTTAGACCGGGTGACCACCTCTTACCATAACCTGGACTTTGACTTTAGCCAGCTGAACCGGCTGGCAAACAGCCTGAATGTGAGCTACCTGTGTGACTTTTTGACCAAAGTAGCAGAGGACCCTGCACTGGTGGAGCGTGTGTATAACGAGATCTTTTACCCGGTGTTCGGCTGCATTCCCATGCTGTGGGAGTTTATCCCCTATGATGATTTTGACGACAGCGTGGATGCCATGACCGCCATCGGCTTTTTAGACCAAAGCAGCGGCCTGTATAAGAAGATCACCCGCTATCATAAGGTGCAAAAGCGCCTGCCCGGCAATCTGAAAGCCATGCAAAAGGCCGGCACCGATGTGGTGATCGTAGCCAACTACGGCCTGCCCAATATTCCCATTAACTCTGCGTATGCCAATCAGACAGATATTCTCATCGACACCAAATACGCTTCCGTGGGAGCCACCACGGCGGACTACGGCAAGACCTTGAAGCGCACCGGCGCCCATGTGTCGCCGGACCGTATTGTAGACGCCGCCACCTGTTTGCTCCCCAACAACACCTGGTTCTTTAAGGGCGTGGCCCATGTAAACTTCTGGTACGACAGCCAAGCCACCAAATTCTTGGCCGGACTGATCACCAACCCGGAGAAAAAGCAGTCTGTGCAGGCAGTAAAAGCCGCCACCGGCAACGGCCAGTTTGTCAATACGGACGAGAAGCAAAACATTGTACCCTTTAGCGCCGGCAAGAGCACAAACAACAGCGGTACGAAGAACACCAATCCCAAGAACACCGCGACTGCAGCTATGAAGTCCCCTGCCACCGGTGCCCATTGGAGCCTGGCAGTGGGCGGCTCCGGTCTGGCCGCCTCCGGCTTGCTCTTTGCCATGTACGCTCTGTTTGCCAAAAAGAAGAACGACACAGCCGCAAAATAATATCTATACTTAAACCAGCGCTCCCTTGCATAAGCAAGGGGGCATTTTTTTACCCAAAATTCGAAAAAGTTGCGGGCCTATGTAGGCATCGGCCCCTACTTACCAATCCCTCCACCGCCTACAGCGGTTCACCTCCCTTTACAAGGGAGGCAAAGTGGCAAAAATAGCGGCTCCCCTTTTTACAAGGAGAGCCGTATTTTTTGTATGAAACTGTAATCACTTTTCGTCTGCGCCGAAGGCGAAGATCTGGCCGGTGTACACATTGAACTGCATGGTACAGGGGCGGTCGCTCTGGGTATACCGCACAGTGAGCACATCGCCCTCCTGGCTCACATCCGTTAAAGTGGCGGTATCGGCCAGAGTATCGGCAAACAGACTGGCCTGCTCCGGCTTATAGGTGCTCACATCGTCCGAGGTGAAGAGCACGCCACCAAACAGCTGAATAAACTTAGCCAGCAGCGCCTGCTGCTCCGGGGTAAAGCTGATATTGTTGCGCCGTAGCAAGAACACATCCGGGTCGTTCAGGAACGCACGACCGTTCAGCCCACGGCGATACACGCTGTTGAGCACCGCATTGGGTGTAGACACATCCTCCCGGTGCATTTGGCGGCGCCGGGCTAAATGAGGCCAGCTGAGGGCCATATCTGCACCGATGCGCATATAGTCCGCCACGCCAAAGCTGGGCAGCATCGGTGCGCCGCAAGCCAGCAGCAGCTTATCCTCGCCCACGCACTCCCGCAGCAGCTCCATGGCGTCATACGCCACCTGGCCGCGGGTCTTGCCGTACAAGGGCTTAACGGAAGCGGCGTACAAAAAGTCCAGCTTCACCATATCAAAGCCCCAGGTATGCAGCACCGTTTGAAACACCTGCTTAATATACGCCCGGGCTTCCTTATGATAAATATCCAGGGCATAAAAGCCGCCCCAGTTGGCGCCCACCATCAAGGGGCTGCCCTTTTTGTCTGCCACCAGCCAGCCCGGGTGCTTCTTTGCCAAATAGGCATTCTTTTGCACCGCAAAAGGCGCCAGCCACAGCCCGGCTTTCAGCCCGCGCTGATGAACCGCATCCGCCACCCGGCGCATACCGAAGGGAAACTTCTTGCTGTCCACAGACAGCCAGTCGCCCACGGCGGTCTGGTAGCCGTCATCCACCTGGAAGGTATTGACCCCGGCGCAGGGGGCAATGGCCCGCAGATCATGCATGATGATATTGTGATTGATATTGCTGTAATAGTTGTACCAGGAGGTATAGCCCCGTAGCTTTTCCGTTTGGCGGGGGTGTACGCCCAAGGCGGCAAAGTAGCCGTCAAATACCGCGTCATAATGCCCCTGCTGCATATAGAGATCCAGCACCGGATAATCCTCCGTGAGCATCAGACCCTCCAGATCCTTAGACACTGCCAACACATTGCGGTTCATATCCGCCGTAATAACGGTAAAACCGGTGCGGTCCGTCAGGGAGCCGATAAAGTCCAGCATGTCGCCGGTGCGCACATAGGCAAAGCCGTGAGAATGGAACACGCCCGCCTGCTTTTCCTCCGGTACAAAGGTATAATCGCCGGTATACTGCATACCCAAGCGGCGGCCGATGGGCGATTTGCCAACGGTGCCCAGCCCGGGCATGCGCTCCGTGGGGCCGAATTCCCGGCTGTCCGTCCAGGACTGAAAGCCGTTGGCCATAAAGCGACTGGCCGGGGTAAACAGGAACGGCAGCTCCAGAATAAAACTGCGTACCTGTATGGGCGCGGTGGGGTGCAAAGTCACCTGCAAGCGGTGGTCGCTCTCCCGCACCTGCAAAAGCAGGTCCTCGTTACTGCCGGTGGCCGTCTTTACGGTGCTGCCCAGCTTATAATCAATGTGGTAGGAAAAGGTCATGGGGCGGTTCTCTCCAATCATTATTTTTTGAATTGCAGTGCGCAGCGCAGGGTCAAGGTCTGCATTTTCGGCAGCTTATACTGGGGCTTTAAGGTAGCCACAGCAGGCACATCGCCGCCAACACCCTGCTGGCCGCCGTCAATATTCACCGTCAGGTAATCATGGCGGGGCAGGTCGCAGGAATGCTTGGCTGCGTCCAGTTCCTCCAGGGTGTAGGGGTGCACGCCGGCCTCAAAAGCACGACCCACAGCGTCTACCCGCAGCTTCACATCGCTGCCCACTTCCAGCCAGCGCACATCGCAGCGGTTGCCGTTCTCCTGCGGATACAGGTAGTCGTGGATAAAGTCCTCGGCGCTCTTAAAGTGATACACGCCCAGGTACGCGCCGGTCTTGCGGTCGCAATAATTCTCGTGGGGGCCTTTACCGTAATAGGTCACGCCGTCCTCCCCGGACATCAGCTGGAAGGTAATGCCGTAACGGGGCAGATCCATGGGTACAATATTGCGACAGGTCTGGGTCACCAGTACCCGGCCGGACGGCAGCACCACATAGGTGGTCTCTACCTGATCCAGGTAGCGGCACAGCCAGCGCACGGTGATCTTCACCGCATCTTTGCCTTGCGTGGCTGTTACCTCCAGCGGGATCATAGCCTTGCCGGCGTTCTTAAAGGCATTCAGCCCGATCAGGGTGCGCACAAAGTCAAAGGGAATTTGGGCAATGCGCTCATTGTCAATATTGGCACGGCCAAAGCAGGGGCGCACGCCGCTGCGCAGGCACTCCCGACCGTCCAGTTCATAAGAGCTCAGCTCGCCGGTTTTCTTAGATACAGCCAGACTGAAATGATCGCCGCTGACCACATAGGCGTCTGCCCGCTTGCACAGGCTGATTGCTGCGGGCGTCTCCTTCTTCACAGAGAAATCGTACTGTCCCAGCACAAACTGCTCTCTGGCCATCAGGTGACCGGCAGGCAGGTGCATGGCGTCCGCCTTCAGAATTAAATAAGCGTCCAGCAGCTGCTCACTCTTGGTATTTAGGTCAAAGGGAATATCAATCGTCACCTTCTCCAAATGGCCCGCTGCCGGCAGGTCCATGGTCTCCTCTTGCAACACGCCGCTCTCATCGGACAAGGTCAGCCGCAGGGCAAAGGCGCTCAAGGGTGTAAACATAAACCGATTGACAATCTGCAAGGTGTTACCCACCCGGGTAAAGTCCGCCTGCTGGTAGCACTTAACCACCTCATAATAATGAGGGTTGGGTGAACGGTCGCCGCGGAACACACCGTTAAAGGCAAAATTGCCGTCGTTGGGCTTGTCGCCAAAGTCGCCGCCGTAGTTCCACTTGTCCTTGCCATCCTTGGTCTTGGTACGAATGGCCTGGTCCGCAAAGTCCCAAATATAGCCGCCGGCCAGCCGGTCGTACTTCTTAAAATCATTCCAATAATCGGAGAAGTTACCCATGGAGTTGCCCATGGCGTGGGCATACTCGCACTCGATAAAGGGCTTATCCCGGTACATCTCCGGAGTCAGGCGATAGCCCATACCGCCGTTCCAAAGCGCGCGGCTGTGGATATGGGGTTTGTTCTCGCCGATTTCTTTCATCTCCGTCTGCACGGTATACATCTCGCTGAACAGATCGCTGGTTTCCAAATGGGCGTCCGGCTCATAGTGGAAGGGCCGGGTGCGGTCAATCTGCTGGGCAGCTCGCTTCATATCCGGGAACGCCTTGCCGTTGCCGCTTTCATTGCCCAAGGACCAGAAGAGAATACAGCTGTGGTTCTTAAAGGAATTGACCATATTGGTCATTCGATAGCAGCACTGGGCGCTCCACTGGGGATTGCTGGCAGGAATTTGCTGGGCCAGACCGTGGGTCTCCAGGTTGTTCTCGCTCATAACCAAAATGCCGATCTCGTCGCACAGCTCATAGAACCGGCGGGAATTGGGATAATGGCAGGTGCGCACATTGGTGATATTGCTGCGCTTAAGCAGCTCCAGGTCGGAACGAATCATACGCTCCGGCACGGCGTGGCCGTAATCCGGGTGGAAATCATGGCGGTTCACGCCGCAGATCTTCAGCGGCACGCCGTTCAGTAGAATGAACGGTCCCCGCTTGGTGTCCGGATTATAACCGACGATCTTCACCTCTCTAAAGCCGTACTTATGGGTACGCAGGTCTACCGGCTCCCCGGCCACCAGCAATGTGGTCTCTACCGTGTATAGGTACGGATCCTCGTGGCTCCACAGATGGGGCGCCTCCACGGTGCAGTCCGTATCTACCGTAACCCGGCAGCCATCCTCCAGCACCGGGCAGCGAGCCTCCATTTGGCCTACGGCTTTGCCGTCTGCGTCTAAAATACGCACCCGGTAAGCGGCGTCTGAGCAGTCCGTCCCCCGGCACTCCACAGCTACCTGCATACGGAAGTGAGCCGTCTTGTAGTCCTCTGCAAATTCGCTGTAAAAATAAGTATCCTGAATATAGGTCTTGGGCTTGAACACCAGGTTCACATCCCGGAAGATACCAGACAGCCGCCACATATCCTGATCCTCCAGGTAGCTGCCATCGCAAAACTGATGCACTGTCACCGCCAAGCGGTTCTTGCCCGGGTGCACAAAGCGGGTTATATCGTACTCCGTCTCGTCAAAAGTATCTTGGGAATAGCCCACAAAGGTGCCGTTCATATACACCTCGCCACAGGAGTTAATCCCACCGAAGTGCACGAACACATTATCCGCCAGCTCTTCTTCAGTCAAATCAAAATCCCGAATATACAGACCCTGCGGATTCTTCTTGTCGTCAATATGGGGAATGTTAATCTTTGAGATCGGCGTAGGGTAATTGATATTGGTATAAATGGGGGTGCCATAGCCCTTGATCTGCCACTCGGAGGGCACCTCTAAATCGTCAAAGCTAAAGGGGTCGAATTCCGGGTTCTGATAGCCCTCTATCGTCTGATCGCTGCCGGGCAGGAATTTAAACTTCCAAATGCCATTCAGCAGCCGGCGCTTTTCTTCCCCGGTGTGGACATCCCTTGGAAAGCCGGCGGCACTGCGCCGCTCGGTGTTGACACTGAATGTGTCTATATCTTGCCAGATGGGTATATCTTTGTTCATACTGTTACTCCTTATGTTTAGAATCCCCGCCGCAGGCCAAAGGGCAAACTGCGGTTAATAACAGTATAACGGAAACGGCGGCACTTTTCAATGCAAAATCCGCAAATCGCCGGGATAATGGGCAAAAAAACAGCAGACCGTCGAACCGCCGACAATCTGCTCTTTTATTATACGACACTGTCGCCCATCAGGCAATAAATGTGCTGTACAGTTTAGAAATAAAGCCCGGTCCCTACTGTTTGGCCAATAAAATCAGTCCGTGTGAATTCGCCGGTACTGCGCCGGGGTGCAGCCGTACTGCTTGCGAAAAGCGGCGGGCCGGGGCCCTATCCCCCGGCAAAGGCACTGGTAAAAAGTGCAAACAAAGGCAGCAAGCAAGCTGAAAAACTGCACAAATAATAAAGAAAAGAGAGAGCGAATTTTTCACTCTCTCTGTTTTTATCCCCTGCCCTAGGGTTTACCTATGAGAAATGCGGGTGTATAATAGTGCCGGATGAAGTGAGGCAACTATGAAAGATACAAGAGTAAATTCGGATCAAAAACAAAACAGCGCCACCATGTTGATGACCGAGGGCAAAATCTGGAAACAGCTATTGGTGTTTGCCGTGCCGTTGATTCTGGGCAATCTGCTGCAACAGATGTACAACGCAGTGGACTCCATTATTGTAGGCAACTACGTAGGCAGCAATGCGCTGGCCGCCGTTGGCTCCAGCAATGCACTCATTAACCTGCTGATCGCCTTTGCCCAAGGGGCGTCCGTAGGCGCCGGCGTGGTGATCTCCCAGTTCTTAGGTGCAGGCGATACCAAGCGAGTGCACCGGGCAGTCCACACGGCAGCCACCATCGCCTTATTGCTAGGCCTAATACTCACCGGGGCCGGCATCGCTCTGAGCCGGGTGCTGCTGGTGGCCATGGACACCCCAACCGCTGTACTGAACGACTCAGTGCTGTACCTGCGCATTTACGCCGGCGGTTTCCTCTTTAATGTGGTGTACAATATGGCCACCGGTATTCTCAACGCTGCCGGCAATTCCCGCCGCCCGCTGCTGTACCTGGGCGCCGCCTCCGTGACCAACATTGTACTGGACTTGGTGCTTATTGAGGGGTGCAAAATGGGCGTAGCCGGTGCCGCTGTGGCTACCGATGTGAGCCAGCTGATCTCCTGCCTGCTGGCAGTTAGCTACCTGCTGCGGGTAAAGTCCGATTATAGAATCCGCGTGAAAAGCCTGTGCCTGGACGGCGATATGGCCAGGCGCATTGTTCGCGTGGGGCTGCCTACCGGCATACAGAATATGGTCATCAGCTTCTCCAATGTGCTGGTGCAAACCAGTGTTAACCACTACGGCGCTATGGCCATGGCCGGATTCACCGCCTACTTAAAGGTGGACGGCTTTAACATATTGCCGGTGCTGAGTATCAGCATGGCAGTGACCACCTTTGTGGGCCAAAACTACGGTGCAGGAAATCTAAAGCGGGTCAAAAGCGGAATGTGGACCGCCCTGCTGATGAGCACCGTTTATACCATACTGACCGGCGCGCTGCTGCTGACGTTCTCCCACCCGGTGATGCGGCTGTTCACCTCAGACAGCGCCGCCATTCATTACGGTGTGTTGGCGATGAAATACTTTTGCCCCTACTATGTACTGCTGGGTGCGCTGAATGTGCTGGCAGGCACTGTGCGTGGCACCGGCAAAAGCATACCGCCCATGCTCATACTGCTGTTTTCCATGTGCATCTTCCGCATCATTTGGATCCAACTGGCAGTGCCCCATTATGACAACATCGACGGTGTGTTTATCCTCTACCCCATCTCCTGGATAATCGGCTTAGTGCTGATGGCACTGTACACCTGGAAAGGTCACTGGCTACACTACGGCAACGAAGAAGAGAAGTCGAAAACAGCATAACAAAAGGCAAATGGAAACGCACCTTGCAATCGTTGGATCGCAAGGTGCGTTTCTTTATTGTTTTAATCTTCTGCCGCCACATCGTAGGTTTTGCGCTGCTCCAGCAGTTTTGCATGAATTTCTGCCTTGCGGGCACCGGTGAGCTTGTAAAAGAAAAAGGGCACACCGGCCAGGAACATCATAATACCGTGGAAGATGGTGTAGAAGAACAACATCCAGATCTTGGTCTTCAGGGATTGCAGGGTGCCGTCCTGGATGCCCTGCACATAGCCGCAAATAGAGTTGTCTCCGTACAGAATCAGCGGAGACAGGGCACCGGCAACGGTGCCGCTGACCATGGTAAAGATACCGATGACAAATCCCAAAGAGGCGTCCATTCGCTTGCCTGTCTTCAACTCAATATCCTCCAGCACATCTGCCTGGAACATATTAGGCAGCAGATTGGAGGCACCAAACTGCAAGCCGATCAGGAACAGGAACACGATAAACACGATTTGGAGCGGACCACCGGAAGTTTCCTGCTTAAAGTAGGTGTAACCGATCAGGAACGCGCCGGTGTTGGCAATCAGTGAGTAGATGCCGCTGGCAATATACAGTACCCGGGAGTCAAATTTCTTCAGCAGGAAGTTGATAACCAGCATACCCACAGCGGTGCCGATACCGGTGGGCAAGCCGAACAGCAGAAACTTGCTGGAATCGCCCAGCAGCGCCGCTGCCAGGAAGGTGCCCATAAAGTTGGCAATGCCACGAAAGCTCTTTAAGAATTCGGACACAATAATGGTCCAGGCATACTTGTTACGCAAAATGTCGCCAAAGCCCTCCATTGGGTTCTTGCGCTCATTCTCATAGGCAATGCGCTCCCGCGTGGCACGCATACCGCCCAGCATAGTGATAATGCCCATCACGCCGCTCAGAGCGGCGCAAAGAATAAATTGCAGTGCCTTATTGTCTTTCCAGATCAGACCCAGCACTAAAATGATCACCAAGGATGCAGAGTTACCCACCGCAGAAACAATGCCACGGAATGACATCACCGTGTCCCGCTCACGCAAGTTAGGCGACATCACCACAGCCAGGTTGTTGATGGTATTGCCGAAGGTGTTCATCACGCCCCACAGAATGCCCACGGTACACAAATAGATCATCAACAGCGTGCCTGTCAGGCCCCCGGGCACCCAAAAACTAAGAAACAGCAACAGCCCCATAGGCACTGCCGCCAGCATGACCAGCGGACGGAACTTGCCCCGCTTGCCAATGGCGCGGCCGTCAATGTACATGACAATAAAGAAGTTCAGCACCCAGGGCACCACGCTCACCAGCGTGTTAAACAGCGCCGCCTGGTGCTGATTGATCTGCACCACATCCACTAAAAAGTTGTTGCGGTACTGCCCCACCATACCGGTCATATTGGTATAGAAAAACACAGACACCATGTACCATATAAATTCGCCGGTGCCAATCTGCTTTTGGTCGACTGCGGGTGCAGCCATGGTCTTGCCGGACATTTAGAAATTCCCCCTTCAAAAATGCCGCTTTTGTTTTTATTTAGTCAACTGCAAGGTGCAGTTGTAATCCCGTTGCTTTTTGTCGCCGATCATGGAGAGCACAAAGGCGCGCAGATCGGAGAGCTGCGGATTGCCGGCGGAGAGCTTCTTCTCCAAAATATGCAACACCGGAGACAGACGACGCAGCAGGTGATCCAGCGCGTCATACATGGGCGTACCGGGCACGTACGGCTCGTTGCCCATAAAGATATTACGCACCAGCTCCACGCCCACATCTGCCACTCGACGATCACCGATGGACGGATCCACCCGGAACCAAAACAGCCGCCCCAGCTGCTTTACCGTCAGCTTTTGCAGCAGCTTGCCTACTGCCGTGACCGGACCTTTCAGCTTTTCCTTGCCTTGGCTGCCGCCGAATTTACCCATAAAGGCATCAAAATCCGTAGCCATAGCGTCCATTATATCCGTGATCATACGGTCAAAGCGCCACTGCAGATATTCTGCCGCGGTGCGCCCGCCTTTATCATAGTCAAAGTCATCAATCGTGTAGGAGCGAATGTCCACCTGGCCATCCGGTGCCACCGTCACCTTGCGATAGGCGCAGGGACAGCCCACAAAGCATCCGGTCTGCACATCGGTAATGGTGTTGCCTGCCGGCGAGATGTGCTCTGTCACCGCCTGAGCGTGCATATGACCGGTAAAGATCAGCTCCAGCCCGGCGTCTGCCAGCGTGTTGGCGGTTTGTTCCCAGTCGGTCAAATGGGCGTCGCCGATCAGACCCATCACTGCCGAGAACGGCAGCAACGGATAATGGGTCATAGCAATGATCCGCTCCCCGGCAGCGTGTGCCGCCTGAATTTGTGCCACTGCCCAGTCCAACTGCTCCGGCCAAAGGCCCTTAAAGTCCTTGCAGTCGCCGTCACAATTCAGTGCCAACAACCGCAGGCCCGGCGCCAGCTGCGCCACATAAGACATACTCTCCCGGTGCTCGGCAATGGCGTCGTCAAATCCGAATTCCCGGTAAAAGTCCCGCAGGTCGCTGCGCTCCATGCCGGCAACCGGCACCGTGCGGTCACCTATAAATTCGCAGGGATTCTCCGCATAGTCATGGCGGGCAGTGATCAAGTAAATCTTTTTGCCCGCTTCTTGCAGTCGGTACAGCCGCTTGCGAAAGCCCACATGGCTTTGGTATTCGCCTCGGTACACCAAATCGCCGGGGATCAGGATCACACGCGTCTCCCTGTCCGCTGCAATCTGGGCAAACCCGGCGTCAAGGATGGCCGGCGTCTCCGCCACACACTTTTGGTCTGTGCGGGAGCGGGCCTCGTAAGCCGATCCGCTGCGGCCGAAGGACTCGTCAAAATAATGGGGGTCCGTCACTAAATAAAAGGAAAAATCGCTCATGATTCTATCTCCCGGGCAAAGGAGCCCTATATATTATAAAATATCACAACAATAGCTTTTATTCAACTGGATATATCCAATATTGCTTGCGATTTATCACATTTCCGTGAGCGCGCGAAAGCGACTGGGAGAGCACCCGGTTCCCTGCTTAAAGGCATAAGAAAAATACTGGGCGTCCGTATAGGACAGGGCATCTGCAATTTCGCTGACAGTCATCTGGGTATTGATCAGGTAATCCTTTGCGATCTGCAGACGACAGTTTTTGTAATATTGATACGGCGTCACGCCGAATTTGGCAGAAAACCGGTTGATAATATGATTTTTGGAATAATTCAAAGTCCGGCATAGTTCCTCAAGATCCAAGTGCATGGTGGCACGGTTCTCAATCTCCCGCTTGATGCGATCCGCCAGGTCATACTCCGCGGTGATCTGCCGATCGTAAATGCTCTGCACCAAGCTAAACAGCACCGGCGCCATGGCGATCTGGGCCTTGTCTTGATCCTGATTGTTGAACCCCAGGCTAAACAAGCGGGCAAAGGCCTTTTCCACATAACAGCCATGAAACAAATAGGTGTCCCGAGGCAAATAGGTGCGTAGCAGGCAGTCTGCCACCGGACCGCTAAAACTGATAAAATACTTGTGCCAGGGGTGGTTCTGATCCGCATAATAGGTGTGGCGGCTGCCCTCGGTCAGAAGAAACACATCCCCCGCCTTGGGGTACAATACCTGGCCGTTGATCTCCAGTGTGCCAGCGCCATCCACAATATATTCCAGAGAGTTTAGATCACTGCACGATCGACTGATCCGATATTTGCCGTCGCACACCGTCTCTCCCACAAAGCGCACCTCCAGCGGGCGCCCACTCTCCGCAAACAGCTTAATGTTCTCATACATTGTGACAATTCAAACCTTTCTTCATTTATACTCCCGTTAGCAGCAGCCTATGTGTGATAATTTTAATATAGCACAAACCGACAGGAACCGCAATCCCCGTAGGGCATAAAAAACGACGGTTGCAAGCCATAGCCCTGCAACCGCCGTTGTTCAGTCATTATTTGATTTTCAGTGCGCGGGTGGCGTTGAGCACCGCCAGTACCATCACGCCCACATCGGCAAAAATCGCCAGCCACATACCGGCAATACCCAGAGCGCCCAGCACCAGGCAAACAGCCTTCACCGCCAGGGCGAACACAATATTTTGCCATACGATCTGCAAGGTGTGGCGCGAGATCTTCATGGCCAGCGCAATCTTAGACGGATCATCGTCCATCAGCACCACATCTGCCGCTTCAATGGCAGCGTCCGAGCCGAGGGCGCCCATAGCGATCCCCACATCCGCGCGGGACAGCACCGGCGCGTCGTTAATCCCGTCACCTACAAAGGCCAGGTTCTCCTTGGGACCTTTCTCTGCCAGCAGCTTTTCCACCTGCGCCACCTTATCTCCGGGCAGCAGCTCGCTTTCCACCCGATCCATACCGATCTCCGCAGCCACCCGATCTGCCGCAGCCTTTGCGTCACCGGTGAGCATGACGGTCATTTTTACGCCATTCTCCTTGAGCGCAGCCATCGCTGCCTTGGCGGTGGGCTTCACCACATCAGAAATGACAATGCAGCCGATATACTTGCCATCCGCCGCTACATACACGGTTGTGCCGTCCGTACGCGCATCGGGCAGGGCAGCGCCGATCTTTTCCATCAGCTTGGCGTTACCCACAGCTACCGGATGGCCGTCCACCAACGCCTGCACGCCGTGACCGGCGATCTCCTGAATGGCGCTGACCCGCTCCCCTTGCAGAGGCTGACCGTAAGCATCTTTCAAGCTTTGACTGATGGGGTGATGCGATCCACTCTCCGCATAGGCCGCCAGACCCAGCAACACCTTTTTATCCACCCCCGGCGCCGGGTACACACCGGTCACCTGGAACACCCCTTTGGTCAGGGTGCCGGTTTTGTCACATACAATATATTTGGTGTCTGCCAAAGCTTCCAAGTAGTTGGAGCCTTTCACCAAAATACCGTTTTTAGAAGCGCAGCCGATACCGCCGAAGAAACTCAGCGGAATAGAGATCACCAGCGCGCAGGGGCAGCTGATGACCAAAAAGGTCAGTGCTCTTGTGATCCACTCGGCCCACATAGCCGGATGACCTGCCAACAGGCGAATCAACGGCGGCAGCACTGCCAGCGCCAATGCGCTGTAACACACGGCGGGGGTATAGTATCGGGCGAACTTGGTGATAAAGTTCTCGGACTTGGACTTTTTCATGGCAGAATTCTCCACCAAATCCAAGATTTTAGACACGGTAGACTCGCCGAATGGCTTGGTGGTGCGCACCGTAATGCGCCCGCTCATATTGATGCAGCCACTAATCACATCGTCTCCCGGCTTGGCCTCCCGTGGCACGCTCTCGCCGGTAAGCGCACCGGTATTCAGGGTTGTATTGCCCTCTACGATCACACCGTCAATGGGCACCTTTTCGCCGGGATCCACCACAATCTCCGTGCCCACTTCCACATCGTCCGGATCCACCTGTTCCAGTTTGCCGTCCACCATCAAATTGGCATAGTCCGGACGAATATCCATCAGGGCGGCAATGTTCTTACGGCTCTTGCCCACCGCCACACTCTGGAACAGCTCGCCGATCTGGTAAAACAGCATAACGGCCACGCCCTCTTTGAAGTCTTGTAAGCAAAGGGCGCCAACGGTGGCCACTGCCATTAAGAAATTCTCATCAAACACCTGGCGGTTTTTGATCCCCTTAAGCGCTTTCCAAAGAATATCGTAGCCGATCACAAAATACGGCACCAAATACAGAACAATCATAGCCCACTGTGGCAGCAGGGCCAGCTTATCCAGCAGGATCACCCCTGCCAGCAGCACCAGCGCAACAATAATGCGCACCAGCACTTTCTTTTGCTTCTTGCTCATACCTTTCCCTCCCAAATGCAGGTTTACAAAAAGATCTCGCAATCGCTCTCCACCCGCTTGCAATTTTTTCGGGCGGCTGCCATCACTGCATCCACATCCGCACCTGCTTCAAATTCCACTTTCAACTTTAAGGTCATAAAGCTCAGGACAGCGTTCTGCACACCGGGGGTCTTTTTCACAGCGTCTTCCATCTTGGCAGCACAATTGGCACAATCCACGTCCACATTATAAGTCTTTTTCATAGCCATTCTCCTATGCAAAATGTTTGTTTTTTTGCTCTGAACAGTATTTCATATTCTCATCTGTTCATATATTATTATATTCAACCGGATAGAGCATGTCAATAGATTTCTGAAAAAAGGCGCAAAAAATAGGCAGTGCACCACTTTTGCTCATCAACCGGGTACACCACCTGCAATGACGGTTCAAAACAGACAGAAAAAACCGCCCTGCCGAAACAGGACGGTTCAAGTTTATAATAGATTACATATCGGCAATGTTTGCCTGCACAATTTCCAGAATCCGATCCAGATCCTGAATATCCGCATCGTTCAAACCGGCATACAGGGTCTCGATCATTTCTTTCTCTTTGGCATGGAAATCAGCGATCACAGGCTTTGCTTTCTCGGTAAGGGCAATACAAACAGCGCGACGATCCTGCACATTACGCTCAACGGTCACATAGCCCTGCTGACGCAGATTCTCTACGCAGCGACTAATCATACCCTTGGAGTACTCCGTATCACAGCTCACATCGCGCACGGCCTGCGGGGTCTTGGATTGATCCAGGCACAGCAGGATCTCAACCATACATCTGGATACTTTTGCCTTTTTTTCGCCCATTACAGCCACAGCGGGTGCGGCCTCCAAGCCTACGGTCTCAGCCAGCTTCTGGCGCTTTTTGGAAATAGCTTTGGAGGTTTGAATGAACTTGCTGCCGAATGCAGTCATTTTTTTGCTCATAATGAAGTCCTTTCTGCTTCACCCTCTTCTCGCCTATAAATATACTATAAAACAAAATCCTTGTCAAGCAGGAAAGCAGAAAATCGTATGCATTTATCGATTATTTTACACTTTCGTCCTGATCATCCAATACGCGAGCGTTTTCGTCAATGATCGGCGCCGTACGATTCACTGCGTCCTCCACAGAGCGGCCCACCTTGCGCAACTGCACATAGCCAACGGCTTCCATCACTGCATACAGCAGCAGCGCTACGCCCAGCATTCTGGCCAGCGCCAGGGCGGTATGAAAAGGATTGACCATACACACGATCCCTAAAATGACGGACACCATCGTCAGTGCCAGATTGACACCCCAGCCGGGCAGCAGCCGCATTTCCCGCCGCAGGGCGATCACCAGACCAATGATCCCGCCGCAAAAGATAGATGCACCAAACAGGAATTCTACCAATGTGAGAATACTCTGGTACTTGACGCAGACGATCACGCCGCACACCATGGAAATCAATCCCGCAGACAGCGCCACCGGGCCGGCAGTCTTGCGAAAATACTGCACCACCCCAACAGCGCCCATAATCAACAAAGCACCGCCAAAGGCCAGGCTGATATAGCGAATACTGGCTTCCGGAAAAATCAGCAGTGCCAGCCCGCACAACGCGGAAACAATGATACTGACAATGGAATAAGAACGAAATTTCTCAAACAATTCGCGCATCGTGATCCCTCCAATAGAAACGATTGCCCTAAACCGGGCACACCTCATTTATAGCACCAAACGGCCCCTTTGTCAAATCATAGACAAGCCGCCCTTTTTCAGTATGCCATCGAAGCCGAAAATCATACAAAACAGCCCCCGGCGTACCGAGGGCTGCCCGTATATAATATGTATTATAACTGACTGGCCTCCGCCTTGATCTTTTGTGCAATGTGCTCCGGGCACCGATCATAGCGGGCAAAGGCGGTGGTAAAGGAACCACGACCCTGGGTCATTTGGCGCATGGCGGTAGAGAAGGTAGACATCTCCGACTCCGGCACCTCCGCCATGATCTCCTGGCTGCCGTCCCCGGAAGGGGTCATACCCAGCACGCGCCCGCGGCGCTTGTTAATATCACCGATCACATCGCCCATAGCCTCATCGTTCACCGTTGCGGTCACTGTCAGGATCGGCTCCAGCAGCACCGGCATCGCCTTGGGAATGCCCTCTTTATAGGCCAGGGACGCAGCGGTCTTAAAGCTCATTTCGCTGGAGTCTACCGGGTGGTAAGAGCCGTCAAACAGCGTGGCCTTTACGCCCACCATAGGATACCCGGCCAGCACACCCTTTTGCATACTCTCCCGCAGACCCTTTTCTACTGCCGGGAAGAAATTCTTGGGCACGGCGCCGCCTACCACACGCTCGGCGAACACCAGTTCTTCTGTATCATAAGGCTCAAATTCAATAAACACATCACCAAATTGGCCGTGGCCGCCGGACTGCTTCTTGTGCCGCCCTTGGGCAGAGACCTTCATAGTAATGGTCTCCCGGTACGCCACGCGCGGCTGCACCAATGTCGCCTCCACACCGAATTTGCTCTTCAGCCGGGCCATCGCCACATCCAGGTGCTGCTCGCCCAGGCCGCTGAGGATTTGCTGATGGGTCTCGTTGTTGACGCCAAAGTGCAGGGACGGATCCTCCTCGCACAGACGGCTGAGACCGGAAGCCACTTTCTCCTCCTCGCCTTTCTTGGCCACTTCCACAGCCATGGCATAGGTGGCACTCGGAATATGCACACCGTCCAGGGTCACCACTTGCCCGGCGCTGCAAAGGGTATCGCCGGTGGCAAAGCCGCCCAGCTTGGTCACTGCACCAATATCCCCGGCGGACAGTTCGCTGATGTCCGTCTGCTTGGCGCCGAATACGCTTACCATCTTGCCCATGCGCTCCTCTTTGCCGGTGCGGGCGTTGTAAGCAGGGGTAGCGGCAGTGATTTTGCCGCTGATCACCTTAAAGTAAGACAGCTTGCCGATAAACGGATCCGCCACCGTCTTAAAGCAGACCGCAGCCAAGGGTCCGTTGGGGTCCGGGGTCAGCTCGATAGGCTCACCGTCAGCGTCTGCCGCATACTCACTCTTAGGCGCAGGACAAACCTCCGCCAGGAAATCCAGCAACAGATCGCAGGCCGTCTCTGCCAAACCGCTCAGGGCAAACACCGGGATAATGGAGCCGTCCGCCACGCCGGCTTTCAGCCCGCGGATTTTCTCCTCCGGGGTCAACTCCTCGCCCTCAAAATATTTTTCCATCAGCTCTTCATCAGCAGAGGCCACGGCTTCCGTAAACACGGCCTGTACCGCCGCAAAGCGTGGAGCGTCGTCCGGCTGGGCATCACTCTCAGTGCGCTTGCCGTCTGCATACGCATAGGCCTTGCCGTCAATCATATTGTAATAGGCAGCCACCTTGCCGCCGGAGATGATGGGCACCACCACCGGGCAGGCCGCCGTGCCGAACTTGGCCACAATGCCGTTAAAGCTCTTGTAGAAATCCGCACGATCGTCGTCCATTTTGGTAGTCACCAGCACCCGCGCCATACGGCGGGAGCCGGCGTTCTTAAATGCCTTTTCCGCACCCACAGCCAGACCGCTGCGGGCAGACACCACGATCACCGCCGTCTCTGCGGCGCGCAAGCCCTCAAAGGCCCCTTGCTCAAAGTCAAACAAACCGGGGGTGTCAATAAAGTTCAACTTTTTGCTCTTATATTCAATGGAAGCCACGGCGCTGGCCATACTGATGTGGCGCTTTTTCTCCTCGGCGTCAAAGTCAGTCACCGTGTTGCCGTCAGCCACTTTGCCGGCGCGCTCCGTCGCCCCTGCCAAATGCAGCATAGCCTCCAGCAGGGTGGTTTTGCCCTTGGAAGCGTGACCTGCAAGCGCAATGTTCCGAATTTGATCAGGTGCATAAGTTTTCATAAGTCCATCCCTCTTTAATAAGAATTGCTTTTGTGCATATTGTATAATATTTTTCAACATCCGTCAATGCTTTTTGCAGCCCTTTTACAAATAATTTGCAAAACTCCATCGCAAGGCAGCCAAGTGCCCCGTACAATATATGCACGCACCCCTACCGCAGAACCCCACCGACGCCCCTAAAATAGCAGAAATGGGCATAGAAATAGCCGGGCGGATAACTGCCCGGCCGTTTCGTTAGATTGGGTTGGTGGAAATGGGAATAATACGAACAATGTCGCCCACTTCGTTGCGAATGCCCACGGCAATTTGCACAAACAACAAATCGCCCTCTGACAAAGTCGCTTCAATGATTACATAATCGTCCGTTTCTACCAGATCTTTCGTATCCTCTACAATCATTTTCAATCCTCCTTTGTGTCGATTATGACACAAAGTGGATATAATTGTCAATGTTTTTTGTAAATTTAGTACACACCGTCCTATAAAGTTCACATTCTCATCCGTTTTATATAGCATCATTCCACATTTTGTCGATTAGGCATTTTTGCGATTATGCCCACCAGCAGCGTTGTTGGAGGGATAAATACACGGACTATACGCTGAAGTCGTCTTATCCTTGCTGATCGTTACCGTTTTGGCGCTCTTAAACTTGCTGCTGGCACTATAGTTGTTACTGTGGCTTTTGTTTTATCTATTTGCCCTTAATGCGGCGCAGGGCGGTTTTTTCCAGTCGGCTGACCTGGGCCTGGCTGATGCCGATCTCAGCCGCCACCTCCATTTGGGTTTTGCCCTCCATAAAGCGCTTATAGAGAATGTTGCGCTCCCGATCGTCCAGCTGCCTGATCTGATCCTTGATCATCATCTCGTCCACCCAGTCCGCGTCCGTATTGGCGTCGCCCACCTGGTCCATCACATAAATGGTGTCACCCCCATCGGAATACACCGGCTCGTACAAGGACACCGGGTCCACAATGGCCTCCAGCGCCAGCACCACATCGGCGGTTTTCATGCCCAGCTTGGCGGCGATCTCGTCCACCGTAGGCTCTCGACCATTGGCGGCCATCAGCTGCTCCTTCACCTGCATGGCTTTATAGGCGGTATCCCGCATAGAGCGACTGACCCGCACCGGGTTATCGTCTCGCAAAAAGCGGCGCACCTCCCCTACGCACATGGGCACGGCGTAGGTGGAGAACTTTACATTCAACTCCGTATTAAAATGGTCAATGGCTTTGATCAGTCCAATGACCCCCACCTGGAACAGATCGTCCATACTTTCGCCCCGTCCGGAGAACCGCTGGATCACCGACAGCACCAGCCGCAGATTGCCGCAGATCAGGGTGTCCCGGGCCTGCTTGTCCCCGGCCTGGGCCTTGCGCAGCAGGTCCATTTTTTCTTTTTCTCCCAGCACTTTCAGCTCCGAGGTGTTGATCCCGCAAATTTCTACTTTACCGTATTGCACATGCGTCCGCCTTTCTATGATATGTACAATACGCTTATGAATAGTATGGACCGCTGGGTGCAAAAATATCAGGCAAAGCAAGATTTTTGTGTGGCGGGTGATCGGGTTGCAGTATAATGTGGCGTTGCGCCAATCGTTTTATCCCCTCAGTCGCACAAATGCGACAGCACCTAACCGGTGCCCGTCCCCTCTGTCGCATAAATGCGACAGCTCCCCTTGAAAAAACAAGGGGAGCCGTTTTTACATTTTAATATTGTGTTTCTATCACGCCGGGTCCCGGCCGTCAAAAACGGCAAACACGGCATAATCACTCAAACAATAAAAATCATTGTCATAGGTGGCAGACAGATAATTCATAAAGGCGCACACCTCCTGCGCGGTTTTTTCCGTAGCAAAAAGCAAATTGTCGTTCAGATCCTCGGCGTACTCCCGCAGCACCTGGCCGTTCAATTCTTCAAAGAATTCCGGGAACAACGCCTCCTCATACTCGGTAACGCCCACTCGGATTAGGCCGTCTGCCAGGGGTGATACACTCAGATCCTGGGCGCACACATCGTAGCCCAAAAGCGCGCCGCCCAAAAGTCCCGCACTCTCGTGCTCGTCGTTAAAGGTGATCAACTCGCAATCCGCGCCTCGGCTACCAAGCAGGTCCACCATCTGCCGGGCAGCGCAGGCCGCCGCCACAGTACACCGGATCTCCTGGCTTTCATCGTCCACAAAATTCTCCAAAAAATCCGTGACCCGGCCGCCGATCTTGGCGTCCGTCATATAATCAGCCAACTGGTTGGAGCGGCAAACGCCCCGATACCCATCTGGCTGCAAATCGCAAATGGCAAGTCCCTTCAACAAAAATCCCTTCTTTGTGTTAAAAGTGCAAAACGGTCTTGACCACCGCCAGCATCTCCCGCATCCAGTAGGTGCCAAGCAGGTACACATCGGTGGCCGCCGGTGTGGAGCTGGCGGTCAGACCCGCCCGCTGACACAGCAGCATGCCACGACGGCAATGGAAATCAGAGGTCACCACCGTCACATGGCGGTTCAGTCCGTTTTGTTCTATAATTTTGGCCGAAAAAGCCACATTTTCCTCCGTAGAAGTGGAGTGATCCTCCAGATACAACCGATCGGCGGCGATCCCCCGGCGCACCAGCTCCCGGCGCATACACTCCGCCTCGCTGATCTTCTCATCCGGGCCTTGGCCGCCGCTGAGCACAGCCTTGCTGTCCGGGTTCTTCTCCAAATACTCGGTGGCTGCCTCGATCCGCTGGCGCAGCATACGGGAGGGGCGTTCCCCCTTCACCGAGCAGCCCAGCACCAGTACAGTCTCTTCCCGGTGGCCGGTTTGGATCAGCCCAGTGAGCATATAGCCGCTGGTGAGCACCGCCACGGTGCACACCAGTGCCACCACTGCCTTGAGCACCACCGCGCCCGGGGCGTGATTGCCCGGCGCCAGCAAATGGGTCACCGGCTGCGCAAACATGCCGCACAGCAACAGCACCACGGCAAAAGCAATGCCCAGCACATTACCGGCATTGAGAATTCGATTGAGCACCCAAGGCGCCAAATACCACAGCAGCAGTACCGCGCCGACGGCGAAAAACGCAACCTGAATAAAAATCACCTGTTCGTCTTGTTTTTTGTCTTTCTTTCGTAAATGTAGCATAACACAGCGCTCCTTTCAGCCATTTCAGCCTAACAGAGCCGCCGCAGAAAGGCAAGGCACGGGCGGTGGAAACACTCCACGCACCGTGGAACCGGCGAAAAACATTGACAATTCGCCTCACTGCCGTATAATAACTATATTATAGTATAGCATTCAGGAGCCAAATATGGAAGAAAAAAATACAAATTGGCAAAAAAGTGTTTGCGCTGTGGTGCTGCGCGAGGGTAAGGCACTGCTGGCTCGCCACACTTACGGCGCCGGTAAGGGGCTGTTTATCACCCCCGGCGGGTATCTGAAAAACGGCGAAAGCCCGGAGCAGGCCATGTGCCGGGAACTGATGGAAGAGACCGGCATTACCGCCAAGCCGGTGAAGCTGCTGGCGGTGCGCTTTAGCGAGCAGGACTGGTACGCCGCCTTTTTGGCAGAGTACACCGGCGGCACGCCCCGCAGCGATGGGGACGAAAACGACCGGGTGGTGTGGATGGATTGCGAAGAAGCGCTCTCCCGCCCCGATGTGCCGGACCTGTCCAAAAAACTCATTACCGCCGCCATGTCCGGTGGCGGGCTAACGCCTATTGACTATGCTCCCCAGCGGGAAAAATTCGGCGCCATGACTTTCTACGCCGCCGAAAAATAGAACAGAAAAAGCCGACTTGACTGTACGCAACAATCAAGCCGGTTTTTTTAATCGTTATCTAACACAGACTTCAGGTACTGGCCGGTGTAAGACGCCGGGCAAGCAGCGATCTCCTCCGGGGTGCCGCAGGCCACCAGCGTGCCGCCGCCGACACCGCCCTCCGGGCCAAGATCAATAATATAATCCGCCGTTTTGATCACATCCAGGTTGTGCTCGATCACCACCACGGTGTTGCCGTTGGCCACCAGCCGCTCCAGCACATTCACCAGCCGGTGCACATCTGCCGTGTGCAGCCCGGTGGTGGGCTCGTCTAAAATATAAATCGTCTTGCCGGTGGGACGCTTCATCAGCTCGGTAGCCAGCTTCACCCGCTGCGCCTCGCCGCCGGACAGGGTAGTCGCCGGCTGGCCGATCTTTACATACCCCAAACCCACATCGGACAGGGTTTGCAGCTTGCGCAAGATCTTGGGCTGCTGGGCAAAAAACGCCACGCCCTCGTCCACGGTCATCTCCAGCACTTCATAAATATTCTTGCCCTTGAACTTCACTTCCAGGGTCTCTCGGTTGTACCGATGACCGCCGCACACATCGCAGGGTACATACACATCGGCCAAAAAGTGCATTTCAATCTTCACAATACCGTCGCCCTGGCAGGCCTCGCACCGACCGCCCTTAACATTAAAGGAAAAGCGATTGGCCTTGTAGCCCCGCATTTTGGCATCCGGGGTGGAAGCGAACAGGTCGCGAATGTCGTTAAACACACCGGTATAAGTAGCCGGGTTGGACCGGGGGGTGCGGCCAATGGGCGACTGGTCAATGTTGATGACCTTGTCCAGATTGTCCACGCCGGTCATACGGTCAAACTTGCCCGGGCGCTTTTTGGCGCCGTTGAGCATATTGGCCAGGTGCTTATAAAGAATCTCGTTTACCAAACTGGATTTGCCGGAGCCGGACACGCCGGTCACGGCCGTAAAGGTAGCCAGCGGGATCTCCACATCAATGCCCTTCAAGTTGTTTTGTACCGCACCGTAGATCGTCAGTTTTTTGCCGTTGCCCGGCCGCCGCTTGGCCGGTACCGGGATCTTGCGCTTGCCGCTCAGGTACTGGCCGGTGATGGAGCGCTCGCAGGCAATAATATCGTCTACCGTGCCCGCTGCCACCAGCTCGCCGCCGTGGATACCGGCACCGGGACCAATGTCTACCACATAGTCTGCCGCCCGCATGGTGTCCTCGTCATGTTCCACCACGATCAGGGTGTTGCCCAAGTCCCGCAGGTGGCGCAGGGTGCCCAGCAGCTTTTCATTGTCCCGCTGGTGCAGACCGATGGACGGCTCGTCCAAAATATACAGCACACCCATCAGGCTGGAGCCGATCTGGGTAGCCAGACGAATGCGCTGGCTTTCGCCGCCGGACAGGGTGGCCGCTTCTCGCGCCAGAGACAGATAATCCAACCCCACACTGTTCAGGAAATTCAGTCGATCGCGGATTTCCCGCACGATCAGGGCGCCGATCATCTGTTCCTTTTCCGTCAGCTGCAAGTTTTGGATAAAATCCAGCTCCTCATGAATGGGCATTTGGCAGAACTCATAAATATTCTTGCCCCCAACGGTCACAGACAGGCTCTCCGTAGACAGGCGGGCGCCGCCGCAGTCCGGGCACACGCACTGGGTCATCACAGCCTCAATATCTGCCCGGGCCCAGTCGGAGGTGGTCTCCGCATACCGGCGCTGCAAGTTGGGAATCACGCCCTCAAAGGTACCGTTGTAATTGGAAGAGCCGTAAGAGGTGCTCCGCTGCATTTTCAGCTTTTTGGTGCCGGTGCCGTATAAGATGGCGTCCAGCCCCTTCTTGGGAATCATCTCTACCGGAATATCCAGCGAGAATTTGTACGCCTGGGCAATGGCCTCAAAATACATCCGGGCAATGCTGCCGCCGTCTGCCACATTCCAGCCGCTGGCCTTAATGGCTCCCTGGTTGATGGACAGCTTTTTGTTAGGAATCACCAGCGCCGGATCAATTTCTTTATAAGACCCGATACCGCCGCAGGTTTTGCAGGCGCCAAAGGGATTGTTAAAGGAGAACATGCGGGGGCTCATCTCTGCGATCACCGCACCGTGCTCCGGGCAGGCGTAATTGAGGGAATACAGTTCCTCCCGCTCCCCTACAATATCCACCAGCACCACGCCGTCTGCAATATGGGTGGCGGTCTCCACGCTGTCGGCCAAGCGGCCGGCGATATCCGGCTTCATCACCAGGCGGTCCACCACGATCTCAATATTATGCTTTTTGTTCTTGTCCAGCTTGATCTCTTCCGCCAGGTCATAAACGGAGCCGTCAATGCGCGCACGTACAAAGCCGGACTTGCGGGCGTTGTCCAGTTCCTTAACATACTCGCCCTTGTGCCCTCGCACAATGGGCGCCATAATTTGAATTTTTGTTTTCTCCGGCAGGGTAAGAATTTGATCCACGATCTGATCCACCGTCTGCTGGGTGATCTCGCGCCCGCATACCGGGCAATGGGGAATACCGATCCGTGCCCACAACAATCGCAGGTAGTCATAGATCTCCGTTACCGTGCCCACGGTGGAGCGAGGGTTGCGGGAGGTGGTCTTTTGGTCAATGGATATGGCCGGGGACAGACCCTCGATATAGTCCACATCCGGCTTCTCCATCTGACCCAGGAACTGGCGGGCGTAAGAGGACAGGCTCTCCACATACCGGCGCTGACCTTCGGCATAAATGGTGTCAAAAGCCAGGCTGGACTTGCCGGAACCGGACAGGCCGGTAAACACCACCAGCTTGTCCCGGGGAATCTCTACATCAATATTCTTCAAGTTGTGCTCGCGGGCACCTTTTACCACAATATTCTTTATCATTTCAGCTTGCGCTCTCCCTCCTGCTCCAGTTTTTGAATTTCATCACGCAGGAACGCCGCGTGCTCGAATTCCAGCAGCCGGGCAGCCTCCTGCATTTCCCGCCGCAAACGGTCGATAAGCAGCTGCCGCTCTTTCTTGGTCAGTTTCTTTTGCTTGCCGTCGGCGGGGGCTTTGGAGGTAATCTCCAAAATATCCCGCACATCCTTTTTAATGGTCTTGGGCACAATGCCGTGCTCGGCGTTATACGCCTCCTGAATGGTGCGACGGCGCAGCGTCTCTCGAATGGCCCGCTCCATGGAGGGAGTCACGCTGTCCGCATACATAATCACCTCACCGTTGGCGTTGCGGGCGGCACGGCCGATGGTCTGCACCAGGCTGGTCTCGGACCGAAGGAAGCCCTCTTTGTCCGCATCCAGGATCGCCACCAGGCTCACCTCCGGAATATCCAGTCCCTCACGCAGCAGATTAATCCCCACCAGCACATCGAATTCGCCCAGGCGCAGATCGCGAATGATCTCCATACGCTCCATGGTATCCACATCGTGGTGCATATACCGCACCTTGATGGAGAATCCCTCCAAATACTCGGTAAGATCCTCGGCCATGGCCTTGGTGAGGGTAGTCACCAGCACCCGCTCGCCCCGCTGGGTGCGCAGGTTGATCTCGGACACCAGGTCGTCCATTTGGTCCTCGGTGGGCTTGACGGTAATATTCGGATCCAGCAGTCCGGTTGGGCGAATCACCTGTTCCACGATCTGGGCGCTGCGTTCCCGCTCAAAGTCGCCGGGGGTGGCAGAGGTAAAGATCACCTGATTGATCTTGCCGTAGAATTCGTCAAACTGTAACGGCCGGTTGTCAAAAGCGGAGGGCAGCCGAAAGCCATAGTCGATCAGGCTGGCCTTGCGGGAGCGGTCGCCGCCGTACATGCCCCGCACCTGGGGCAGCATCACGTGGCTCTCGTCGCAAAACAGCAAAAAGTCCTCCGGAAAATAATCCAGCAGGGTAAAAGGCGGCTGGCCGGGCTTGCGCCCGCTCATCACCGCAGAGTAGTTCTCAATGCCCTTGCAAAAGCCGGTCTCCCGCAGCATTTCAATATCATTCATGGTGCGCTCTTTGATCCGCTGGGCCTCTAAAAGCTTGCCCTTTTCTTCAAAATAGGCCACCCGCTCCACCATTTCCTGATAGATTTGGTTCAAAGCGCGCTCCATCTTTTCCCGCCCCACTACATAGTGGGAGGCCGGGTACACACAGGCGTGGGACAGCACACCCTTGATCTTGCCGGTAAGCGGGTCAATCTCGCAGATCCGGTCAATCTCGTCCCCAAAAAATTCCACCCGCAAAGCGGTGCCGCTGCTGCCGGCAGGAAAGATCTCCAGCGTGTCGCCCCGCACCCGGAACTTGTTGCGCACAAAGTTAATGTCGTTACGCTCGTACTGAATAGCCACCAACTTTTCAATCAGCGCGTCCCGGCTCCACTCCATACCGGTGCGCAGAGAGATCACCATATTCCGGTAATCAATGGGGTCGCCGATGGAATAAATGCAGGACACGGAGGCCACAATGATCACATCCCGCCGCTCGGACAGTGCCGCCGTGGCGCTGTGGCGCAGTTTGTCAATCTCGTCGTTAATGGCCGAGTCCTTTTCAATATAAGTGTCCGTTGTGGGCACGTAAGCCTCCGGCTGATAGTAGTCGTAGTAGGAAACAAAATACTCCACCGCATTTTCCGGGAAGAATTCCCGAAACTCGCTGCAAAGCTGGGCGGCCAAGGTCTTGTTATGCGCCAACACCAAAGTGGGCCGGTTCACCCGCTCAATAATATTGGCCATGGTAAAGGTTTTGCCGGAGCCGGTGACCCCCATCAGGGTTTGCTCCTTCATACCGTCCAGCACGCCCCGGGCCAACTTCTCAATTGCCTGCGGCTGATCGCCGGTGGGCTTAAACTTGCTGTGTAGCTTAAACTGTTCCATTCTCGCTCCCGTCTGCCCGCATAGAAGGCGTGCAAACACTTTTGTCAAAAACTGTATATACAGTGTTTATTATACACGGTCATACCGCCAAATACAACTGGTTATCCTGCCAATTTTGAACAAATGTTCCCCTGGCTTTTTGTCCATTTCGGCAAATTTTGCGCCCCCGGTGCGCGGGCTTTACTTTTGGCGTTCAATCCGTTATAATGAGCGTATGAAAGAAAAGCAAATCACCCCCGGCGATGCCGGTCGGCGGCTGGACCGCTACCTGGGGCGCACCTTTCCCTCTCTGCCCCGGTCGCTGATGTATAAGGAAATACGCAAAAAGAATATTAAGGTCAATAAAAAGCGCTGCACCCCGGAGCAGGTACTCTCTGCCGGTGACCGAGTGGCCCTGTATCTGCCGGACGATGTGCTGGCGGAAAAGACGGTGTATTATGACTTTCTCTCCGCCTCCAAGGCGCTGGATGTGGTGTACGAGGACGAGAACCTATTGATCCTCAACAAACCCCAGGGGCTGCTTTGCCACCCAAACGGCAAGGAGTATATAGACACACTGATTGCCCGGGTCAAGCGCTATTTATATGAGCGCAATCAGTGGTCGCCGGAGGACTCCGGCTTTGCCCCGGCGCTGGCCAACCGTATTGACCGGAACACCGGCGGGCTGGTGATTGCAGCCAAGACCGCCCCGGCACTGCGGGAAATAACGGCGCTGATACGGGAGCGCAAGATTGAAAAATTCTACCTGACCGTCACGGAAGGGATCCCGCCCAAAGCAGCGGACACCCTCACCGCCTACCTGCACAAGGACGAGAAAAAGAACAAGGTCACCTTGTATGACGCGCCAGCCCCCGACCGCATGGCATGCAAAACCGGTTACCGCGTGCTGGACACCAAGGCGAACCGGGCGTTGCTGGAGGTAGAACTGTACACCGGGCGCACCCACCAAATTCGTGCACAACTGGCAGGCATAGGCTGTCCCCTGGCCGGGGACGGCAAGTACGGCAACACGCACGGCCGCTACCGCCAGGCGCTGCTCAGCTACAAGCTGATTTTCCATGTGCCGGCGGACTACACCATTGCCCATTTGGACGGCAAGGTGTTCACCGCAGACACCCGACCCATCACGCAAATCTTTACTGGAGATGATTCAAATGAAAGATAAGTTTATTCGCATTCTGTCCCCAATGACCCTGGCGGTTGTGATCCTGCTGGACCTGGCGGTGATTGGCTATGGTGTCTTTGCCGTCTATCGGCTGACCCAAGTGCGCACCGGCATGACCGTAATCTTTGCTATCATTGAGATCGCAGCCATTGTGATCGCCGTGCTCACCACCAAGGAGACGGTAAAGAACGGCCTGCTGCTACGCGCCACGGACTTTGAATTTACCGGCATGGATAAAGACAATGTGTACGCCTACAATCAAATCAAGGACATTGCCGGCTACAAGGACGAAGCACCCAGTCTGGTCAAGAACTTTATTGACCGGCACGCAGTGCTGACCCTGACCCTGACGGACGACACCACAGTGCTGCTGGATCTGGGGCTGTGCCAAAAGCGCACCTTGGAAGCTGTGCAAAAAGCCCTATGCGAACGCTGCGGCGTGGATTACCAGCCCCCTACCGTTAAGACCAAGCTGGAATTCAAATCCCTGCGCAAGCGTGGCGAGACGGAAAAAGCGGAGAAACAGCCCGACACCGCAGAAGCCCCCACAACCGCAGACCAGCAGGACGACACTGTGAAATAAGCCTAAAATGTTGAAAGCGCACGGCCAAAGCCGTGCGCTTTTTCTATACCTATTATATATATAAAGCGCCTATGCGTTATCCCGCATTAGGGTAATACTTTGCAGCACCAAAAAGGCCACCGCCAGCACCCGCAGCACAAGAATGAGGATCTGCATAGCCCGAATGGTCTGCTGAAAGGCAGACAGCACGCGAATATCCTTTACATAATGGGTCTTCACACTTACACCTCCAATACCACGCCGTGGGCCACGCCGGGAATGGAGTTGCCCTGCTTGGTGCTGGTGGGCGACATCAGCGCGCCGGTGGCCACAAACAGCACCTTGCGCAGCGCACCCTGCTCCATTTTCTTCAAAATATGGCTGCACAGCACGGAGCCGCCGCAGCCACAGCCGGAGCCGCCTGCATTCACATCCTGACGCTTGAGATCATAGATCATCATGCCACAGTCCTTGTGGTGACCCGCCAGTTGAATACCCCAATCCTGCTCCATCAGCTGATACAGCAGCTTGGTGCCCACTGCGCCCAAGTCCCCGGTGACAATTCGATCGTAGTCTGCCGGGGTGGTGGCGCTGTCCTCCAACAGGTCATGAATGGTGCGGGCAGCCGCCGGCGCCATAGCCGCGCCCATATTGCCGGCATCCGTAATACCATAATCGGTAATGGTGCCAATATGCACCGCCCGTATACGCACGCCATCACCCTTGCTTTCCAGCACTGCACTGCCGGCGCCGGTCACCGTCCACTGGGCACTGGGCGGCCGCTGACCGCCATACTCCAGAGGAAAACGAAATTGCCGCTCGCTGGAGCAAAAATGGCTGGAGGTTCCTGCCACACAGCACTTGGCCCCGGCATCAATCAGCATAGCCCCCACACCCAAGGACAACGCCATGGTGGAACATGCGCCATACAGTCCAATGGCAGGAATGTCCAAATCCTTAATGGCAAAAGCAGAGCCCATACATTGATCCAGCAGGTCGCCGCTTAGGATAAAATCCACATCGGACGGACTTTTGCCCGCTGCCGACAGCGCCCGCAAAATGGCATCCCGTAGCATGGCGGACTCGGCCAGTTCAAAGGACTGCTGTCCCATGGTGGTATCGGCAAACACCGCGTCAAAGTCGCCGCCCAAGGGGCCTTCCCCCTCTTTTTTACCTGCCACGCCGGCGTGACCGGTGATCACCGGCGGATCTGCAAAGGAGACGGTCTTTCCTTTTTTGTGCATAAAAAAACACCTCGGATATAGTATATCCGAGATGTTGTACTTTATCGCTTAGCCAAGAATTTCTTTTAAGATCTTGGTAACCTCCGCCGCCGGTGCCTTGCCGCGTAACGCGCGCATACACTGGCCGATCAGGAAGTTGAAGGAAGCAGCCTTGCCGCCCTTGTACTCATTGACGGCTTTTTCATTCTGTGCCAGCACATCCTCGACCACCTTGCGAATGGCGCCGGTGTCGCTGACCATTTCCATTTGGTTCTGCTTCACATATTCGTCCGGGTCCACATTGTCTGTAAACACGGCAGCCAGCACTTTCTTAGCGCTGTCCCGGCTGATCTTGTTGCCATTTTGCAGCTGAATGATACGACCCAGAGCGTCCGGGTTAAAGTGCATATCCTCCGGCAGGGTTTGGCTGTCGTTAAGCAGCTTCATCACCTCGCCCATGATCCAATGGGCACTGTCCTGGGGATTGCCGGTGATCTCCACCGTGCGCTCAAACAGCCGCACATAAGATACAGAGGAGCAGATCATATCCGTATCATAATCCGTCAAGCCATACTCGCTCTTATACCGAGCCTTTTTGGCCTCCGGCAGTTCCGGCAACTGCTGGCGAATGGTGTCAATGTATTCGTCCGACAATTCGATGGGCGGCAGATCCGGCTCCGGGAAATACTTATAATCCTGGGCGTCCTCCTTGCTGCGCATCGCGTAGCTGGTGCCCTTGGCGTCGTCCCAACGGCGGGTCTCCTGCGTCACGGCGCCGCCGTCCTCGATCACCTCGATCTGGCGCTGGGCCTCGCTCTCAATGGCGTTATGAATGGCGCGGAAGGAGTTAATATTTTTCATCTCCGTGCGGGTGCCGTACTCAGTAGCGCCCACCGGCATCACAGACACATTTACATCCGCCCGCAGAGAACCCTCCTGCATTTTGCAGTCAGACACACCGCAGAACTGCAAGATGGCCCGCAGCTTTTCCACATACTCTACCGCCTCATCGGCGCAGGCAATATCCGGCTCAGACACAATCTCCAGCAGCGGCACGCCGCAGCGATTGTAGTTCACCAGCGTGCAGTCGCTCCACTCATCGTGCACCAGCTTGCCGGCGTCCTCCTCCATGTGGATCTCCTTGATCCGCACTTTCTTGGTGCCGCCGTTGATTTGGTCCGTGATCTCCACATAGCCATTTTGACAAATGGGCAGATACAGCTGGCTAATCTGGTATGCTTTGGGCAAATCGGGATAGAAATAATTCTTACGGTCAAATTTATTGTACCGGGTGATAGTGCAGTTGGTAGCCAAACCGGTGCGCACCGCGTATTCCACCACTCGCTCATTCACCACCGGCAGTGTGCCCGGCATACCGGCGCAAATCTCACAAACATGGCTGTTGGGTTCGCCGCCAAACGCCGTAGAGCAGTTGCAAAAAATCTTGGTCTTGGTGGAAAGTTCCGTATGGACCTCCAAACCGCAAACGGTATTGTATTCCATTACAGCGCCTCCTTTTCCGTTACCGGGGACTGCTTGTGATAGTCGGTCACGCTTTGGAACGCATGACCGGCGCAAAGAATGGTCTCCTCCTCAAAAGGACGACCGATCAGCTGCATACCTACCGGCATACCCTGGGTGTCAAACCCGCAGGGCAGCGCCAGGGAGGGCAAACCGGCAATGTTGATCATAACCGTATAAATATCGCCCAGGTACATAGCCAGCGGGTCGGACAGTCCCTGACCCATAGGCAGCGCCGTAGTGGGTGCCACCGGCCCCAGCAAAAAGTCATAGTCCTTAAAGGCGTCGTCAAAGGCCTGACAGATCAGACCCTTGGCCTGCAAGGCTTTCTTATAATAAGCGTCAAAGTAGCCGCTGGAAAGTACAAAGTTGCCCAGCATGATGCGCTTTTTCACTTCCATACCGAAGCCCTCGGAGCGGGACTTAAAGTAAACTTCCCGCAGAGAGTGCGCCTCCGGCGATTTGTAGCCGTATTTAATGCCGTCAAACCGGGACAGATTGGAGCAGGCCTCGGCGCAGGCGATAATATAATAAGTGGGAATGGCGTACTTCACAATGGGGAGCCAAAAGATCTCTACCGTGGCGCCCAAATCGGTCAGTGTGTCGGCAGCAGCGCGCACAGCGGCGGCCACCTGCGGGTCAATACCCTCGCCGAAGTAATCCTCCGGAATACCGATCTTCTTGCCCTGCACATCCTTGGCGTTCCACACAGCGTTCAGATCCAACCGGCCGCCGGTCATAGAGGTGCCGTCCTTGGGATCCTTGCCCCGGATCACATCAAACACCGCCGCCACATCCGCAGCCGAACGGGCAATGGGCCCAATCTGATCTAAAGAAGAAGCATAAGCGATCAGGCCATACCGGCTGACTGCGCCGTAAGTGGGCTTCAGCCCGGTGACACCGCAGAATGAACAAGGCTGACGAATAGAACCGCCGGTATCGGAGCCCAAAGCCACAACTGCCTCCTTGGCTGCCACAGCCGCTGCTGCGCCGCCGGAGGAACCGCCGGGCACCCGGTCCGTGTTCCAGGGATTTTTGGTTGCACCGTAAAAGGAAGTCTCCGTGGTGGAGCCCATGGCAAACTCGTCCATATTCAGCTTGCCCAGAGGGATCATGCCCGCAGCGTGCAGCTTTTCAATCACCGTTGCGTTATAAGGCGGCTTAAAGCCGGTGAGAATCTTAGACGCACAGGTGGTCAGCTGACCTTTGGTACAGATATTATCTTTGATACCGATGGGCACACCGGCCAGCGGGGACAATGCCTCCCCGGCGTCGATCCGGCTCTGTACCGTCTCAGCCTGCTGCAAAGCAGCCTCTTTATTCAGTGAGGTGTAGCAGTTATAAGTGCCGTCCTTACTGTCAATGGCAGCGATGACCGCCTCTACCGCCTCCGGCGCAGACAGCTCGCCTGCTTTTATCTTTTGCGCCAGCTCTGCTGCGCTCCATTCAAAAACATTCATGCTGTGCCCTCCTTACTCTACCGTCTTAGGCACCACAAAGGCGCCGTCCTGGCTCTCCGGTGCATTGGCCACCACTTCTTCCGGGGTCATGTGCACCTCCACCTGGTCCTTGCGGAACACATTGGTCACCGGGAAGCAGTGGCTCTTGGCCTCTACCCCGTCGGTGTCCAGCTGGCTCAAGGTGTCGATATAAGTAAGCAGTTCCTGCAACTGGTCGCCAACGGTGGCTTCCTCCGCAGGGGTCAATTCAATTCTGGCCAAACTCTCCAGATACTGGATCAGTTCCGGTGTGATCTTCATACGCTAACCTCGATCTATCTATCGTTCTATACGCTCCGTTACGCTTTCGGTGCCGGGCGGCGCAGCTTAATGTGTGCCTCTCGCAGCTGCATTTCGCTAACGGTGTTGGGTGCGCCCAGCAGCATATCCTGGGCATTGGAGTTCATAGGAAATGCGATTACCTCGCGAATGTTGTCCTCATCCCGCAGCAACATGATCAGCCGGTCTACGCCGGGCGCCATTCCTGCATGGGGCGGTGCGCCGTAATGGAATGCGTTAAACAGCGCGCCAAACTTCTCTTCCACATCCTGGGCAGTATAACCGGCCATCTCAAAGGCCTTGATCATCACATCCGGGCGGTGGTTACGCACAGCGCCGGAGGACAGCTCCACGCCGTTACACACAATGTCGTACTGATAAGCCTTGATCTCCGTGGGCTCCTGGTGCAGCAGCGCGTCCATCTCGCCCTGGGGCATAGAGAACGGATTGTGCGTAAAGATCAGCTTGCCGTCATCGTCCCGCTCAAACATGGGGAAGTCGGTGATAAAGCACAAGTCGAACCGATCCTTGTCGATCAAATCCAGGCGACGACCTAACTCGGTACGGATCTGCCCGGCAAGGTCATTGACGATCCGAATGTTGTCGCAAATAAAGAACAGGGTGTCGTCCGTTTTCAGGTCCAGCATGGTGCGCAGTTCCTCTTTCTTCTCGGGAGACAGGAACTTGTCAATGGGGCCTTTATAGCTGCCGTCCTCTTGAACGGTGATGTAGCCCAAGCCCTTCATGCCAATGTCCATAGCAAAAGCCAGCATTTTTTCGTACCAGCCCTTAGACTGCCCTGCACAGTTCGGCACCACGATACCTCGCACCGGACGACCCTTAAAAGGCTTAAACTCTACGGTACTGAAATATTCGGTCAGATCATGGATGATCAGCGGGTTGCGCAGGTCCGGCTTGTCCGTGCCGTATTTCAGCATGGACTCGGCGTAAGGAATACGCACAAAGGGCGCCGGGGTCACTTTCTTGTCAGAGAACTTGGTGAAGGTGTCATACAGCACCTCTTCCGCCACGGCAAACACATCTTCCTGGGTGGCAAAGGCCATTTCAAAATCCAGCTGATAGAACTCGCCGGGAGAGCGGTCCGCTCTGGCGTCCTCATCACGGAAGCAGGGCGCGATTTGGAAATACCGGTCAAAGCCGGAGGTCATCAGCAGCTGTTTAAACTGCTGGGGCGCCTGGGGCAGCGCATAAAACTTGCCCTCGTGCTTACGGGAGGGAATGATATAGTCCCGGGCACCCTCCGGAGAGGAACAGGTCAAAATCGGGGTGGTGATTTCCGTAAAGCCCATTTCCGTCATCTTCTGCCGCAGGAAAGCGACTACCTTACTGCGGAAGAGAATGCTCTCATGCACCTGGGGATTACGCAGATCCAAAAAGCGGTACTGAAGCCGTACATCCTCACGGGTGTCCTTGGACTCGGAGATCTCAAAAGGCAGCGTGCGGGTACATTCGCCCAGCACGGTCACTTCCGTCACATGCACTTCCAGCTCGCCGGTAGCGATCTTTTTATTCACCGTCTCCGGGTCACGCTTTACGACCTTACCGGTCACGGAGATCACGCTCTCCTTACGAACGCCCTTCAGCAGCGCGTCGTCGTGGAACACCACCTGGGTCACGCCGTACTCGTCGCGCAGATCAATAAAGATCACGCCGCCGTGATCGCGGATGGTATCTACCCACCCGGCCAAAGAAACAGTTTGGTTCAGCTGGTCAAAGGTCAGCTGATTACAGTTATGGGTTCTGTAAGCCATAATTCTTAAATCTTCCTTTCGCGGAATTTGGGTACAGTATCTACTGACCCACATTAACTCTGCTATTATAACACACACACCCGCCCACATTCAACCGCTAATTTATAATTTATTATATATAATATAAGCATTTCCGGCAAAAACAGCAAAAAGCCACCCGGCAAAGCCGAGTGGCAAGGTTTTATTGTCTGGTACGCAAAGCGGCTGACATGGGAGGAACGGTTAACCGGCCGTCCATGCAGGTATCGTCAAAAAAGGCATAAGCATTGTCCCACACCGGATCCACGGCAAAGGTCTTAGGCTCAGAGGTGCGGTTCACTGCCGCCAGCAGGCGGGCACCGTCGCTTTGGCGTTCATAGCACACGCCGCCCAGGTCACCCTGTACCGGCACGAATGTGCCCGCAGCCAACGCTTTGCAGCCTCGACGCATTTGGCCCAGTCGCTGATACCAATGCAGTAAATCCCGATCCTGGTGCGCCCAAGGCATACAGCCCCGGTTGAAGGGGTCTTTCATGCCCTGCACACCCACCTCATCTCCGTAATACAGAGAGGGTACGCCGGGCAAAGTATATTGCAGAAAAGAAGCCAGCTTCAGCAGCTGCACCCCGCGGGCATAATCCGCTCCGGACAGAGTATTGTTGCGGTGCTGCCAAGCCCGCCCTTGGCCGGTACAATCCGGTCCGGCCAACGCGGTAATAGCCCGCAGAGTATCGTGGGTGCCGATATGGTTCATCAGCACCGCCGTCACCTGGGGCGGATAATGCTCGGTAATAGACAAGATGGCGTCCAAAAACGCCTGGCCGCCGCCGTAGCGCACAAAGTGCAAGATCGCCGCGGCAAAGGGATAATTCATCACACTGTCCAGCTGATTCCCCAGCAGATAACGCCGCCGCTGCCCATAGGCAAACTTGGTGGTGGCGTCCTCCCACACCTCGCCGATAATGATGGCGTCCGGGTTCTCGCTTTTTACAGCCCGGCGCAGGTCGTCCAGGAACACATCCGGCAGCTCATCCGCCACATCCAACCGCCAGCCACTGATGCCGCAGCGCATCCAACGGCGAAGGATGCCGTTCTCACCGCAAATATAGTCCCGATAAGATGGCTCCTCCTCACGGATCTCCGGCAGCAGGCGAATGCCCCACCAAGACTTGTAATCGTCCCGATCCTTGCCAAATTGGTACCAGCTGTAATAGGGGCTGTCCGGGCTGTTATAGGCGCCCACCGTAGGGTAATGACCATAGTAATTAAAATACTTGGAATCCCGCCCGGTGTGGCTGAACACGCCGTCTAAAATCACACCGATCCCCAGTTTTTTCGCCTGGCTGCACAGATATTTTAAGTCCTCTGTATCGCCCAGCATAGGGTCGATCTTCTCATAATCCCCGGTGTCGTACCGATGGTTGGAATGGGCCTCGAAAATCGGATTCAAATAAATCGCGGTCACGCCCAGCTTGGCAATATACGGCAGCTTCTCCGCAATGCCTTTCAGGTCGCCGCCGAAATAATCGTTGTTCCAAAGGCCGTTCATCTGGGCCTCGTCCCAAAAAGGCTCTTCCCCCCAGTTACGCCGCACCCGGGTGGCAGGCACACCGGTCTTTGGCGCGCCGGAATTGTAAAACCGATCCGGAAAGATCTGATAGATCAGTCCACCCCGCAAAAAGGCCGGCGTTTGAAAATCCTTATCATACACCGTTTGCTGAAAATCCGCGCCGTCCGGCAAAAAATCCCCTTTGCCGCCCCCGGCGTTGCGCACAAAGTGCAGTCCCCATGGGGTGTCCAATTCAAAATGATAAAAATACAGCCCCGGGGTGGTGGCGGCAAAATGCAGCTCCCAATACTCTGCCTCCGTGCCGCACATACCGGCCCAAAACATACCGTAAGGCACCGGCGTTTCGCCGTCCTTGGTGACCACCAACCGGGCGCCGGAGCAATGCATATCCCGCGAGACCACCAGCCGCAGATGTACCGGCTCATCCGTTGCCACGGCGCGGATGGGCGACTTGTACTGTGGGTCTCTGGCGTTGAAGATCAGCATATTTTCCCTCTCTTAAACAGTAAAAAGCGGCAGACACAGGCATTGCCCTGCGCCTGCCGCAAGCAGATTTATTTCTTTTTGGTGGTTTTCTTTGTAGCGGACTTTTTGGCCGCAGGCTTTTTGGCTGCGGGTTTCTTCACCGGCTTCTCAGCGGGCTTTTCCGCAGCAGCCGCCGCCTTTTGAGGCCGGGGCTGCGCTACAACCACCGGGTGGGTGTGCCAAATATTCTCCGCATATTCCTGCACGGCACGGTCTGCGCTGAAAATGCCTGCACCGCTGATATTCATCAGGCTCATCTTGGCAAAGGCGGTCTTGTCAGCATACACCTGTGCCGAGCGCCGCTGGGCGTTTTGATAATCGGCAAAATCTGCCAGCGCCATGTACGGGTCCACATTGATCAGTGAGGAGGTAATCTCACTAAAGTCCTTGCCGTTCACGCCATACTGGATCATATCAATGGCGTTCTTTAACGCCGGGTTATTGGTCACATAGTTCATGGGGTGATAGCCGCTGCGGCGCAGAGCCTCCACGTCCGGCGTCTTCATACCAAACAGGAAGATATTGTCCTCCCCTACGGCGTTGCAGATCTCCACATTGGCGCCGTCCAAGGTGCCCAGAGTAACGGCGCCGTTGAGCATCAACTTCATATTGCCGGTGCCGGATGCCTCCGTGCCGGCCAGCGAAATCTGCTCACTGATGTCCGCAGCAGGCATCAGCACCTCTGCTAAAGACACGGAGTAGTCCTCCATAAACACCACTTTCAGCTTATCCTTGGTGTCCGGGTCATTATTCACCACATGCGCCAAAGCGTCAATCAGCTGAATGATTTTCTTAGCCATGTAGTAACCCGGGGCTGCCTTGGAAGCAAAAATATAAGTCCGGGGAGTAAAGTCCATATTCGGATTTTCTTTCAGCGCCTGGTACTGCGCAATAATGTTCAGTACATTCAGCTGCTGGCGCTTATACTCGTGCAGGCGCTTCACCTGCACATCAAAGATGGAATCCGGGTCCAGCACCACGCCGTTCTGCTTCTTCACCACCTTGGCAAAGCGCTCTTTGTTGGCGCGCTTGATCTTTTGCAGCTGGTCCAGCACTGCCGGGTCGTCCTTGTAATCCCGCAGAGTCAGCAGACGGTCGCTGTGCTTAATAAAGTCGTCACCGATCAGCTCCGTTAAATAATCGGTCAGCTGCGGGTTGGACTGGCACAGCCAGCGACGGAAGGCAATGCCGTTGGTTACATTGGTAAACTTGGCCGGGGTGATGGTGTAGAAGTCGTGGAACACCGTGTCCTTCAAAATTTCGCTATGCAAAGCAGACACACCGTTGACGCTGTGAGAGCCGGCCACGCACAGGTTGGCCATCCGTACGGCACCGCAAGAGATCACAGCCATACGCTCCACCTTGTCTGCGTCATGGGTAGCGCCCCAGACAAAGGCACGGAAGCGGTTGTCAATCTCCTTGGTGATCTCATAAATACGGGGCAGCAGGCGCTTGTACAGGTCCTCGCTCCAGCACTCCAGCGCCTCTTTCATCACCGTGTGGTTGGTGTACGCCATCGTGTCGGTTACCAGTTTCCAGGCAGAGTCCCAATCATAGCCGCACTCGTCCAGCATAATGCGCATCAGCTCCGGAATGGCCAAGGTGGGGTGGGTATCATTAATATGGATTGCCACCTTCTCCGGCAGATTATCCAGCGTGCCGTACTTGGACAGGTGACGGTGAATAATATCCTGCACAGAGGCGGACACCAGAAAATACTGCTGGCGCAGGCGCAGGGACTTGCCCTCCGGCGTGTTATCTGCCGGATACAGCACCTTGCTGATGGTCTCTGCCATGGCAGACTGTTCCATAGCCTTAATATACTCGCCCTGATTAAACAGACTCATATCCAGTGCAGGCTTGCGAGCCGCCCACAGGCGCAAACGAGCCACACCGTCACCCAGACCACTTACATACATATCATAGGGCACAGCGATCACGGTGTTGCAATCCCGCATAGTGACGGTATGGTACTCACCGTCCCAGCTTTCATCGACCCAGCCCTCAAAGCTGACAGTCTGGGCGCGCTCCTCACGGGGCACTAACCAAACCTCTCCGCCGGGCAGCCAAAAGTCCGGCAGCTCCGTCTGCCAGCCGTCTACCAGCTTCTGCTTAAAAATACCGGCCTCATACCGAATGGAATAGCCCATAGACTGATAGCCGTCAGAGGCCAAACCGTCCAGATAGCAGGCAGCCAGACGACCCAAGCCGCCGTTGCCCAAACCGGCATCCGGCTCCTCATCGTACAGCTGCTCCAGCTTTACATCAAAGCCGGCCAGTGCCTTTTCAAAAGTCTCAGTCAGACCCAGGTTATACAAGTTGTTCTTTAAGGAACGCCCCATTAAAAACTCCATACACAGATAATAGATCTGCTTAGAGTCCTGACCCTCAGCCTGATGGCGGAACTGGCTGTTCTTTTCGCTGAGCATCTCCCGCAGGATCATGGCCACAGCCTTATAATATTGTTCATTGGTGGCGTCTGCCGGCGTAACGCCGAAGAAGTGACTGAGTTTGTCGTTGATCCGTCGCTTTGCTTGCGCCACAGAAATCGTTGATTTCATACAAATCCTCCAAAAATTATTATAAATCACGCAAATAATCGTGTTCCATTTGTAGATTATATACTAAAATCGTCTGTAATTCAATACCAAGTCGCTAAAAGAGCCTATGCACGAAACAATTCTCTTATTCTTCCTCTGTTTTCGGCTTTTTCAGTTTGGACAGCATCTTGGTCGTCACCAGTTTGTACAGCTCTACCACCTGATACCAGTTCATTCCCAACATCAGGGCAAACAGCAGTGCCTCTGCCACATAGAACCACACGCCCTGCAAGCACAGCGCCGCCACCGTTTGGGCCACCAGCACCACGGTTTGGCAGGTGAGCACCACCGGCTGGTAGTTGATCTTAATGAATCGGCGCGTATCCCGACTGCGGGTCAGGAACACGACCACAAAGGCGCAGGCAGTGGCAACGGCCGCACCGTTGGCACCCATACGGGGGATCAAAATCAGGTTCAGCACCACATTGGTGACTGCACCGGTGAGGGCAGTTACCATCGCCATAATATTCTTTTTCTCCGCCATATAGATAGAGGCCAAAAAGTTCACCAAACAGGAGAATACGGTAGAGATGATCAGCACCGGCACATACTGCCAAGAGTCAAAATACGCGTCTGCCACCAAAACTTTTGTAATCATCTTACAAGTCAAAATCAGGAAAGACGCCACAAAGAAGGTGCCGCCACAGTACACCCGAAAGATCTTGGAGAAAAACCGGGCGGTATCTTTATTGTTATACTCATCCACTGCAGACAGCTGCCAGGCGTCTGTAAATACAGATGCGCACATAATCACCAAATTCGGGATCTTAGACGCGGCGGAATACAGACCGTTGGCAGAAGAGCCCACAAAATAAGTAACCATATAGCGGTCAGACACATTGATGATCCACCACAAGATAATGGTAGGGATCATGGGCACGCAGTAGCGCAGCATATCCCGCCCGGTCTGGCGGTGCACGCCCTTCAAGCGCACATAACGGTACAGCTTAGCAGTTACGGTAAAGAACAGCACGGAGCAAAAGTCCGACGCCACGATGGCCAAAATATAGCCGGTAACCCCCCACTTAAACACACCCAAGAACAGCATGGTAAACAGCAGATAGGTCACGGTAGCCAAAATACCGTCAATGGCAAACAGCTTTACATGACCGGAGCCGCGCACAAACTGCTGGCACAGCTGGCGAAAACCGGAGGTGAGCACAAACACATAAATGAGCACCAGGTAGTCGCCCAGCTTAAAGTCGTTGATCTTAATTAAACTGATCGGGTACGCAAACAACAGAAAGGCCAAAAAGCCCACCAGAGTCACCCGCACGCCTACGGTAAACACATCGCTCTTGCGCTCTGCCTTGTCCATCGAAAAGCGCAGGGCTGCCGAGTTGACGCACAAAAAGGCAATGGGTATGATCACATTGCCCGTCTGCTGGATCAGATCCGCCGCGCCATAGCTGCCCGTGGTCATCATACGGGTGACAAAGGGCATCAGCAAAAACGACAGAATTTTAGACGAAAAGGTGCCAATGGCAAAGATAATGGTATTGGAAGCGAGTTTTTTGTACTTATCCACTGTGTTTCGTTCCTTTACTCCCAGGAATTAGTAGGACCATTTTCCGCTGCGGAAGTCCATGGTATTGTCTGCCGAGGCAGAGGTGTAAATGCAGGAGGCGCGGTACACGCTGCCGCCGCTCTCCGTCTTTTTGCCGATCAAAAAGATATACTGATAGCCGCAGGCCACCGCTACGGTGCCGGACTTGTCCGCACCGGAGGCGGTGAGCATCACCTTTTTGGCACCGGAGTTCATATTCAGCTCCATTGCCCGGGCTGCTCCGCTCTTATAATCGGTATAATACAGCCGGTTGCCGTACACCACCGGGTAATCGGTGGAACGCACATGCTCCAGCAAGGTCACGGTCTTTTGGCTGCCGAACTTTTGGCGAACCAGATCATACTTGTCCTCCGACCGGCGCTGATAATAGTAGAAATAGCCGTTTTCCAGCGCCATAGAACGCACTTCGTCCTTCTCCGTTGCGGCACGGAAGTGGGTACTGTTGCCGCCGGTCTGCCCCACGGTCAGGTACTCCACCTCGCCGGTCAGGTTGTCCGTCTCCGTAAAATACACATCGGTAAGCGAAATGCCGACCAGCGCCAGTTTTTTGTCTGCCCCCGCTGTATAAAGCAAGGTCTTGTCCCCTGCCGCCGTCACGGTGTACAGAGAGTCGCCGGTCAGGCAAAACAGCCGATCGTTGTAGCCGTAGGCCCGACGCGCGTCGGGAAGCAAAGTCACGGCATCGCCGCCGGAGACGGAAAGTTTTTGCAACTTCTTGCTGCCTTTATCAATATAGTAGAGGAAATCGCCCATAATATTCAGGCAGCAGGCATTTTTCACGTCCTTCACCTTGGTGGTGGTCTCCTCTGTCGGCGCAAAGCGGTAAATACCCTGACCAGGTGCGGCAAAATAGATATACGCACCATTAAAGGTCACTGCCCCATGGGTTTTGTTCAGAATATTGCCCACCTGACTACCTTGCTTGGAAGTGTCAAACGCAAAAGCGGAGGCATCCTTGTAATCGGCGTAAGTAGGTTTCTCCGTAGTGGGCGGTGCAGTAGGTGCCTGCGTAGTGGGTGCCGTGGTGGTGTGGCCCAGCACATTTTCCTGCACAAAGGTCACAGCCTTGTCCGGCACCAAAAGGGAAAAATCAAAATCCGGCTTGCAGATCTTAACGGTAATCAGAAAGGCCGCCAGTGCCACCACCAGCACACCCAGCACCATAAAAAAGCGCTTGGTGCGGGCACGGCGCTGATTTTGCTTCCGCCGGCGCAGCCGCTCTTTTTCTACTGTCTGGTTCATTTTATCGCACCTGTCCGTTGCCAAAGATCAAGTATTTAGTGGTAGTCAGGGCACGCAGACCCATGGGACCGCGGGCGTGCAGCTTTTGGGTAGAGATTCCGATCTCCGCCCCCAGGCCAAACTCCGCCCCGTCGGTAAATCGGGTGGAGGCGTTCACATACACCGCCGCAGAGTCCACCCGCTGCAAAAAGCGGCGCGCGCTCTCCTCGTCCCGGGTGATGATGGCCTCGCTGTGGCCGGTGGAGTGCACATTGATAAAGTCAATGGCCTCGTCCACGCTCTTCACCGTCTTGACGCTGATAATATAATCCAAATACTCGGTATAAAAATCTTCTTCCGTGGCGGGCACCAAGCCGTCGCAGGCCTGCAAGGCTCGGGCGTCGCCCCGCATTTCCACATTCTTTTCGTCCAGCCGCAACTTAATGGCCGGCAGGGCGTGGTCAATAATATCCCGGTGAATCACCAGGCTCTCACAGGCGTTGCATACGCCGATCCGCTGGGTCTTGGCGTTAAAGATAATGTCTGCCGCCATATCCACATCCGCCGTGGCGTCCACATAAATATGGCAGTTGCCGGAGCCGGTCTCGATCACCGGCACAGTGGCATTCTCGCACACGGCAGCGATCAGTCCCTTGCCCCCCCGGGGGATCAGACAGTCGATATAGCCCTTCATATGCATCATCTCGGTAGCAGAAGTCCGGGAGGTGTCCTGCACCAGCGCCACAGCGTCCTGCACAATGCCTGCGTTAAACAGGGCGTCCCGCATCACCTGAGCCAGCATACGATTGGAGTGAATGGCCTCTTTGCCACCCCGCAGAATCACGGCGTTGCCGCTTTTTAAGCATAGAGCGGCGCCGTCCACCGTTACATTAGGCCGAGCCTCATACACAATGCCGATGACCCCGATAGGCACGCTAACCTTTTCCATATACAGGCCGTTGGGTCGGGTCTGACTCTCCAGCACGCGACCGCAAGGGTCCGGCAGGTCCGCCACATCCTGGCAGCCCTGGGCCATACCCTCGATTCGGTCGCCGTTTAGCGCCAGCCGATCCAGCAGTGCCGGGGACATACCGTTTGCCTTACCGGCTTCCAAATCCAGTGCATTGGCAGCCATAATCTCTGTCTGCCGCGCCCGCAGCGCATCAGCAATCGCCAGCAGCCCTGCATTCTTTTCCTCTGTGGTCAGGGTAGCCAGCACACCGGCTGCGTGCTTTGCACGGATTCCCATTTCTCTCATCTTTTCATCCATTGCATTCACCTGCTGTTCGCTTCAAAATAGGTGCCGATAGGCTGCCCGTCCAACACCTTATAAATAGCCGTGGGTCGCTCTCCATTCATAATAATCACCGGAATACCGGCGCCGGTGGCGATCTCCGCCGCCCGAATTTTCGTTGTAAAGCCGCCGGTGCCCTTGCTGCCGGCACCCCCGGCTACGGCGTACACATCGTCGTTGATCTCTGCCACACGGCCGATGAGGCGCGCGTCCTCATTCTCTGCCGGGTTGGCGTCAAACAGGCCGTCCGTATCGGTAAGCAGGATCAGCAGATCCGCCCCGATCAGTTGAGCCACCGTGGCAGACAGACAGTCGTTGTCACCGTGGAGCAGCTCCTCAACGGACACGCTGTCGTTCTCATTCACAATGGGCAGGGCGTCATATTCCAGCAGCTGATTAAAGGTGTCCACCAAATGTGCCTTTTCCTCCGGGTGATTTAAGGTGTAGCCGGTAAACAGCAACTGGCTCACCACCACGCCATACTCGGAAAACAGCTTGTCGTAGAGGAACATCAACTCGCACTGCCCCACCGCCGCGCAGGCTTGCAGCCCGCTGGTATGGTCCGGTCGCTCATGCATACCCAGCTTACCGGCACCGATACCCACGGCGCCGCTGGACACCAGCACCACCTGATGACCGGCGTTCTTCAGATCTGCCAGCACAGATACCAGCTTGGCCATCCGGGCAATATTGGTCTTGCCTGTGTCGTGGGTCAAAGTGGAGGTGCCTACTTTGACCACAATGCGTTTTTTCTCCGTCAGCTTCATTATACACTGCTCCAGGTTACATAATCAGTTACAGTATACCATACTTTAGTCCTGGAGTTAAGATTTTTTTGTATGTTTTTCAAAATTCCGTCAAAAATAGAAAAAGAAATGCGGCGGCAGCACAGCGCTGCCCCAAGGGAATGAGGAATGATTATGACAAAGCGAAGCTCCGTGCGACTGCTGTCCTTCGGTTTGCTGCTGGCGGGTATTTTGATCATCTATGCCATCACCGGCACCGTACAGGCTGCCCGGTACCGGGCGCGGCTGGAAAGCACCTATCGCCAAAGCCTGTCTGCCCTGGCGGAGGACCTGGAGGGCATTGAGACCGATCTGACCAAAAGCGTCTATGCAAACGGCGCCGCCACCCTGTCTGATGTAAGCCGAGATCTGTCTCAACAGGCCAATCAGGCCAAGGATTCTCTGTCCCGCCTGCCGGTGGAGCAGATGAACCTGGCAGGCACCTATAAATTTCTAAGCCAGACCGGTGACTACGCCACTTATCTCAGCAAAAAAGTCTATGCCGGCGAGGCCGTCACCGCCAAAGAGCACGAAAATCTGCTCCGGCTGCTGCAATACGCCACCAAATATAAAAACAGTGTGACCCAAATGGTAGAAATTTGCAATAACGGCGGCCAAATCACCAAGCGCGATGTAAAATCTGCGGACGGCACCAGTCTGCCCGCCATTAGCACAGACTTTTCCACCGCGGAGGAAGCCTTTGAGAACTACCCCACCCTGCTATATGACGGCCCCTTTGCAGACGCGGTACTGCACAAAGAGCCACAGCTGCTCAAGGGGCAGGACAAAATCAGCAAGGACGCTGCCGCCAAGATCGCTGCCAAGGCGCTGGGGTGCAATGAGACCCATCTAAACCGATTGGAGGACGAAGCCGGGCGTATGCCTGCCTATGTGTTCACCAAAGGGCAACAAACGGTAAATGTGACCAAAAGCGGCGGGTATGTCAGCTCCATTCTCTTCGGCGGCAAAATCAGTACCAAGGCCATAGATGAAAAAGAAGCGATCAAGCAGGCAGCCGCCTATTTGAAGAAACTGGGCTACCAAGATATGCGCTCCACCTATTACGCCGCCGACAGCAATATCTGCACCATCAATTTTGCCTACTGCCGAGACGGAATACTCTACTATACAGATCTAATCAAGGTTGGCGTGTCCCTGCGGGACGGCAGCGTGGTATCGCTGGAGGCCCGGGGCTATATCACCAACCACCACCGGCGGAATGTGCCTACCTTTACCGTATCGGAAAAGGCAGCCACCGCCAAGATCAGCCCCTATTTGGAGGTAAGAAGCACCAAAAAGTGCCTGATCCCCAAGGAGGACGGCCGGGAGGTCGCCTGTATTGAGGTGCTTACGCATTCGGCAGACACCGGAGAGGACGCGCTGGTGTACCTGAACGCCGCCACCGGTGCGGAAGAGGACATTCTTCTGCTGCTGTACAGCGATCATGGCACCCTAACCAAATAAAACGCATAAACCCGGCGCCGCCGGGCAGAATAAAACCGAAAGGAAGGCAACACCATGAAAAACCGATTGATGATTTTAGCACTGGCCGTAACCGTGCTGGCAACCGTGCTGCTGGGCTGCGCCAAGCAGGAGGAAAATCCCACCACAGAACCGGACACCACCGTCAGCGAAACCACCACACGAGAGAAAACCACAGCAAAAAGCCCCGGCGAGGCACTGAGCGAGGGCGCATCTGAGGCCGGCTCCAAGGTGCGTGAAGGCGCCACCGATCTCAGCGAGGCCGCCTCTCGTGCCGGGGAGACCGTATCCCGTGCCCTGGAATAAAACGAAAAAAGAAAGGACTTGTTCATCAGAACAAGTCCTTTTTTTATACCTAAAGGCGCCGCCGCGTAAGCGGGAGCCTTGGCGTAATCATTCGTAAAATCCGATTTCGGCAATATCCGGGGTGCTGCGGCTTTGGCGGATCACCAAGCGCACGCCCAGGCAATTCAATCCCCGGCGCAGCCGCACAATTTTCTTCATACCGATCACCGTGCCCTTGTAAATACGCTTCATCTTGCCGTTTGGCTTCTTCGCCCACAGTTCAAAGGCCTCCACCCGCTGGCTCTTGCGAATCTCCTCGGACAGAATCACATATTTCAACTTATGTACACTGTCAAAGTCAAAGTCGATATACCCCTGCTCCGGCTGTAATTCGCCCAGCCGGTATGTGATGATCGGGTGCTCGGTCATCTTGCGAATGGCCTGGCCCATCCCCTTCAAGGCGTGGGCGTCTCTCGGATGGATCACGCCCTTATTGGTAGGCGGCACATTCAGCAGCAGGGTGCAGTTGTTGCCCACAGAGCCAAGATACAACTTAAACAGTCTACGCGCGCTCTTAACCGTGCGATCCTCATCTTTGGACCAAAACCAACCCTTACGGATGGACACATCCACCTCCGCCGGATACCAAATCAGATCCCGCGCCATAGACAGCACCTTGCGGCTGCCCAGATCCTCGTCCATATTGTTCAGCTTTTTCAGCGCGGCAGCGTCGCCCTCGCCGTGTTGGCTCTTCTCATGCGTCTTTTCAGCGTCTGCCAGGCGAGCAGGCACCACACAGAACTCGCTTTTGCGGGTCTTGCCGCCCTCGTTGCCCACCCAGCGCACATCCGGGCCGCAAATGGAAATCAGCGCGTCCGGCTGCAGTTTGCGGATCAGGGCATAATACCGCGCCCAATCATACTCAAAGTTCGGCACATCGGCGCCTTTCGCACCGTCAAACCAAACCTCACTGATATGGCCGTAATTGGTAAGCAGCTCCGTTAACTGATTGCAAAAATAATCATTATAATCCGGGGTACCGTAGGTGGGCTCGTGCATATCCCAAGGGGAAAGATACACGCCAAAATCCAGTCCGCCGGCAGCGCAGGCGTCAGACACCTGCTTCACAATATCGCCGTCAAAGTCCGTGTTCTTTACACTAAACGATGTGTATTCACTGGGCCACAGGCAAAAACCGTCGTGGTGCTTACAGGTAAGGATGATCCCGCTGGCACCGGCAGCCTTCACCGTGCGCACCCATTGCTCCGGCTTGATCTTTTTAATGGTAAAGTCCTGCACCGTTTCTCTGCCGCTGCCCCACTCCCGCTGATTGGCAGTATTCATGCCAAAGTGCATAAAGCAGTAAAAAGGCTGCTGTGCCAAGTGAACCTGGTTAGGGCGCGGCACCACGCCAATGTAACGCTCCACTTCGCTGTCATTCAGCGGCACACCGCCGTTGGTGGTGGTCCAGTTCTGGTCAAAATTCGGCTTCATCTTATTCCCTCTCTCTTCCTCGGTTGTAGCAACTGAAATAGCGACCTTTATCGCCCATATACCAAGGCAGTTTCATACGCAGGTAACGCAGTTTGTCCCCCAGGCGCATGGTGTAGTCAAAGGGGCGGTCCTCGACCCGGTCATACAGCGGGGTTGCACAAGGTACAGCCACTGTATTCAGCTCCGTTGCAGCCAAAACCAGTGTTTCTTCATCCCGGGGCAATACCACCGTATCGCCGCCCTGCACATTTAAGATCAAAATATAGAAGTAGAGCTCCTTGGCAATGGCGTCCGTACCGTCTGCGTTATGGCTGTGGGTGCTTACATACCCCAGCTGTCCCTCTTGAATATGGGCGGTCTCGTGCAGATCGTACAGATCCCAGCTTGCAAAACGCCGGGTACGGCTCAGCACCGAGCAAGGCACCGTTTTTCCACCTACGGTAAAGTCTAAAATCCGATTACTGTCCGCAGACAACAGCAGCGCCAGCCGGCGAGTATCTTTCTTTAAGGTCAGGGTCTGACCGGCAAGGCGCAAGGCGTTCTTGCCGTCCTTTGCAATAGCAAAAGGAATACCGGCTGCCGTGACCTGATCGCCGATCCGCTCCGCAGGAATAGACAGGGGCAGCTCGCCCTGCTCGCCTTGCTTGGTGATCAACTGCACGTTCATAGGCAGTGTCAAAGGCGTTGCCTTAGCAGCGTGACCCACCTGCGCCGCCGGTTGCAGCCGTAGGGCAAAGGTCCTGATCTGATACGGTGTAAAATCCGTGACCAGGCAGCCGTCTTTTACCGTTGCCGGGCCTTTTTCTTCTTCAGAGGCAAACAGCTCTCGGGCTTCTGCCACACCGGCACCCAGGCGCAGGGCGTAGTGCTCCACCGGCGTACCGGCGCCCTCGTTCAAGCGCACCACGATCTCGTCGCCGTCCTCCGCGAACTTCATTGCCCGCAGCACCACCTGGGGGTGAGAGGCATTTCCAAAACTGTACGCAGTACCCAGCACGCCCGGGTGCTTTGGCTCCACATACCCGGTCAGGGGCTGCAAAAAGGCACGGGCCTGATTTTGCGTATCGGCGCCCACCTGCCCTTTATGGGAGAACAGGGCATAGCTGTATCGGTTCAGTCCCAGGTCCATCATAGATTGCATGGAGTCGATCCGGTAATTGCGTACCGGGCTGTGCAGCACGGTCATACGCAGGGTATTGTCCTTATACTTGTCCCAGCCGTACTTGCACTCGCTAAGCACAGACACGCCCCAGTCGCCGCTTTTATCCGTCAGATCCACCCAGTTTTGGGCAGGCACTTCAAACAGCTTTTCCGTCATATTGCCCCGGCGAATGGCGCCCAGCCCTAGGTCAAAGGTAGCCTCCGGGTTGGTGCAGGCAAATGCAAATTTGTTCTTTGCCATCGTGTGCAGACTGCGCCACTCGATCTCAGAATACACCTCTACCCGGCTGCCGCCGTCGGTGAGGGCAATGATATTCTTAAAGGTAGAGTCCCCATCCTTTTGCTCCACACAGAAGGACACCCGCGCCGGGCCTTTCTCCTGAATGGTCACCGTCACCGGATTTGGCAGGCGGTCCGGGTCCTTGTTGGCTTCTTTATAATTCATTTCCCAGGCAGGCCAGGGCTTAGAGCCGGTATACTTGAACAGCCCCAGGCTGATGGGCTCCGCCAGCAGCTCCTGCTCGTCCATTTCTTTGTCCAGGATGGAGGTGATGTTGCCCTTTTTGTTCAGGCGCACAACATATTTTTGGTTCTCCATCTGATTTTCGCTGCTGATGGACAGGCTGCCCCGCAGACGGCAGGGCACATCGGAGGGCCGCACATCATAGACCGCAAAGCCCAAGGCAGGCACCGTGGCAACAAATACCAGCTCCGCCGTGCCATTCTCGTAGCGGTTCACCTGACTTTTCACTTCCCTGCCCTTGGGGTCGTATACCCGCGCACAGGCCTTGGGCCAGTGGGGCAGCTCCAGAGTCACCGCATCCGTGCGGGCCACTTCCAGACTGTTAAATACCGTCACCGGCGTGCCGGCGCAGAAGTCCGTTTTCAGCAGACTGCCCACAGACCCGGCAGCTTGGGTCAACTCACCGGCAAAGCCGTTCATGGCCATACCGTAGTCGTTCCAGCTGCGGCGATAGGCGCGCTGCACGGAGGTGCCCGGCAGATCATCGTGGAACTGATGGGCAATGGTACGCTTCCAGTTCAGCTCCATAGCCTCTTTATTGTAATGGGCGGTGCCCAGATAATCCGCCACTACGCCGGAACGCTCCGCCATATCCGCCAGTTCCTGGCAGCGGCGGTTCCAACGCTTGCCCACGGCCCGGGAAGTGTAGCCGCCAACGCCGTGATTTTGCATCACCAGTTCCGTCTCCCACCGGGGCAGCTTGGCTTTTTGCTCCGGGGTCATCTGGGCGTTCAGGTCACGGAACAGATCATCCGCACCGGACGCCAGCACCTGCACATCGCTGTCTTTGTTTTTGTTGACCTCCTGCTCTACAAAGGCCACAGAGGCTTCCTTAGGCGCACCGCCCCGATCGCCGATCCCGTGGAAAATCATAGTGCTGTTCAGATCGTATTTTTCGTTTTCTTTCAGCTTTTGCTGCACAAAATCCCAGTCCCGCAGCTTCTTCAGCGTAAAGTAATAATCGTGAGGGTTCAGACTGGCCAGCACCTGCGCGCCGTCCGGCCCTTGCCACACGCCAATATCAAAAGGAATGCCGTAGGCGCCGCCCCAACCCAGCTTTTGGGTCGTAAAGCCCATCAGGTTGGCGTGGGCTATAATGCTGGGCAGCGCCCAACCGAAGCCAAAGCAGTCCGGCAGATAAATATCCACTGAGCGCTTGCCGAATTTCTCCTCAAAATAGCGATTGCCGTAAAGAATATTACGAAAGAGCGCCTCCGGCGACGGTACATTCACATCGCCATTCTCAAAGGCGGAGCCGCAAACGCTCCACCGCCCCTGGGCAATATAGTCCCGCATTTTGGCGTACAGTTCCGGGTAATATTCCTCCATCAGCTCGTAACGATAGCTGCCCTCAAAATTGAAGTGATAGGTGGGATATTTTTGGAACAGTGCAAAGTTGTCCACCAAGGTATTGTAGATGTACCGGGACACGGTGGTCTCAAAGTCCCAGGACCAAATGGTATCCAAGTGGGCCGTAGCCACAGTATAGATTTTTTTTTGCATTGGAAGTCCCCCCTTATGTGGTCATTGTATCATTATTTTCAGGGGATTGCAACACTGTACTGCCCCATAGAAATAGGAAAAATCACACACCCTTCTCCCGACTCATAAAGAATACGCAGGATCTAAAACAAAATGCAATTTTCTCTGTTATCTATTTCATGTGCAAATTGGCTGAAGTCCGTTTGCTTCTCTTTACAGCAGGAATAAAGAAGTTAATCCTATTGCCGAAAAATAGGACGCAAGTGAAAGACAGAGCGGGCGTGCCGTGAATACGCTTTTATGATTTACGACACAGCTTTGCAACCTTATCCCTTGAACAAGGAATGGACATAAAACCGTATCGCACATGCTTGGTCACACAGACGCCGGCTTTACAATGAACACCTATATGCATGTGACGGATTCCATGCAAGAGAATGTTGCAAACGCAATGGGAAATTTACTCGGCGGTACGCAACAAATTCATAAATGGTCAATAGATGGTCTTGAGCGAAAAATCGAATAAACGAACAAAATCTCACTCCGTAAAAAAGAGTGAGATTTTTTGTTGCATATTGAATTTTGAAATGCATTTCAGAAAAAGAAAAAGCCTGCGAAAACGCCGTGTTTACGCAGGTTTTGGAGCTGATAGTCGGACTCGAACCGACGACCTGCGCATTACGAATGCGCTGCTCTACCAACTGAGCCATATCAGCATAACGTGCTGCGTTGCAGCACGGCTAAGATTATACTATATTTCGCGGAGAAAATCAAGAGAAAAATCGCAACTCCCACGCAAAAACAAAACCGCACTGCCGGTCTTACAAAATCTCCAGCAATTTTGAAAAAACGAATTTCACAGCAGACTCGCGCACCCGGTTGCGACCCAAATTGCCAAATTGGCAAGTATAGGTCTGCACCTGATCCTGCACGCAAAAGCCGAAGCAAACCGTACCCACCGGCTTTTTAGCTGTGCCGCCACCGGGGCCGGCAATACCGGTGATGCCAACGCCCACATCGCTCTCCGCCGTCCTGGCCACGCCCCGTGCCATTTGCGCCGCCACCTGCTCGCTGACTACGCCATAATTCAAGATCGTGTCCGCCTCCACGCCCAAAAAACGAATTTTCGCCGCATTGGCATAGGTTACAAAGCTGGCATTCAGCACCTTGGACGCATTGGCTACATTAACCAGCGTGCCGCAGCACAGCCCGCCGGTGCAAGACTCTGCAAATGAAACGGTATATCCCAAGTGGATCAGCCGATCCACCACTTGTTCTTCCAACGCCATTTCATCACCTCTTGTTCAATCTGTAATTAGTATAGTCCTTTTGCAAAAAAAATGCAACCATTCGCAAAAAAGGCTTGCAATATAGCGCATTTTATGGTATAGTGTTTAAGCAATCGGGGTGTGGCGCAGTTGGTAGCGCACTAGACTGGGGGTCTAGGGGCCGCAAGTTCAAGTCTTGTCACTCCGACCAAAAGGACAGCTTTTCGGCTGTCCTTTTTTCTTTTGCTTTTTATTTTCGGCTTAGTTAAGCCAAATTTTCGCTTACACAAAAAGCAAGAGAAAACAGAAAATTTTTGGCGTTGCAGCACTTATTGCAGTACTTTTTGATACAAAATACAGAAAAAGCAGGTCATTCCCATACCGATCATGATGGTAAGCTGTCTCTGCCTTTTGCTCATCGGACAGCGTGATTGCCATACCCCGCAGCGTGTCCAAAACCTCCTGAGCGTACTCGTCACGCACCGTGTGTTCCGGGGTGCTGTCCAGCCGCTTTGTAAAGAAGTCCTTGATCTTTTCGATAACGGACTTCTTTTCTTTTTGGGTCAGGTCAGTATCTTCCGCCAGCCACTTGGCGAACTTATCGCCGCCCTCCTGCGTGCTGGCTTCACCACTGATGAAGTCAAAGATCATCTCGCTGACGGCATCTTCTTTGCCTTAAAACCATTATACAGTCTTGCCGCCGCGGCTGTCAACGCTCAGCGCAAGCGGATCCGTCTTGAGTACCAAATAGCGGACAATAAATGATAGCACCAACGAATGCCGCGCAATCAGTTAGCCGTTGAAATGGGTTCAAAACCAAGTTTGCTAATAAAAGGACAAATCTGAGCCCTACTTTCCTATAGCTATCAATGCAAAAAGAGCAAGTCCGAAGACTTGCTCTTTTTTAGATTCTGTAATTCTGGGAATTACTCCTTGATAGCGGTAACAACGCCGGAACCAACGGTACGGCCGCCCTCACGGATAGCGAAGCGCAGACCCTCTTCAATAGCGATGGGGGTGATCAGCTTAACATCCATGTTTACGTTATCGCCAGGCATGCACATCTCAGTGCCCTCGGGCAGGGTGATCACGCCGGTAACGTCGGTGGTTCTGAAATAGAACTGGGGACGATAGTTGTTGAAGAAGGGAGTATGACGACCGCCCTCTTCCTTGGTCAGTACATACACCTGACCGGTGAACTCAGTGTGCGGATGAATGGAACCGGGCTTAGCCAGAACCTGACCACGCTCGATGTCGGATCTCTGAACACCACGCAGCAGGCAGCCGATGTTGTCGCCGGCCTCAGCATAGTCCAGAATCTTACGGAACATCTCAATACCGGTGCAAACGGTCTTGGAGCTCTCGTCCTTCAGACCAACGATCTCAACTTCCTCGCCGGTCTTCAGCTGGCCTCTCTCCACACGGCCGGTAGCAACGGTACCACGACCGGTGATGGTGAACACATCCTCTACGGGCATCAGGAAAGGCAGGTCAGCCTTACGGTCCGGAGTGGGGATATACTCGTCAACAGCGTCCATCAGCTCTTTGATGCACTCGCAAGCAGGATCGTCGTTGGAAGATGCTTCCAGAGCCTTCAGTGCGGAACCCTTGATGATGGGGCAATCCTCATCAAAGCCATACTCAGCCAGGGTCTCACGAACTTCCATCTCAACCAGCTCAAGCAGCTCAGGATCGTCCACTTGGTCGGTCTTGTTCAGGAAAACGATGATTGCGGGCACGCCTACCTGACGAGCCAGCAACAGATGCTCCTTGGTCTGCGCCATGGGGCCATCGGTAGCAGCGATAACCAGGATAGCGCCATCCATCTGCGCAGCACCGGTGATCATGTTCTTAATGTAGTCAGCATGGCCGGGGCAGTCCACGTGTGCATAGTGGCGCTTGTCGGTCTCATACTCAACGTGAGCGGTGTTGATTGTGATACCACGCTCTCTCTCTTCCGGAGCCTTATCGATATCTGCATAGTCCTCGAACTTTGCATAGCCCTTGTTTGCAAGGTACTTGGTGATAGCTGCGGTCAGAGTGGTCTTACCATGGTCAACATGGCCGATCGTACCAATGTTAACATGGGGTTTGGTTCTGTTAAAATGTTCTTTTGCCATTGGAATTTCCTCCTTAAGAATTTACAATAGTCAATTGTCATTGCTATTCTATCAAAATCGAATAAAAATAGCAAGCATTTTTTATTGATTTATCGAATTATCAGTCTTTTTTGGCGCGCTCGCTGATAATGCTCTCAGAAATGGACTTGGGAACAGGCTCATAGCCGTCCGGCTCCATGGTGTACTGGCCACGGCCCTGGGTCTTGGAACGCAGGTCGTTTACATAGCCAAACATCTCAGACAGCGGTACGCGAGCATTAATCTGCTTTGCACCGTTGCGGTCCTCCATGCCCTGGATCTGGCCACGGCGGGAGTTCAGGTCGCCGATTACATCGCCCATGTATTCCTCAGGAACGATAACAACAACCTTCATCATCGGCTCCAGAATGATGGGACCGGCCTTCTTGGCAGCGTCCTTAAATGCCATAGAACCGGCGATCTTAAAGGCCATCTCAGAGGAGTCAACCTCGTGGTAAGAACCGTCGTACAGCTCTACGCGAACATCTACCACATTGTAGCCTGCCAGAATACCGCTCTTCATAGCGCCCTGAATACCGGCGTCTACCGCAGGGATATACTCCTTGGGGATGGAACCGCCGACAATCTGGTTCACGAATTCATAGCCCTTGCCGACACCGGTCTCCGGATCAATGTTGGGCATAATGCGGATCTTACAGTGACCGTACTGGCCGCTACCGCCGGACTGACGCTTATACTTGGTATCGGAAGCCGCTTCCTTGGTGATGGTCTCTTTGTAAGCCACCTGGGGAGCGCCAACATTGGCCTCTACCTTGAACTCACGCATCAGACGGTCAACGATGATCTCCAAGTGCAGCTCGCCCATGCCGGCGATGATGGTCTGACCTGTCTCTTCATCGGTGTAAGCCTTAAAGGTGGGGTCCTCTTCTGCCAACTTAGCAAGACCCAGGCCCATCTTTTCCTGACCGGCCTTGGTCTTAGGCTCAATGGCAACACGGATCACGGGATCCGGGAAGTTCATGGACTCCAGAACAATGGGATGATCCTCGTCACACAGGGTATCACCGGTGGTGGTGTTCTTCAGACCTACGGCAGCAGCGATGTCGCCGGCGTAGCAGGTGGGAATATCCTCACGGTGATTGGAGTGCATCTGCAGAATACGACCCATTCTCTCCTTATGACCCTTTACAGAGTTGTAGCAGGGAGAGCCTGCGTCAATGGTACCGGAATATACACGGAAGAAGCAGATCTTACCAACGAAGGGGTCGGTAGCGATCTTGAACGCCAGAGCAGCAAAAGGCTCTGTGTCGGAAGAGTGACGATACTCCTCCTCGTCCGTGTCCGGATTTACGCCCTTAATGGACTCAACATCCGTGGGGGCGGGCATATAATCTACGATTGCGTCCAGCAGGGGCTGTACACCCTTGTTACGGTAGGAAGTACCGCAGGTGATGGGCACCATCTTGTTGGCAATGGTAGATTTTCTGATGGTCTTTTTGATCTCGTCAACAGTCAACTCTTCACCGGCGAAATACTTCTCCATCAGCGCGTCGTCCATCTCTGCGACATGCTCGATGAGCTGCTCGCGGTACTTCTGCGCCAATTCCATCATATCCTCAGGAATGGGCTCACGGCGAACATCATTACCCAGATCGTCATAATAGATCTCGGCGTCCATATTCACCAGGTCCACAATCCCGCGGAAAGTGTCCTCCGCGCCGATGGGCAACTGAATGGGCAGAGCATTGCACTTGAAACGGTCATTGACCATATCCAGTACATTGTAGAAATCTGCGCCCATAATGTCCATCTTATTGACATAGATCATTCTCGGTACATGGTACTCGTCAGCCTGACGCCATACGGTCTCAGACTGGGGCTCAACGCCACCCTTGGCGCACAGAACGGTAACGGAACCGTCCAACACACGCAGGGAACGCTGCACCTCTACGGTGAAGTCCACATGCCCGGGGGTATCGATGATATTGATTCTGTGCTTCTTCCAGAAGCAAGTGGTAGCAGCGGAAGTAATGGTAATACCGCGCTCCTGCTCCTGCGCCATCCAGTCCATGGTTGCTGTACCATCATGGGTCTCACCGATCTTATGGTTAATACCCGTGTAATACAGGATACGCTCGGTGGTGGTGGTTTTACCAGCATCAATATGCGCCATGATACCAATATTTCTTGTCATTTCAAGAGATACTTTTCTCGGCATAATATCCTCCTAACAAACTGAATGGCTTAATATCTGAAATGAGCAAACGCCTTGTTTGCCTCAGCCATCTTATGGGTATCGTCGCACTTTTTGGCAGCGCCGCCGGTCTTATTGGTAGCATCCATAATCTCGGCTGCCAGGCGCTCCTTCATGGTTCTCTCAGAACGCTGACGCGCATAGAGAGTGATCCAGCGCAGACCCAGGGTCTGGCGCCGTTCCGGACGAACCTCAAGCGGTACCTGGTAGGTCGCACCGCCTACACGGCGAGCCTTAACCTCCAGTACGGGCATAACATTCTCCATGGCAGCTTCAAAAGTTTCCAGGGGATCATTACCCGTCTTTTCTTTGATGATGTCGAAAGCGTCGTACACGATCTTCTGTGCGACACCTTTTTTACCATCGTACATAACGTTGTTGATCAGGCGTGTAACAAGCTTAGAGTTGTACAGCGGATCAGGCAGAACGTCACGCTTAGCGATCTGGCCTCTTCTTGGCATCTTCGCTTCCCTCCTTCATTATCATTGATGAGTTCATAGGTACTCGAGTTTTCCCGTGGAGCCAACAAAAAGGTCATACACTGTATAGCTATATAAAGTATATAAACTTTTGCCGGATTTCCAAACAAGAAGATCAAACTCAGCCGGGCTGAGCTTGGTGGATCCTTAACGGATCGGCGCTGCTCTTATTTCTTAGCAGCCTTCGGTCTCTTGGCGCCGTACTTAGAGCGGCCCTGCATTCTGCCGTTCACGCCCTGGGTATCAAGAGTACCGCGAATGATGTGGTAACGCACACCGGGAAGATCCTTTACACGGCCGCCGCGGATCATAACTACAGAGTGCTCCTGCAGGTTGTGACCTACGCCGGGAATGTAAGCGGACACTTCAATGCCGTTAGACAGACGCACTCTGGCAATCTTACGCAGTGCAGAGTTCGGCTTTTTCGGAGTTGCAGTCTTGACTGCGGTGCAAACGCCGCGCTTCTGGGGAGAATTGTTATCGGTCATAACATTCTTCTTGGTGTTCAGCCCCTTCAGCAGAGCCGGTGTTTTGGACTTTTTCTCCAGCGTCTTACGACCTGTTCTTACAAGTTGGTTAAAGGTAGGCAATCGTTTATCTCCTTTCAAATTATTTTGTACGCTTTTGCGCACAAAACACAAATTTGGCAAAGCAAATTTGCATTTTCTGCTCAAAAACGCACCTACTGGGGCAGAACTTTACGGTTCTGCCCCGGTAAATGGTCAATTTTCGGCTAAATTCGATGGGATTTGGGCCGATTTAGCGCAAATCGCACACCGACAATTTAGCATTATATCACTCGGACATACTGTTTGTCAAGAGCTCTTGCAGCTGTTCCAGGTTCAAAATTTCCTCGCTGCCCTCAGCGGAGAAATAGCTGGGCACCACATCCACCTTATCAAACACCTGCATACCGGTACCGGCGGGCACCAGCTTACCGATGATTACATTTTCCTTCAGACCGATCAGCGGATCCACCTTGCCCTTGATGGCAGCATCGGTGAGCACGCGGGTGGTCTCCTGGAAGGAGGCGGCGGACAGGAAGGAGTCGGTGGCCAAGGACGCCTTGGTAATACCCATCAGAATCGGGATATAAGTGGCGTGCTTCAAAGTGGTCTCGCCCAAAGCGATCCGCTTGTCAATGGCCTCATTGGCCTCGTCTACCTGGGCCACATCCACCATGGTGCCGGACACCAGATCGGTATCGCCGGCATCGTCCACGGTGCACTTCTTAAGCATCTGACGAACGATAACCTCAATGTGCTTGTCGTTAATATCAACACCCTGGGTACGGTAAGCGAACTGTACTTCCTTAATTAGGTAGTTATAAACAGCCTCTTCGCCCAAGATAGCCAAAACATCGTGGGGGTTCACGGCGCCGAGCGTCAGCTCCTCGCCCTTCTTCACATGGGCACCCTCAACAATGTGCTCGCACAGACGGGCACCGTAAGGGATCAGATACTTCTTCTCTTCCCCGTCCTCGCCGGTCACAATGGCGTGACGGCTCTTCTTGATCTCCTCAAAATGAACCACACCGTCGATCTCAGACAGAATGGCCAGCTGCTTGGGTTTTCTGGCCTCGAACAGCTCCTCTACACGGGGCAGACCCTGTGTAATATCGGCACCACCGGCAACACCGCCGGTATGGAAGGTACGCATGGTCAACTGTGTACCCGGCTCACCGATGGACTGGGCGGCGATGATACCCACGGCCTCACCTACCTGAACCGGCTCGTTAAAGGCCAGGTTGGCGCCGTAGCACTTGCAGCACACGCCGTGGTGGGACTTACAGGTGATCAGAGAACGGATCTTTACGGACTCGATACCGGCGTCCACAATACGCTTGGCGTCTTCCTCTGTCATCATACGATCCGGCTCCATCAGCACTTCGCCGGAGTTAGGATCGATCACCGGGTCTACAACGAAACGACCGGTAAGGCGCTCCTCCAACGGCTCCAGTACACGGTTGCCGTCCATGATCTTGCTTACGATAATACCATCGTGGCAGCCGCAATCCTGGTCGCGAATGATTACATCCTGGGATACATCTACCAGACGGCGGGTCAAGTAACCGGAGTCTGCGGTACGCAGTGCGGTATCGGCCAAACCTTTACGGGCACCACGGGAGGAAATGAAGTACTCCAGAATATTCAGACCCTCACGGTAGTTGGCACGAATGGGAACCTCAATGGTCTTACCGGCGGTATTGGCGATCAAACCACGCATACCGGCCAGCTGACGCAGCTGAGAGGTACTACCACGGGCACCGGAGTCTACCATCATGTGAATGGGGTTATGGGCGCCGTCAAAGTTACTGGTCAGCTCGTGGGATACCTTGTTGGTGCAGTCCTCCCAAGCCTTGATAACGGCGGACGAACGCTCCTCGTTGGTAATCAGGCCGTAGTTGTAGTTGGTGGTAATCTCGTCCACCCGCTTCTCGGCCTCGTCCAGGTACTCCTTCTTCTTCTCCGGGATCAGGGCGTCCACAACGGCTACGGTGGTGCCGGAAATGGTGGAATACTTATAGCCCTGCGCCTTCAAAGCGTCCAGCACCTTGGATGCCACGGCAACGCCGTGCACGCGAATGCACTTCTCGACGATTTGGCCCAGCTGCTTCTTCTTTACAACAAAGCTGATCTCCGGTACAAACTCATTCTCCGGATCGGAACGATCCACAAAACCCAGGTCCTGAGGCACCGGGGCGTTAAAGATCACACGACCGATGGTCGTCTTAACCAGGTGCTCGTGCACTTCCCCGTCCACTTCCTTGGAGAAGCGGATCAGGCACTCGGAGTGCAAGCCCAAAGAGCCTTCCTGGTAGGCCATCATGGCCTCGTCCTTATCTCTGTAAATATTATAGCGGGTATATTCGTTGCCCTGGGCGTCTTTCTCCACCGTGGGGCAGCCCGGCTCGCCGCCCTTAATCATGGTCAGGTAATAGGAACCGATCACCATATCCTGGGTAGGCACGGTCACCGGCTTACCGTCAGAGGGTTTCAGCAGGTTGTTAGCAGCCAGCATCAACATTCTGGCCTCTGCCTGTGCCTCTGCAGAAAGGGGCACGTGCACAGCCATCTGGTCGCCGTCGAAGTCTGCGTTAAATGCGGTACAAGCCAGCGGGTGCAACTTAATTGCGCGACCCTCTACCAGCACCGGCTCAAAGGCCTGAATACCCAAACGGTGCAGGGTAGGTGCACGGTTAAGCATCACCGGGTGATCCTTAATGACCACTTCCAGAGAGTCCCAAACGGCCGGGTTGTTGGCACGCTCCACCATCTTACGGGCAGATTTAATGTTAGAGGCCACGCCGGTCTCTACCAGCCGCTTCATCACAAAGGGCTTAAACAGCTCGATCGCCATTTCCTTCGGCAGACCGCACTGGTGCATCTTCAATTCCGGACCAACCACGATTACGGAACGGCCGGAGTAGTCAACACGCTTACCCAGCAGGTTCTGACGGAAGCGACCCTGCTTACCTTTCAGCATATCGGACAGGGACTTCAGCGGACGGTTGTTGGGACCGGTGACCGGACGGCCGCGGCGGCCGTTGTCGATCAGGGCGTCCACAGACTCCTGGAGCATACGCTTTTCGTTGCGCACGATAATATCCGGTGCGCCCAACTCCAGCAGCTTCTTCAGACGGTTGTTTCGGTTGATAACGCGGCGATACAGGTCGTTCAGATCAGAGGTGGCAAAACGGCCGCCGTCCAGCTGAACCATGGGGCGAATATCCGGGGGGATTACCGGGATGGCATCCAGGATCATCCACTCCAGCTTATTGCCGCTCTGATAGAATGCATTGACCACATCCAGGCGCTTGAGCAGACGCACACGCTTTTGACCGGTAGCAGTCTCCAGCTCCTCGGTCAGCTCATCCCGCAGGGCTTTCACATCAATGTCTTGCAGCAGCTTTTTGATGGCCTCGGCGCCCATGCCGGCCTCAAAGTCGTCCTCATAGCGCTCGCGCATTTCTGCATATTCTTTTTCGTTCAGGATCTGCATTTTCTCCAGCGGGGTGTCGCCGGGATCCGTTACGATATACAGTGCAAAGTACAGCACCTTCTCCAAATAACGGGGGCTCAGATCCAGTACCAGCCCAAGGCGGCTGGGAATGCCCTTAAAATACCAAATGTGAGACACGGGAGCCGCCAGTTCAATATGACCCATACGCTCACGGCGCACCTTGGCCCGGGTGATCTCTACGCCGCAGCGCTCGCAGACCTTGCCCTTATAGCGTACTCTCTTATATTTGCCGCAGTGGCACTCCCAGTCCTTCATGGGGCCGAAAATGCGCTCGCAGAACAAACCGTCCCGCTCCGGCTTCAGCGTTCTGTAATTAATGGTCTCCGGCTTGGTGACCTCGCCGTAGGACCACTCCCGAATCTGCTCGGGAGACGCCAGACCGATTTTGATCGAGCTGAATTCGTTTTCTTTATTCTCCATCATGGAAGCACTCCTTTATATATAATGTAGTGTCGGAATGGCGTTTACGCATCGGCCCCATCGTCCGAATCGTCGTCCAGGGCGTTTGCAAACAAATCTGCAAACGAATCCGCTGCGTCTGCGCCTGCTTCCTCGCCGGCTTCTTCCGCATTCTCAATGCCAAAGCCCTCGCTGCCCTCGTCAAAGTCATTGACGGTGGTGAACGCCTTGTCATCAATAGGCTGAATACCGGTGCCATCGTCCAGATCCTGCTTGAGCTCTACTTCCTCGCCGTTGGCGTCATACACACGAGTATCCAGACCCAGTGCCTGCAGCTCCTTAAACAGAACCTTGAAGGATTCCGGCGTGCCTGCCTTGGGGATATTCTCGCCCTTAACAATGGCCTCATAAGCCTTCACACGACCCACAACATCATCGGACTTCACCGTCATGATCTCTTGCAGGGTGTAAGCAGCGCCGTATGCCTCCAGTGCCCAAACCTCCATCTCACCGAAACGCTGGCCGCCGAACTGGGCTTTACCACCCAAAGGCTGCTGGGTGACCAGGCTGTAAGGACCGGTGGAACGGGCATGGATCTTATCATCCACCAGGTGATGGAGCTTCAGGTAATACATGTAGCCCACGGTCACCGGGTTATCAAACTTTTCGCCTGTACGGCCGTCGGTCAGGGTAGTCTTACCGTCCTCACGCAGGCCGGCCAATTTCAGGCACTCACGAATGTCGTCCTCATGAGCACCGTCAAATACGGGGGTCATCATCTTCCAGCCCAGTGCCATGGCGGCATAGCCCAGATGCACCTCCAGCACCTGCCCGATGTTCATACGAGAAGGTACGCCCAAGGGGTTCAATACAATATCCAACGGGCGACCGTCCGGCAGGAACGGCATATCCTCCTGGGGCAGTACCCGGGACACAACGCCCTTGTTACCGTGACGACCGGCCATCTTATCACCGGCCTGGATCTTACGCTTCTGGGCGATATAAACGCGAACCACTTTGTTCACGCCGGGGCTCATTTCATCGCTGTTGGCACGGGTGAACACCTTAACATCCACCACAATACCATACTCGCCATGGGGCACACGCATGGAGGTGTCACGCACCTCGCGGGCCTTCTCACCGAAGATGGCACGCAGCAGCCGCTCCTCTGCGGTCAGCTCCGTCTCGCCCTTGGGGGTCACTTTACCCACCAAAATATCACCGCTGTGTACCTCGGCGCCGATGCGGATAATACCGTCCTCGTCCAGATCCTTCAGCGCGTCCTCGCCCACATTGGGAATATCGCGGGTGATCTCCTCCGGACCCAGCTTGGTGTCTCTGGACTCCACCTCGTGCTCCTCAATGTGAATGGAAGTATAAACATCGTCCCGCACGATCTTCTCGTTGATCAATACGGCGTCCTCGTAGTTGTAGCCTTCCCAGGTCATAAAGCCGATCAGGGCGTTCTTACCCAGAGAAACCTCACCATTGCAGGTAGCGGGACCGTCGGCGATCACCTGGCCGTCCTCTACCTGCTGGTGCAGGGAGACGATGGGCCGCTGGTTGATACAGGTGCCCTGGTTGGAGCCGCAGAACTTTACCAACTCGTAATGGTCGATCTCACCGGAAGCGGTCTTAATATCAATGGTACGCGCGTCTACGGCGCACACGGTGCCGCCACGCTTGGCAATGACCACCACGCCGGAGTCGTAAGCTGCCTTATACTCCATACCGGTACCCACTACCGGGGCCTCGGTCTTCAGCAGCGGCACAGCCTGGCGCTGCATGTTGGCGCCCATCAGTGCGCGGTTGGCGTCGTCGTTCTCCAAAAACGGGATCATAGCCGTAGCTACGGATACAACCATCTTGGGGGATACATCCATGTAATCCACTCGCTCCGGGGGCAGGGTCAGGAACTCGTCCCGATGGCGGCAGGTAACGCGGCGGTTGGTGAAGTGACCTTCCTCGTCCAGGGGCTCATTGGCCTGGGCCACAACGAACTCGTCCTCCACATCGGCGGTCATGTAGACCACCTCATCGGTGACCACACCGGTCTCTTTGTCCACCTTACGGTACGGTGCCTCAATGAAGCCGTACTCATTCAGCCGGCTATAGCAAGCCAGATAAGAGATCAGGCCGATGTTGGGTCCTTCTGGAGTCTCAATGGGGCACATTCTGCCGTAATGGGTATAGTGTACATCTCGCACCTCAAACCCGGCGCGGTCACGGGACAGACCGCCGGGGCCCAGTGCGGACAGACGGCGCTTATGAGTCAGCTCCGCCAAGGGGTTGTTCTGGTCCATAAACTGGGACAACGGAGAGGAACCGAAGAACTCACGGATAGCAGCCACCACCGGGCGAATGTTAATCAGTGCCTGGGGGGTAATGGCGTCCTCGTCGTCCTGTGCCTGCAAGGTCATACGCTCACGAATCACGCGCTCCATACGGGTAAAGCCGATACGGAACTGGTTTTGCAGCAACTCGCCTACCGCGCGGATACGACGATTGCCCAGGTGGTCAATGTCGTCTGTGGTGCCTACACCGCAAGCCAGGTTGCAGAGATAAGACACGGTAGCAAAAATATCGTCTGTGGTAATGTGCTTGGGCACCAGGTCGTCCTGCTTAATGCGGATCTCCTCTTTCAGTGCCTCTTCATCATCGCCGCACTTCTCCAGGATCTCTGCCAGCACAGCATAGCTGACCTTTTCACGAATACCCAGAGGGGTGCAGTCAAAGTCCACATATTTCTTGATATCGACCATGCCGTTGGACACAACTTTTACCTTGTTGCCGTCCACATCGACAAATGCAAACATAACACCTGCATCCTCGATCTCCATGGCCTTGATCTTGTCGATCTTCTCACCGGCGTCTGCCAGGAACTCACCCTGGGGAGAGATCACCGGTTCTGCCAGGATCTGGCCGTTCAGGCGGTCAGCCATACCCAGCTTTTTGTTATACTTGTAGCGACCCACTCGGGACAGATCGTACCGGTGCGGGTCAAAGAACAGGCCGTCCAAGTGAGCCTGTGCCGTCTCCAAAGTGGGCGGCTCGCCGGGACGTAGGCGCTTGTACACCTCCAGGAGTGCCTCCTCCTGGTTCTTGGTGGTGTCCTTCTCAATGGTGGCCACCAGGCGCTCATCCTCACCGAAATAGTCAATGATCTCATGATCAAGACCCAGACCCAACGCACGCAGGAAAGTGGTGATAAAGATCTTGCGGTTCTTATCAATGCGCACATAGAACAGGTCGTTGGCGTCCGTCTCATACTCCAGCCATGCGCCCCGGTTGGGGATCACGGTGTTGGTATACAACTCCTTACCGGTCTTGTCATGGTCCATGTGGTAATACACGCCGGGGGAACGCACCAACTGGGACACAATGCAGCGCTCTGCACCGTTGATTACAAAAGTGCCGGCATCCGTCATCAGCGGGAAGTCGCCCATGAAGATGATGTTCTCCTTCACCTCACCGGTCTCTTTGTTCTGCAAGCGGGCACGGACCTTCAGCGGTTTGGCGTAAGTCACATCCCTTGCCTTACACTGGGCAATGGTGTACTTGGGGTCCTCGTCCATGGTGTAGTCGATAAAGTCCAGCACCAGATTGCCTGTATAATCCGTGATGGAACCAATGTCGCGGAACACCTCTTCCAAACCTTCATCCAGGAACCACTGGTACGATTTCTTCTGCACTTCAATGAGGTTGGGCATTTGCATCACTTCATTGATCTTTGCAAAACTCTTTCGTGTTGTGGTGCCGAGCTGCACGTCTTTCACGTTCAACATAAAAGGGGTCACTCCAATCTTTTTTTCTCAGAAAAAAGTCGAAATCCAGCGCCGATCCGCTGCCGCGGGCCTAAAGTTTTTCGCACGGCCCGGCAGGGGCGCGCATATACTCGTGCGCATAAATTTCCATTTTAATCGTGCATATAATATAGACGAACAAGCCCGGAAAGTCAACAATTATTTTTATATAAATTCCACAAAATGAAAAACTTTTTGATACACGCCACCGTGTGCTTCTTGTTTTTCGTCACTTTGCACAAGAATTTTTCAAAAAATTCTACAAATCGGAGCGCTAAAAATTGATTTCTTCTCTCCCCTTATGGTATAATAGACGGCAAGAAAATCAACTGGAGCGAACCATGAAACAAAACTGTAAGCGTATCTTTTCTCTGCTGCTGTGCGCCGCTTTGGTGTGCACCCTGTTTGCCGGTTGCGGCGGACGGAACAAGCAGCTGGATATTATCTACCCCATCACCGGCAATATCACCAGCTTTGACCCTCAGGTGGCTGCCACCCAGGATGAATACCTGATCGCGGAGAACTGCTATGAGGGGCTGGTGCGTGTAGAGGACGACGGCACGGTCAAACCGGCTGTGGCTGCGGACTGGACAGTGAGCACCGACCAAAAGACCTACACCTTTCATCTGCGCCAGGGACTGAAGTGGCACCTGACGGACGCGGTAACCGAGCGTATGGGCAAGAACTGGGATCCGGACATTACCGCCCATGATTTTGTTTTTGCGCTTCAGCGCGCCGTGTCACCCCAAACCGCCTGTCCCCTGTACCCTGCCCTGTCCGGCATTGCCGGTGCACAGCAGGTGTACACCAAACAGAAGAGCGCCTCTGCGCTGCAAGTAAAGGCCACGGACGATTACACCTTGGTGATCACCTTACGCACCCCGGCCGCCGGGTTCTTTTCTACCCTGTCCGGCGCAGCAGCCATGCCCTGCAATAAAGAATTCTTTACCGCCACCAAGGGCCGCTACGGCCTGGGCACGGAGTATTCTCTCTTTAACGGCCAATTTTATGTAAAGAATCAACTGGACACCTCTTATACCCTGAACAAAAATGAAGAATACAAGGGCGCCAACCCCACGAAGGTGGACAATATCACCCTGAATATCAAGGACGAAAACAGCAAGATACCGGAGAAGTTGGAAAGCGGCTACTACGACGCCGCCTTTCTCACCGGCAGTGAGTACGGCGCCCTGAAAAAGAAGGACGACCTGACCGCTATCCCCTATGCCAACACCACCTGGGCGTTTTTGCTTAACACCAACCAAGGCAGCCTATCCAATGAAAAAATGCGCCGAGCCATCTGCCTGAGCCTGTCCCCGGCAGATACAAAAAACAGCAAGTATCTGCAGGCGTCCACCGGCATTACCCCACCTAGTACCACGGTGGACGGCGGGAATGTGACCACCGCTAAAAACAGCCTGGTACCTGCCAGGGATGCTGCCCGCGCCCAAACCCTGTGGAAAGCCGGGTTGGAGGAGACCGGGCTGACCGCCGTAGCGCTGACAGTCATTACCATCCCGGAGATGGACGCTTACGCCAAGGCGCTGGTACAGGGGGTGCAAAGCAGCTTGGGCACCGTGACCACCTACGGCAACGGCACCGGCATTGCCTTTTCCCTAAAGATCGAAACCATGACCAAAGCGGAGATGGAGAGCCAGATGGCCGCAGGCACCTATGACATTGCCTTGTACCCTATGGAGGCCGCCAGCCAAAGCCCGGTGACCTTTCTGTCCAACCTGCTCTCCACCAACTATATGAAGCTGCAAAGCGATAAAATCGAACAGGCGCTGACAGTGGCCAAGAACGCCACGGCCGGCACGGCCACCGCCGCCTGCCGAGCCTGCGAGCAGGCGCTGATCCAAACCGGCGCCGTTCTACCGGTATTCTATGAGTCTGCCTACTATGTGATGGCTGGAGGCGTCAGCGGCGTACAGTTTCACCCGGGCAGCGGGAGGGTCTCCTTTGTTGAAGCGAACAGAGCATAATAAGCAGTACGCTACGGTCTTTTGGGTGCTCAGCGTGGTGTGTATGGGTGTAATCTTCTACCTGTCCTCCCGCACAGCGGACCAATCCAGCCGCGAGAGCGGCGCTGTACTGGCCTGGCTCACCCGCCTGCTGGGCGATGGTCGGCTCACAGACTTTTTGGTGCGCAAATCCGCACACTTTTTGGAATACACCGGGCTGTGCCTGCTGCTGAGCCTTGCCTGCGCAGCCACCTGGGGACGCCGGTACACGGCCGTCAGCCTGCCCATTGCCAGTCTGTATGCAATCACTGACGAAGTGCACCAGCGCTTTGTGCCCGGGCGTTCCTGCCAGGCGGCAGACTGGGCGATTGACACCGCAGGTGCGGCCCTTGGGCTGCTGTGTGCCGGGGTGCTGCTGTGGCTTTGGCTGCGCTATCGTACCAAAAAGCACGACAAGAATTGACATTGCCGCCAAATCGTATATAATATAGGACATATTCTTAAAATTAAGAGCGAGGAAACAACATGAATGTATTGATTTACGATACGGAAGAACAGATCGGCATTGCAGCCGGTAACTATATGTGCGGCCAGGTGCTGGCAAAGCCCAACTCCGTACTGGGCCTGGCCACCGGCTCCACCCCGCTGAAGCCCTACAACCACATGATTCGCCTGTACGAGCAGGGTGCCGTGGACTTCTCCAAAGTGACCACTTTTAACCTGGACGAATACTGCAAGCTGGATGTGGAAGACAAAAATTCCTACCACTCCTTTATGCACGAAAATCTGTTTGACCACATCAATATCCCGAAGGAGCGCATTCACTTTTTGGACGGCAACGCAGCGGACTTAGAGGCCGAGTGCAAGCAGTACGAGGAGAGCATTCGCGCTGCCGGCGGCATTGATATTCAGCTGCTGGGTATCGGCTCCAACGGTCACATTGCTTTTAACGAGCCCAGCGACTCCTTCCAGCGGTGGACCCATGTGGTGTCCCTTAAGGAGAGCACCATTCAGGACAACAGCCGCTTCTTTAACACCATTGAGGAGGTGCCCACCCAAGCACTGACCATGGGCATTGGCTCCATTATGCAGGCCAAGCGCATTCTGATCATCGCCCTGGGCGAGCACAAGGCCAAAGCCATCAAGCAGGTGATCTCCGGCAATGTAACCCCGGAATGCCCCGCCTCTGTGTTGCAGTTCCATACGGATGTAACGCTGATGCTGGATCGGGGTGCCGCTTCCCTGCTGTAATATTCTGAAATCAGGTGATCAAGTATGAATAAAGGGATCAAAGCAGCGCTGGCGCTGGGTCTGTGCTGCGTCACTGCCGCCGGGCTGTTTGGCTGCACCAAAGCTGCCCCGGAGGAGACCACCCAGCCCGCCACGGTCGCAACCCGGCCCGCTGCCACCACGGCAGACACCACGGTGCCGGAGAGCACCACAAATGCTTCTACCAACACCACTACAAAACCGGCAGAAACCACCACCAAAAAGGCAAAAGAGGACAGCGGCAACGCCTACACCGTCAACCAGGCACTGGATGCCCTGACCAACTACTACGGCAAGGGCTACGATGTGGACGGCACCGTGTCTGAGGGCAACAACTACTATTTTGCCGTTTATAAAAACAAAAAGAAGTACGCCTCCGTCAAAGTCAATATGCAGACCGGCGATGCGGTAGAAACCCGCACCAAGGACGGCGCGACGGCCAACTTCAATGTATTTGTATAAGGAGGCTCCTATGGATAAGGAAAAGTTTTATATCACCACGCCCATTTACTACCCCTCCGGCAATCCCCACATCGGGCACTGCTACACCACCGTGGCCTGCGACTCCATCGCCCGCTTTCGGCGCATGCAGGGGTATGATGTGCTCTTTCTCACCGGTACGGACGAGCACGGTCTGAAAATTGAGCAAAAGGCCGCCGAGAAAGGCGTGACCCCCAAGGCGTATGTGGACGAGATCGTAGCCATCTTTAAGAAGCTGTGGTCCTACATGAACATCAGCTATGACCGCTACATTCGCACCACCGACGATTACCATATAGAGACGGTACAGAAGATCTTTAAAGAGCTGTACGACCGGGGCTATATTTACAAGGGCGAATACAAAGGCAAATACTGCACCCCCTGCGAGAGCTTTTGGACGGAAAGCCAGCTGGTGGACGGCAAGTGCCCGGAATGCGGCCGCGAGGTCACCGAGGCCGCTGAGGAAGCCTATTTCTTTAAGCTGTCCCCCTTTGCCGACCGGATCGAAAAGCTGCTGTTGGAGACGGATTATTTACAGCCTAAGAGCCGCGCGGTAGAGCTGGTCAACAACTTTATCAAGCCCGGTTTGGAAGATCTGTGCGTGTCCCGCACTTCCTTCACCTGGGGCATTCCCGTCACCTTTGATCCGGGTCATGTGGTTTATGTGTGGGTAGATGCGCTCTCCAACTACATCAGCGCCCTGGGCTACCTGAATGACAAATATGACGACTTTGACCGCTATTGGCCCGCCGATGTGCACATGGTGGCGAAAGATATTATGCGCTTTCACGCCATTATTTGGCCTGCCATGCTGATGGCGCTGGATCTGCCGCTGCCCAAGCACTTGGCAGTACACGGCTGGATCACCTTTAACGGTCAAAAGATGAGCAAATCCATCGGCAATGTGGTAGACCCGCTGGTGCTGGGCGAGCGCTACGGCGCAGACGCCATTCGCTACCACATTCTGCGAGAGATGGCGCTGGGCGCAGACAGCTCTTTTTCTAACGAAATTATGATCAACCGCATTAACGCGGACTTAGCGAACGATCTGGGCAACCTGGTGTCCCGCACCGTGGCTATGGCAGAGAAATACTTTGGCGGCACCTTGCCGGAATGCAGAGAAGCAGACGAAGAACTGGACGCCTCTCTCATTGACCCGGCACTGGAGCTGCGGGATAAAGTGGCTGCCTACATGGACCAGACCCAGCTGAACAACGCCCTGGCAGAGATCTTCAAAGTGATCTCCAGAGCCAACAAGTATATTGACGAAACCACCCCCTGGATCCTGGGCAAGGACGAGAGCCGCAAGGCTCGGCTGGCCAGCGTGCTGTACAACCTGCTGGAGGTGATCCGGATCACCACCACCCTGCTGTCCTGCTTTATGCCCACCTCTATGCCCAAGGCCTGGGCGCAGATCGGCGCTACCGAGAACCTGATCACCTATGAGAACGCTGCCAAATTCGGCGTGCTGCCTGCCAATGTAACGGTGCACAAGGGCGACGCTCTGTTCCCCCGCATTGACACAGATAAGGAGATCGACGAACTAAACGCCTTAATTAAAGCCCAAATGGAGAAGGCTACCGCTGCCCTGCAGCCTAAGGCAGAAGTACCCGGTGTGGCGCAGATTGCCTTTGACGACTTTAGCAAGGTAGAGCTGCGCGTGGCAGAGATCACCGACTGCGAACCCATTAAGCGGGCAAAGAAGTTGCTAAAACTGCAAGTGAATGACGGCGACGGCAGCCGTCAGATCGTCAGCGGCATTGCCCCCTGGTACAAGCCGGAGGACCTGATCGGTAAAAAAGTGGTGATCGTAGCCAACTTAAAACCTGCCAAGCTGTGCGGCGAGATGAGCAACGGTATGCTTCTGGCCGGCGATGTAGGCGATGATGATGTACAGGTGCTGTTTGTGGACGGTATGCCCGCCGGCACCAAAATTCGCTAAAGAAAGCACAAAAGAGCGAGCAGTCTGCGGACCGGTCGCTCTTTTCTATAAAGGAATTCGATTTATGGAAAACGCTCCGATTTTTGACACCCACGCCCATTATGACGATCCTCAATTTGACCCGGATCGGGAGCAGCTGCTCCGCCGGCTGCCCGACCAAGGCGTGGTGGGTGTGGTCAGCTGTGGCTGTGATCTGCCCTCCTCCCTGCAAAATCAGGCGCTGAGCCGCCAATATCCCTGGTTTTACTTTGCCGCCGGGTTCCACCCGGAGAATTTGGAAGGCGCCGATTTAGAGGACATAGAGCGCCTACGGCCGCTGCTGGCGGACCCCAAGTGCGTGGCGGTTGGCGAGATCGGCTTGGACTACCACTGGATGGCCAGCGACAAAGACACGCAAACGGCCTTTTTTCGCCGTCAGATCCAGCTGGCAAAGGAAGTGGACAAACCCATTATCGTACACGACCGGGAAGCCCATGGCGACACGCTGGAGCTGCTGCAAGCTTTGCAGCCCAAAGGCGTGGTTCACTGTTTCTCCGGCAGCAAGGAAATGGCAAAGGAGATCATCAAACTGGGCATGTACATCGGCCTGAACGGTGTGGCCACCTTTAAGAACGCCCGCAAAGCGCTGGAGGTGGTGGAAACGATCCCCTTAGAACGCCTGGTGTTGGAAACGGACTGTCCTTACCTGGCGCCGGAGCCTTGCCGCGGGCAGCGCAATAACTCTGCTCTGATCCCCCACATTGCCGCACGCATTGGGCAGGTGCTGGGACTGTCTGCCCAGGCTGTTCTGCGCCAAACGGCAGAGAACGCCCGCGCACTGTACGGTCTGCAAGTCTAAACAAAGAGAGAGCCACAAAAACCGTTACCGGTCTCTGTGGCTCTCTCTTTGTGTTGGATCGCCTGCTTACAGGCTCTTGATAAAGTCAAGGACTTTCTTCTGATTCTCTTTGTCTATCACGCACAGACGGAACAGGGTCTCCCACTCCTCTTTGTTCAACTCGCCCAAGCAGTTGATAAAGTTGAGGATGCCATTCTGATCCTCTTTGTCCATAATCCGCAGACGAAACAGTACCATGCGCTCTACATTACTAAGCTCGGCAATACCGTCATTGATCTGGCCCTTCAAATAGCTGGAGGGCTGCTCGTTATTGGCATCATAAGCCACGCCTGCATCATGCAGCGTATCTGCGGTGTTGCTTGCAGCGCTTTTCATGCCCAGCAGGTAGTCCGTGCTCACCTCATAGGCATGGGCAATCTTACACAGCAGGGGGTATTTGGGGTGGCTCTTTCCAGTCTCATAATACGCATAAGTGCTGCGATTTACTTCAAATAGCTTAGAGGCCTCCTCTTGGGTCATACCTGCGTTCTCACGCAGACGAGTCAGCATGGCCGGCAGGCCGTTGCCCTCTCTCGCATTGCTGGAATTTTGTTGTTTTGTTGCGTTGTTCATAATCGCTTCCCGCTCTCCTCTCTCACGGTCTTGGTCATTGGGTGATTATTTTGATTGTTATTCGATATGGGCCGTGTTCTTTTTTCACAGCGTGACAAGTTTACACAAATTTTCCGAATTTGTCAAGGGTTTCGCCAACATTTTCCGGTTACAAAAAATTGACAAAGCCGTGATGAAATGATATTATAAAGCAAAATAAAGCGAAAAAGCGCATAATACCGCCAAAAATTTAAGGAACGGTGACGACCAGAATGACAAAAAAAACGATTAGCCTTTTTTTGGCAATTTGTCTGTTAATGACCACTTTAACAATATTACCGACAACTGCCTTTGCCAAGAGTTATGCCGACCAGTTACGGGACAAAGGCTTCCCGGAAAGCTATATCAGCAAGCTGGTAAGCCTGCACAATAAGTACCCCAAATGGGATTTTCAGCCGCTGAAGACCGGGCTGAATTTCACCGCTGCCGTTAAAGCAGAGCGCTCCCCTCACTCTAAGCAACTGATTGAGCGTCAGTCTTCTCTGTCGGCCGCCTATTACTGCAGCTGCGCCTCCTGCAAGAACAAGCCCCAGGAAGGCTCCAGCTGGTACTCTGCCTCTCAAAACGCGGTGATGCACTATATGGATCCCCGCAACTTCTTTGATGAGAAGCATATTTTCCAGTTTGAATCCACCGCATATAATGCCAAGCAAACCAAAGCCGGGGTGGAGACCATTCTCTCCCCCACCTGGATGCACAATTCCCTGATCAACTACCTGACCACCAACGGCAAGACTCGCAAGAACTACGACAGCAAGACCAAGTATTCCGACGCGATTTTGGCCGCCGCAAAAAACAGCGGTATGAGCGCCTATTATCTGGCCTCCAAAATCGTACAGGAGGTGGGTAGTACCAAAGCCACCACCGGCGGCGCCAGCGGCAACCGTGCGCCGTTTATCGGTATTTACAACTACTACAATATCGGCGCTTACAGCGGCGCGATGGACGGGCTGGAATGGGCTGCCGGGTATCTGCGCCTGGAGGAGAACGCCACCATTTACTCTAACTATAAAAACGGCAAGGTCAGCGGCACCAAGACCAAGGCTAAAAAAGGTCAGTATATGGTATGGCGCGCCAATGCGGGCAAATACTACCGGGTGCGCCTGTACAAAGATAAGGGTGGCAGTTACACCACCGGCACCTCCGGCTATGTGCCCAAAAGTGTCTGCCGCACCAAGTACTTTAGCTACGGCCGTCCCTGGAGCAATCCCTACAAGTCCATTTACAACGGCGCAACATACATAGCAAACGGCTTCTCCAAAACCCAAAACACCGGCTATCTGCAAAAGTTCAATGTAGCCCCCGGCACGGCAGAGAAGCACAGCCACGAATACATGGCCAATGTACAGGCGGCGGCTTCTGAGTCTGTTACCACCTATAACGCCTATAAATCGGCTAAAATTCTGAACACGGCCAAAACCTTTATTATTCCCGTGTACAGCGGTATGCCCGCTTCCACTGCGAATGTGAACCACATTTCCACTTCTACCTCCGGCAGCACCACGACCACCACAGCAGCCAAGAACCGGGTCACCGGACTGACTCTGACCGGGCGCACCCAGACCAACTTAACATACAAGTGGAACAAGGTATCCGGCGCCACCAAATACTATATCGACATTACCAACAAAACCAAGGGTACCAACTTCTCCAAAACCGTCACCGGCACCAGCGCCACCCTGCACAACCTGACAGATACCGAGGAGTACGCCGTGCGGGTGCGAGCCTATGTAAAAGGCAAATACGGCCCTTACAGCGCCTACAACACCAAACACTGCCTACCCGGTAAAGTCAGCGGTGCTAAGGTAAAAAGCCGTTCTGTGGCCTCTGTGGCTCTCCAGTGGAGCAAAAAGGCCGGTGCCGACGGCTACTATATCTATCGCTACGACACCAAATCCAAAAAAACAACCAAGGTAGCTACGATCAAAGGTAACAAAACCACCGGCACCGTCAGCAAGCTGAATGCTAACACCGCCTACACCTTCCAGGTGGCAGCGTACACCACAGACAGTAGCACCAAGACCGGCGCCAAAAGCAGCAAGGTCAGCACCAAAACACTGACCGCCACCCCAAAGATCAGCTCCGCTACCTCGCCTAAGTCTAAGAAGATCACGATTAAGTGGGGCAAGGTCGCGTGCAGCGGCTACCAGGTGCAATACTCCACCACCAAGAACTTTAAGCAGAATTTTCTGGACTTTACGGTAAAGGAGAGCGCCACCTCCAAGACCTTCTCCACCTACCGGGCCAAGACCACCTACTATGTGCGTATGCGTTCCTACCGCACCGAGGGCAAGAAAAAAGTCTACTCCGCCTGGAGCGCCACCAAGTCCGTTAAAGTGAAATAATAAACATAACAAAACGCCCCGTGCAGTTCCAAACCGCACGGGGTACTTTTGTGTGTTATTCTTTTGAGCCGCCAAACTTCACTTTTATGATATAGTCCCGCAAAAAGGACAGCAGGACGATCAAAACCGGTGCACCGGCACAAAGCCACTTGACCCATCCGCTTTGCTCCAACCGCTCTCCGCCAAAGGCAATGAACAATACGACCTCAAAGAGGACCAGCAAAGCCACCAGACAGCAAGTGGTTAGAATGTAGAATTGTTTTTTGTTCATTTGCTTCCGTTCTCCTATTCAGTACAAACATTACTATAATTTATACGAACTATACGGACCATAACTTTCTCCGGAGCTTGGCCTAAATGTCCAGTCATATCGACATTGTACCTTACCGCTCGCTAACACCTGCGTATATGCAACACATTTTACATTTCCTCCAATGCACGCCGCAGATACAGCGCTCAAGGCTGTCGCACCGATCTTAGTCAATACTGAAAGCCACCCTGTACTCGGGATAACCGCAGCAATGATACCCGCTAATGTCGCAGCTGCCACACCTCGAGCCCACGAAATACGATGATTTGATGTATCGTGATAACGCCAACCAGTGGTAGCTAATGGCGATACACTCTCAATTGATTTTTCATCTGGAAAGCTCACAGCATTCTCAACATAAGCAACCGGTTTGCCGTTGAGAAATATTATACCAGAACAAACATCATAATACACAACATCCGTTATTTCATCCGTGATGTTAGTAATGCACATATATTCTTTATCATCCACAATCCTAGATTCGCATCTATATTCCTTGCCATCAATTATGGCAGTTTCAATATTTTCGGCTGCGTAGGTGGCGGTAGCACCAAAAGAATAAACGACGAACATTACAGCGGATAAAAACAAGCTTACCATTCTTTTACTCATAATAATTCTCCTTCTTTTTTATATTGCTCTTGTCTGCTTACGAATAAAGGAATGCTTTGAACATCGGAAACACCTCCTGCCTATTTATTGGGTAATCGATTGGCTAACGCACTTGACAATTATTCGGCGCCTTTGCAATTATCAATCTCGATTTTAATATATCATTTATCATTCTGTCTGCATTTGTTTCCAAACTTCTATCTTCAATAACATTTAAGCGCATTGTAAATAATTTGTCAAGCGTTTTTTTAGAACATAAAAAAGGCGGGGAGTACCCGCCTTTAACATTTCAATCCTTATTTCTTTTTGCCGGATTTTTCCTCATACACGGCAGCCACGGTATCCACATCGCCGGAGGCAATAATATGCCCTTTCTCCAGCAAAATAGCTGTGTCGCAAATGGCCTTCACCTGCTGAATATTATGAGATACGAACAGCACGGTCACGCCCTGATCAAACATAGACTGGACCTTAGCCAAACTCTTTTTGCGGAAACGGGCGTCACCTACGGACAGCACCTCATCCAAAATCAGAATATCCGGCTCCACGGCCGTGGCAATGGAAAAGCCCAAGCGGGCTTTCATACCGGAAGAATAGTTCTTCAGCGGCACGTCAATAAACTTGCCCAGCTCGGAGAATGCCACAATCTCGTCATATTTTCTCTCCAAATACTCTCGGTTGTAGCCCAGAATGGCACCGTACAGGAAAATATTTTCCTTACCGGTGTAGTTGGGGTCAAAGCCGGCGCCCAGCTCCAGCAAAGGCGCAATCACGCCTTTCTTTTTCACAGTGCCCTCCGTAGGCTTGTATACGCCTACAATGGTCTTGAGCAGTGTGGATTTACCGGCACCGTTCAGGCCCAAAATGCCCAAATGCTGGCCCCGGCGTACCTGGAAGTTAATATCCTGCAAGGCATAAAACTTCTTGAATTCCAGCTGACGCCTTAACAGCTTGATCACATATTCCTTTAAGTTGTCCACCTTTTCCTTATTCAGGTTAAAGGCCATGGTCACATTTTCAACAGAAATGACTACATCGTTGTCCATACGGTTCATCCTTTACAGTTCTTGCCCTTGCGTGCAAAGGCCACAATCCCGGAAATCGCCAGCAGCAGTCCGCCGGCACCCAGGCACATATACAGCCAGCCGATCATATACTGAGTAGCGGCCGCACAAAGATACGCGGGAAAAATATACAGGTTTTTTTGGTGCAGCAGCACCAGCATGATCACAGTGCATAGCACCGTCACCAGTCCGGCGGCACAGATACCGTCTGCCGCCAGCAGGCGCTGGAGCCGCTTGGCAGCGCCGCTGCGCCTCAACAGCCATACCGCCAGTGCCACGCCGCAGCAGGCGATCACACCCCCTGCCGCAGAGGCTCGCATACTCAGATTTACAAAGCTTTGCAGATCCGCCGCAAAAACCAGCGCCATACGGCCACCCATATAATCGGTAAATGCCTTGCCAAAGTCCTGCACCTGCGCCGTAGTGGCGCCGGGAGCTGCCTTGGCTGCCGCCGTTTCTAATGCGGTACGCACCTCTTGGAGCGCCGGCGCCAGCTTGGCCGAGCGATCCTTGCTTTTTAACATAACCCCCGCATAGGTCTGCACCGCCGTGCGCACGCCGTCCTTAGTGACTGCATCTGCCACAGCTGTGTCCAGCCCGTACTCCAGGCAAAGATCCGCCGCATACTGGTGGACCTCCGTATAAAGGCCGTCCACATAAGTATCGCCGCCAAGGCTGCGCACCATACGCGCCGGGTTGCCGAAAAGCGCGCCCACCAACACAGACAGGGTCAGCACGCCGGTAAAAACAAACAGCAAAAACGCACTGCAACAAGCGCGTCGATCGTGCTTTTTGATCTTAATCATCGGTGCTCACCTCCACAGCCGGGCCGGAGGCCTTTTCACAAAACACATACAGCCGCTGATCCGCCAAGTTGCCAAAGGGCGACTGGGGATAGGTACAAAAGAGGATCAGCTTTTCCTTGTCCACCACAGACACATCTACGGATTCGTCCGAGGTGAGCACCTGGCGGGCCGTAACCCGGTAGGAGAAGTGCCCCCAGTTGGTGGAAAAGTCGATGAGATTGCCTTTTTTCAGCTGTGCCAAGTTCCGGAACACCGTTGTATTGTACCCGGTGACAACGGTAGACTTGCCGTAACCCGGCAAACCATAAGCCGTAGACGCGGCCGCACCGGCACGCAGGCACACCCGATTGGCGCCATAATACACCGGGCAATCCAGCCCAATTTGGCTGCATTCCAGCCGACCGAAGTGCATACCGCCGGTCACCGTGGCACCCTCTACGATTCCAAAGGTATTGGGCTGGGGGTCGTACTGCTCCGTCAGCTGCAAGTCGCTGTCTGCCCGGGGCAACTTGGCCTGCACATCATGCACGGCAGACACCGCATAGCGCCCACCCAACACCCATATCGGCGTAAACACCAGCGCAGCTGCCAGCACAAACACCAGCACCACCGCCAGGTGGCGCAGCAGCGCACGCCCTTTACCGGCCGTCCCGTCTTTTTTCATACTCAGTCCTCAAACACTGCGCCCTTAGCGCCGCTGGTCACATGCTGGGCATACCGCTTCAGGTAGCCGGTCAGGTGCTGCTCCGGCGGCTGCCAGGTGGCCTTACGCCGCTCCAACTCCGCATCGGACACATCTACCCGCAGCACGCGCGCAGGAATATCAATCTCGATCATATCGCCGTCCTGTACCAAAGCGATGGTACCGCCCATAGCCGCCTCCGGACTCACATGGCCAATGGAAGCGCCGCGGGTGGCACCGGAGAACCGGCCATCCGTCAGCAGTGCAACCGAGGAACCAAGCCCCATGCCGATAATGGCAGAGGTGGGAGACAGCATCTCACGCATACCGGGGCCGCCCTTGGGTCCTTCATAGCGAATGACTACCACATCACCGGCAACCACTTTGCCGCCGGTAATGGCCGCAATGGCCTCTTCTTCGGAATTATAGCACTTGGCCGGGCCTTTGTGCTGCATCATCTCCGGTGCAACAGCGCCCTTCTTCACCACAGCGCCGTCTTCTGCCAGGTTGCCGGTCAGCACAGCGATACCGCCGTCTGCAGAGAACGGTGCCTCCAGGGTGTGAATAATCTCACCGTCGGCGTCCGGCGCGGCGTCCAGTCGATCCTGTACCGTGCCGCTGACGGTCAGGCAATCGGTATTGATCATACCGCCTTTGGCCAGTTCTTTCATCACTGCGGAAATACCGCCCACATCGTTCAGATCCGTAATAAACACGGAGGAGGCCGGATTCAGCTTGCAGATCTGGGGGGTCTTTCTGCCGTAAGCGTCCAGCCGGGCCAGGTCAATATCATGGCCTGCCGCATGGGCAATGGCCGTCAAATGCAAAATGGTGTTGGTGGAGCAGCCGATGGCCATATCTGTGCGCATGGCGTTCTCAATGGCTTTCTCCGTAATAATATCCGAGGGCTTAATGTCCTCTTTCAGCAGATCCATTACCCGCTCACCGGCCTCTTTCGCCAGGCGCAGACGAGCGCTCATTACAGCCGGAATGGTACCGGAGCCGGGCAGGGACATGCCGATGGTCTCCGTCAGGCAGTTCATGGAATTGGCGGTGTACATACCGGAGCAGCTGCCGCAGGTGGGGCAGGCGGTATAGGCACAGCTCTCCAAAATCTGGTCGCTCATTTTGCCCACTGCATTGGCGCCCACATACTCAAACTGCTCGGACAGGCCGATACGCCCGCCGGTGACGGCGCTCTTGCCGGGCAGCATGGGACCGCCGCTGATGAAGATACAGGGCAGGTTCAGTCGGCAGGCAGCCAGCAGCATACCGGGCACGATCTTGTCACAATTAGGGATAAACACAATGGCGTCCAGCGGGTGCGCGGTGAGCATCACCTCAATGCTGTCAGCGATCAGCTCACGGGAGCACAGAGAATACTTCATACCCTTGTGATTCATGGCGATACCGTCGCAAACGCCGATGGTGTTAAATTCAAAAGGCACGCCGCCGGCGTTGCGGATACCCGCCTTCACCTGCTCGGCGATCTTGTCCAAGTGCATGTGGCCGGGAATGTAGTCGCTCTTGGAGTTCACCACGGCAACGAACGGCCGCTTCATCTCCAGATCATCAATACCCAGAGCACGCAGTAACGAACGATGGGGGGCTCTGCTGGGTCCCTCTTTGATCAAATCAGAACGCATAATTTCACTCCTATGTGTTATATATAAAATACTAATATGGTATTCGCTTTATTATACTCATTTTTCATCCGGTAGTCAAGCCCTGCCGGGGCAGCAAAAAGCGCGCCGCACACCCCGGTGCAGCACGCTTTTTTCAGCTTGATCAAAAATCAAAGGTCAGCGGATCGTGGCTGGTACGACGGTTTTGATCCATACCGCTCAGTGCCGCCATATTCTCCCCTTCCGGCGCAAAATCAAACACGGCAATATTCTCCGCCAGGCGCGCCGGGTTCTTGGACTTGGGAATGGGAATGATCCCCTGCTGCACATTCCAGCGCAGCAAAATCTGTACTGGGGTCTTGCCGTACTTGCGTGCCAAATTCTGTGGCAAAAGCGATCCTTTTTACTGCTTTTTTTGCCGTCTTGGCGCAGGAGCAGTGGAAGCATAGCTTTGATCCAGCAAATCCTGCACCAGCACACGCGGCACACGATCGTCCATCGCAATGGAGATCCAATGGGTTTTATTCATATGGTACGCAGGATAAATACCTTCCATACTGCACAAGGATCCGATCATCAATGGGTCGCATTTTACATTCAGGATCCACACCGGAGCTGTACCCGGACATCCTAATTTATCCCCGGTGACACGCAGCAGCAGTGCAAACCACTTCTTATTTTCGCGATGACGAAACACAGCATTCTCCGGACTGACCGCCCAGGGATATTCTGCCGAAACGCCGTACTGCCTACTTATCCATTGCTCCAATTCCTTTGGTTGCATGCTTACGCCCACCTTATCGATCTTACATCGTTTACAATGCACAGTATACCACAGCCCGCTGCTATTTTCAATGCCAGCCAAACAAACGAATTTGGATATTCTTGTTGACAAACGGTCTGTACCGTGGTACAATTCTCCCACCATCGTTCTAAATAGAACATACGAGAGGGGCTGTTCCTATATATTTTCGAGATCGGCACAAGACCATCACCTGCTGCTATGAATCCTTGATGCGCACCATTTGCAACAAATATGAATTAACACAAATGGAATGTGACATTCTGATGTTTTTGCACAGCAATCCGGAATACAATACCGCTGCAAGCTTGGTACGGATTTGCAAGTACACCAAGTCCCATGTATCCACCTCTCTAAAGAGGCTGGAGCAACGCGGATTGGTAGAACGGCAGCAAAGCCCAACCAATAAAAAGCATATTGAACTGCATTTAACGGCTGACGCGCAGCCGATTCTTGCCGACGGCATTGCCATTCAAAAGGAATTTGCAAAGCATGCACTGGCAGGCATTTCACAAAAAGAAATCGCTGTATTTAAAAGCGTATTTGACCAAATATGTAACAACGCAGAAGCGTATTTGCAGCAAAATAAATAGAATGAGCAAAAAGCACACCAAGCGAATTTTAGGCTATGAGGGCGACCGCCCCTTTTGGCATTTTTTTGACTTAAAAGCGTATTTGATGATGGCCTGTATGATGATCGGCGGCATCGGTTTGCGTGCGGCAGGCATATTTCCGAACACATTTATTGCATTCTTTTATACCGGTCTCGGGTGTGCGCTGGCGTCTGCCGGCATCCTGTTTCTGAAAAATCACATCATCTACCATAAGCTGATTAAAAAGGAGTTTTAATAGAATGAAAAACAATGGGTATAAACCTCGTGTGCCGGACATTATGGAGGCTGTTTTTGACATCGGCTATCTGCTGTTTGACTTGATTGCAGCCGTTTTGTTCTTTGCTTTTTCTAAGGGAAACAGCTTATTTGTGTTGTACGGCATTCTCACCTTGACCCTATGCGGCGGTGATGCATTCCACTTGGTCCCTCGTGTGATTCGTGCATTCCGTGGCAGCAGCGACAAAATAAAAAAACAGCTGGGTATGGGGTTGCAGATTTCCTCTGTCACGATGACCGTTTTTTACATTCTGCTGATGTATATTTGGAAAAATACATTCCCGGAAATGCAAATTCCCGTCGCATTGGAAATCATCATTTGGGTATCCGCATTGGTGCGTATTATCGTATGCCTGCTGCCCCAAAACCGTTGGTGCTCGGATAACGGCAACCAAAAGCTGTCCATTATCCGCAACACGGTATTTGCCGTAACCGGTATCGGCGTCATCATTCTGTACGCCCTGTCCGGCAATGCCCACGATTATCACCTGACCCGTATGGTAGCTGCCATTCTCATTTCCTTCGGCTGCTATCTTCCGGTTACCTTGATGAGTAAGAAATATCCTAAGGTTGGTCTGTTGATGATTCCCAAAACCTGTGCCTATATTTGGATGATTGCAATGGGTCTGGAACTGCTTTTCTGAAGTCTTTTCACCGCACAAAAAACCGCTTGCTGTTGTGATACACAGTAAGCGGTTTTTATTATGGCTATTTACATTTGTACAGCGCAGACAGCCTCTTGCAACCGTTGCAGATCCTGCTCATCCGGATGGGTCAATGCACGGTCAAAATTGGCAATCAGCATATCCAAATTAGGAGCCGGATTCGGTTGTTTTTTCATTTTCTCATACCGTTGCCGCACGGACAAGGGCATTTTGCCTTGGCACATAAATGTGCCAATCACTTGATTGCCGGCATCCAAATTTTCCTGCACGCGCAACAGAATTTTTTGAAAATACGCAGCACTTCCGCCAAATCCGGCGGTACCAAACAAAAAAATCTTTTTGTTCTTTACGGTTTTCAACAATTCCAAGGTGGCGGCATCTGCCGTACCCTTATCGGTCCAAAAGCCGACAAACAATACCGGCGACGACGGCACACGGCCTTGGTAATCTCCAAAATAGTCGCAGCCCGCTGCCGGCAGCGCTTGCGCAATGGCCTGCGCCAGTATTTTTGTGTTGCCGGTTTGACTGCTGAATAGAACAGAATAACGCTCTTGCTCCATACCTGTTTCGCTTCCTTTCTGCTAAGAAACCCCGGAGGGATTCACCGCTTTTATTATACTGCGTTTTTGCTGTTTTTCAAGCGCCGGCCGGCGGCAATCACGAACACAACGCGCTGACCAGTGCCGTGTACCTGGCAGAATGATTTTGTATATCCGCTGCGCTGACGCCGTAAAAGCGGTACAAATCCTCGGCTGTTTTCTTGAATTTTCGCATAGCCGCCCGATTGCCGGAATAAGACAGGCTAAGATCCTGCCAAATGTAGTCGATCCCCATTTGGAGAAGACCGTCGCCCATTTTTATCTTGTACAAATGAAAATCCATAGGGACCGCATCATCGGGCAGTTGGGCGATTTTTCGACTGCGTGCTTCCAGCAGGTCCAAAAACGCCTGCACGGCAGTTTCGTCCGTAAGATCCGGCTCCGGCAGTTCCCCCAGCGAGCCTAAAAGCTCCGGCTTCTGCCGCAAAACCAGGTTCTCTTTTAAGCACCGCATTTGCTCTATGTAGTCGCTATCTGTGGCAGCCGCTTCGGTCAAGCCATACTTATCTTTTGCGTACTGCACGGTTTCTGCAAGAGAATGGGGCGCAACCACGATCCGCTTTTCCGCTCTTTTCCTTTTATATCTATATATGCTGTCCCTGATCCTGGCTTTGAGCGCGCGCTTTTCCCCCGGCCCGGCAACAAAAATGCTTGTAGGACCATCTGCACCGCCGATCACAGAAACAGAAATTGCATTTCCACTGTGCTGCTTCATCGCTTCTCCTCACCAATGCCGCATTTGCCGCAATGCAACAAATCGGCATATATCATACACTATTTTTTCCTAATCCGAGGGGCGGGCAGGTCGTCCACCATGACGTCAAACAGGCCGCAAAGATACGCGCGGTCGTCTACATTGTCCACCAGCAGCATAGGCTTAGCGCCGGGATACGGCAGTTCTTCCGTGGCCGACGGCATATAGGCTGCGGCGCCGGGGGTAGCCTTTACCAGCAGGCGGTCGTCATAGATCCCGCCGATCACCCTGTCCCGATAATAGAGAATGTACTCCCCCATCATCGCCCGGGCGCGCACCCCGTCCAAATCCGCCAGCTGCTCCAATATAAATTCCAAATACCCACGATCCGATGCCATAGTTACTGCTCCTTTTTGTCATTCAATGGACTATGCTTTGCTGCCTAAATCCACCGCGCATTAAGATGATGGTCAAGTAACACAAAAGGGCGCCCTAAAAAGGGTGCCCCTGTTTTGTGGTGATTTATTTGTCCAAAGACTTCATGGTGGGGAACAGCAGCACATCGCGGATAGCGGGGCTATCTGTCAGCAGCATGCACATCCGGTCAATGCCAAAGCCGATGCCGCCGGTGGGGGGCATACCAATCTCCAGTGCCTGCAAGAAGTCCTCGTCCGTATGGTTGGCCTCCTCGTCGCCCTGGGCAAACATCTCCTCCTGGGCGGCAAAGCGGGCACGCTGGTCGATGGGATCGTTCAGCTCGGAATAGGCGTTTGCCATCTCCCAGCCGTTCATAAAGAACTCAAAGCGCTCCACATAGTCCGGATCCTCCGGCTTCTTCTTGGTGAGGGGAGAGATCTCAATGGGGTGATCCATCACAAAGGTGGGCTGGATCAGGTGCTCCTCTACATACGCCTCAAAGAACAGGTTGAGAATATCGCCCTTCTTGTGGCGCTCCTCATACTCGATCTCGTGCGCGTCCGCCGCAGCGCGGGCCTCCTCCAGGGTGTGTATCTCCTTAAAATCAACGCCGCTGTACTGCTTGACCGCGTCTACCATAGTGATGCGGGTAAAGGGCTTGGACAGATCCATCTCAATGCCGTTATAAGTAATCTTGGTGGTGCCCAGCACAGCCTCGGCCACATAGCGATACATCCGCTCAGTCAGGTCCATCATACCGTGATAATCGGTATATGCCTGGTACAGTTCCATCAAGGTGAATTCCGGGTTATGGCGAGTATCTACACCTTCGTTACGGAACACACGCCCGATTTCATACACACGCTCCAAGCCGCCTACAATCAGCCGCTTTAAGTACAGTTCCAGAGAAATGCGCATTTTCAAATCCTCATTGAGCGCATTAAAATGGGTCTCAAAGGGACGGGCCGCAGCGCCACCGGCGTTGCTCACCAGAATGGGGGTCTCTACCTCCATAAAGCCCTCGCCGTCCAGGAACTTGCGAATTTCACGGATAATGGCGGAGCGCTTCTCAAAGGTGTCGCGTACATCCGGGTTCATAATCAGGTCCAAATAGCGCTTTCTGTACCGGGTGTCGGTATCTTGCAGGCCGTGGAACTTCTCCGGCAGGGGCAGCAGGCTCTTGGTGAGCAGCTTCAGCTCCTTGGCGTGAACAGAGATCTCGCCGGTGCGGGTCTTAAACACAAAACCGGTCACCTGGAACAGGTCGCCAATGTCCCACTTCTTAAAGGCACGGAACACATCCTCGCCCACATCGTTCATCCGCACATAGATCTGCATACGCCCGGTGCGGTCGCTGAGATCCACAAAGTTGGCCTTGCCCATATCCCGGCGAGACATCATTCGCCCGCACAGAGTCACATCCGTATTCTCCAGCGCGTCAAAATCGGCGCGCACATCGGCGGTGTGGTGGGTCTGCTCTGCCTTGGTGATCTGGAACGGATCCTGCCCGGCCTCTTGCAGCGTCTGCAACTTGTTCAGGCGGATCTGGCGCAGTTCATTCTCGCTGAGCACCACCTCTGCCATGGCCATCTGCGCGGCGTTGGCATTATTGCCGATCTGTTCGATCACGGCCAGGGCGGCAGCCTCATCCGCAGCCGTACCGGTCAGACAAGCCTCCCCGGTCTGCAAAAACAGGGTAAAGCGGGCGCCGTTCTCCGCCGGTTCCACCAAATACTTGGGATTGGTTTTTTCTTCGTCACCGGCAAAGGCGTTTTGCACCTTCATGCGGCTATTCTTCTTTACGGCCTTTACGCCACGGCGGCAAGCGTCCTCTTTCTCAAACACAGGGCTTTGCGCCACCGGGGTGCCATCAATTAAAAATTCAAAACTGAAAGTACCGTCACCGGCCTTGGTGATCTCAAACTTTCCTGCCATAGTCATTCCTCTTCTTTAGTCAATCTCTTCAATCAAATAATCAATGTTGCCGATGGGAGCCTCCACCGTTACGGTCTCGCCGATCTTAGCGCCCATCAGTGCACGGCCCACCGGGCTTTCATCAGAGATCTTGCCTTCTGCCGGGTTAGACTGGGAAAAGCCCACAATCTCATAGGTCGCGCGCACATCGTCGGACTTGCGCAGCACGGTGACCTTGGAGCCCATGCTCACACTGCCCTTCTCGGTGGCGCCGATAATCTCGGCGTGCTCCAGCTGATACTCCAGCTCGTTGATGCGTGCCTCAATCTTAGCCTGCTCACTCTTGGCCTCATCATATTCGCTGTTCTCGGACAAGTCGCCATAAGAGCGAGCAACCTTCAATTTTTCAGCAATATCAATACGGCCTTCGGTTTTCAGGGAATCCAGTTCCGCTTCCAGCTGGGCTTTGCCTTCTGCGGTCATCTTAAACACTTTTTCTGCCATTTGGAACGACTCCTTAAATCAAGATTTATTCGTTATATTATATATTATAATTTATGCAGTGTCAAGTCATACCTGCAAAAGGCCAAAATCGTTGACCCGCGCCCCGGGGCAAGGTATAATATAGGCAGAAAGAACAGGAGGGAACCCTATGGAGGTTGCTGTCATCACCCGTCACGCCATTGCCAATTACGGCTCACTGTTGCAAGCCGCTGCTACCCAAAACGCCTTAGAGGCGCTGGGGCACAACTGCCGCATCATCGACTATGTGCGACCGGGCGAGGTCTGTACCCAGCTGCATAAATGCCAGTTGCAACAAAGTCCCCGGTGGAACCGCACGCCCCTGCGCCGCCGGGTGTACGGCACCCTGCGCTATACGGAGAATGTGATGGCCGGCCGGCTATTTGAGAGCGCCCGGCGGCAGATGCTGCACTTGACAGCGCCGTACAGCACGGCGCAAGAACTGACTGCCAACGGACCCAAAGCCGATGTGTATATGACCGGCAGCGACCGGGTGTGGGGTCCTATGGAGGACGGCACCTATGACCCGGTCTATCGTCTGACCTTTGCGCCGGAGGGTGCGAAAAAGGTGGCCTACGCCGCCAGCTTTGGATGCACGGAGCTGTCCAAACCCCTGCGGGGGCAGTTCTGCCGGGATCTGCGGCAATATGCCACCATCACCGTGCGGGAAAACAGCGCCATTGCGCTGCTGCACCAACTTGGACTGGAGGGCAAGCAGGTGATCGACCCGGTATTTTTGCCGGATAACGCCTTTTGGCAGAGCCTGCTGGAACCCATCAACGCAGCGCCCGGCAGCTACTTTTTGGTTTATCAAATGCACAAAGACCCGGCGCTGTGCGCCTACGCCAAGGCGGCGGCCAAGGCGGCAGGCAAGCCGCTGCTGCGCCTTTCTGCCAGTGTGCACCAAGCCACCTGGGGCGGCAAGTTTATCTACGCCCCCACCCCCGGCCAGTTCCTGCACTACATCAAAAATGCCGCCTGTGTGATCACAGACAGCTTTCACGGCACCGCCTTTTCTCTACGCTTTGGGGTGCCCTTTGCGGAGGTGCTTCCCACCAACTGTACCGGTACATGCAATCATACTTTACTTACCCTGACCGGACTGCAAAGCCGCCTGGTCACGGACCCGGCCGACACGACCCTCACCGCTACACTCATCAACTACGCCCCGGTGCATAAAAAAATTGAAACGGCTCGAACCGCTTCCCTATCCCTACTGCAAGAGATGATCGAAAAATAAACACAGAAAAACCAACTTTCGTTTGCCCACCGGCGCACTGCAATACGGCCTGTACAATAAAGAAAAATAAGGCAAAAACCACAAAAACGCGCGCATCTGCAACAGATACGCGCGTTTGCTTTTGCTGTTTTGCACAAAAATCAGTCGTTGGGAATGAACTTAGCGTGCACGGCAGAAACCGCCTTGTCGGCATCCTCCTCGGCAACCAAAACGGAGATCTTGATCTCAGAAGTGGAGATCATCTGAATATTGATGTCCCGCTCATACAGAGCCTCAAACATCTTGGAAGCCGTGCCCGGGTGAGACTCCATACCGGCGCCTACAATGGAAACCTTGGCCACCTGGGTGTCGCACACAACATCCTGGAAACCGCCCACTTCGTCATTCAGGATCTCCACTGCCAAGGGACCGTTGTCTTTGCTGACGGTAAAGGTAATGTCCTTGGTGCCGTCGCGGCCGACAGACTGCAAAATAATATCCACATTAATGTTGCGCTGGCTCAGCTTGGAGAAAATCTTAAAGGCAACACCGGGGGTGTCCTTCAGGCCGATCACAGAGATACGGGCCACATCTTTATCCTTGGTTACGCCGCGAATGAGCATTTTTTCCATTTTTGCTACCTCCTTAACAATGGTGCCGGGAATGGGATTCAGCGAGGAGAGCACCTCCAGCTCCACGCCGTACTTCTTTGCCATCTCTACGGAGCGGTTGTTGAGCACCTGTGCACCCAAGGTGGCCAGCTCCAGCATTTCGTCATAAGTGATTTCTTTCAGCTTCTGCGCATTCTCCACCTTGCGGGGATCGGCAGTGTATACGCCCTCCACATCGGTAAAGATCTGGCACTTGTCTGCATTCAGTGCAGCAGCGATAGCCACCGCAGAGGTATCGGACCCGCCGCGCCCCAATGTGGTTAGGTCGTCATAACGGTTCAACCCTTGGAATCCGGCTACCACCACAATATTGCGCTTAGCCAGCTCCGCCTGCAAACGGTTGGGCTTAATATTCTTGATCCGCGCCGCGCCGTACACCGCGTTGGTGTTAAATCCGGCCTGCCAGCCCAGCAGGCTGATCACCGGAAAGCCCATACGCTCAATGGCCATGGCCAGCAGCGAAATGGAGATCTGCTCCCCGGCGGTCAGCAGCTGATCCATTTCTCTGGCTGCTGCGTGGGGGTTGATCTCTTTGGCCTTTTCAATCAAATCATCGGTGGTATCGCCCTGCGCGGACACCACGACAACCACATCATTGCCGGCCTTATAAGTGTCCGTCACGATGCGTGCCACATTGTTTACACGCTCGGCATTGGCTACTGAGGAGCCGCCGAACTTCTGTACAATCAGTCCCATAGTCTATCTATCCTCCGAATTAGTAACTTGCCACCTTGATGACAGCCTCTACCTGGAACCCGGCCAGGCGGCGCTCCAGCTCCTCCTCTGTCATCTCGTCGGTGATAAAGGCTTTTTCGTCAGCAGGCTGCCCTCTGCGAGAGAGGAACTTTACATTATCAAAGGCCTGCTTAATGTGGGTCTCATCGCCCTGTACCCGTACATAGAAGGGCATTTTGATGGCGGTTTTGTAGTCCACCACATAGTCCTCCTCACCGGCGCCCCAGCCAAAGATGCGGCGCTGCTCGGTGTGTGCGGCACAATCCGCCATATCTGCCACCACAGCAGAAGCGGTAGGCAGCTTACCAGCACCCTGTCCGTAGAAGCATACATCGCCCACGGCGTCGCCCCGCACCAAAACAGCGTTGAACACGCCCTTAACGGAAGCCAGCTGAGAGCCGTTATACACCACGGCCGGACCAACAAAGGCAGCGATCTTATCGTTGCCCAGATCCTTGATCTGACCCAACAGCTTAATCACGCCGCCGGCAGAGGCCACATAGGCCACATCTTCCAGGGTGATCTTGGAGATACCTTCCGTCTCCACCTGAGAGGGATACACATGCTTGCCAAAGGCCAGGGAAGCCAAAATGCACACCTTGCGGCAGGCGTCATGCCCCTCCACATCGGCGGTGGGATCCTTCTCTGCAAAACCGTTGGCCTGGGCCAGCGCCAGTGCATCCGCAAAGGACATATCCTCCTCGATCATCTGGGTCAAAATAAAGTTGGTGGTGCCATTGAGAATACCGGCAATGCCCTCAATATGATTGGCCGCCAGGCACTGAGCCATGGGACGAATAATGGGAATACCGCCGCCCACGGACGCCTCAATCAGATAATTTACATTGTGCGCTTTGGCACAGGCCAGCAGCTCCGGTCCCTTCTGCGCCACCAGCTCCTTGTTGGAGGTGACCACGCTCTTGCCGCTGGCGAGCAGCTTCATGGTAAAGTCAAAAGCCGGGTTCACCCCGCCCATGGTCTCTGCCACGATCTGGATCTCCGGATCATTCAAAATATCGTTAAAATTCTTGGTAAAGAGCGCCTCGTGCTTGTCGCCGGGGAACTCCCGCAAATCCAAGATCCGCGCCAGCTCCAGCGCCTTACCGCCGGTGCGCTTGGCTAAGGTGTCCTGGTGGGTTTCAATCACTTCACACACGCCGGAACCGACGGTTCCGTACCCCATAACTGCTACTTTCATTTGAACCTCCTGAAAGAGAAATTTTGCTGCCGGGCAGCAATCCTATAAATTTACTGAATAAATGCGGCGCCAACAACACCGTTCAACTGCTCCAAAAGCGCCGGTAAACGGGCAGGCTCCACAGACAGATCGGCAATGCGCACGGTCACGGTCACATCCGCCGCCCCGTCCTGGGGCAGGCTCTGGTTCACGGAGAGCACATTGCCCCCCACCCGAGAGATGGCGCCGATAAAGCTGGAGAGCACGCCGGCGCTGTCCTGCAACCGGGCCTTGACGGTGGCCACCTCGTCTGATGCAGAGGTGCCGTACTCAAAGATGGCATCCTTGTATTTATAGTATGCGCTGCGAGAAATCCCTGCCAGCTGCGCCGCCTCCTTGACAGAAGCCGCCTTGCCGGTAGCCAGGTACTTTTTGGCCGTTAAAACCTTGCGGTAAACCTCCGGCAAAATCCCGGCGTCCACCAGCACATAACCTGCTTTACTCATTTGATGTGTTCACCACCCGTGCACAAATGTACGCTTGTCAAAAACATTTTGAATATAGTAGCACGATTTCCGCCCATAATCAAGACCTAAATTCAGATTTTTGCAATATTTACAAAAATCCCTTGCAAGAAAGGGCAAAATACTATAAAATGCTTAGTAATGGGTATTGTTTTATAATAATATATAAGGACGGCTCTATGAACGAAAAAGTAGCAAAGCGACGCGACGCGCTGATCAATCTGGCCTATGCAGCAGTGATCTTCGGACTGCTGTTTCTGTTTTTCCGCTACTGCTTTTGGGTGGCGGCTCCCTTTTTGCTCACCTTTCTTTTTGCGGTAATCAATCAGCGCCCCCTGCGCTGGCTGGACAAAAAGACACACCACAAGTGCCACGGCCTGTGGAGCGTGCTTTTGGTTCTCCTTACCATTCTCATTATCCTGGTTCCGGTGGGTCTGCTGATTCAAAAGCTGTTTCAGGAGATCGGCAGTTTCATCTCCTATGTGGGAGACCAAATGAACGATCTGCCCGGCTTTTTGACCACCCTGCAAAAGAATGTGCTTCACTTTTTGCAGTTTTTGCCGGATGGCATTTACGCCTCTGTCTCCACCTCGGTTACGGATTTCTTTAACAACCTGATTCAGGATTTTGATTTGAGCAAGATCGGACTGGATTTGGAAACAGTCAAATCCGGGATCTCCAACGGCGTCAGCGGCGTGGTCAATGTGGTCAAGAGCCTACCCTCTGCCCTTTTGGCCGTCGTCATCGGCATTATCGCCTGGATCCTGTTTACCAAGGACTATGATAAGGTGGTACACTTTATCAAGTTGCAGCTGCCGGCAAAGCATAAAAACCTGCTGAGCGAGACCAAGCAGCTGTTCTCCAAGACCATTGTCAAGATGCTGCGGGCCTACGCGCTGATCATGTTTATTACCTTCTGCGAGCTGTTTTTGGGCTTTACCGTTATGAACACCATAGGCGTTATGCACAATGCCTATGCGGTGGTCATTGCCATAGGCATTGCCATCTTTGACATTTTGCCGGTGGCAGGCTCCGGCGGCATTCTCATTCCATGGGCACTGATTAGCCTGCTGCTCGGCAACACCAAGCAGGGCATCGGTCTGCTGGTGCTTTATGTGGTGATCACCGTGATCCGCCAGTACATTGAGCCAAAGATCGTGGGTCAGACCTTGGGAGTCAACCCGCTGGTAACCCTAATGGGTCTGTACTTTGGTCTGAAGATCTTTGGATTTATCGGTATGTTCTTAGTACCGTTGGCGGTGATGACCGTTAAGGCCTTTAATGACACCGGGCGTATTCATCTGTACAACCCGCCGGCACGGGAACGGGCCGCAGCAGAAGCGACGCTGCGTGCCGCTGACCAGCCGAAAAAGCCATTGTCCAATCCCTTTAAGAAAAAGAAATAATTTGCAATAGGAACAAAAACCGACGGCGTCCATAAGGGGCACCGTCGGTTTTTCTTTATGGCATTGAGCAACTGCTTTGCTGTCTTTTGCCGCACAGCTGCCTCCTTTGCCATAATAAGAAAAGGCACATAAAACAAGCGGCGCAGAAACTGCGCCGCTTGGACCGCGCTCGGTTAGAGTGCGGGTGGCAGACAATGGCCAGTCTGCCGAGAAAGGAGAAGACTCTTTTGCGCCCAAAGGGCACGGAAAAGAGCGTTACCGCAGGGAGCCGGAAGGAGAAAGTACAGGGAGGGGTGTTATCCGTGCAGGCGGGGTTTTGCCCGCCTACTGTGTATTGTAGGCTCCCACTGCGGGTCAAACAAAATCCACAGGGGATTTATTTGTGTAGGGAGGCTTAGTGACCAAACAGGCCCTTTTTCTTGTACGGCTCCGTGTGCACATCCGTCACCATGTAGCCGGTGTCGCCGATGGCCTTACGCAGGGCCGCCTCATCTAAAGGCTCTGCCGAAATGATCTCAGCCTGTTTCTTTTTATGGGAGGCCTTTACGCTCTTTACATGAAAGTTGCGGCGCACGGTATCGTTTACATGGTTTTCGCACATACTGCAAGCCATGCCGTCAATGCCAACAACGGTTCTTGTCATAAAGCATACCTCCTATCTCTTTTTCTTCTTAGGCTGCTGGTGGCAGCAGCCGGCGTTGGCGCAATGGGCGCAGTTGGCGCCGCAGGTGTTGCGCCCGGCTTTTTTGTCTTTCACAATGGAGCAGATGATCCCCACTACGATAGCCACCAGCACAAGAATGATCAGAATGGTTAAATAATTCGCTTTCAGAAAGGCAAGCATAAACACACCTTCTTGTTTTATTATTTGGTTGCCTTGCTCTTCGCTTTCTTTGCGGTCACGGTCAAGGTGTTATTGTCATACTTGTTCTTACGGAACAGCATATACACGATAGCGGCAATCAGCAGGATCGCAACGATCAGGCCGAAAATGTTGCCGTTGCCCATGAACATAGCGCCGATCTGGTTTACAATCAGAGCAATCACATAAGCAAAACCGCACTGGTAACCGATGGCAAACCAAGTCCACTTGGCATTGTTCATCTCTCTGCGGATGGCACCGATGGCTGCAAAGCAAGGTGCGCACAGCAGGTTGAAGATCAGGAAGGAATAACCTTGAACGCCGTTGAATGCGTCAGCAATGGCAGTGTACACATCGGCACCGCCGCCACCGTACAGGATACCCAAAGTGCCTACGATGTTCTCCTTTGCCACCAGGCCGGTAATGGAGGCTACAACGGCCTGCCAATTGCCCCAGCCAAGGGGAGCAAAGATCCACTTGATGGCGCCGCCGATGGCAGCCAGGATGGAGAAGTTAATCTCTTCCTCAGACAGCATACGAAACTGGCCGTCAACCACACCGAAGTAAGAGGTGAACCATACAAAGATGGTGGACAGGGTGATGATGGTACCGGCCTTCTTGATGAAGGACCAGCCGCGCTCCCAAGTGGAGCGAAGCACATTGCCCAAGGTGGGCACATGGTAAGCCGGCAGCTCCATAACGAAGGGCGCCGGATCGCCGGAGAACATTTTGGTTTTCTTCAGCATAATACCGGACATAATAATGGCGGCCATACCAATGAAGTAAGCGGAGGTGGATACGATAGCAGAGCCGCCGAAGATGGCGCCTGCGATCATGGCGATAAAAGGCACCTTTGCACCGCAGGGGATAAAGGTGGTGGTCATAATGGTCATACGGCGATCGCGCTCATTCTCAATGGTACGGGACGCCATAACGCCGGGGATACCGCAACCGGTACCGATCAGCATGGGGATAAAGGACTTACCGGACAAACCGAACTTCCGGAAGATACGGTCCAGTACGAAAGCGATACGGCTCATATAACCGCAGCCTTCCAGGATCGCCAGCAAGAAGAACAGCACCAGCATTTGCGGTACAAAGCCCAGCACGGCGCCAACACCGGCGACAATACCGTCCAGCAGCAAACCGGACAGCCATTCGGGAGAATTGGCCTTCTCCAGCAGGTTACCCAGCAGAACCGGGATACCGGGCACCCAAACGCCGTACTCGGAAGCGTCCGGCGCACCATAGCCCTCTTTATAATCGGTGTTCTCATAGTTGGCAACGGCCTCTTCCAGGGCAGCCTTCTTGGTGCCGGTGTGGTCCGTTTTCTCCAGCGTTTCCTCATCCTCGGTGGTGTAGGTCACGCTTGCATCCGCAGGGGTAGCGGCAACCAGCTGATCCAAAGCGGCCTTTGCATTGGCGTCATTGTAATTCTCGTTCTCCGTATCAATGGCGTTTGCCATATCTTCTGTGCCGTAGGCGTCAATAAAGCCGGCCAGAATATCGTCTGTGTCGCCATAGGTCTTCTCAGCATCCGCAGCCTGGCTGGTGCCGATCCAAAGCAGGTGCCAGCCGTCGCCAAACACGCCGTCGTTGGCCCAATCCGTTGCGGAGGAGCCCACGGTGACCATGGAGATATAATACACCAGGAACATGACCACTGCAAAGATGGGCAAGCCCAGCCAACGGTTCGTCACAATCTTATCGATCTTATCGGAGGTGGACAGCTTACCGGCCTGCTTTTTCTTGTAGCAGCCTTTGATGATAGAGGCGATATACACATAACGCTCATTAGTGATGATGCTCTCCGCATCGTCGTCCAGTTCCTCCTCGGCAGCCTTAATGTCCTCTTCAATATGAGCAGCCACCTGGGCGTCCAAATTCATCTTAGCCAGCACCTTGTCGTCCCGCTCAAAGATCTTGATGGCGTACCAGCGCTGCTGCTCCTCCGGCAAGTTATGTACGGCAGCCTCTTCAATATGGGCCAGCGCGTGCTCTACCACGCCGGTAAAGGTGTGCTGGGGAACGGTGTGGCCGTTCTGCGCAGCCTGTACCGCAGCTTCGGCAGCCTCTTGAATGCCGGTGCCTTTCAGCGCGGAGATCTCCACCACCGGGCAGCCCAGCTCTCGAGACAGCTCCTGGGTGTTGATTTTGTCGCCGTTCTTCTTGACCACATCCATCATGTTGATGGCAACCACCACCGGGATACCAAGTTCCACCAGTTGGGTGGTCAGGTACAGGTTACGCTCCAAGTTGGTACCATCGATGATGTTCAAAATGGCATTGGGGCGCTCACCGATCAGGTAGTCACGGGCAACCACTTCCTCCAAGGTGTACGGAGACAGGGAATAAATACCCGGCAGGTCGGTAATCACAACATCGTTGTGCTTCTTCAATTTGCCTTCTTTTTTCTCCACCGTTACGCCGGGCCAGTTACCTACGAACTGGTTGGAACCGGTCAGCGCATTAAACAGTGTGGTCTTGCCGCAGTTCGGGTTACCGGCAAGTGCGATTGTTATTTTCATCGGTCACATTCCTTTCTGTGCTTAACAATTAGTTATAACTAATTAGTGTCGACTAACGCATTGGGCGAAATAAAAGAGCCTCCGCCCTCTTATTCCACCTCAATCATCTCTGCATCCGCCTTGCGAATGGAGAGCTCGTAGCCGCGCACACTTACCTCAATGGGATCGCCCAGGGGAGCGACTTTGCGCACATGCACATCCACGCCTTTGGTGACGCCCATATCCATGATGCGGCGCTTCACTGCGCCCTCGCCGTGGAGTTTAACCACTTTGGCGTTGCCGCCTACCGGAACATCTCTGAGTGTTTTCATTGCTGTTTCCTCCTCACCTATACGAAAAATTATACACAAAGCAGATGGCTCTGCTCCTTATACCATGATCTTGGCGGCCATTTCTTTGCTGATGGCCACACGGGTCTCCTTCACATTGACGATCAGGTTGCCCATCATATCCGTGATCACCTGCACATCGCCCCCGGCCACAAAGCCCAGGTCGTTCAGATGGGCACGAACCTCCGGCTTGCCGCCTACCTTTAAGATGGTGTAGGTCGCGCCGGTATCTGCTAAAGTTAAAGGCATCATAATACTAAATCCTCTTTTTCTCCCCGGCAAGCTGCCGGGGTTAGCTCTTTCTAACCGTCTATATGTTAGCACTGGCTAACTCATTTGTCAAGCCTTTCCGCCTATTTTTTGGAAAGCGAAATCCACTCTTGCAGATTTGCACAGATTGTTGTATAATATGTTCAATTAGTCTAAACAAATTACACAAAAAATAACGGTGATTTTATGAAAATTCAAGAATCCGCAGAGAACTATTTAGAGACGATTTTAATGCTCAGCCAGCGGGGCACGGACGTGCGTTCCATCGATATTGCCAATGAGTTGGATTTTTCCAAACCCAGCGTGAGCATTGCCATGAAGAACCTGCGGGAGAACGGCTATATTGAGATGGACGACAATGGGCACATCACGCTGCTGCCCCCAGGGGAGGAGATTGCCCAGCGTATGTATGAGCGCCACACCTTTCTTTCCCGCTGGCTTACCGGCCTGGGGGTAGACCCAAAAACCGCTGTGGAGGACGCCTGCCGCATTGAGCATGTAATCAGCGCCGAGAGTTTTGATGCGCTCAAGCGCGCCTGCGCCACGCATACAGAATTAGATTTTGACGCCAACCGAGAATAATGCAATAAGAATAGGAAAGGCACCCCATCTCCTAATGAGATGGGGTGCCTTTTTGTTTGTAATGCAGAAAAGAACCGGTAGGGGCCGATGCGCTCATCAGCCCGTGGGCGGCAGGTTGCCGCCCCTACGGGTATTGAAAAACCGAAACAAAACTTATTTCTTGGTGGTCACGCTCTTCGCCTTGCTCCACCCGGAATAAAGTTTTACATTTTTGCCGTTCACTTTCACGGTCTTGTAGGTGCGTACCCGCACATAATACTTTTTCTTGGCGGACAGCTTGCTGACAGACTTGGAAGTGGTCTTATTTTTGCTTACTGTCACGGTCTTATTGCCCTTTTTGAAGTTAGAGGCTGTGCTGTACTGTACCTCATACCCGGTGGTTTGGGTAGCCTGCTTTTTCCAAGTGACCTTAAAGCCTTTTTTAGCAGCGGTCACTTTAGACACGCTGGTGCCCTTGGGCTTGATGGTAAAGGTCTTGCGCATAGAGCCGCTGTATCGGTTCTTAAACTTCACGGTCACTGTGTACTGCCCCACATTCTTACAACCGCCGGAATAAGAAATGTCGTAATTCGATGCACTGATTTTCTTGCCTTTGCTGTCTTTTACTGTTACCGTAGGCTTTTTCACCTTTCCGTCATAGGTATAAGAGGTAGCAGACAAGGTCATGCTCTTTGCCGCATAAAGAACGGTCTCCTTGGTACCGGCTTTTAAGTAGCCGCAAGCAATGCAGCCGGTTGCCTCATAACCGTTGGCCTTCGTCGTGGCCTTTTTCAGGTAATACTTATAGCTATGGGTATGATCCTTCACGGTGATCACGCAGTCCGTATCCTTGACCGGGCAGCTCATAAAGGCCAAATAGTAGGTCTTGCCTTTTTCCATATATGCGCCCAATACAGCCGTACCGCTCTCCTTGTCCTGCTCATAGCTGTTTTTATAATTCGGATTGTCTGCAATCAAAATTCCACCGTCAACGCAGTTGGTCATACGGAATTCATAGAATTTTGTCTCCGTAGCGGTCATGGTTGCGAACATCAGCCGATGATCTTCGCCGGGCTGAAAAGTCACAGTCAACTTGTCGCCATAATGCAACTCATAAACTCGGTCGGTAGCCGTAGCCGCCTGGGCGGACAGACTGACGCTGCATACGGTGGTAAGCACCAACAGCAGCGCCAAGGTGGTGGATAAAATCTTTTTCATAAGAAGAACTCCTTTCAAAATTCTTTTCCTAACTTTAACTTAACTATATCAAATTCCACTGCGAAACGCAATAAAATCCACAACGGCATAAGATAATAGACAAAAATAGAGGGGGGTGGCGATGAACCACTCCCCCATTGTCGTTTTTTTACAGACCGGCGACCTCTTTAATGTACTTGCGGGCCTTGACCGCGTAGGCAAAGGGATTGGCCTTGGCCGGGTCCTGCTCGGCCTCGACCACCACCCAGCCCTCGTAGCCGGTACGGTCCAAAATATCAAAGATGGGCTTAAAGTCCACATCGCCGTCGCCGGGCACGGTAAACACACCGGCACGCACGGCATCCAAAAAGCTCATGTGCTCCGGCACCACCCGGTTATTGTACACATCCAGGCGCACATCCTTCAGGTGCACATGCTTGACCCGATGGGCGTACTTCTCCAGTACCGGTACCGGGTCAATCCCGGCAAAGGTCAGGTGACCGCTGTCAAACAGCAGGAACACCAGTTCCGGATCCGTCAATTCCATCAAGCGGTCGATCTCCTCCGCCGTCTGCACGCCGGTACCCATATGGTGGTGCACGGTAAAGTACATGCCCTTGGACCGGGCGTAAGCGCCCATCTCGTTAAATCCCCGCGCCACCGTCTGCCACTGCTCTTCGGTGTACACCGGCTTTTCGTCCAAAATGGATTTGTCCAGGCAACCTTGAATGGAATTGCCCTGCTCGGAAGCGCCGATCACCTTGGCGCCCAAGGCGTGCAGCTTGTCGCAGTGCTGCTTAAAGGCGGCGATGGTCTCCTCATAAGGCTTGGAAGTCAGGTAAGATGAGAACCAAGCGTTGCAAATTTGCAGCCCGCGAATGTCCAAATACGGCTTGAGCACCGCCGGATCGGACGGATACTTGTTGCCGATCTCCGAGCCGGTGAAACCGGCCAGCGCCATCTCGCTGATGCACTGCTCAAAGGTATTTTCTGCGCCCAGGTCGGGCATATCGTCATTGGTCCAGCCGATGGGGGCAATGGCCAATTTTACTTTATCCGGGTTTAGCATAGGCTGTGCTCCTTAATAATCAAAAGTCTTGGCGATATTCGCCTGCATATCCGCATAGGCGGCGGCCACGGTCTCGCTCTTCGACACCTCCGCCACGCCCACGCGCCACCAGCTCTCAAAGCCGGGGGTCATGGTCTTGGGCAGCACCTTAATATCAAACAGGCACGCCCGGTCCTGGGTAGCTGCGTCTGCCAGTGCGGCGCGCAGCTCCTCCGAGGTGCGGCAGGTGTAGCCCTTTGCACCGTAGCCCTCTGCGATCTTGGCAAAGTCCACGGCGATCTCCGCCCCGTCCAGCATACCCGTCTTAGGGTTGCGGGCGCGGAACACGGTGCCAAAGGTATCGGTGCCCTGGTTGTTTTGCAAATTCTCAATGCAGCCCCAACCCATATTGTCAAACAGGCACACATTGATCTTCAATCCCTCTTGCAAAGCGGTATACAACTCGCTGTGACCCATCAGGAAAGAGCCGTCCCCGCAGAAGGTGTACACTTCTTTGTCCGGGCAAGCCAGCTTAGCGCCCAGCGCGCCGTTGACCTCATAGCCCATATTGGAGTAGCCGTACTCCATGTGGTAGGTGCCGCGGTCCTTGGGACGGAACAGACGCTGCATATCCCCGGGCAGAGAACCGGCAGAGCCAAGAGCAATGGCGTCGTTGGGCATAAACTCGTTGATAATGCCCAGAGCCAAAGTTTGGTTCAGCCCACCGGGCAGCTCTTTGGTATAGTAATCGTCTACAATGGCTTCCCACTCGGCCTTGGCGGCTGCAATCTCACCGGTATAGGCAGTCTTGTATCCGGCCAAAGCAGGCAGCAGAGCCTCTAAGGTCATCTTCGCATCTGCCACAATGGCCTCGGCATCCATTTTATACGCGTCAAAGGGACAAATATTGATTCCCAGCACCTTGCGGTCCTGGTTAAACAGCCACTTGGAAGAAGTGGTAAAATCGGAGAACCGCGTGCCCACGCCGATGATCAGATCAGCATCCCGACCGATCACATTGGCAGCCTTGCCGCCGGTGACGCCGATACCGCCCAGGTTCAGCGGGTGCTGCCAAGGCACCAAACTGCGCCCGGCCTGCGTCTCCGCAATGGGAATATTATAGGTCTCCGCCAACTTTTGCAGGGCAACCTCTGCCCCGCTGTAACGCACACCGCCGCCGCAAATCAGAATGGGCTTTTTGGCCTGCTTGATCGCAGCCACTGCCCGCTGCAGCTGGCTCTCCGCCACCGGGCGACGATCCAGGTGCCACACCCGCTTTTGCAGGAAGTGCACCGGATAGTCGTAGGCCTCGCCCTCCACATCCTGTGGCATGGCCAAACAAACGGCGCCGGTATCCGCCGGGTCTGTCAGCACCCGCATGGCATTTAGGCAGGCGGTCATCAACTGCTCCGGCCGATTGATCCGGTCAAAATAATGGCACACGCCCTTAAAAGCATCTGTTACCGTGCGACCGTAGTTGTCAAAAAACTCGGCCTGCTGGAGCACCGGGTCCGGCTGGCGGCAGGCAAAGGTGTCGCCGGGCAGCACCAACAGCGGAATGCGGTTGGCAGTGGCGCAGCCGCAAGCGGTAACCATATTGGTCGCGCCCGGGCCGATGGAGGACACGCAGGGAATAATAGCCTTGCGATCCATCTGCTTGGCATAAGCCACAGCAGCCAGCGCCATATTCTGCTCATTCTTGCCCTGATAAAATTTCAGGTTATGGCCCCCCTGCTCCAGCGCCTGGCCCACGCCCACCACGCACCCGTGACCAAAAATGCCAAAGATGCCGCTGACGAACTTGCTTTCTACGCCGTCACATTCGATATATTGATTGTCCAGGAACTGTACTAGTGCCTGGGACATGGTCAGTCTAACTCGCTTCATATACTCAAAGTCCTTTAGATTGAAATTATGCTTCGATCTCGCTGAGCTTTACCGGGCGGTGCTCGGCCAGCGACTTTTTGGCAGCCAGACCCATACGCAGCGCCTGCAAGCCGTCCTCCACCGTGGTCTTGGTGGGCTTATCGTGGAGCACACAGTCGATAAATTCGGTCATCTCGTCGGTAAAGGACTGCATATACCGCTCTAGGAAGAAGTACAGCGGCTTATCCGTCACCTTGCCGTTCTCATCAATAAACGCCACATGGGTGGGGGTGTCGTTGGCAGCGGAAGCCTGGGCCTTGGATCCAAACACCTCCAGCCGCTGGTCGTAGCCGTAAGAGGCCTTACGGCAGTTGTCAATGACACCAATGGCGCCGTTCTTGAATTTCAGGCTGACCAGCGCCGTGTCCACATCGCCTGCTTCACCGATGGCCGGGTCTACCAGCACGGCAGCGTTGACGAACACTTCCTCCACCTCGCCGCCGATAAAGCGAGCCATATCAAAGTCATGGACGGTCATATCCAGGAAGATGCCGCCGCTGACTTTTACATAAGAAACCGGGGGCGGCTCCGGGTCGCGTGAAGTGATCTTAATGGTCTGGAGCTGGCCAATCTTGCCGGCGTTTGCCAAATCTTTAATGGCGGCAAAGTTGTGGTCGTACCGGCGGTTAAAGCCGATCTGCAGCTTTACCCCCGCCTCTTTTACAGCCGCTTCCACTGCCTTGATCTTAGCAACGGTCAGATCCACCGGCTTTTCGCAAAAGATATGCTTACCGGCCTTGGCTGCCTCCACAGCAATATCCGCGTGGGTATCGGTAGAGGAGCAGATCAGCACTGCATCCACCGTAGGATCCTTGAGAATTTCGTGATAATCCTGCACCGCTTTGGGAATACCCAGGTCGTCCGCCACCTTTTGGGCGTTCTCCGGGAACAGGTCGCTAATGGCCACGATCTCCGCCTGGGGAATGTGGTAAGTAATGGATTTGGCGTGCACCTGGCCGATCCGACCGGCGCCGATGATGCCAACGCGCAGTTTTTGCATAAACAGTACCTCTCTTAAAAGCAATTCCGGGCGCCCGCACGAGCGTACCCTATATCAAATTTTAGTTTAACACAGGGCTGATTTTTATGCAATAGAACAAAACTGACAAAGATAAGGGCATGTTTTTAGGCAATGTGCCGATTATTGGACATTCGGGGCAAAACTGTCCTGTGCCTCCGGCGGGATTTACAGAAATGTCACAGACCCTATATTGCAATCCCGAGCAAGAGTATGTATAATAGAGAGTGCAGATATAATAAAGTAATATAGTATCTTAAAATACAGGAGAAACCAAATGAGCTACACTTATAATACCCACGGTACCTGCTCCCGGCAGATCACCTTTGATTTGGACGAGGCGGGCAAGGTACGCAATGTAAAATTCCTTGGTGGCTGCAACGGCAACCTGCAAGGTATCGCCGCACTGGTAGAGGGTCAGCCGGCAGAAGATGTGATCCAAAAGCTGCGTGGCATCAACTGCAACGGCAAGGGCACCTCCTGCCCGGATCAGCTGGCAAAAGCCATTGACGAAGTTCTGTAAAATCCTGCAAAAGGAGCAAGTATATGTTCAGATTGAAGAGCAACGCCCTGCAACGGGAATTTAAGGTCAACGAGGGGTATCTGTACGCCTCCCGCATTCGCAACACCCGCTCCGGTATGGACCTGGTGCCGGACGGCAACAGCACGGAATTCACCTTTCACTTTACGGACGGCACCGAGTTCTCCTCCAAGGGACTGAAGGTGACGGACTCCGCCGAGCGGGACGGTAAGCTGGTGTTTACCTTTGAAGAATTTGAGGGCATCACCGTGACCATGCGCTACTGGGTGGGCCGGGACGGCAACACGCTGAAAAAGCAACTGCAATTTATCCAAGCCACCGAGGACAAGGTGATCGACTACATTGCCCTGGAACACATCGGTGTGATCAACTCACAGACCCACTTCTCTATTCCGGACGACGTGGAGACCAGCATGCAGATCCCGGACGCTATGGCGATCCTGGGTCAGCCCTTTTACATTGACAGCCTGTTCTTCGGCTGTGAGTTTCCGGCCACGGACAACCGTATTCAGTACGGTATCGGTCAAGTCAAATACTATGTAGGTCACCCGGTACACGGCCGCTTTACCTGCCCTGCTACTGTCATGGGCGGCGCCACCGGCAACACCATGGCAGAGGTGCAGGGCGCGTTCTTTGACTACATTGAATACATCAGCACCAAAAGCGACTTCCGCGTGCAGTACAACAGCTGGTACGACCACATGCTGAACATTGACGCGGACAATATTGAGCGCTCTTTTTATGAGATCGAGCAGGGGCTTAGCGATCACGGCGTGCCCCCACTGGACGCCTATGTGATCGACGACGGCTGGAACAACTACAAAGCACCGTTTTGGAGCTTTAACAAAAAATTCCCCAACAAGCTGACGGACGCCACCGACCAGTGCCACAAGCTGGGCTCCACCTTTGGCCTTTGGCTGGGTCCTCGCGGCGGCTACACGGCCGCCACTCCACGCTTTGCCAAAAAGATTGAAAAAGGCGGCAACGGCTACCTGAACAGTGACAGTATGGACATTTGCGTCGGCTCGGAGAAATACCTGCAAAATCTGGAAAAATTTCTCACGGACACCTGCACGGAATTTGACATTCAGTACCTGAAGCTGGACGGCTTTTGCCTAAAGCCCTGCACCAACCCAAAGCATGACCACATCACCGGCGGCGAGAACGATATGTATTTTGTTACGGAAATGTGGCAGCGGTGGATCGACCTGTTCACCCGCCTGCGGGAGAGCAGAGCCAAGGACAACAAGCCCCTGTGGATCAATATGACCTGCTATGTGAACCCCTCTCCCTGGTGGCTGCAATATGTGAACAGCGTGTGGCTGCAAAACTCCATGGACATCGGCTTTGCCAAGAACCTGGAGCAGCAGGCTCAGGTGGACGCGGAGATCACATACCGGGACTCCATGTACTACGACTTTATGTGCACCCGCGCACTGCAATTCCCGGCCAAGAATATTTACAATCACGAACCAATCTACGGCAACACCGCTAAGGTGGAGTATACCGACGAAGAATTTGAAAAGTTCCTGTTTTGGAATGCTTGTCGGGGCCAGGCCTTTAACGAGCTGTACCTGAGCTACAATAAGATGAACAGCGCCAAGTGGCGCATTCTCGCCCGTATGCTCCGCTGGCAAAAGGCCAACCATCACATCTTAAAGAACGCCATGCTGCTGGGCGGCGACCCGGCAGAGAACAACATTTATGCCTATGCCGCCTGGACAAAGGCGGGCGAAGGCATCATTGCCCTGCGCAATCCCACAGACGAAAAAACAGATCTGACCCTGACCCTGAACAAGCTGATGGGCTGCCCGGAGAATCTGCGGGCGGTAAAGTGCTACAATGTGTACAACACCACCGGGGCGGACAGCCTGGATCTGTTCTCTTATGGGGATAAAATGCAGATCACCCTGGCGCCCTTTGAAATGAAGATCTTCCAGTTCGGCGACCGGGACAACCGCTGCCTGGCACCGGAGAATACAAACGACTTCACTTTATCCTTTACGGTGAGCAGTAACGCAGACGCCAATATCTGCAGGGGCAAGGACGCGGCAATTTGGATCGCAAACGGCGTCCTGCACGGCACGTTCGGCGGCTGTAAGATCCAAGCGTCCCTTGAGGACGGTGCCCACTACATCACCTTTGTACGGTACAAAAACAAAATGGTCAGACTCTTTATGGACCGGCAGTTGGTGGACAGCGCGTACGCACCGGAGGCAGCCCCACAGATTGCCACCGACGACCTAGCCTCCAGCGCAGCGGACTTTAGTGTGGCTGACGGCTCCACCCCCTTTGAGGAGCTGATGGACTTAAAGGCGGTACTGTCCGGTTCCCGCAAATTCAAACGAAAGCGTAAATAACCATGGCAAACGAAGAAAATAAAAAGCAAAAAAGCAAGCTGCGGGAGGTCATAGACTTTCTGCTGCCCATTCTCATTGCGGTAGCGGTGGCACTGGTGTTAAAATATTGCGTCATTGCCAATGCCGTGGTGCCCACCGGCTCTATGCTGAACACCATTCAAGAGGGCGACCGGGTGATTGCCAGCCGCCTGGCCTATGTAAAGGACGACCCCCAGCGGTACGATATTGTCATTTTTAAGTACCCGGACGATGAGAAGCAGTATTATGTAAAGCGCATTGTGGGCCTGCCCGGCGAGACGGTGGAGGTGGTCAACGGCGTAGTCTATGTGACCAAGACGGATGGCAAGACCGTTCAGCTGGACGACAGCTTTGTGACCAAAGAGACGCCAACCGGCAACTACGGGCCCTACACCGTACCGGCAGACAGCTACTTTATGATGGGCGACAACCGCAACCACAGCGAGGACTCCCGCTTTTGGCAAAACAAATTTGTCAAGAAGAATAAGATCGTTGGCAAGGTGGAGTTCCGCTACTATCCCAAGTTCTCCACCATTGACTGATAAGGAAAGAATGCAATGAAGTGCACCAAATGCGGCAGCGATGCCGTAATGAAAGACGGCGACTGGCTCACCTGTCTAAACTGCGGCAATGTGATGTTTGACACCCGCCGCCCGGAAGAGACGGCGGCAGAGATCAGCCCCACCAAGCTGCTGGAGCAGATGGAAGCCGCTGCGGCACAGGAAGATGCACCGCCTCTGCGCCGCACCCGCCCGGAGAAAAAGCGCAAGTCCCGGCGCAAGACCAAAGCCAAGGCTGCCGCGGACAAGGCGGAGGAAAAGAACCCGGTCAAGGATATTGTGGACTTTATGCTGCCCATTGTGATTGCCGTGATCCTGGCCCTGCTGCTAAAAACACTTGTGTTTGCCAATGCGGTAGTGCCCTCCGGCTCCATGCTCAGCACCATAGAGATCGGCGACCGGATCGTGGCCAGCCGGCTGGCCTATATCACCAACGACCCCCAGCGGTACGATGTGGTGATCTTCAAATACCCGGACGATGAGCGCCAAAATTATGTAAAGCGCATTATCGGACTGCCAGGCGAAACGGTGGAGATAAAGGACGGCACCGTCTATGTGACCCAAACAAACGGCAAAACCATTCAGCTGCGCGATGACTTTGTCACTTACTGCACCCCGGTGGGCGATTATGGCCCCTACAAGGTGCCGGAGGACAGCTACTTTATGATGGGTGACAACCGCAACGACAGCGAGGACTCCCGCTTTTGGGACCACAAGTTTGTAAAGAAAAAGAAGATCGTGGGCAAAGTCGTCTTTTGCTATTACCCCAGCATCCATAAAATCAAATAGACAATTCGCATGGCGGGAGCTTGCTCCCGCCCCATTCTTTACCATAAAGCTAAAAAAAGGACCTGTTCGTGTGAACAGGTCCTTTGCTTTTATATTCGGAAAAATTATCTGGGATAGCGCTTGACGACACGCAGGCGCTCCATGGCGCGAGCCAGGTTGGCCTGGGAGTGATGGTACTCCATTTGGCTGTGGTGCTGGCGCATTTCTTCCTCTGCTCGCTCCTTGGCTTCCTTAGCACGGCGGGCGTCGATCTCATTGGGCAACTCCGCAGACACGCACACCAAGGTGGCCTCATTGTTAACAAACTCCAAAAAGCCGCTGCCAACAAAGGCGTGAATGATCTTGCCCTGGGTATCCTTAATGCGCATTTCGCCCACTTCCACCGGGGTTACGCAGTTCTCGTGCTGGGCCAGGAAGCCCACCTCACCGCCGTCGATAGCCGGGATCACCAAGGTCTGCGCCCGGCCGTCATAGAACACACGGTTGGACGCCACAATTTTCAATTTGAATGTATTGTCTGCACCCATACGGGCACCTCCTTGCTACAAGGATCACTTCTGCATTTTCTTGGCCTTTTCCAGCACATCGTCCAGGGTGCCTACATTGAAGAATGCCATCTCCGGCACATCGTCTACCTCGCCGTTGATGATGGCCTTAAAGCCGCGGATAGACTCCTTCAGCGGTACAAACACACCGGGAATACCGGAGAACTGCTCGGCCACATGGAAAGGCTGGGACAGGAACTTCTGGATCTTTCTTGCACGGTAAACAGTGACCTTATCCTCGTCGGACAGCTCCTCCATACCCAGAATAGCAATAATATCTTGCAGCTCTTTGTATTTTTGCAGGTACTCCTGTACCTTACGAGCCACCTCATAGTGCTCCTCGCCCACTACATCGGCCTCCAGAATACGAGAGCTGGACTCCAGCGGGTCCACAGCCGGGTAAATACCCTGCTCCACGATCTTTCTGGACAGCACGGTAGTGGCGTCCAAATGGGCGAAGGTGGTGGCCGGTGCCGGGTCGGTCAGGTCATCCGCAGGCACATACACAGCCTGTACGGAGGTGATAGACCCGTTCTTGGTGGAAGCGATACGCTCCTGCACCTCGCCAACATCCGTTGCCAGCGTGGGCTGGTAACCTACTGCGGAGGGCATACGACCCAGCAGAGAGGAAACCTCGGAACCTGCCTGTACAAAACGAAAGATGTTATCAATAAACAGCAGCACATCCTGGTGCTCCACATCACGGAAGTACTCCGCCATGGTCAGCCCGGTTTCTGCCACACGCATACGGGCGCCGGGCGGCTCGTTCATCTGGCCAAAGACCAGGGCTGTCTTTTGCAGCACGCCGCTCTCGCGCATTTCGTTCCACAGATCGTTACCCTCACGGGAACGCTCGCCTACGCCGGTAAAGATGGAGTAACCGCCGTGCTGGGTGGCTACATTGGTGATCAGCTCCTGGATCAGCACCGTTTTACCTACGCCGGCGCCGCCGAACAGACCGATCTTACCGCCCTTTTGATAGGGGGTCAACAGGTCGATAACCTTGATACCGGTCTCCAAAATCTCCACATTCGGGGACTGGTCCTCAAAGCTGGGGGGCTGCCGGTGAATGCCCCAGTGCTTCTCGCCGCTTAGGTCCTCCAGACCGTCCAGGGTATCGCCTACCACATTGAACAGGCGGCCCAAAGTCTTTTGGCCCACAGGCACGGAGATGGAGCTGCCGGTGGCAACCACTTCCATATCCTTGCACAGACCGTCAGATGTTGCCAGCATAATGCAGCGCACACAGTTGTTGCCGATGTGCTGGCTCACTTCCATCACCAGGCGCTTGCCGTCCAGCTGCACCTCCAGCGCCTCCTTAATGGCGGGCAGTTCGTCCGGGAACGCCACATCCACAACGGGGCCCATGATCTGAATGATTTTGCCCTTATTCATAGGATTGCCTCCGATTGTTAGTCAGTTTTCTTCTTTTGCGCCTTGGCGCCGGCGATCACTTCCGTGATCTCCTGGGTAATGGCAGACTGCCTTGCCCGGTTATAATCAATGGTCAGCTGATTGAGCATATCCTTGGCCGCGTTGGTAGCCGTCTGCATGGCGGTCATACGGGCATTATGCTCGGAGCAATAGGACTCCACCAGCGCACCATACACAAACCCGGCCACATAGTTGGGCACAATGTGCTCAAACACTTCGTCCGGCGACGGCAAAAACGCCACCTGATCGTAATATTTCCGATCCCGGTGCACAGAGATCTGTTCCTGCTCCAAAGGCAGCAGTTGGTGACACTCGGCCTGCACATTCAGGGAGTTGATCATCTTGGTATAGATGATATACACCTCGTCCAGCTCACCACTGACAAACAGCTCCGTCACTTGCTCCGCAATATACCGTGCCCGGTTCATATTCGGGTTCTGGGCCGTGTACTTAAAGTCTATGTCAACGGGAATGTTCTTGGTCTCAAAATACCGGCGGCCCACTTCGCCCACCACAAAGAGTTTGTTATGGTTCTCGTTCTCTCCGGTGTGGGTGGCCTCCTCGGCGATCTTGATCACATTGTGGTTGTAGGCACCGGCCATGCCCTTGTCGGCGGTGACCACAATATAGCCTTTTTTTCGATCCTCCGGCGCCAAATCGGGCCGCTGGTCAAAAAAGCGGTTACCGGCATCCGGCGATTCCATCAGGATCTTAGCCAAAGCGTCCTGCATGGTGAAGAAGTACGGCTCCGTATTCTTCAGGTCCGTTCTGGCCTTTGAGAGCTTGGAGGACGAGATCATATACATGGCGTTGGTGATCTTCATGGTGTCCTTAATGCTCTTCATCCGGCTTTGGATCTCTCTTGCATTAGCCATGGTTTACCTTCTTATATTCATCGGTTGCGGCCAGGATCTCCTCCCGCAACTCGTCGGTGAGCACCTGATCCTTTTCGATGGTCGCCACCAGTTCCGGGTACTTGGCGTTTACGAACTCCAGCAGTCCGGACTGGAACGCCTTAATCTTTTTCGGTTCCACATCCATAAACTTATGGCCGATGGCTGCCACCAAAGACACCACCATATCCGACAGGGACAGCGGGTGACACAGTGGCTGCTTTAACAGCTCCATCAAGCCCTTGCCGTAGGTCAGGCTGGCCTTGGTTTCGTCGTCCAGATCTGAGGAGAACTGGGTAAACACTTCCATCTCACGGAACTGAGCCAGGTCGATACGCAGAGAACCGGCGGCCTTCTTCATAGCCTTGGTCTGGGCTGCGCCACCTACACGGGATACGGACAGACCTACATTTACAGCCGGGCGCTGACCGCTGAAGAACAGATCGCTCTCCAAGAAAATCTGGCCGTCTGTAATGGAAATCACATTCGTGGGAATGTAGGCGGAAAGGTCGCCTGCCTGGGTTTCGATAATAGGCAGAGCGGTAAGCGAGCCGCCGCCCAACTTGTCGGACAGTCGGCTGGAACGCTCCAGCAGCCGGGAGTGCAAATAGAACACATCGCCGGGATAAGCCTCACGGCCGGGACTTCTTTCCAGCAGCAGGGACAGTGCACGGTAAGCTACTGCGTGCTTACTCAAATCATCGTACACGATCAAGCAGTCCTTGCCCTTGTACATAAAGTATTCTGCCATTGCGGTGGCGGAATAGGGAGAAATATATTGTAGAGAGGACGGGTCGGAAGCAGTGGAGCACACCACGATGGTATAATCCAAGGCACCGTACTTATCCAGCGTATGCACCAGCTTTGCCACGGTAGACGCCTTTTGACCGATGGCGTTATAAACGCAGATCACATCCTTGCCCTTTTGGTTCAGGATGGTGTCAATGGCAATGGAGGTCTTACCGGTCTGACGGTCGCCGATGATCAGCTCACGCTGGCCACGCCCAATGGGGAACATAGAGTCAATGGACAGAATACCGGTAGCCAAAGGGGTATCTACCGACTGCCGATCCACAATGGAGGGTGCCGGTTCTTCAACCGGGCGGTAGTCATCGGACTGGATCTCGCCCTTGCCGTCGATGGGCTCGCCCAAAGCGTTGACAATACGGCCAATAAAGCCCTCGCCCACCGGCACGCCGGCACGCTTATGGGTACGCACAGCGGTAGAACCCTCGTGGATCTCGCTATCCTGGCCAAACAGGATACAACCGATCTGGTTCTCCTTAATATCCTGGACCATGCCCTTGACCCCGGAGTCAAACACCACGATCTCGCCGTACATGGCGTGGTTCATACCGTAAATGGTGGCAATGCCGTCGCCTACGCGAACGACCTTGCCCACTTCCTCGTCATTTTGGTTAAAGTCGTAATTGGTGATCTCCTCGCGGAGAATGGATACGATCTGATCCGAACTGATTGCTGCCATTACTTCACTTCCCCAGTCAGTTTTTGCTGTAATTTATCTAACTTGCCCTTTACGGAGCGGTCATATTCACAGTCGCCGCAGCGCAGAATAAACCCACCCAGCAAGTCCGGCTGTACCGCAATGTCCAGCTCCACATTGGCGGCACCGAATTTCTTTTTCACAAACGCGCGCATTTTCTCTGTCTGTTCCGCACTGGGCGGCTCCACGCAGAGCAACTGCGCCTGAACCGTGCCCGCTTTTTGGCGGCACAGATCCTGATAGGCCTCAAAAATCTCTGTCAGTGCATACACGCGCTCATGTTTGCAAAGCACCTTCATAAAGGAGGAAAAGGGCGGCGTAAAAATACGGTCCAGGCACTTTTCCTTCTCTGCAAAGCGCACTCTGGGATCAGAGAGCACCTGGGTGAGCAGCGGATTTTCACGCAGCAAGGTTTCTGCTGCTTTGATCTGCTGTTTGTCCAGATTCAGTTCCCCCAGCACCAGCGCATAATTCTGTGCGGTTACGGTCATACCGGATCACCGCCGTCCTGCCCCGCCAGAAAATCGTCATAGATCGCGCTGTTATCCAGCTCAGACGCCTCTTTAGACACCACCTTGGCCGCAGCGTCCATTGCCAGTGCAGCAATGTCATGCTTAACGGACTGGAGTGCCTCATTGCGCTCATGCTCGATGGTCTGGTGCGCATCGCGTACCATCTTGTCGGAGGTGAGCTTGGCCTGGTCTACGATCTTGTCAGCTTTGGCTTTGGCAGTGACCTTTGCGTCTGCAATCAAGCGTGCCGACTCCTCGTCTGCACCGGCTAAGCGACCCTCATATTCTGTTTTCAGAGCGCCTGCGGCTCGACGATCCTCGTCGGCGTCTTTGAATTGTTGGTCTATCTTGGACTGCCGTTTATCCATGGCACCCAGCACCTTGTTCCAGACAAATTTCTTCATCAGGATATAGAAGATCACCAGGTTGATCACGGTAAAGAGCAGATTCCAGTCTAATGACAGCATAGACACTGCTTCCTTTCTGCTTGTGGATTTTCTCGGTTATTTCATAATGAAGATGATCAAAATACCGATAACCAGACCGTAAACAGCCGTTGCCTCTGCCAGGGCGCAGCCCAGGATCAGAGCGGTACGAATGTCACCGGCAGCCTCGGGCTGACGAGCGATGGCGTCTACTGCCTTACCGGTTGCAAGGCCGATGCCGAGACCTGCTGCTACACCTGTAAGTACGGCGATTGCCGCTGCGATTGCTACTGTCATGATAAATTTCTCCTTTTCTGTAAAAGTTCTATTTAATCTTCAATGGCTTCCTGAATGTACAGTGAGGTCAAAAAGACGAACACATACGCCTGGATAAAACCATCGAAAATATCAAAGTAAAGGCTCAATGCCACCGGAATTGCTACCGGCACCACCGATTCGATCAGCTTCATAATAATGAAAGCGCCGATGATGTTGCCGAAAAGTCGGAAGCAAAGAGACATGGGCTTGATGACCAGCTCCAGCAAATTGATGGGCAGTACGATGGGTACCGGCTTAGCAAAGGACTTAAGCCATCCCTTCGTACCCTTTTTATGAATGCCGGCGTACTGAACCAGGATAATGCTGGTCAGCGCCAGACCTACGGTTACATTCAGTTCCTTGGTAGGAGACTTAAATCCGAAGATGCCGCACATATTGCAGGCACCGATATAAACAGCTACCGTCATCATCCAAGGAATGTAACGATCCCCGTCCGGGCCCATAACGTTGTGGAAAAATGTACGCATTTTGTCTACGCACATTTCAATAAACAGCTGGCGTTTGGAGAGCTTGCCCTCCACCTTCAGTCCACGGGTGAGCAAAATACCGGCGATCAGGAACACCGCCATAATGATCCAGCTGACGACTGTGCCCTCGTCGATCTTGAGCTTGCCGCCAAACAGACTGAACACCGTTTCCGTATTCAGTTCTTCGATCAATTTACTTGCCACATCGGTTTTCAGCAGCAACGCCGTCACCTCCAATCAATCCTTATTTCCATTGCTCATTTTACACCCCCGTTTCTCAAAAGTAAACAGGGTTCCGGCGAATTTGAAGACCAAAATGTAAAAAAATCGTCTAAAAAGCGCAAGGAATTTGGTTAAAATTTCCGTACATTTATTACTCTTTGTAAAACGCACTTATACTTTTTGGCGTTGCGTCGGGCTTTTTGCGCATTTTCGCCGGTGTACAAGTTGTATAATTGGCTTGACAAGATCAAAGCCGAACAAAAACCGCCCATGCCACAGAGAAAACTGAACTTTCTTATTTACTTTGGCGGCAAAGGGGTATATAATGAAGTTTCAAGAAAGAACCCCACAACCAAGGAGGAAAAAAGATGGCTGTACTTGTAACAGGCGGCGCCGGTTATATCGGCTCTCACACCTGCGTGGAGTTAATCAACGCAGGCCAGGATGTGGTAATCCTGGATAATTTTTACAACTGCAAGCACTCGTCGCTGGATCGGATCCGCGCGCTGGTGGATCGGGACTTTAAGTTCTACGAATGCGACATTCGGGACCGAGAGGGTTTGAACAAAGTCTTTGAGACAGAGGACATTGACTGCGTCATTCACTTTGCCGGGCTGAAGGCCGTGGGCGAGAGCGTACACAAGCCCCTGGAATACTTTGATAACAATGTAAACGGCACCCTGGTACTGCTGGATGTGATGCGTCAGCACGACTGCAAAAAGATCATCTTTAGCTCCTCTGCCACGGTGTACGGCATGAACAACATTGCCCCCTTTACCGAGGATATGGAGATCGGTGGGGTCACCAACCCCTACGGGCGCACCAAGTATATGATCGAGTGCATTCTCCAGGATCTGTATGTGAGCGATCCCAGCTGGAGTATTTGCCTGCTGCGGTACTTTAACCCCATCGGCGCCCACAAGAGCGGCACCATGGGCGAGGATCCCAACGGCATTCCCAACAACCTGATGCCCTACATTACCCAAGTGGCTGTGGGTAAGCTGAAGAAGCTGGGCGTGTTTGGTAACGACTACCCCACCCCGGACGGCACCGGCGTACGGGACTACATTCATGTGGTAGATCTGGCACTGGGTCATGTAAAGGCAGTGGAAAAGCTGGAAAAGGATCAAGGCCTGTTTATCTACAATCTGGGCACCGGCATCGGTTACAGTGTGCTGGATGTGGTCAAGGCCTTTGAAAAGGCCAACGGCGTGGAGATTCCCTATGAAATCAAACCCCGCCGGGACGGCGATATTGCCACCTGCTACTGCGACCCCTCCAAGGCTAAGCGTGAACTGGGCTGGCAGGCTACCCGCTCGCTGGAAGAAATGTGCGAGGACTCCTGGCGCTGGCAAAAGCAGAATCCCAACGGTTACCCGGACTGATTTTATAATAGTATATAGAAGAAGCGGAGGTGCAAAACGCACCTCCGCTTTTCTTAATGCCTTAGATCATTTGAACTTGGCATACAAGATTGAAGCCAGGATCACATCAATCACAAACAGCACCAAAGATACCACGCCCATGATTTGCGCTCTGTGGCACAGCTGTTGATTTTCCTCTGTCAGCTTCGCGCCCTTTTGCTTAAACACTGCCGGCACTACCATAGCCATAATGCCAAATGCGGGACAAATGCCCAAAAGGCACAGACCGATAATCGCACTGGTCTGGGCAAAGCGTGCCAGCTTATCAATAATCGTTTTATTCATGGCAATTCTCCTTATCTCCTGTGGTGGCTTTACGCTCCAACAGGCCATATTTTCGTTGCAGACGGGTAATTTTTTGCTCCAATGGCGTACCAAACAGCACCAAAAAGACTGCGGTAGACCCGCCAAACACCAAATCAAAAGGTGCGCCGGAGGCATACACCGCCAGCACCGCAGGCCAAGTAAAGTCCGTCACCGTCATTAAAACCGTGCTCAAATCCACCACCAGGCCGTACACCACTGTGGCTAAAAAAAAGCCCACCAGCGCCAGCACCCAGCGGTTCACCCGTCCGGGACGCAGCAGCATGCCGGCCAGCAGCCCCACCAATCCCAGCGCCACCATTTGAAAGGGGGTCCATATGCCTTGTCCAAACAGGAAGTTAGACAAAAAGGCGGACAGCGCCCCCACCATATAACCGGAAAAGGGACCAAGACACATACCGGCCACGATCACCACCGCAGCAATGGGCTTCACCTGAGGGATCAGATAAAACACGGCCCGGCTGACCACCGCCAGCGCCGTTAAGACGGACAGCAGCGCCATCTCTCGGGCAGAGATCGGCTTCCGCTCCAGGTGCAAAAAGAACGGCAGCGCACTGAGCAGCAGCAAAACCGCCGCCACCAAGTACCAAGAGGTCGTGTCTGCAAAGCACACCTGCCACACCACCAGCAGCACCGGCAAAACCAAAAACAACAGGGTCAGCAATACCCGCTTCATAGAACCAGGTCCTCCGGCGATACGGCATCCGGCAGTGCACGGCAGGTCACCCGGCGCACACCGGTGGTGTACAGCTCCATGCCGGCAAAGAAAGCCCGCCGAGGCCGAGGCGGGGTCACCACCCGGTTGCACAGGAAGGCCGCTTCATCGCTGTAAGTACCGGCAAAATCCAGATCGTGCGTCACCAACACCACCGTTTTACCGGCAGCGCACAAGTGGCGTAACCGGGCGCCCAGCTGCGCTTTTGCACCGGCGTCCAACCCGGCGGTAGGCTCATCCAGCAGCAGCGTATCGGCGCCGGTATCCAGCACCATGCCCAACCCCACCAGTCGACTTTCGCCGCCGGACAGATCCAGCGGGTGCCGGGCGGCCAGGTGCGCAATGCCCAGGTGCTGCAATGTTCCCGCCTGCACCAACTGATCTACCCGGTCCCGGGTAAACAGATACTGCACCGTTTGGGGCAGCAAGGCCGTGGGCACCGGGCGCTGCACCTTGCCTGCGTAGGGCTTCAACACACCGGCCATCACCCCCAGCAGGGTGCTCTTGCCGCTGCCGTTGGCGCCTACAATACCATAGCACTTGCCTGCCGTTAAGGTCAGGGACAGGCGAAAGAGCACATCGGCGCTCTTTTTCTCATAAGCAAAGCAAATCTCTTTTAAGGTCAATACCGACTTGCCTGCAGGTTGGGGTGCAGGCGCCGGCTTGCACCGCAGATGGGCGGCCAAAGGCTGAGCCTCCCGCACCGTCAGCGGTACTTCGTCAAACAGGATTGCCCCCACCGGCAGCGCCTGCAACATGGGGTCGCCGCTTTGCCGCAAGGCACGAGCAAAGGCATGGGGATCATCATAACAGGTGCAGCGCCCGGCACGGAGCAACAGCACGCCGTCCGCCTGTGCCAAAGCTGCGCCGGGGGTATGGGTACTCATCAGCACCGTTACGCCCAACTCGCGGTTCAGCCGCAGCAGCACCTGCAAAAATTTTTCTTCCGCCGCCGGATCCAGCGCCGCACAAGGCTCGTCCAGCAAAAGCACCCGAGGCGAGCCGGTCATAGCTGCCGCCAGGGACAGCAGTTGCTGTTCCCCACCGGACAAAGAGGCAGTGGTGCGCTCCATCAACGGCTCCAAATGGAAGAATGCGGCACACTCCCCCACCCGCCGCGCTACGGCAGCACCGTCCAGCCCGGCATGCTCCGGTGAGAACGCCAGCTCCCGCTGCACACTGTCCGTGACTAAACTGTCCTGTGGATTTTGAAAAACAAAACCTGCCGGGCTGTCACAGTGGAGCTGCCCGCGCAAAGCACCGTGAGGCGCGATCTCCCCTTGCAGCAGCCGCAGTAAAGTGCTCTTGCCGCTGCCTGATGGCCCCATCAGCAAATAAAAGCCGCCGGACGGAATGGAAAAGGTTACATCGGAAAGTGCCGCTCTGTCGGCGTCCGGGTAAGTAAAATTCAGTTTTTTCGCTTCAATCGCCGCCATTGCAGTGCCTCCCCTACATTTGAGATCGTCGGGCAAAAACAAAGCAAGCCCGCTGCCGCCGCCCCTAAGGGAGACAGAGTGACCCATTCCAGCTGCGGATCAAAATAAAAAGTAAGGCCGCCGGTGAGCGCCACTGCCAGCACCGTGATACTCAGCAGGAGCACCACTGCCAGCTCTACGCCGTCCGCCACACCGAATGTAAACGGATCGTACACCCGACGACGCCCCTTGCCGTAGCCCCGGGCGCGCATAGCGTCCGCCGTGGTCATACTCCCCTCCAAGGACAAGGTGACCAGCGTAGAAAACTGATCCAGCGCCTCGTGCAGGGGCTTTTCTTTCGCCAGTCCCGCACCGGCACGCGCCAGGCGGATTTGCCGTGCATTCTCCCGAAAGCGGGCAATACACCCTAAAGTCATAGAAAACAAAAGAGAAAAGCGGGGCGCCGCTCGACCGGTAACCGCCAGCAGCCGATCGCTGCCCAGCACGCGGCCAAACACCGCCAGCCACAGCACCACCCCGGCGAATATGCCCCCCTGGAAGCAGCCGTAAATCAGGCTTTCCAAAGTAAACTGGGTGTCGCCCCGGCTAAAAAGGACCGTAACGCCCCAGTGGGCAAACAAAAAGTTAAAACCGCCCACCAGCGCCACCAGCACCGGCACGCACAAAAGACTGCGCAGACTGCGGCGGCCGTCCGTCAGCAGCAGGTACACCGCCGCGCCCAGCAGAGACAACGCCACCGGCACCGGGTGTCGGCTCAGGCAAGTGAGCAGCAATACGCACAAAAGAAAACAGAACTGCACCAATGGGTGCCACTTGGCAAACCGAACCATCAGCGAATATGGGCATCTTCTTTGGTCTGATACCGATAGCCGTACTGATCCAAAAGATGCATTTTTTCCAGTGCCACCACGCAGCCCTTGGCCACGCAGTGCATTTCGTCCGTGGCCTTACGCACCGGCACGCCGCCCAGTGCGTCCGAAAACAAACGATCCATATTGCAAATATTGGCACCGCCGCCGGTCAGCAATACGCCGGTATTGCCGATGTCTGTTACCAACTGGGGTGAAGTGCGCTCAAACAGCGCCCCGGCGTGCTCCGCCACCGTCTCAAAATACGGTTGCAGCGCCAAATACAGAGCGTTGCCGCTGATCTCCACCTCCCGAGGCAAACCGGTAAGCAGGTCCTGCCCCTTCGCATAGGTGGTTACATCTTCCTCTCTGGGCAGAGCACAGGCCACCGTGCGCTTGATCTCCTCTGCGGTGCGCAGACCAACCGCCACATTGTGCACCTCTCGCAGGAACTTGACAATCTCCGCATCCAGGTCGTTGCCCCCGACTTTCAGGGACTCGGACTGGCTCATGGCGCCCTGGCTGATCACAGCCATGTCCACCGTGCCGCCGCCCAGGTCAATCACAAAGGCGCCAGAGGGCTGCATGGGGTCGATCCCGGCACCAAAGGCAGCGCACAAAGGTTCCTCCACCAGGCACACGGAACGGGCACCGGCGTGGATCATCACGGACACAATAGTGCGCTTCTCCACATCCGTGTGCATGGCCGGCACAGACACCACCACACGCGGCTTAAACAGGCTGTTGCCAATCACTTTATTGATAAAATGGCGCATCATCTGCTGGGCCAGCTCATAGTGACCCACCACGCCGGAGAGAATGGGCCGCTCCACACGCAGGCCCTCTGGCTCGCGCCCCTCTAAGAAATAGGCACGCTTACCGGCGTACAGTACCTTCTCTTTTTCCTCATCATAGGCCACATAGGCCGGCTCGTCCAGCCGTATGCCCTTGCCGGGCACACCAATGACAATATTGGTGGTACCCAGATCAATGCCCAAATCATATCCAAACATAAACATCCGTCCTAAACAAAAATCGCTTTTCTATATGCTACTGTATCCCACCGTCATTGTCAACAGATAAAAAATGAACAAGCCCGCTGTACCGCAACATTTTTTTATCATTCTCCACCATGGCCTGTATGCTCTCCCGCGTACCCACCAGGATCAGCAGGGACTTGGCACGGGTCAGGGCGGTATAAAACAAATTGCGATAGCACAGTTTGGGCGATGCACCGATGGTGGGCATCACCACGGCGGAAAACTCCGAGCCCTGGCTCTTATGCACAGTCATGGCGTAGGCCAAATCCAGCTGGTCCGCATTTTGCAGGGAATACATGGCCTCCCGGTCGTCAAACCGCACATTCAGAATATCCTGCCCCCGATCTATGCGGGTAAGAATACCAATATCGCCGTTAAACACCCCGGCACCGCTGTCGCCGTTTTTCTTAAACCAGGGCACATCATAGTTGTTTTTGATCTGCATTACCCGGTCGCCCTCCCGCAGCGTGCGACCCATGGTCACCAGCTCCGTCTTATGCTTGTCCGGCGGGTTCAGCGCCGCCTGCAATTGGGCATTTAGGTATGCGGTACCGGCAGCCCCTTTGCGAGAGGGGCACAGCACCTGAATATCCTTTATGCTGTCCATGCCGTAACCGGCAGGAATTCGCCGGGTCACCAGCTCCACCACCTTGCGAGGCACTGCATAAACGGACGCTGTATTTAAGAAAAAGAAGTCCGAGTCCGGGGTATTGCAGTCCAACTCCGGCATTTTACCGGCCACCACCCGGTGGGCATTGGTGACGATACGGCTTTTCTGCGCCTGGCGAAACACTTTATCCAGGCTGATCACATCGATCCGTCCACCGGCGATCAAATCGGACAGCACATTGCCTGCCCCTACCGGCGGCAGCTGATCCACATCGCCTACCAAAATCAGGCGGCAATGCAACGGCAGCGCGTCTAAAAGCGCGGAAAAGAGCAGCACATCTACCATGGAAAGCTCATCCACAATCACTGCGTCCAAATCCAGCGGATTGCGCAAATTATGAACAAAGGTCGGCTCCGGCTCCCCATCCCGTCGCTCGGTCTCCAGCAGGCGGTGAATGGTCTTGGCCTCGCTGCCGGTGAGCTCCGTCATGCGCTGGGCAGCCCGACCGGTAGGCGCCGCCAGCGCCACCCGCAGCCCCCGGTTCTTCATCATGGCAATAATGCCTTTTACGGTTGTGGTCTTGCCGGTACCCGGGCCGCCGGTCAAAATCAGCAGACCCTTTTGGGTAGCGATTTCAATGGCTCGGCGCTGCTTCTCGTCTAGCTCAATGCCATTAGCGCCCTCATAGGCCAGGATCTCAGAAGTGAAGATCTCGCACTCCCGGGGCGGGTACTGGGTCATCACGCGGATCCGCTGTCCAATCCCCTGCTCCGCCTCATAAATATGGGGCAAAAACAAAAACGGCTTTCCGTCCATCTGTTCTTGCACCAATTGGCGTGCCTCCAAGGCGTTGTCCAACGCCATCTCTGCCCGTTCCTCGGTCATATCCAACCCGGTCACCGCTGTCTGGATCACCTTGCGCCGGGGGAGGCAGGTATGGCCGTTCTTCAAATTATACTGCACCACATAGATCACCGCTGCCTGATCCCGATAGGATGGGTCCGGCGCCTGGGGCAGCTCCTCTGCGATCTCCTGGGCCCGCTCAAAGGGAATGCCCTGATCGTTGCCGGTGATCACAAAGGCATAGGGATTCTCCGCCAGGATCTCCGGTGCTTCCGGCCCAAAAAAGGAAAAAGCCTTAAACGCCTCTCCCTGTGTAAAGCCCATCCCGGCCAGCGCTTCCAGCGCCTGGCGGGAGGCAAACTGATTTTTGTACTCCCGGCTGATCTTCTTGGCCATACTACGGCTGATACCCTTTAGCTCTGCCAGTCGCTCCGGCTCCTTCTCGATCACCTGCAAGCTTTCGGCACCAAAAGCCTCTACAATCTTAGTGGCCGTAGAGGGACCGATGCCCTTAATAATCCCGCCGGACAGATATTGCAAAATGCCGGAGGCATCCTTAGGCAGAGTTACCGTTACCTGTACCGCCTTAAATTGGCGGCCAAAGCGAGGGTGCATGGTCCACTGGCCGCGGAACACCGCCTCCTCCCCCTCGCTGATGGGGGGCATTTCACCGGCCACGGTCTCGCCGTCCCCGTTGGCCTCGCCTGTATTCAGTTGCAGTACGGTATAGCCGTTGTCCGGGTTGCGGTAAACGATCTCCTCCACCCGACCGGCCAAATTCTCATACGCTTCTGCCATACCTTGCTCCAAAGTCTCTGAATTTCATCTTTCAGTATAGCATATTTTCGCAGGAATTGCCACCGCAGAGCACAAAAAAGCCGCAGGTTTTCACCTGCGGCGAAGATCGTAATTACCGCGCCAGCACAAAGTATAAGATCACAGCTGCACCTAAAACAATTCGATACCAGCCAAAAGCCTTAAAGTCGTGCTTTTTAATATACCCCATCAGGAACTTGATGGTCAAAATGGATACTACAAAAGCCACAATCATACCCACGGCCAGCAAGATGGCCTCGGCAGAGGTAAAGTGGAAGCCGAACTTGACCAGCTTCAGCGCACTGGCGCCGAACATCACCGGCACCGCCAAAAAGAAGGTGTACTCTGCCGCCACCGTGCGGGACACGCCAATGAGAATGGCGCCCAAAATGGTAGCGCCGCTGCGGGAAGTGCCCGGGAACACAGCTGCGATCAACTGAAAAGCACCAATGATCAGCGCAGAAGTATAAGTCAACTCGCCAATGGAATGGATCTTGGCGGTTTTGCCTTTGTTCCAGGTTTCCACCACCAAAAAGAAGATACCAAAGAGAATGAGCATAATTGCCACAGTCTGCCAGTTGTAAAACAGCGCGTTCAGCTTATCGTCAAAGAGCACGCCCACTACGGCAGCCGGCACGCAGCTGACCAACACCTTGAACCACATTTGCCAAATGTCTTTCTTGGGCACAATGCGTTTGTTTTCTATACCAAAAGGCCACAGCTTGTGCCAGTACAGCACCACCACGGCCAAAATGGCGCCCAGCTGGATCACCACCAGGAACATCTCCTTGAACTGAGGTGTCACATTCAGGTGCAAAAATTCGTCCACCAGGATCATGTGGCCGGTGGAGCTGATAGGCAACCACTCGGTAATGCCCTCTACAACACCCAGCACAATGGCCTTGAGTATTTCAATAATCAAATTCATATACTGTATTGCCTCCCCAATCGTTTTTTCTATTGTAACAGACCCGCAGCTTCTTGTACAGAAATCTTATGAGATTTAGCACAAATTTATCCTAACAAAAGCGCCGCAGTTGCCCGCAGCGCTTTATGCTCAGAAATTAAAGTTGTTGTAGCCCCAGTGATCCACCTCTCGGTAGCGCACATAGGTACGCTCCGGCGGCACCTGCAAATACTGCTGGGCAATGGCGCACAGCCGGCAGGTCAGGTCATCGTAGGCGTCGTCCGTTGCCGTACCGAAAATGGACACAGAGAACAGGGCGCAGGGCGCGTCACTGCCCTGAAAGTACATTTTTTGTTCGCCTACCAGGTTCACCATCAGCCAACTTTCGCTTTTGCCGGGAATGGCGGTAATGGCGTCGCCCAATGCGCTTTTCAGCTCCGCTGCCACGGCGGACAAATCCTCTGTGGTCTTTACTTCAATAAAAGGCATGGCTTTACTCCTTTACGCCGGACAGCGCTTTCCAGTGAATCTTACAGTATTCCTTGCCGTCAATAGGCGGATACTTCTCATCGTCCACCTTGGCGGCGTTGTAGCACTTGTAGTCCCCTACATAGGCGCAACGCTGGGTGTCTGCGCCTCCTTCGCTGAGGGAGGGAATAAACGCATACAGGAAAATACCAAGAACCGCCACACCGATGCAGGCAAAACCCACCTTGCCGGGCACCTTCTTGAACAGCTTGGCGGCATCCACCTTCTCCAGGCCCTTGCTCTTCATCACCAGCTTCATCAGCAGATAGCCCAAAACGGCGGCGATCACGCCCACCAGCAGACCGCCCAGCACATCGGTGGCGTAATGCACCATCAAGTACACACGGGAGCCCATGGTGCACAGAGCCACACAGGGGAACAACCAGGCAATTTTCTTTTTATCGCTCTTAAAGCACAGGAACAGCGCGGTAGCTACCTCTACGGCAGAGGTGGTGTGGCCGGAGGGAAAGCTGTAATCGCTCTCGCTCAGCGCCCCGGCGCCGATATACCAGGACCAGTAATCCGCGTTCTGCTGCAAAGTGTTGTACGGTCTGATCCGCAGTACCATCGGCTTGGCGATCACATTGGTAATCAGCGTACCGATGATCACGGCAAATAAAATGGAAAAGCCATACTTGCGGGTGCGCTTAAAAAAGCACAGTACCACAGACAGCACCACAATGGGAATGGTGAAATTCTCGTCCCCAAAGGCGGTAAAGAACTTGGCAACGCCGGTCAAAAACCCGCACTGCATGGAGCCGAAGAACCGAAACACCCACAGATCGAAGGCATAAAACGCCTTGTCTATGTTGTCACCGATGGTCAGCAAAATCGGACTGAACATAGAAAAACCCCTTTTCTTTAATTTACACCCCCAGTTTACCAAATTTTGGTCCCAAATACAAGACAAACCGGGCAAAAACAATCCCTTTTTCCATGCGGGTTTACAAATCCTTTACAAGTGGGAGGATTTTCTTCTTCATTTGGTCACAAATTCGTCAAAAATCCGTGGTATAGTAGAAGCAATCTAAGAAAATAAGCGAGGCAGTATGACACAAAATCCTTATCAGGTGCTGGGCGTGCCCAACGGTGCCGATTTGGCGGAATGCACCCGAGCCTACAAGCGTCTGGCCAAAAAATACCACCCGGATCTAAACCCGGGGGATCATGTGGCCGAGGCCAAGATGGCAGAGGTAAACGCCGCCTTTGACGCCATTAAGAACGGCAACACCGCCGACAGCACCTCTACCGGCAGTCGCCGCAGTGCAGACGCCGGCAGCGATTACTATACCGCCGTGGTGAACTTTATCAACCACGGTCAATATGCACAGGCCATTAACCTGCTGGGCAATATGGACAAGAGCGATACCCGCTGGTACTATCTGGCCGCTTTGGCCTATATGGGCTACGGCGATCAGGAAAAAGCTATGGCAAACATTCGCATTGCCGTAAACCGAGAGCCAAATAACGCCAATTACCAAAGCGCCTACAACAGCATTCGCCAGGGAATCAACCCTATGGGCTTCGGTTTTGACCCATTCTCGTTCATTGACTTCTCCGCCTACACCGCCGGCGCAGGCAACACCGGCACCCATCGGCAGCAAAGCCGCCCTGTGCGCCGGCAAGGGGGCTGCCTGCTGACCATTCTGCGCATAGCGCTGGCGATCTTTATCATCCGCCTGGTGATTTTGGGAATCACCTCCTTGGTGAGTTGGAGCACTCAATACCAGCACTACGATGTATCGCCGGGCAATGCGTACAGTTACAGCCAAAGCGCAGACGGCAACCAAAGCAATGACCAAAACGACGACCAAAGCGAAAACGGTCAATATGGTTACAGCAACGGTCAAAACGGCAACAGCGCCTTTGGTCAGGCCCACGGTTCCGCTGCCGGCGCATAACTGTAAAAAGTTTGAAAGGACAATCCGGTTTATGAAAGAAAAACTCAAGCAAATGGGCTATAAAATGCAGCAGAGCATGATCGGCCGCTACGGCATAGACGCCCTGTATAAAGCTCTACTGGTCATCTACCTGATTTTGGTGGTAACGGGCAGTGCCTTGGCCCGGGTGTCCCGCCCGGTCTATACCGTACTGTGGGTGCTCTCCCTGGCGGTGCTGATCTATGCCATTTTCCGTTCCTTCTCACGCAACATTGCCGCTCGGCAGCGCGAGAACGCCCGCTGGCTGGCACTAACCGCCCCCATACGGCGAGAGGGCCGTCTGCTGCGAGACAAATGGACGTTTCGCAAAACCCATGTGTTTAAGAAATGTCCCAGTTGCAAAGCGGTGCTGCGCTTGCCCCGCAAGAAAGGCAAGCACACCGTCAACTGCCCCCATTGCCATAAGAATTTTACCGTGCATGTACACGGATAAAACAAATGCCCTGCCAAGCGGCAGGGCTTATTTTTACAAAATTATACCAAAAAACAAGGACCCAAGGCGGCAAAACCGCTTCGGGTCCGTTTTTTCTGCTTAGATCAGTCCTGATCGGCGTCCTCGTCCTCGTCTTCGTCGTCCTCACAGCTGACCTCAAACTCCAGGGTCTCGCCGCAGGCGGGGCACTCCATAGAGCCGTCCAGCACGGTGTCCTCATCTACCACAAAGGTCTCGTGGCAAGCGGGGCACTCGATCTCAAACTCCTGGCACTCGTCCTCGTCGTCATCGCAGCAACCGCAGTCGCAGTCATCGTCGTCCTCGTCACCGTAGAGGTACTCCTCCACATCGCCCAGATCCTCATCCACAGCGTCCAGCTGATCTGCCATCATCTCTACGCCGTCGGTCAGGTCGTTCACATCTTCTGCCAAGTTCTCCAGTACGCCGATCATGGCTCTGTAAATCTTGGTCTCTTTTTTGGACTCATCCAAGTCCATGCCGTCCAGCAGGCCCTTCAGGTAGCCCAGGCTCTCCGTTGTATCCATCGTGCGATCTCCTTTACTAAATATTGTTATTGGGGTTTATGCTCTTTCCATATACTCGCAGGTGCGGGTATCTACGCGGATTTTGTCGCCCTCGTTAATAAACAGCGGCACGCGGATCTCCGCGCCGGTCTCAACGGTGGCGGGCTTCAAAGTGTTGGTGGCGGTGTTGCCCTTAATGCCCGGCTCGGTCTTGGTAACCTCCAGCACCACAAAGGTGGGCGGCTCCACACCGAACACCTTGCCCTTGTAGGACAGGATACGGCAAATGTCGTTCTCCTTTACGAACTTGAAGTTATCGGACAGATCGGAACCGTTCACCGGCACCATATCAAAAGTCTCCTGGTCCATAAAATAATACAGGCCGTCGTCGTTGTAGGAATACACCATTTCCTTGCGCTCAATATAAGCGGTGGGGAACTTGGCGGTGGGGTTGTAGCTCTTCTCCACCACGGAACCGGTAATCACATTCTTTACCTTTGTACGAACAAAAGCGGCGCCTTTACCGGGCTTTACATGCTGGAACTCCACAACCTGGAGCACATTGCCGTCCTCTTCAAAGGTTACGCCGTTTCTGAAATCACCTGCTGATACCATATAAGTTTACCTCCAAAAGTAATCTGTAATACATAACAAAGATATTTTACAGTATTTCCAATAATAAATCAATACCCATTTTGTAACTGTCTTTGCCAAAACCGCAAATTTGCTTCACGCATACCGGGGTCAGCACGGAAATCCGGCGAAAATCCTCCCGCTGGTGAATATCGCTCATGTGCACCTCCACATAGGGGGTAAAGTCCTGCACCGCCTCAATCGCGTCCCGAATAGCATAAGAATAATGGGTGTAAGCGCCCGCATTGAGCACCACGCCGTCATAGTCGGTGCGGCTGGCATGGATCTTGTCAATCAGCGCGCCCTCGTGGTTGCTCTGGTAAAAATCCACCTGCACGCCCTTGTCCTCGCCATAAGCGGCCAGCTCCCGATTAATATCCTCCAGGGTCTCGGCGCCGTACACATTCTTTTTGCGAATACCGGTCAAGTTCAAATTGGGGCCGTTCATCACAAGAATTTTTTTCATTATCTTACCTCCGTAAAAAAGAAACGGGAGCGTAACACACGCTCCCACAAATAATATGTAGCTTATTTGTACTTTCTTTTACGAGCAGCCTCGCTCTTCTTTTTGCGGGCAACAGAGGGCTTCTCATAATGCTCTCTTTTGCGGACTTCCTGGATGATACCGTCACGAGAAGTCTGACGCTTAAAGCGACGCAGTGCGCTGTCAAGAGATTCGTTCTCTTTAACTCTAACCTGGCTCATTAAATTCCCTCCCTCCGACCTGTTTGGCAGGGGTATTTGAATACTCTTTTCATATCCGCAAAGATTATAAACAATAACCGACGGATTGTCAAGCATAATATCAAAAAATGTCTAAATACTTGCAAAAAGGCCATGTCTCACCGCCTTTTTTGCCGCAAAATCAGATTTTTACGCTGACTGTCTTGGAATAGCTACCGCCGGTCTTGCCGGTATAGCGACAAACCTTGTAATAATAGCGGGCACCCTTTTTCACGGATTTGTCTGTATAGCTCAGAGTCTTGTTGCTCTTCACAGTGATCTTCTTTACATTCTTCTTGAATTTCTTGTCCGTGGAACGGAGAATGTAATAGCCGGTAAAGCCCTGGGACTTGCTCCAGCTGACCTTGGCAGACTTGGCGCTGATCCGCTGCACTTTCACACTGCCGGGGGTTGGGGGCAGCGCTTGCTTGGACACCGTGGCACTGTATGCGCCGGCGCCAAAGGGGCTGACGGCCTGTACCCGGAACTGATAGGTGCTCTTGACCTTCAAATTCTTAAAGGTATAGTTGCAGGCGGTGGTGCTGAAATAAGTCCACTTTCTGCCGCCCTTTAACCGATAGGCAACGGTATAGCGCACCGCGTGCTCCGTGGGATTCCAGTTCATCCGAATGGCAGTGGTGCCGGTGCGGGTGGTGGTGATATGGCCGGGCACACCCAGCTGCAAGCCTACGCCGTCCGTTACAGTTGAGCGATTGGAATAAGCAGCGTTGCCGTCCTTGATATGCACATAACGGCGCACCTTATAATAATAGGTGGTATTCACCTGGATCTCATCGTCTACATAAGTATTCTGTGCAGGATCCGTCACCGTGGCAATCAGGTCAAAGGTGCCGTTCTTCCCAGTGCTGCGAAACACCTGATAACCGTTCACATCGGCACGGGTGGTCCAGCTGACAGCCATGCCCTCGTCTCCGGCGCTGACCCGTGGCTTAGACGGAGCCGGCGGCAGGCAGGTGATGGTTTTGCTGGCGCTTTGACCGCTGCGGTCTGTGGCATTGGCAGCCAGAGTAAAGGTGTACTTCTCTCCGGTGGTCAGGCCGGTAACCGTGGCAGCCGTTTCGGTGGTGGTGCGGGATTTAACCACCTTCTTACCCTTGGTGTCCGTTACGGAATATGTATAGCTCTCCGCACCGTCCACTACGCCCCAGGTGTAGCGAATGGAGGTACAGCTTTTCCGCTCGGTGGAAATGGTCGGCGCCGCCAAGGTGCACTCGTCCAAATAATACTTGCCGGTCAGCTTGCTGTAACGGTTTAAGGACAGGCCCATACCGTTGCCGCAACTCATGGGCGCACCGAAAAATTTATTCAGCGAGGTCACATCTCCGTCTTTCTCCCTGATATTGGTGTTGGGACTGTCCAAAAAGCTGTCCCAGTACACGGTGTCCACATGACAGGCGGCAGGGGTGTAATTGCCACTGGCGTAGTTGGAATGGTAAAGGAGAATTTTCTCTGTGTCTACATGCTGTACCATGGCGGTATGCATGTGGCGGGTGCTGTCGTTGGCACAACCGTAAGAGATCACGTCACCGGCGGCCGCATTGTCCACAATAAAATCCATCACTTGCCGCGCCACCGTCTTTTGCTTGGCAGCAGTAGTGGCGGCAGAAAAGGTCTTGCTGGCCACAGTATAATAATTTCCCGTATGATTATAGCGATAGGAGCCGCGCATTTGCTCATTATAGTAGGTCACGCCGTACAACTCTTTGCACACGGCGGACACAAAGCCAAAGCAGTTACCCACCACCTTGGCAGACTTGCCGGGAATATAGCCGTTCTTGGTCTGCAAGGTCTCCAGCGCGTTCTCCACATGCTGCCGGGCGGCGGCAGAGGCGGTCACAGGCACGGCAAACGCAGTACAGATCACAAATAAAGCGGCCAAAAATACGCTTAGTATTTTCTTCACACACTCACATCCTGTAAAAATCTGCAGAATAGTATAGCACAAATCCCCTTTTCGGTCAAATTCGGCAAAAAATACAGGACGACCGGGGCAGTTCTGCACTGCCGAGGCCGTCCAAAGTCTGTGATTTATTACAATGTGTAATTGCCGTTAGATGGCAACAAAGTTCACCAGCTTGCCGGGCACATAGATCTCTTTTTTAATGGTCTTGCCCTCCAGCAGTGCGGCGATCTTGCTGTCTGCCTTGGCGGCGGCCAGCACTTCCTCCTTGGGCGTATCCGCGCTGATGGTCATACGGGAGCGCACCTTGCCCAATACCTGAAGCACGATCTCCACCGTGTCCTCCTTGGTCTTGGCCGGGTCAAATGCAGGCCACTGTGCCTCGTGCACCATACCGCCGAACTGCTCCACTTCCCACATTTCTTCCGTTACATGGGGGGCAAAGGGGTTCAGCAAAACGGTCAGCGTGCGCAGCTCGCCGCGGGTGATGCTGCCCTTGTCGTACACTTTGTTCAGGAGCGTCATCAGCGCCGCAATGGCGGTATTGCACTTCAGCTGGTCAATATCCTCCGTCACCTTTTGAATGGTCTGGTGCATCAGGGTCTCCAGATCATTGCTGTAAGTCTCCTCCGGAGTGACCATGGTTTGCAGGTTCCAGTACCGCTCCAAAAAGCGCTTGCAGCCCTTAATGGAGTCACTGTTCCAGGGAGCAGCCTTTTCAAAATCGCCAATGAACATCTCATACAGGCGCATGGTGTCTGCACCGTACTGATCCACGATCTCGTCCGGGTTGACCACATTGCCGCGGGACTTGCTCATCTTCTCGCCGTTTTGGCCCAGGATCATACCGTGGGAGGTACGCTTTTGGTACGGCTCCTTGGTCGGCACCACGCCAATGTCATACAGGAATTTGTGCCAGAAGCGGGAGTACAGCAAATGCAGGGTGGTGTGCTCCATACCGCCGTTATACCAGTCCACCGGCGCCCAGTAATTCAGGGCTTCCGGCGATGCCAAAGCATCCGGATTGTGGGGATCCATATAGCGCAGGAAGTACCAGCTGGAGCCGGCCCACTGGGGCATGGTATCCGTCTCTCGCTTAGCCGGACCGCCGCAGCAGGGGCAGGTGGTGTTCACCCAGTCGGTCATTTTAGCCAAGGGGCTTTCGCCGGTGTCCGTAGGCTCATAGCTGTCTACCATAGGCAGGCGCAAAGGCAGTTCGCTCTCCGGCAGCGGCACATAGCCGCACTTGTCGCACTTGACGATGGGGATAGGCTCGCCCCAGTAACGCTGGCGGCTGAACACCCAGTCACGCAGCTTGAAGTTCACTTTCTCATGGCCCTTACCCTCTGCGGTCAGCCATTCAACAATCTTCTTCTTGGCTTCTTCCACGCTAAGGCCGGTGAGGAAGTCGGAGTTGACCATGGTGCCGGTGGCACAGTCGGTGAACGCCTCTTTTTCCACATCGCCGCCTGCAACCACTTCAATAATGGGCAGGTCAAACTTCTTGGCAAATTCCCAGTCGCGGGTATCGTGAGCCGGCACAGCCATAATGGCGCCGGTGCCGTAAGAGGTCAGCACATAGTCGGAAATAAAGATCGGGATTTCCGTATCGTTGACCGGGTTGATGCCCATCACGCCTTGCAGGCGCACGCCGGTCTTATCCTTATTCATCTCGGTGCGCTCAAAGTCGGACTTATGCGCCGCCTCCTGCTGATAGGCGCGCACTGCGTCCAGGTTCTCCAGCTTGTCCGCCCACTTTTCAATCAGCGGGTGCTCAGGAGAAATTACCATATAAGTGGCGCCGAACAAGGTGTCCGGCCGGGTGGTGTACACGGTCAGGGTGTCGCCCATCGTGGTGCCAAAGTCCACCTCTGCACCGGTGGAACGGCCGATCCAGTTCTTCTGCTGCACCTTGACCCGATCAATAAAGTCGAGGTCGTCCAAATCATCCACCAGCCGCTGGGCATAGGCGGTGATCTTCAGCATCCACTGGCTCTGGTTCTTGCGGATCACCTCGCTGCCGCAGCGCTCGCACACGCCGTTGACCACTTCTTCGTTGGCCAGCACGCACTTACAAGAGGTGCACCAGTTCACGGCCATTTCCTTCTTGTAAGCCAGGCCCTTTTTGAACATTTGGAGGAAGATCCACTGGGTCCACTTGTAGTATTCCGGATCGGTGGTATTGATCTCCCGGGTCCAGTCAAAGCTAAAGCCCAGAGACTGGAGCTGCTGCTTAAAGTGTGCAATGTTGTTCTTGGTCACAATCTCCGGGTGAATGTGGTTCTTAATGGCGTAGTTCTCGGTAGGCAGGCCAAAGGCGTCCCAGCCCATGGGGTACAACACATTGTAGCCCTGCAAACGCTTTTTGCGGGCCACAATATCCAGCGCCGTGTAAGAGCGGGGATGACCCACATGCAGGCCCTGGCCGGAGGGGTACGGGAACTCCACCAGGCAGTAATACTTGGGCAGGGAAAAATCCTGCTTGGCTGCAAAGGTGTTGTTGGCATACCAATAGTCTTGCCACTTCTTTTCGATCTGCTTAAAATTATACTCCATTATTCTGCCTCCAATAAACTTGTAATATCCTGTTTTTCGCCGTCGCCCCACAGACGCTCCAGCTGGTAGTAATCCCGCTGCTTGCGCTCCAGCAGGTGAATGACCACCGTGCCGTAGTCCAGGCACAACCAGCCGGTGGCCTTGCCCTCCACGTGGTGTGGCTCTACGCCCGCCTGGCTTAGCTTATACTCCACCTCGTCACCCATGGCCCGCAGCTGGGTGTAAGAAGTGGCAGTGGCAATGACGAAATAATCCGCCAGCACCGTCAGATCCGTAATGCGGATCACCTCTGTGTCCAGCCCCTGCTTGCTGTCTATGGCGCGCACGGCAGTTTTTACAATATCTAAAATTTCCATTAAAAGATCCTTTCTCGCTATTTGATACAGGTACCGGCAAAAGCAGACGATCTTGCCGCTGCCTGCATTATCCCCGGCGCTCCAGCACCCAGTTGTAGGCGTCTACCGTGTCCGGGTGAATGGGCCGACCCTGCCGGGCCAGGTCCGTAATGGTATAAGTCAGGGCGTAGAACATACCCGGCTCCAGCCCCTCGTCCACCTTGGCGCGCATGGTCTCCACATCTTTATAATGCCGATCGGCAGAGATGAAATCTGCCAAGTAAATAATCTGTTCCAGCAGGCTCATACCCCGGCGCGCGGTGGTGTGATACCGAATAGCATGCAGAATATCCGGGTCCGTAATGCCCAGCTCCAGGCGCGCATAAGCGGCGCCGCTCATTTGATGATACACCTTTCCAATGCGAATTTCAAGGTCTGACATCCGTTCGCCGGCTTTTTCTATATATGCCCGCTGCACAGACGGCTCCTCCTCTTTCATCACATCGTGCAGAATACCGGCCACATACGCCTGCTCCACATCGGCGCCAAAGCGCTCTGCCAGCTGCACCGCCGCCTCTGCCACACAGACAGAGTGGTAAAAGCGATAGTCGGACAGTCGACTGCGGATCAACTCCACATATTGCTTGTATTTTGCCTTATCCACGGTAAAGCCCCTTTTCCTGAATATAATCTGCCACGGCTGCGGGCACCAGATCGGCAATGCGCTCGCCCTGTGCCACCCGCTGCCGAATTTGGGTGGACGACACCACCACCGGCTTGGCTACCAGTACACTGATCCCGGCCAAGTCCTTGTTCCGGGTCAAAAAATCCGCCACCGCCTGCCGCTGGCATTCCTGCCGGGTAATGGCTCGCACCTGGGCCAGCTTTAGAATATCTTGATACCTGTACCACTTTTGGAAGTCAAAAAGCTGATCGGAGCCAATGAACAAAACGAATTCCCCATTCGGATAGATCTCTTTCAATTTTACCAGCGTGGTATAAGTATAGCTTTTTTCCCTGCTTTCCAGTTCAATGGTGGAGATTTCAATTTTGTCCGCGCAGGGCAGCGATTCTACCGCCAAGCGAATCATAGCGATCCGGTGCGTCGCCGGGATCAAATCCCCGGCGCTCTTATGGGGCGGATTGGCTGTGGGCACAATCAACAACTTGTCCAGGCCGCCGAAAGGCGTTTGAGCACGATAGAGCGTGTCCAGCAAATGCAGGTGGCCGTTATGGATGGGATTAAACGCCCCGCCGTAAATGCCAATGCGCATTTTATCTGCCATAATACTTGGGTCGGTCATACTTGGCGTAGGGATTTTTTTCTTCTTTCTCCCGCTGCCGCTGGCGCATACCTTTAATGTGCACCTTTTTCTTTTTCACTTTCTTGTCTCCGGCGCGGGCAGCTTTCTTTGCGCGCACCTTTTCTTCATCAATGGGGCGTTGCAGCACGATCATGCCGCCGATCACCTGGATCACATTGGCACCCAGCGCCTCACCCAGCGCCTGCGCCAACGCCTTGGGAGACTGGGGGGCAGACTCCAGGTGCACTCGCACCTTGATCAGCTCCCGCACATCCAGTGCGTCGTCCAGCTGGGCGATCAGGTTGTCAGAGATTCCCTCTTTGCCGATTTGGAAGATGGCCTCCAGTCCGTTGGCCTTGGCACGCCACGCGGCCCGTTCTTTACTTGTCATATCCGTTTCTCCAATTCTGCCGCCAGGGTACGCAGCGCGCGCCCTCTGTGGCTGATTTTATCCTTTTCTTCTGCGGTATAGCGGCCAAAGCTGCGGCCCTCTACCAAAAACAGCGGGTCATAGCCGAACCCGGCGTTGCCGTCCCGCTCAAAACCGATGTGCCCGTGGCATTCGCCACGCACCGTCAGCTCTTCCCCATCCGGGAACACGCAGCAAATGGCGCACACATAATAGGCGGTGCGCTGCTCCATAGGCACGCCCTCCAGCTTTTGCAGCAGCAGGTCGTTGTTGGCCTCATCGTTCCCGTGGCCGCCGGAGAACCGGGCGCTGTAAATGCCCGGCGCGCCGTCCAGATAATCCACGCACAAACCGCTATCGTCTGCAATGGCCGGCAGACCGGTAACCCGGCAGGCACTGCGTGCCTTTAAGGCGGCGTTGGCCTCAAAGGTGTCGCCGTCCTCCACCACATCCGGCAGTTCCAGCCCCAGCATGGCGGCGGTTTTCACCTCGATGCCCAGGGGCGAGAGAATGCGCTGCATCTCTGCCAGCTTCTTTTGATTATTACTTGCTAAGATAAATTCCATTTTAATTTTGCGACCCTTTCTCCGCTTTTTCGTCCGCTGCCGCTTCAGCGCTGCCGATAAAGGAGGCGATTTCCTCCTCGTCCACCTCTGTGGGCGCCTTGTCAAACAGCCCGGCGGCAAAGGCGTCTGCGTCAAAGGGCTGTAAATCGTCGATCTGCTCACCTACGCCTACAAACTTCACCGGCACATCCAACTCGTTATTGATGGCCAGCACCACGCCGCCACGGGCGGTACCGTCCAACTTGGTGAGCACAATACCGGTAATGCCCGCTGCGTCCTTAAAGTCCTTGGCCTGGTTCACGGCATTTTGGCCGGTGGTGGCGTCCAGCACCAGCAGCACCTCCTTAGAGGCCCCCGGCAGCTCCCGCTCAATGACTCGGCTGATTTTGTTCAGCTCATCCATCAGGTTCTTTTTATTATGCAGTCGGCCGGCAGTATCAATAATAATCACATCCGCACTTCTGGCCTTACCGGCGGCAATGGTGTCAAATACCACGGAGGCCGGGTCTGCCCCCTCGGCGTGCTTGATCAGCTCCACATCTGCCCGCTTGGCCCACACTTCCAGCTGCTCAATGGCAGCGGCACGGAAGGTGTCTGCCGCGCCCAGGATCACCTTACGGCCCTGATTTTTCAGCCGCAGAGCCAGCTTGCCGATGGTGGTGGTCTTGCCTACACCGTTCACGCCGATGACCAAAATCACAGAGGGCTTGGTGCGCAGGGACAGATAGCTGCCGCCCCACACGATACCGGACACAATGTCCTTCATCGTCTCTCGCACCTGGGGCACACTGGTGATCTTGTCGTTCTCAATTTTCGCTTTCAGATCCCGGATCACTCGCTGGGCAGTGGGAATACCCACATCGCCCATAATGAGCACTTCTTCCAGCTCGTCGTACAGATCGTCCGTGATCTCCTGATGGCTCTCCATCACATCGTCCAGCTGGGCGGTTATGCCCTCGGTGCGGGTCTTTTTCAGACCCTTTCTGAATTTAGAAAAAATACCCATTCTTTATTCCTCCAATCCCATTTTGGCTGCCAGTTCCGCCGTTTGCAGCTCCAGCAGCTTGGACACGCCCTTCTCCTGCATGGTCACGCCGTAGAGCACATCCGCCTCTTCCATGGTGCCCCGACGGTGGGTAATGCTGATAAACTGGGTTTTGTCCGTCATACGGCGCATATACTTAGCAAAACGCTCCACATTCACATCGTCCAGCGCCGCCTCCACCTCGTCGTAAATACAAAACGGAGAGGGCGTCACCTTCAGCACACTAAAGAGCAGTGCCAGCGCCGCCAGCGACTTTTCGCCGCCGGAGAACAGGTTAATGTTCTGCACCGACTTGCCCGGGGGCTGAATTTTAATTTCAATGGCGGACTCCAAACAGTTGTCCGGTTCCTCCAAAATCAACTCGCCCTTGCCCCCGCCGAAAAAGTCTGTAAAGCAGGCGGCAAACTCGGTGTTGATTTTCTGAAACTGGGTCAGGAACTTCTCGCTCATGGAGGCGGTCAGATCCTCAATGATCTTGTTCAGCTCTGACTTGGAGCGCTCCACATCGTCGATCTGTTCTTTCAGGAATGTGTAGCGCTCGGACACCTCTTTGTATTCCTCAATGGCGCCCACATTGATGGAGCCCAGCTTTTTGATCGCCACTTTGATCTCATGCAGACGCTTTTTGGCCTCGGCCATATTGTCAATTTGAATGTTCAGTGCCTGGGCCTCTCGGCGGGTCAGCTCGTACTGCTCAAAGAGCATATCGCCCAACTCGTCATATTCCTTTTGCATCGCGTTTTTGCGCTCTTCCAGCCGTACCAACTCGGCAGACAGCTGCTGGCGTTCCTGGCTCTTGGCCCGCTCGGCGGCGCGCAGGTCGCCGGTGGTCTTTTCGCCATCCGTTCGGGCAGCGATCTTTTGCTGTACCGCCTCTTCCGCTCGGGCTGCACGTTCCCGCAGTTCCCCAGCCTCTGCCTGCAACTGCTCCGTTTGGGCGGCAAAGCCGGTTTGGGCGGCGCGGATTTGGTCAATCTCTCGCCGGGTGGCAGCCACCCGATCCGCTGCGCTGTTCTTCCGGGCAAGCAGATCCTCAATGCTCATTTTGCCAGCGGCGCTGTCCTTGGCCAAAGTGACCAGATCCAGGTTCAGCTGCTCTGTTTGACGGCGGGTCTCTTCTCGCTGTGCGGTAATGGCGGCTGCCTGGCTGCCTGCCTGCTCCAAGGCGGCGCGGGTGTCTGCAATGGCACTTTCAAACTCGGCGGCCTTGGCGTTGGCAGCGTCCAGGTCCTGCTGCAAGGCCTGCACACGATCGGCGGCATTGTCCTTTTCTTGCTGCAAGGCCTGCTGCTGGCTCTCGGCGGCAGACAATTTCTCGCAAATTAGCTTGTCGTCGCCCTGGGCGCGGATCAGATCCTCCTGGGCCTGTTTCATATCCGCCTGGGCACCTTGCAGCTTGGCAGCGGCAAAGTTGGCCTCCTCCACGGCGGTTTTATACTCTGCTTGCACATCATGCATCTGCCCCTCCAGGGCCTTGACCTCGCTGTGCAGCGCTTCAATCTGATTGGCACGGGACAGCACCCCGGCGCCCTTGGCACGGGAACCACCGCTCATGGAGCCGCCCGGGTTCATCACCTGGCCGTCCAGGGTCACAATGCGAAAGCGGTTGTGGTACTGCTTGGCCATACCGATGGCAGAGTCCAAGTCCTCCACAATCACCGTGCGCCCCAGCAGGTTAGAGATGATCTGGCTGTACCGATGGTCGCAGTCTACCAGCTCCGGCGCCAGCGCCACATAGCCAAAGCAGTCCTCCAGACCCCGCTCCTCTAACCGGCGGCCCTGAATGTTGCTGATGGGCAGGAATGTGGCTCGCCCGGCGTTGTTCTGCTTGAGGTACTGCATAGCGCGCTTGGCATCTGCCTCGTTATCCGTCACAATATTCTGCATGGCGGCGCCCAGCGCCACCTCAATGGCCGTGGAATGGGCGTCCTCTACGGTGATCAGCTGGGACAGCACCCCGTGGATTCCCCGCAGCGCACCGGCTCTGGATTGGCGGATCACCGCCTTTACCGCACCGGAAAAGCCCTCCATATTCTTCTCTAAATCCGACAGCAGATTGGCCCGCTGCCGCTTTTGCTGCACGGCGGCGGCCAGTTCGTCCAGTTTGGACTTGATTTTCTCCGCTGCGGCGGTTTTGCCCTGCAACTTCATTTGATAGCCGGACAGCGCGTTGCTGTTCTCATCAATGCGCTGCTGCAAGAACGCCAGATTCTCCCGGCTCTCCTGCTGCTGGGCAAGGATTCGCTGGGTCTCCTTGCCGCAGGCAGCCAGCAAGTCGTCCACGGAGCCGGAGCGCTGCCCGATCTCCTCCATAGAAGAAGCGGCGGCGGAAGCCTGCACCTTGGCGTCAGACAGCTGCAAGGTCAGGTCACTGAGCTTGCGGTTCAGTTCCGTAGTCTCTTTTGTATTGCTATCGCCGGAGTCCAGCAGTGCCTGGCTCTGGCGGGTGATCTCCTCCAGTTGGCGGCGCTTGTCCGCTCCGGCAGCATCGTTATCCCCAATGGTTTGGCGCAGCCGAGCCAGCCGTTCCTCTAAGGTGGCGCCGGTCTGGTCCGCATCACGGATCTCCTGTTCCAGGCGCTCCACAGTCTCGGTTTGGTGCTGCAAATTGGTCTCCAATACCCGGATCTCTGCATCCTTGCGCAGCGCCTCCTCCTCCAGCTTTTGGGATGCCAGGCGCTGCTCCTCAATCTCCACATTCAGCTGCGCAGCACCGGCGGCGGCTTCTTCGATCTTCTTCTCAATCTCTGCCAGATCCGCCTCACAAATTTGGTAAGAGGCACCGGCGGCGTCAATGCGGTGCTCCTGCTCCCGCAATTCATCTGTAAAGCGGTCCAGCTTTTGCAGCCAAACGCCGATCTCCAGTTCTTTCTTTTCCGCACTCAGGTCTAAAAAGGCAGCCGCCTTTTCGCTTTGGACTTTCAAGGGACCTACTCGGCTCTCCAACTCGCCCAAAATATCCAGCAGGCGCACCAAATTCTCTTGTGCCTGCTCCAGCCGCCGCTGGGAATCTGTGCGCTTGTGGCGGAAGCGAGAGATTCCCGCCGCCTCTTCAAACAGTTCCCGACGGTCCTCATTCTTGGCAGAAATAATCGAATCGATCTTGCCCTGACCAACCAGAGAATAGCCGTCGGCGCCCAAGCCCGTGTCCATAAACAGCTCGCGAATGTCCTTGCGCCGCACCTGCTCGCCGTCAATTTTGTACTCGCTCTCGCCGCTGCGGTAATAGCGGCGGGTGACGGTGACAATCTCGCCCCGGTCCTTTAAGGTGCCATCGCTGTTGTCCAGGGTCAGCTGCACCTGGGCAAAGCCCAGTGCCTTACGGGCGGAGGTGCCGCCAAAGATCACATCCTCCATCTTAGAACCGCGCAGGGACTTGGTGCTGGTCTCGCCCAGTACCCAACGCACCGCGTCGGAGATATTACTCTTGCCGGAGCCGTTAGGCCCTACCACGGCGGTGATGCCCTTGCCAAAGTTCAGCACCGTTTTGTCCGGGAAGGACTTAAACCCCTGCATTTCAAGTGTTCTTAATACCATATTCGATCCTCATTTCGCCCGCCAGGGCGGTATCTGTTTGTAACCGGATTTGATACTGCCTTGCGGCCAGTTCATCCAGATTTTGTTTTTTATTTCCCACAAAGCGAGAGTAGTACCGGGGGTGCACCGTCACGGTGTACGCGCCCGGCGGATACGCCAACACCCGGCGCAGCAGCATACGAGAATACACCAGCTCGCCAAAGCTGTCATGAAAGGCACCGGCCACCATTTTTTCCTTCACCTCCGGGCTGCTGTGCAGTCCCAGGCGAATGATCCGCACCCCTGCCGCAGTAAACAGCGGCACCAGCCGGCTGCACAGGTCCACCGCCTGCGCCACCGTTTGGGGCACATAGTCCCCGCTGCGGTATTGGCGTTCCAGCTCCGTACCTGCCAGCACCACCGTTGGGTAAATCCGCACGGTGGCCGGGCGCAAGGCGATCAGCTGCCCAGCCGTTTCCAAGGCGGTATCGTCCGTATCGCCGGGCAGGCCGGTCATCATCTGCACGCCCAGTTCCAGCCCCGCTCGGTGCACGCACTGGGCGGCGGCAATACTGTCCGCTGCCTTGTGACCCCGGCGGCACCGGGTCAGCACCCGGTCATCCATACTCTGGCACCCCAGTTCCACAGCAGTCACGCCGTAGGATTTTAGCAGTGCCAGCACCGCGTCGTCTACGCAATCCGGCCGGGTAGACACCCGAATGCCTGTGGCCTTGCCGGCCTGCACATACGGTGCGGCGGCAGCCAGCAGGGACTGCATATACGCCGGGTCAATGGCGGTAAAGGAGCCTCCAAAAAACGCAATTTCATAGCTGAAACCGTCTTTTTCAAAGGCTTTCTCACAAGCGGCGCGCACATCTTCCGGCGTAGGCGGCGCCGTTTGGCCGCTGATGGTGCGCTGATCGCAAAAGGTGCACCGGCACGGGCAGCCGATATGGGGCACAAAAATGCTGATATTGCCCTTTCTCATAGGCCCATCAGGTGCAGCGCCTCTTTGGCCGCCTCCTGCTCCGCTTCCTTTTTGCTGCGACCCACACCGGAGCCGATCACATTGGAATTGAGCCGCACCTGCACCTGAAAGCGCTTGTCGTGGTCCGGGCCGCTCTCTCCCACCAGCACATAGGTCACATTCTCCCCCGGGTTCTGCTGTACCACCTCTTGCAGGGTGGTCTTATAGTCCTTAAAGGCGGTGGTGTGATTCTCCAACGCCGGTACTAAAAAGCGGAGAATGTGCCGCTTGGCCGGTTCCATACCGCCGTCCAAATAAATGGCGGCAATCAGCGCCTCAAAGGTATTTTCCAGCGTGGAGGGGCGCTCCCAGCCCTTGGTGTGGATCTCACCCTTGCCCATACGCAGGTAGCTGCCCAGGTCGATCTGGGCGGCAAACCCGGCCAAGCTTTGGGTGCACACCAGCGCCGAGCGCAACTTGGACAGTTGACCCTCCGGCATATCCGGGAACCGGGTGTACAGCAGCTCTGCAGACACAATGGACAGCACCGCGTCCCCCAGGAACTCCATACGCTCGTTGCAACGCACGCGGCCGTGGCGCTCGTTGGCGTAGCTGGAATGAGTCAGTGCCTCCTGCAACAGGCTGCGATCCTGAAAGGTATATCCAATCTTATGTTCCAAAGATTCCATAACCGAACTTCCTCTTATTCTGCCGAGGCAGCAGGCGCTGCCAGGGCGGTTTCTATATGGCCGATCAGGTCGTTTTGCAAAAACCAGACCGCCTGTTTGATGGCATTCTTAAAGGTGCGGGCGTCTGCGGAGCCGTGGGCCTTGACCACCGGCTTTTGTACCCCCAGCATTACGGCGCCGCCGTATTCCTTATAGTCAAACTTGGCTTTCATATTCTTTAGCCCGCCGGACACACCCAGGGCAGACAGCAGCGTAAAGGCGTTCTTCTTGAACAGGCCCTTCATCTCGTTCATCAGCACCTTGGCCACGCCCTCGTAGGTCTTTAAGATCAGGTTGCCGGTAAAGCCGTCGGCCACCACCACATCCGCATCCCCAAAGGGAATTTGGCGACCCTCGATATTGCCCACAAAATTGTACGGTGCGGCAGTCATCAGGTCATAGGCCGCCCGCACGGTTGGGGTGCCTTTGGTGGGTTCTGTTCCGTTATTGGCCAGAGCCACCCGCGGGTTCTTCACATGGAGCACATGCTGCATATACAGGGAACCAAGCAGCCCAAATTGGCACAGGAACTCCGGCTTGCATTCTGCATTGGCACCGCAGTCCATCATCAAAAAAGGCTTGCTTGCAGAGGGCATAACCGAGGCAATCGCCGGTCGCTTAACCCCTTTAATCCGCCCGGCGATCAGCGTAGCGCCTACGGTCACGGCACCGGTATTGCCGGCGCTGACCAACGCGTCCCCCTCCCCGGCTTTCAGCAGTTGAAACGCCACGCCCAGGGATGAGTCTTTCTTACTGCGCAGCACGCTCTTGGCGTCATCCTCCATGGTGATCACCTGGGGAGCGTCCACAATGCGGGTGCGTCGCAGCTGCAAGCGGTTCTCCGCTGCACAGCGGCGAATTTCTGCCTCTTTGCCGGTGAGGATAATGTCCACATCATAGGCGTCCACCGCCTGCATGGCGCCCTTTAGAATCTCCAAGGGTGCGTGGTCACCGCCGAATGCGTCTACAATGATCTTCATGCTCATTTCTCCAAAAAGCGGTCCAGTGCCGCCAGCGCCCGGTTAGACAAAGCCGCATAGCGCTCTTTTTTATCTCGAATTTTCGGCTCCATGGGGGGCAAAATGCCAAAATTGGCGCCCATGGGCTGAAAATGCTTCACACTCTCGTCGCTGATATAGCGGGTCAAAGCACCGCTCATCGTCTCGCCGTTCGGGCAGCCGGTGGGCTTGCCCTCTGCCCGGCGCACTGCATTGCGCCCGGCCAAAATGCCGCTCATGGCGGACTCCATATACCCCTCCACACCGGTGATCTGACCGGCGAAGAAAATGTTGGGGTGGCTGCGCAGCGCGTAATCCGCACCCAGCAGCCGGGGCGAGTCAATAAAGGAATTGCGGTGCATCACGCCGTAGCGCACAATCTCTGCCTGCTCCAGTCCGGGGATCATACGGAACACCCGCCGCTGCTCCGGGAACTTCAGGTTGGTCTGAAACCCCACCAGGTTAAACAGGGTGCCGCCGGCGTTCTCCCGACGCAACTGCACACAGGCCCAAGGACGGTGTCCGGTAGCCGGGTCAATGAGTCCAACCGGCTTCATGGGGCCGAACCGAGGTGCGTCCGCACCACGCTTTGCCAACTTCTCAATGGGCATACAGCCCTCGTACACATCAAAATCATGGGTCACTGCACCCTCGGCATGCACCAGCGCGTTTATAAATGCCTCATATTCCGCCCGATTGAAGGGACAGTTCAAATAGTCGCTGTCGCCGCCACGGTCGTAGCGGGAGGCGCCGAACACCTTGGTATAGTCCACGCTCTCCGCTGTGATAATGGGCGCCGCCGCGTCATAAAAGGACAGCCGACCGGGGCAAAGCCGCTCAATATCCGACGCCAAATCGTCCGCCGTCAGCGGACCGCTGGCCACCACAGTGATCTGATCTGCCCCGCGGGGTACTTCCGTCACCACCCGATGCTCTACGGTGATATTGGGGTGCGCCTCCACTGCCGCCGTCACCCGAGAGGCGAACTGCTCCCGATCCACGGCCAGGGCACCGCCGGCAGGCACAGCGCACTGCCGAGCAATGGGCACCGTCAGAGAGCCAAGCCGAGCCATTTCCTCCTTGAGCAGCCCCGCCGCACTTTCCAGCCGGGCGGCCTTTAAGGAGTTGGAGCACACCAGCTCCGCAAACAATGGCGATGTATGGGCCGGTGAATACTGCACCGGCTTCATCTCCAGCAGGGTGACCGGGTGGCCGGCATTGGCAATCTGCCACGCCGCCTCCGTACCGGCTAAGCCTGCACCGATTACTGTAAATCTCATTTATTCCTCTGCCTGTTCTTTTTTCTTCTTAGGTGCCGGTTTGCTAAAGCCACACTTCTCGTCCAGGCATACCAGCACATTGCCCCGCTTCTTAAACAGGGACTTGCCGCACTGGGGGCACACCTCGTCGGTGGGCACATCCCAGGTCATAAAGTTGCAGTTGGGATAAGCGGAGCAGCCGTAGAAAGAAGTACCCCGGCGGGTCTTTTTCTCGATCACATCGGCGCCGCACACCGGGCACTTGGCCTTGGTCTTAAACACCAGGGGCTTGGTATTCTTACACTCCGGGTAGCCGGGGCAGGCCAGGAACTTGCCGTAGCGGCCTACTTTGATGACCATGTTGCGCCCGCACTTTTCGCAGACCACATCCGTCTCTTCCTCTTTCAGCTTGATCTTCACGCCCTGCATTTCCTTCTTTGCCTTTTCCAGCGGGGCCTCAAAGTCCTCGTAATAGTGGCGAATCATATCAATATAATCCCGATCACCGGAGTCGATCTTATCCAGATCCGCTTCCATCTTGGAGGTGTACTTTACATCCACAATGTTGGGCATACGCTCCTCCAGCAGCTTGGTCACTGCCTCACCCAGCTCCGTGGGCACGAACTGCTTGCCCTCGCGCTTCACATACTCCCGACCCACAATGGTAGAGGTGATGGTCACATAGGTGGAGGGACGACCCACGCCGTTCTCCTCCAGCGCCTTGGTCAGGGATGCCTCCGTGTACCGGGCGGGGGGCTGGGTAAAGTGCTGATTGCCGAGAATACTCTTGAGCCGCAGCTTGTCGCCGGCCTTTACCGGCGGCAGGGGCGCTGCGCCCTCGGTTTTGCCGTCGTCGCCTTTCTCCTCATACAGCACGGTAAAGCCGTCAAACTTCACCGTGTAGCCGGTGGCGTTGAACACATAGCCGTTGGCAACGATCTCAATTTTCATGGTCTCTTGCAGGCAGTTCTCCATCAGGGAGGCAATAAACCGCTCCCACACCAGCTTGTAGATTTTGTACTGGTCGGTGGTAACGCTGCCCTTCACCATCTCCGGGGTAATGGAGGGGGTGGTGGGGCGAATGGCCTCGTGGCCGTCCTGAATATTGCTCTTGGACTTAAAATACCGGGGCTTCTTAGGCAGGTACTTCTCGCCGTAAGTCTCTGTAATAAAGGCGTTGCCGGCAGCCCGTGCCTCCTCGGAGATCCGCAGGGAGTCCGTACGCATATAAGTGATCAGACCCAGTGTGCCGTGACCGGCTACTTCCACGCCCTCATACAGCTCCTGGGCGGCTTTCATGGTCCGCTTGGCCTGGAAGGACAGGCGGCGGGAAGCCTCCTGCTGCAAGGTGGAGGTGATAAACGGCGGGGTGGGGCTCTTCTTGCGGGTGCCCTTCTTCACCGACTGCACCATGTACTCGGCGCCCTCTAAATCGGAAAGGATCTTGTCGCTCTCCTCCTTGGAAGTGATCTTGATCTTTGCCTTATCATCCACCTTACCGGCCAGGGCGGCGGCAAAGCTCTTGCGCTCCGGCGGGTTGGTAAACTTAGCGTCAATGGACCAGTATTCCTCCGGCTTAAAAGCACGGATCTCCTCTTCCCTGTCCACCACCAGCCGCAGCGCCACGGACTGCACACGACCGGCAGACAAACCCCGTCGGATTTTTTGGCTGATAAAGGGCGACAGCTTGTAGCCGATGAGCCGATCCAAAATTCGCCGGGCCTGCTGAGCATTTACAAAGTCAATATCAATGGCGCGGGGGTGCTCCATACCGGTAAGCACGCCGTGCTTGGTAATCTCGTTAAAGGTGACCCGGTTTTTCTCTTTCATATCCAGCCCCAACAGCGTGGCCAGGTGCCAGCTAATGGCCTCGCCCTCCCGATCAGGGTCCGTTGCCAGGTACACATAATCGGCGGCCTGGGCCTTTTTTTTCAGGTCCTTTACAAAGTTCTCCTTGCCGGCGATTACCGCATACTTAGGGGCAAAGTCATGGGCAATGTCCACAGACAGCCGGGCGGCGGGCAGATCCCGCACATGGCCCATAGAGGCCACCACATCGTACCCCTTGCCCAAATAGCCCTTAATGTTCTTCGCCTTGGCCGGCGACTCCACAATAACCAGTTTTGACATTTATTCTATATCCTTTCTCTCTCGAGCTGTTATTTCTTCCGAAAGCGGCTGCCGGGGGCGCTCTCCGCCAGATCCAGCAGTTCCAGTTTGGTCAGCGCCGCCAGCAGCTGCCCCTGGGGCATAGCTGCCTTGGCTGCCACCTGATCTACCGGGGTGAATACCTCCGGCAGTGCAGCAAGCACCGCACTTTCCGCAGCTGTAAGCAGCGCCTGATTTTCTCGTCGCTGTTTCAGCCGCTGCCGCCCCTCCTCCAGCCGTTCAAAATCGTACTCCTTAGAGGTTTGGGGCAAGTTGGCGCCCGGGTCCTGCTCCGCCGCCAGCAGCTGCTGCACGCTGGGCACCCGGTCCAAATCCAGGTGGTAGCGCTCCGCATAACCGGAAAGTAGCTGGACCGGCTGGGTCACCACATAAGCACCGTCGTTGATTAGATCGTTTGTGCCGGCAAAGTCCGTAGACAACACGGAGCCGGGCACTGCGTACACATCGCGCCCCTGTTCCAGCGCGCAACGGGCGGTGATCAAAGAGCCGCTGTGGCTGCCGGCTTCTACCACCAGCAAGCCCTCGCTCATACCACTGATCAAGCGGTTACGCAAAGGGAAGGTGTGCTTCCCTGCCGGGGTAAAGGGTCGAAATTCCGTTACCAGCGCACCGTGGCTGCGAATTTCTGCCCGCAGCGGCTCATTTTGCATCAAATACCGGGTGCCCAGACCGCAGCCCAGCACCGCAACGGTGGTGCCGCCGGCCAACATCGCGCCCTTATGGGCGGTACTGTCGATTCCCAGCGCGCCGCCGCTGACCACAATGGCTCCGGCGCCTGCCACGCCCTTAGCCATAATGTCGCACACCTGCACCGCATAAGCGGACGCCTGGCGGGTACCCACAATGCCCAGGGTCAACTGCCGGTTCCAGTCCGGCACGGTGCCGTCCACATACAGCACCAGCGGCGGGTCCGGCAGATCCCGCAGCAGGCGGGGATAATCCGGATGGTCATAGGGGAGTATCTGCCAGCCCTGCTGCTTGCAGGTGGAAAGCACTTTGTCCGCAGCGGACAGAGGCGTGCTCTCCAAGTGCTGCACCTGATATTTTGTCAGCGCCGGGGTCATGCGCCACTCCATAATGTTGGCGTCGTACACCGCCTTGGCGCTGCCGAATTCTTCTAACAAAGGCTGTACCGCCGCGCCCTCTCCCAGGGCACATTGGAGCCATACCCAGTAGGCCGTCTCGCTCATCGCATCATCTCCCACATGGTAATGGCCGCCGCAACGGAGGCATTCAGGCTCTCGGCCCGCCCTTTCATGGGAATGGTCACCAGATCGTCGCACACCTGCTTGACCCCCTGGCTGATTCCGTTGCCCTCATTACCGATCACACAGATGGAGGACTTGGTAAAGTGGGTCTCCGTAATTTTGGCTGCCGTATCCACCGGCACGGTGCCAAGCACCTGGAACCCCTCTGCCTTATACAGCAGCAGATCCTCCCGCAAATCGTGACTGACGGTCACCGGCAGCCGCAGCAGGCTGCCCATAGAGGCGCGCAGCGCCTTGGGATTATACACATCGCAGCAGTTATACGCCAGCAAACCGGCTATGCCCAACGCCTCTGCGCTGCGGGCGATGGCGCCCAGATTGCTGGGATCCTGCACCCCGTCCAAAGCGATAAAGCGCCCGGTCTCAATGGTAGGGTTCTCCGCCGGCATTTTGCACACACAGAAGATGCCTTGGGTGTGCTCCGTCTCCGCCAGTTTGTCCGCCACCTCGCTGCTGATCTCCACCGCCCGATCGGCCCGATCACACAACCGGGCACATTCCGCCGGGTAGCGCGCCATACAGTCGGCGGTGACCAACACCAGCGCAACGGTATAAAACGAATGAAGGACATCAAAACAAAGCCGTGCCCCCTCCAGCACAAAGGAGCGAGCGTCCCGGCGTGCCTTGGCGGAGGCCAACAATTTTTTGGTGTCCTTGATCAGTTGATTCTGTTTTCCCGTGATTTTATCCATACACATCTCCGTTTTGGCGTGCTACTATGCAGTCGGCACCGGGCCGACCCCTATCTGTTTAACCAAACCACTGGCTTTATTTATTAAATTAAGTCTTATATTACATTATATCGCAAAAAAGTGCAACACCCAAAGACAAAAAATTTTGACTTTTTGAAAAAAACAAAACGGACCGCACCCAAAAGGGTACAGTCCGTCATTGGCAAATCTTACAGAGCAGCCTTAGCGGTCTCGGTCAGAGCGGTGAAGCCCGCCGGATCAGCAATGGCAATCTCAGACAGCATCTTTCTGTTCAGGTCCACGCCGGCCTTCTTCAGACCGTTCATAAAGGTGGAGTAATTCATACCGTTTGCCTTGCAGGCAGCAGAGATACGGGTGATCCACATTCTGCGGAAATCTCTCTTCTTCTGCTTACGGCCGATGTAAGCGTACTGGCCGCTCTTCATCACAGCCTGCTTAGCAGTCTTAAACAGACGGTGCTTGCCGCCGTAATAGCCCTTTGCAGCCTTTAATACTTTCTTTCTTCTCTTGCGGGTCGCCATAGCGCCTTTAATTCTAGCCATTCTTTCTTACCTCCGATATTCTGATAAAACGCGTTGTCTCTTATTTGTAGGGCACCAGGCGCTTGCACTGCTTCTGGTTGGTCACATCTGCAACGGCAGTCTTGCGCAGGTTTCTCTTACGCTTGGTGGACTTCTTGGTCAAAATGTGGGAGGTGTAAGCGTGAGCACGCTTTACCTTGCCGCTTTTGGTGGTCTTGAAGCGCTTTTTTGCGCCGCTGTGCGTTTTGATTTTAGGCATAATCTATTCCTCCGTTTTGTGAATTTACTTTGCTGCCTTGGGGGACATAAACATCAGGATCTGTCTGCCCTCCAGTTTGGGTTGCTTGTCAACAGAGCCCAGCTCGCCGATCCCCTCGGCAAAGCGCTGCATGGTGGCAACGCCCAGGTCAGAGTGGGCCATCTCCCGCCCGCGCAGGCGGATAGATACCTTCAGCTTGTTGCCGGCCTCTAAGAACTTCTTGGCATGGTTGAGCTTGGTGTTGAAGTCACCGATGTCGATCTTCAGGGACAGACGAATCTCTTTCGTTTCCACCGTCTTTTGATTCTTGCGGTTCTCTTTCTCCCGCTTGGCCTGCTCATAACGGTACTTGCTGTAATCCATGATCTTGCAGACCGGGGGCTTGGCCTGGGGAGCGATCTTCACCAGATCCAGACCGCGATCGTCGGCAATCTTTTGCGCGTCACGGGCGCTCATGATCCCCAACTGCTCGCCGTCGGCGGAGACGATACGAAGCTCTTTATCCCGAATTTGTTCGTTGAGTTGGACTGTGTCCTTTTCTCTGCTGATAAATAACACCTCTTTGATAAAGTTGCACCGGCTGAAAAGCCAAAAAGTGCGGACGCAAAACGCCCGCACTTCTCTCAAATCTTAGGAATTGAAGATTGCCCTCTTTGCCGCAGCGGGAGGGGAGAACAGGGTCGTTCTGCTTTGTTGTGGCAATAGTTTACCACACCCGCGCGGATTTGTCAACGGTTTTCTTATTTTTTCACGGTGACAGAGCTGCTCTTGCTCCAGCCGGAGTAGAAATTGGTCTTGTTCACCGTCTTATAGGTACGCACCCGCACATAGTATTTCTTGCCCTTGGTGAGCTTGGAAATGGTCTTGGCGGTGGTCTTGGCGCCCTTTACAGTCACGGTCTTGTTGCCCTTTTTGAAGTTCTTGTCCGTGCTGTACTGCACCTGGTAGCCGGTGGTCTGGGCAGCCTGCTTCTTCCAAGTCACTTTCAGCTGGGCTTTTTTGGGGCTGGTCACCTTGCTCAAAGAAGTGCCCTTGGGATTGATGGTAAAAGTGCGCTTTTCCGTGCCGACATAGTGGTTCTTAAACTTGATGGTCACGGTATATTTGCCTACATTCTTGGCGCTCTTGGGATAAGTCACGGTGTACTCACTCTTGGAGATAGGATCGCCCAACCAATCCGTAACCGTAACGCCCGGTTTTTTCTCTTTGCCGTCATAGGTATAGGAAGTCTTGCTCAATGCGACGGTCTCATAGGCATTGTAATCATTCATGTAGCCCTTATACTCATCGCAATACTTGCACAGCTTATAGTTCTCGCCATCATCGTGATGCGTGGCTTTAATATTGCCCTCTATAACGTCATGTGTGTGCATACCCACATTCACATTAAAATCCACCGGGCGCTCCCATTGCTCCTGGTTATAAGCAGTAAAATAAATCAAATAACGCTCACCTGCTTGTAAAGTCATTGCAGTCGCAAGCGTATCTGAAACACCTCTGTAACGCGCCGCATCTACCTCTCCTGCAGAAGTTAACATCATTGCATAATTGTCCATTATGCCAAAATCCACATCTACATCTTTCAATTTTCTATTTTGAATACGGAATTCGTAGCATCCCGTGGTTTCCGGTGTAAAAGAAAAGAAGGCAGAACTTTTGGTTTTGCTGATGGTAAAAGTACGGCTGCCGTCCAGTTCCAGCACGCCGGGGTTGAAAATGTCGTTCTCCGCTGCCTGGGCAGGGATCGCCATGCCGGTGAGCATGGTTACAGCCAGCATCACAGCCAGCAGGGTGGAAAGTAATTTTTTCATAAAATCCTCGCTTTCTTTGTTTCTTTGTATGAAGGTAAAAATATAAGTGCGCCCCACAAGGGACACACTTATTTTACCATATTTTCAATTTTGCCGTCAACGAAAAGGCCTTTGGCACTTTCTCCAAACTTTGGCTCCGTTCTTTGGTGATAATCGCCAAAAGTCCATTATTTCCAGGGATACTTGGCCTTTAAACTTTCAAATTCACCATAAGTAGCGGCAAAGTGGAAGTTCCCTTTCAGGTCCGAGAAGAAATACAAATAATCGGTACTGGGGTGCTCCACGGTGGCAGTCATAATTTCCGTACCCGGGTTGGCAATGGGACCGGCAGGCAGGCCGGGGCAACGGTAGGTGTAATAAGCGTCATACACCGACTGGGAAAAGCCATGGTCCCGCAACGCCTTGGCGTAGTAATAGGTCACATCGCACTCGATCTTCATGCCCTTGTCCAGCCGATTCTCCAAAGTAGAGGCAATATTGCCTTGACTGGATTTGCTCAGTGCCTCCTTTTGCACAATAGAGCACAGGGTCACAAACTGGTACAGCGTGTAGCCCCGCTGCTTGCAATAGGTTTTCACCTCATCGGTAATCCGCTGGTCAAAGGCCTCTAACATCGCATCTGCAATATCCGTAGCCTTGGAATTCTCCCCAAAGTCATAAGTAGCCGGGAACAAAAAGCCCTCCAAAATATAGCCCACATGGGGGTCATTCTTGGGAAAGTCCGCCAGCCAGTCATAATCGTAGCCCTCGGTGGTGCTGCACGCCTTTAAGAAATCCTTGGCGCTGCACACATTCTTTTTTTCCAGCGTAGAGGCAATATCAAACACCGTGTAGCCCTCGGGAATGGTGACCTTCACCTTCTTATGGCTAATGTCCGGGTTTTGCAGCTTCTCCGCCAGATCCTGATAGCTCATGCCGGCGTTTAGGTAATACTCGCCGTTATAGTATGTAAAATCCGGGTAATTGCGGTCCATCCACCAGGTCCACACCGTATCGCTTTTGATCATACCGGCGTTTTTCAGCTTGGCGCCGATTTCGTAAGCAAAGTCGTTGTCCTCAATCACCAGAGTGTACTTGGCGCTGCTGCCCCGCTCCCCGGCCACATCCGTGCGCACCAGATTGTAGGCATACAGCCCGGCAGCCACCAGCGCCACGATCAGCAGCACCGGCAACAAGATTCGCAGGGATTTATTTTTCTTCTTCGTCATGGTCGTTCTCTCCCAACAGGCGGCGCAGTGCCGCCCCGGTCAATTCCATTGGCAAATGGCGCATACCCCGCTGCTCAAACGGCTGGCCGCAGGGCACAAACCCCAACTTCTCATAAAAGCCCACAGCCTCCAGCCGAGCGTCCACCGGCACACGGTGCGCGCCCTGTTCGGCGGCACGGCGCACCAGCGCCGTTACCAGTCGGCAGCCGCTCCCCTGCCCTCTGGCAGCGGGTAAAAAGGCAATGCGCCCGATTTTATAGTTCTCCGCCGCCCCTTGCAGGCGACCGGTGCCCAGAGGGCTGCCCTCTGCCGTCAGCAGCGCATAAACGGTATCTGCCCCCGGCAGATCCGCCGCGTCAAACTCCTGCTGCTCCGGCACGCCCAAGTCCTGCACAAACACCTGTCGGCGAATGGCACGCACCCGGGCCATATCCGGATCCTCGGCGGTAAAAAAGCGCAAGGGACTCATCGCACCGTCTGCACTTTCAGCATATTCGTTGTGCCGCTGGCACCCAGAGGAATACCGGCGGTAATGACCACAATATCGTCCGGGTGGATCAGGCCGGTCGTACGGCCCACCTCCACCGCGTGGTCAAACAGAGCATCCGTATTATCCTGGCGCACGCAGCGTACCGGCACCACGCCCCAACTGAGCATCAGCTGGTGCAGCACCTTCTCCTCCGTAGTGGCGCCGATAATAGGTACATCCGGGCGGTACTTGGAGATCATGCGGGCGGTGGTACCGCTTTGCGTAACCGTTACGATGGCGGCAGCGCCCAGGTCATGGGCGGTGGTCACCGTAGCGTGACCGATAGCAGAAGTAATATTTTTCGTCAGCGGCGCCGGATACACATTGGAAAAGCGCACCTTGTAGTCAATGTCCTCCTCCGTGGTAGCAGCAATGGTTGCCATGGTCTGCACTGCCTCTACCGGATGGGCGCCCATAGCGGTCTCGCCACTGAGCATAATGGCGGAGGTGCCGTCATAAATGGCGTTCGCCACATCGGTGATCTCTGCCCGGGTGGGGCGGGGATTGGTGATCATAGACTCCAGCATTTGGGTAGCGGTCACCACCACTTTGCCGGCAGAATACACCTTGCGAATGATCATCTTCTGAATAGCAGGGATCCGCTCAAAGGGGATTTCTACGCCCATGTCGCCGCGGGCCACCATAATGCCGTCCGCTTCTTCAATAATCGCGTCAATGTTATTGACGCCCTCCATATTCTCGATTTTAGCAATAATACGCACATCGTTCCAGCCCAGCGCCTGGCAGAAGTTGCGCAGATAGATCACATCCCCTGCGGTACGCACAAAGGACGCAGCGATAAAATCGAAATCATGAGACGCGCCGAATTCCAGATCCTGCATATCTGCCGGAGACAGGTAAGGCATATTCAGGCTGATGTCCGGCACATTCACGCCCTTTTTGTTGGTAAGCAGACCACCGTCCGTTACCCGGCAAACGATCTCGTCCCGGCGCAGCTCCGTCACCTCCATGGCGATCAGGCCGTCGTTAATGAGGATAGAGGTGCCCACTTCTACATCTTCTACCAGCCCGGGGTAGTTCACATAGCAGTGCTTGGCATCACCCAGGCATTTTTTTGTGGTAAGCGTAAAAGTATCACCTTTGTGAATCACAACACCGTTTGGATCTTCAAAGTCCCCGGTGCGAATTTCCGGACCCTTGGTATCCAGCAAGGTAGCCACCGGCACACCCTGCGTCTCACGCACACGTATCAACTGCTCCAGCCGCTTGGACTGGGCATCGTAATCACCGTGACTAAAGTTGAACCGTGCCACATCCATACCGGCCTTAATCATATCCGCCAACACCTGATCGTCATCCGTTGCCGGACCGAGGGTGCAAATAATTTTTGTTTTTTTCATTGATCAAGACTCCTTGTTTCTATGATTCCAAAATTCATTTTACCACAAAACCGCCAAAAGGCAACACCGGCAACCGGTTTTTTACATAATCTTAAAATAACCGGGTTTGGAAGTAAAAATACTGGTAAAAAGCACAAAAATTCGGCGGCAGAATTGTGGAAAATCCCATAATCCGCCGCCGATAAAAGGCTGTTATTTGCGTATTTGTCGATTATTTTTTCTTAGAAGTGCTCTCGTGCTTCTGGGTACTGGCCTGGGTGGTGGTCACTTGATCCAGCCGTGCCTTGTCAATCTGCAGGGTTTTGTACTTGCCGTCGCCCTGGTCGATAAGCAGCGTCTTGCCGTCATAAGCAATATAAAAAGTCTTGTACGACTTCATTTGGTACACCGGCTTGCCGTTCTCATCCTTGCCGGTCTGGTCCATATAGCCCGCCTCGGCGCGAATATACTTCTTGCCCTTGATTTCCGAGCCAATGGTGCTGAGCATAAACTCATATTTTTTCTTGCCCACATTGTCCAGACCCAGTTCTTTTTTAGAATAGCTCTCCAGCAAACGGATCGCCGTATTGCCGGTAATGGCTGCGGACTTGGTCTCTAAGGGAGATGTGGTGGTCTCTGCCGTAGTGGTCTCGCCGCCGGATCCGCCTTTGGTACAGCCGGCAAACACGCCCAGCAGCAACAAAACAGCCATACAAAGGGTAAACCATTTTTTCATGAAAAAAGCCCTCACTTTCTTTATTTGCATTATACTTTAGACACCGGGCGTTGTCAACGCCGCAGACACAAAAAAGGCAAGTTTTTACATCTCGTCCGGACCGTACAGCAAAAGCAAGCGGGCAATGGTCTCCTCGCTGAACAGCTCTACCCCGCGCCCGGCCAGCAACGCCGCTGTCATGCCCTGTCCCGGCACCACCGTTCCGGTAAAGGTGCCATCATAAACAAAGTGGCTGCCGCAGGAGGGACTGCGCTCCTTAAGAAGCGCCAGACCGCAGTTTTCCTCCTCAGCAATATACAGGGTTTTTTCCGCCCCGTCCGCAAAGGCAGCGGTCACATCCACACCGCTTTTGCTCACCACGCAGCCGTCCCGAATTTCACTTGGTTCCCGGGGAATAGGCAGTCCGCCAAAGCACTCCGGGCACACCGGAATCAGCTGAAAATATCGTTCCAGCGCCCGCACCTGCTCATTTCTGTTATTGCCGCCGCTGTACTTGCAGTTCTCCCCCAGCAGGCAGGCGGAGACCAGTAGCTTAGGCTTCGTCATAGTCATAGGTACATACCTCGCTTAAATAAGTCTTGGTCATAACACCGTTGGTATAAGTGATATAAAACCGGGCGCTCACCTGCCCGGTGGCAGAGGAGGAGCCGTACAGCAGCACCTTGCGCCCGGGGGTACAGGCCGCAGGCATTCGCTTAACCGCATAGCCCTGGGCGTTGGTTGTGCCTACCCGCTCCGGCACCAAATCCGTCTCAGCCATATTCTTACCGTACAGGAAGCCGCAGTCCACGACCCGGTACTCGTTAAAGGCGCGCACATTCACCTCAAATTGGCGGCGGTAGGTATCATCCTCCTCTGCCGACTGGCGAATATACAGCACACCGATCTTGGCCTGCACGCCATAAATTCGATCCAGCGTCACCTTCGGCAGCACCCGGTTCACCGACAAGTTGGCACCATCGCTTGGACTGACCTCTTGCCGCTGAGCCAGCACATCGTCCCGTGCGTTTACATAACCGTCGCCGTTCAAATCACCCACCAGTAACAAAACAGCCGTCGGTGCGGTGGTGTTGCCGCCGCTGACAGACAGGGGCACACGGCGGGGCACGCAGCCGTCGCCGCAAAAAGTCAAAGTATAATCCCCGCACGATACGCCCTCAAACAGAAACACGCCGTTCTCGTTGGTCACCGCCACCGGCGTGCCGTCCAACGATACGGAGATGTTTTTCAGCGGCGCACCGGCCTTGTCCGTGACCGTGCCCTTGACAAAATGCCCCTCCGGCTGGGTGGGCGACAAAATGTTCGTTTCCTCCGTACCGCAGCGGGCACAGTAGCGCTGCACACGGCCTGCCACACAGCAGGTGGGCGCCGTATAGGCGCGCTGCACCCAATTGTGACCCAAAGCCGGGGTGTCTGCGGTGTAGCTGTCGCCGCACACGGTGCAGGTGTAGTTGGAACACCCGGTTGCTGTACAGGTAGGCGCCGTTTGCACCGTCTCCGAATAAGTATGACCATTCGGGGGCAGCTCTACCGTGCCCAGGTCTGCACCGCAGCGGGCGCAGGTGCGGCTGTGGGTGGCGCCTGCCGTGCAGGTGGGCGCCGGTCCGCTGTCCGTATAGATTCGGTGCAGGCAGCCCAGCGCCACAAAGGTCAGTCCATGCTGGCGGGCATAGTCCATCACCGAAGTGTCATAGTAACCGTACAGGGTCAGACCGTCCCCCACCCCTGCAAAGACAGCAGCCGGGAACACCGTGTCCGTAGCGGTAACCGTCAGTTCTGTTAAATCCCGGCAATGGGCAAACCAGTTGGCGTCCATTTTTTCTATACCGCTGCCCAGGGTCACCCGGGTCAGGCCGGTGCAATTGGCAAAGCTGCTTTCCGGCAGGGCGGTCACGCCGTCCTCCACCGTCACTTGCCGTATCTCTGCACCAAACAGTGCCCAGGGCGCCACATCAGCAGCAAAATCCGCCACCGGTCCGCTGCCGCTGATCGTAAGCGCCGCTGTGTCCAAATCATACTGCCAAGCAGTTTCCGCACCGCAGGCGCCGCTGTTCACCGGGTAAAAAGGAATCGCCGTGCCGCAGTAGGTCTCCAGCACAGAGCCGGGCAAGCCGTACACCGTCAGCGCCCGGCGCACAAAGCCATCAGAAAAGGCAGTCCCCAGTCCATGGGGCTCCACGGACACGGCGGCCGTGGCGTACACCGTACGCAAGGTATGATTCAGCAAGAACGCGCCGCCGGCGATCAGCACCGCCCGGCGCAGCACAAGGGTATCTTGATGGAATTGAGGCAACGCCATCCACAGAGTGCGCCCATTTTTGCCGTACAACAGGCCGTCTGCCGTAACAGTCAGAACAGCAGAGGCGCTCTCCACCTGTTGCAGCTGCCAGGCAGACAGAAACGCCGCCGCATACACGGCAGTCACCCCATTGGGAATCGTAAAGTCCGTAGCCACCCGACCACCGGGGTAACAGATCAGCTCCGTGCCGTCCCCGCTGTACAACACACCCTCTGCCACCGTATAATCATCGCCGGTGACAGAGAACGCCGTCACCCGCCGCATATCCGCAAAGGCGTAACCGGTTACACCGGTGACGCCCTGGCCGATGAACACGCTGCTCACCGTATCCGCATAGGCAGCCCAGGGCGCAGCGCTGCTGCTGTAAGCAGACAGCCGCCCGGCGCCGGTGATCTCCAGTTGCCCGGTGGCATAGCAGGTCCAGTTCACCCCACGGCCGCAGCTGCCGCTGCCCAGCACCTGCGGCTCCGCAAAAGGCTCTGTATAAGTATCGCCGCACACGGCACAGGTGTAGGTCAGGCTGCCCGGATCCGTATCTGTGGGCCGCAAAATCTGACACACATAGTTATGCACGCAACCCAGGGGTAAGAACGCCGCCCCTGCCGCAGCCGCAGCCCGGGGCGCAGGGGTGTTGCGCCAGCCCCGCACCGTCAGATCGCTACAACCGGAAAAGGCGCCGGTGCCCACCTGCACCACATTGCGGGGCAATGTGATGGTGTGCAGGCCCTTGCAGTTTTCAAACACATAGGCCCCCAGCCGCTGCAAAGTCTCCGGCAGGGTAAACGCTGCATTTTGGCAGCCGGAAAAAGTAAAATTGCCCAGCCCGGTGACCGTATCCGCCACCGTAATCTGCTGTAGTTCTTCCGCCCACAGCGCCCAGGGCGTGGCTGCCGCACGGTCATAATCTGCGCCGTCACCGGTGCCGGTGAGAGCCAGCGTACCCTCCGGCAGAGTCAGGGTATAGGTTAGGTTGCCTTTGGTGCCGGTTTGAGTCAGGTTATCCAGCCGCAGCAGACCGTTGCCGTAAATGGGATCAAAGCCCGGGTCACCCAGATCCTCTGCACTCCCTTGCAGCAGCGCGTTCAGCTGGTCCAGGGTCAAATCCGGGTGCAGACTCAGCAGCAGCGCACAACAGGCCGCCCCATAGGGGCAGGACAGAGAGGTGCCGGAGGCAGTTGTAGCAGCAGGTGCACCGCCGCTGTCCATGGTGGCCACGGTAATGTGGCTGCCGGGGGCGCAGTAATCTACCAGGTCGCCGTAATTGGAAAAACCCGCCACCGTCTTGTCCGCTGTCACTGCACTGACGGTAATGGCCTGGGGCAATGCCGAGGGATAGCGGTTGCTGATCTGTGCACCCACATTGCCGGCAGAGCAGCACACAGCCACGCCCAGTGCCGCAGCCTTGTCCATCATGGCTGCAAAGCCCGCCCGATTTTGGCTGGTGCTCAGGCTCATATTCAGCACCCGTGCACCCTTCGCCACAGCGTCCTCCATGGCGGCCAAAACCGCCGAGGCAGTGCAGGTGTCCGTACCGAAGCGCACCACTTTATAGGGCAATATTTTTACATTCTCATCTGTATTCCCGGCCAGCACCGAGGCCACCGCCGTGGCGTGCCAATAAGTGGCGCCCCGCTGCCGGGTGTCATAGGCCGCATTGGCTCTACCGTCGCCGGACAGATCTATGCCGTCAGACGCCAGCCGCCCTTGCAGCGCCGGATGATCCAGCATAAAGCCTGTATCAATTTGAGCGATGACTACCCGGTGACTCGGGATCTGTCGCCGGGCGCAAAAAGCGGTGGTACCCACCATCTCCCCCGCCCAGGGGCAAAGGTTGCCGGTCAGGTTCGTATCCGTCTCTAATTGGCACAGGCTGTCCGGCTCCGCCGTGGCGCCGTCCTGTGCCAGCTGTGCCGCCGCCTTGCGGGCAGCCAACGGTGTGTCATATTGCAAAATCGCCAAGCCGTCCGTCACTGCCGCTGCCACAGCACCGTAGTCCTTGCCGCCATAGCCGGTAACTACCAGGCGGCACAGACCATAAGGATCACGCTCTAAATCCGCCTGCGCCACCGGGGCTTTCTCCAACAGAGCAGTATAGGCAGCTGCAAAGGTGCCGGAAGCGGCACCCGATTTTTGCATCACAGGCAGAGCCGCCCCCAGCATACTCACCAGGAGCGTCAGTACCAGCAGCAGCGCCGTGCCCCGCCGGGTGTATCTGTGATTCATCGGTTTCGTCTCCCGGCCAGCCAAAAGAACACCACGCAAAACACCACCAGCAAACAGGCCAGCACAAAGGCGATCCACTTGCCGATCAGCGGAATGGCACCAAAAAAGCCGATCCCCAGTACCAGTACCAAAAACAGAATCACAAATATCAGCACGATGGCGGCGATTTTTTTGTTATTCATCCACATTCTCCTTCAGTATCTCTTGCCGAACCACGCGGGCAACACCCTCCCGATCATTGGATGGCGCCAAAAAGCGGGCAGCCGCCTTGGCCGCGTCCGTACCGTTCTCCATGGCATACGACCAGCCGCAGTAGCGCAGCATATCCACATCGTTACCGCCGTCACCAAAACACATCACCTGGGCCGGGTCATAGTCCAGTTGCCCGCACAAGGCAGCCAAGGCCGTGGCCTTGCTGGTGCCCACCTTGCCGGCCTCCACATTGCACCCGATGGAGGAAGTGATCTCCACATGGCCCATGGTCTGCAAAAACGCGCGCAGGGCTCGGTTTTCTTCCATCGGTATAGTAAAGAGATTGAGCTTTTCCACCGTCATACCGACCAGCGCGTCTGCCACACTGTCCCGGTACACCACTTTCTCCAGCAGTTCGTCCACAAAGCTGTCCGGCACTCCGTCCAGCTGCGCCATGCCCTTGCGCCGGGCAGGTGCCACCGGCACCCCATCGGCATAGAATTCATAGTACACCGGACGGCTGTCCAAATAAGCGCAGATCTGCCGCGCGTCCGCCAGCTGCATCGGGTCACTGTGGATCCGCTTTTTGTTCTGCACATCCCACACACCGGCGCCGTTGCTGAATACAATATAATCTAAAAAAGGCAGTTGGGCCTGTACCGGCTCCGTCAGCGCCAAGGTGCGACCGGTGGCCAACGCCAGGCGCACACCCTGTTGGCGGCAGGCGGCCAACGCCCGGCGGGTGGTCTCGCCTACCCGCTGATGGTCCGGCAGCATTAAAGTGCCGTCCAGGTCCATTGCAATGAGTTTGATCTGCATACAAATTCCTTCCTTTGATGATCTTATCAAACCCATTGTAGCATATTTGCGCAGTGTTGACTACTTCCATTCTATGTAAAAATCCGGTTATTTTTATGCAGATTTCTGTACATTTTCATTGACGGCAGGCAGGTGGCTATGGTATCTTAGTATTGGAATATTCTGTTCTAAAAATAAAATACAGAGGGGGGACGGTCACATGAATCATACAAATCATGTGCCGAAAAAAGAATGGATGGCCTACTGCGTCGGAGCACTGGGTCAAGGCATGGTCTATGCCATTATGAGCAGCTATATCTCAGACTTTTACATTAGCGTGCTGAAGCTCACGCCTTTATTTGTGCTGCTGCTGATGCTGCTGGCGCGGGTGTGGGATGCCATTAACGACCCGATCATGGGCTATATTATGGATCACGCCAATCCAAAGAACGGCAAAATGAAGCCGTATCTCATTTACACACCCATTCCCATTGCCATACTGACGGTGCTGCTGTTCTACGCACCCAATATCAGCGACACAGCCAAGATGATCTACGCCGCCGTTACCTATGTGGCCTGGGGTATGATCTACACCGCCTCGGATGTGCCCTTCTGGGCACTGCCCAATGCCTTAACGCCCAATGCAGACGAGCGGGGCGGCATTATCAGCAAGGCGCGCACCGCCAACGGCGTGGGCTCTGCCGTACCTACCGCTTTCTTTATGGTACTGGGCTTTATTCTGCCCAAGTTCAATTTGTCCGGCACGGAGCTGGAAAAGACGAAGTATATGTGCATTGCCCTGTTTTGCGCCATTGTGGGCAATCTGCTGTTTATCCGGGTATATTTTAAGACCAAGGAACGGGTGAACATTCCGATTCCGCCTAAGAAGGACAAGAATCAGCCCTCTGCGCTGAAGCTGATCTTCACCTGCAAGCCCTTAATGCTCACAGCACTGATGGGTATTCTCTCCGCCGCCCGGTATATGTACCAGGCCGGCGCAGTGCACGCCGCCCGTTACAGCTTTTATATCGGCAAGGACCTGACCGGTCTGTCCGCCGCGGAGCAGGAGGCGGCACTGCAAGGCAATATCTCGCTGGTGAGCACCGTGTTTAGCGTGGCCAGCGCCGTGGGTATGTTCGGCGCCATGCTGCTGATGCCGGTGCTGTTTAAGAAATTCAACTACAAACAGATCATTATTGCCACCAGCCTGCTGGGCGCCGTATCCAGTCTGATTATGTGGTGCATCGGGTATCAGCATTTCTGGGCCTGCGTGCCGTTTTTGGTACTCAGCTGCGTGCCCTGCGGCGCCATCAATGTGTGCGCCTTTGCCATGATCGGCGACTGTTTGGACTACATGGAGTGGAAGACCGGCACCCGGCTCACCGGTATGGGCTCTGCCATTCAGAGCTTTGTCACCAAACTGGGGGCGGCGCTCTCCACCTCCTTTATCATTCTCATGTACATTATTGTAGACCTGGATGTAGGCTCCATTAACGCCTCCGTCACCGCCAACCCGCTGCTGATGAGTCACGGGGTGCGGAGCGGTATATTCAGCGTGGTATCGCTGATCCCCGCCATCAGTCTGCTGGTATGCACCATTCCCATGTTCTTCTACAACCTGACCGGCGACTTTAGGGAAAAAATGGAAACGGAACTGGCTGCCCAGCGGGAGAAAAAAGGTATTACCATTACAGACTAAATTCACATAAGGACGAAAAAAATGACGACATACACCAAACGCTTACAAAAAGTGACCGCTGTTCTGTGCACCACTGCTCTACTGGCCGGGTGCGCCGCCGGCACCTCCGACAACACAGAGCCTGCCGCCACCACCGCACAGGTCAAGGCCATCACCATTGAACCAACCGCTGTCTATCAGACAATGAACGGCTTTGGTGCTTCTGCCTGCTGGTGGAGCCAGGAGGTAGGCAATTGGGAGAACGCCAAGGATATTCTCTCCCTGCTGTATGACGAGAACAGCGGCATTGGGCTGAATATTTACCGCTACAACCTGGGCGCCGGTTCCAAGGATGACGCCACCATCACCGACCCGGACCGCCGGGCAGAAGCCTTTATAGACAAGGACGGCAGCTACCACTGGGAGCGGGACGCAGCAGCACAAAATGCCCTGGCCCTGGCAAAAAGTATGAACAAAGACCTGCGGGTGACCCTGTTCTCTAACAGCGCCCCGGTGTTTTACACCGCCAACGGCAAAGCCTACTGCGACTACCTGCCGGACGATGAAAACTATGTAACCAACCTGGAGCCGGAACGGTACGCAGACTTTGCCAAGTACGGCATTGCCTGCGCCAAGCACTTTACGGAGGCCGGGTATCGGGTCACCGGCCTGTCTCCCATCAACGAGCCGGAATGGAGCTGGCGGGGTTATGAAGACGGCACCGCCAAGCAGGAGGGCTGCTACTACTCTAAGACCCAGTGCCGGGATCTGTACAAGGTATTTTTGAAGCAAATGGCGCAGGAAGACGCGCTAAAGGGCTGTCAGCTGGAAGGCTGGGAAAGCGGCCACATCGGCACGGACACCTGTATGGCATACCTCCAGACCATGTTTGGCAAAAGTGGTGTCAACGGACTGAAAAGCAACGCCCTTCGCAAGGGCATGCCCACGCTGGCACTCCATTCCTACTGGGCCAGCCCGGAGGAGAGGCAGGCCTTCGCTGACGCCATAGCCACCACCTACGGCAGCAATTACAAGTTGGCGCTGACGGAATACTGCCAAATGACCGAGGACCAAAACAGCGGCGTGTACGACCTGATCCAAAAGAACGGTATGGACAGCGGCCTGGGCATGGAATACGGTCTGGCACTGGCCGGGATCATTCACCAGGATCTGACGGTGCTAAACGCGGTAGAATGGGACTGGTGGACCGCCTGCGCCTTTGGCGGCTACACCGACGGACTGGTGTATCTGGACAAAGACAGCCATCAAGTCGAGACCTCCAAGCGGCTGTGGGTACTGGGCAACTTCTCCAAATTCACCGACGAGGGTAGCGTACGCATTTCCATTACCCTACCGAAGGAACTGAGCGATGTGCAGTCCGTGGCATTCAAAAACCCCAACGGCACCGTTACCGCCGTGTTCATCAACAACACGGATAAGGCCCGCAGCACCACCCTGGCGCTGGACGGTTACACCCGCCACACCACCTATGTGACCGACAAAGACAACGACTTGGCAAAGACAGACAGCGGCACCGCCGCCGATGCCTTTGCCCTCCCTGCCCGCTCCGTCACCACCCTGGTGCTGGAAAAGTAAAAGCAAAGCAAAAAGGAGCCTCGCTTCATCAGCGAGGCTCCTTTTTTTGCGCGTATGTATGGAGAAGCAGGCGGCAGATTGCCGTCCCTACGAAAGCCTTATTATAACCAGATGACCGTAGGGGCGGATAGCATCCGCCCGCCCTGTGTGTCAACGATGCAGAATACAATACACATCGCACCGCGGCCGATATGGGCATTTGGGTGGCCTGCAATCCATAAAAAAGCCACCCACTGCAAGACAATGGGTGGCGGTGGTGCAAAGCACCTTACTTTTTATTGATCTCTTTGGAATACTTAGCCAAATACACGGTGCGCATCAAGAAGCACTCCACCTTGGGCACATAATGGGGGCGATTGAAAATATCCGTGTCAATCACGGCCTCACAGCCCTTATCCATAATGATCTCCAGCGCCTGCATATCCCCATCGGAATTGCCGGTGATGATGGCGCCGTTGCCCTGAATCAGGATTGCATTGCGGCTGTCCATGGCCTTAGCAATATCTTTGGCACAAGCGTCTGTATCACCGTCGATCCACGGGCGGTTTTTCACATCCACGCCGGCGATCTGTGCAAAGTCGTCGATCATAGGAATCATATCTTCACCTGTGCAGGACACAGCGATCACATCCGGATCGGTCACATGCTTGATGATGGAGCAATCCTGGCTGTCATAAATGGCCTTATGGATCTTGGCGCACTTGGGTGCAATGCCGGTAATGCCCAGCCCAGTCTCCAAATCCACATCAATGGTCTCTCCGCCAACGGTCAAGCTAAAGGTCTTGCCGTTGCGAACGGAGGAGCCCAGATCACAAATGCTCTCCGGCATAGCCACAGCGCCATTCTTTTTCAGGTAAAAGTTGCGCTTACCTTCGTCAGAATATGTCTCTGCCCAGGAATGGCGCAGATAGTTGTCCTTGATCACCCGCTGGCAGCACTTCTCCAGTGCGTCTGCAATCTCAAAGGCCTGCTCATAGGTATCGCCCATGCACAGAGTGCCATGGTGCATCAACATAATGGCACGGCAACCCGGGTTCATCATAATGCACGTCTCTACCTTCTTGCGCAGAGAATTGGTGGTAGACATAGCATAATCGGCGCAGGGCACCTTATTGCCCAGGACCGGCTGAAAATCCTTGTAAACATTGCGGATCTCCATGCCGGTAATGCTGACGATGGTGGCCGCCTTCTGGTGGGTGTGGATCACAAAATCCACGGTGGGATGGTGGCGATACGCCGCAGCGTGCACACCCTTCTCGGAAGAGGGCTTAATATCGCCCTCGTAGGAGCAGTCCTCAATATTAACCACAACCACTTCTTCCGGTGTCAGCGTTTCATACGCCCGACCGGAGGGTGTGATCACAAACTGGGTGTCAGAAATACGGGCGGATACATTGCCCCAGGTACGGGCGATCAGACCGCTTTCCACCAGCTTTTTGCCGGCCGCAACGACCAGCTTTTTTGCTTCTTCTAATTCGTAAGCCATGTGTTTTCCCCTTAAAATCGTATTTTTGCCCCGGGGGCAAAAGCACCAAAAGGACGGCCGGGCATCACTGCCCGGTACCGCCCTTGGTAAAAAATCTTACGCCTCGATGCAAACGCAGTTCTTGAACACATTCTCAAATCTGTTCAGGCAGTCGTCAATCATCTCTTCCGTATAAGCGGCGGAAGTGTACAGACGAGAACCGGCCAAAGTTACCAAGCCCTCTGCCATGTAAGCAGCGCCCATGTGCTCCATCTCGGACTGACGCTTGCCGGTCTCCTTCAAGGTGTGCGGAATGGTCCACGGATGCTTCCAGTCCACCTTAAAGTGCATGGTGCCAACGGTATCCAAGTGGCATACAGAACCCTGGTTGAAGCACACGAAAGGCAGGTCATACTTCTTGATCAGCGCCTGCAAGCCGTGTACCAGACGATCCGCCATCTTACCGGCTACCTGGCAGGCGTTACGCTTCTCGATCTCGCAAATGGCAGTGTAACCTGCGCAGCAGGAGATGGGGGTGGCAGCCATGGTGCCGCCGCACATTGCCTTATGAATCTTCTTGCCGGAGCCGTTGCCCTTATCCAGGCCGGCGCCTAAGTATTTCATAACCTCTCTGTGGCCGCCGATGCCGCCTGCACCCGGGTAACCGCCGGCAATCACCTTACCGAAGATGGTGATGTCGGGATCAATGCCAAAGTAGCCCTGCGCACCGGACACGCCGATACGGAAGCCGGTTACAACCTCGTCGCAAACCAGCAGAGCGCCGTACTTGCGGCACAGTGCCTGTACGCCCTTGGGGAAGTCCTTGTCTACCGGACGGGTACCGGACTCCGGACCAATGGCCTCAATGAACACGGCAGCGGTACCACCGCGGAACTTATTCAGGATCAGCTTGTGCTCCAGGCTCTTCAGATCATTGGGGAAGAACTCCTGGGTGTGCTTGAATACGAACAGCGGTACGCCGTGAGACTGCAAATTCATGGTACCGGGCACACGCATGCCCCATGCCAGCTGATCGGACCAGCCGTGATAAGCGCCGCCCATCTTGATGATGTTCTTATGGCCGGTAGCCAGACGGGCCACACGCACAGCGCACATGCAGGCCTCTGTACCGGAACCCAGCATACGGAACATCTCTACGGAAGGAACACAGTCGGAGATCTTCTTGGCCAGCTTGTACTCATATTCATGGAACAGACCGGTGGAAGGACCGCAATCGTCCAGCAGTTCCTTAACCTTCTCCTTCACCACATCGTCGTTGGAGCCCAGGATGGTGGGACCGCCGGCCTGCAGGAAGTCGTAATACTCGTTGCCGTCAATATCATAGAGTTTAGCACCCTTGGCCTTGGTCATCACGATGGGGAAAGGATAGTTAAACGCCAGGTTGTGCTGCACACCGCCGGGAATGATCTCTTTCGCCTCGGTGATCATCGCCTTAGACTTCGCGCACTTCTTGTCGAAGTATTCTTCTTCATACTTCTTCAGTGCAGCCGGGCTGATGGAATAAATAGGCTTTTTGATGAGCGCGTCCAGCTGAGCGGTGACCTGCGCTGCATCAAGATACTCAGAAATTGCAAATCGGGTATCCATAATGGTCGTTCCTCCTTAAAATTCATGAGTCGTCGCTCACCCCAAAGGGCGTGAGCCATCGCTCACATAAAATACACCTTTAGTATATCACTTTTTAATGATTTGTCAAATAGATACTTGTAATAATTTGTTCAATTTTCCCGCATTTTTATTCAGATTTCTTGCAATAATGGATAAATAATGATAATATAAGGAAAGTGAATTGCGGTTCACGCTTTACAGAGAGGGAGTATTTGTACGGATTGCACAAAGGGCTTTTCCGTTCTTTGTGCAAGGCTACAAAATTTTTTGAAATGGTAAATAAACATCACAAGGACGCATTTGACCGCATTTCCGAGGAGCGACGGGAGCGCATACTGGAAGTGGGCACCGAGGAGTTTTCCTCCAAAGGGTACGAAAACGCCAACATCAATGTGATCGCCAAGAACGCAGGGATCAGCATTGGGCTGATGTACAAGTACTTTGCGACCAAAGAGGATCTGTTCATCACCTGCATTCAGCGGGGCATGCGTATTCTGACCCAGGTGATCGAGGCGATTATGGCCAGCGACGACAAGCTGCTGGTCAAGGCAGAAAAGCTCATTCGCGCCACCTGCGTCCATTCCAAGCGAAATGCCAATTACATTCGGCTGTATAATGAGATCGCCTCGGAGAAGGACAGCGCGCGCACCCAAATGCTGGTGCGGGAGATTGAGAGCGAGACCAGCGGCATCTACACCACGGCCATTGCGCAGGCGCTGGCCAAGGGAGATGTGCGCCCGGATCTGGACCCCCGGCTCTTTGCCTTCTTTTTGGACAATCTGCTGATGTCCCTGCAATTCTCTTACACCTGCGACTACTACAAGGAGCGGTTTAAGTTCTACACCGGCGTAGATGTGGAGGAAATGGACGAGGAGCGGGTGATCGGTCAACTGCTGAAATTTGTGGAGAGCGCATTTACATTTGAAAAGAAGTGACGGTATTTACCGCGTACAACACCATGGGAGGATATTTTATGAGCAAATATGTAATCACCTACGATGTGGGCACCACCGGGGTCAAGACCTGTCTGATTGAGATCGGCGACACCATGCGCATCCTGGCCTCTGACACCGCAGGCTACGGTCTGTATGTGGATGATGAGACCGGCGTAAAGGGCGGCGCCGAGCAGGACGCCGATGAATGGTGGAGCGCCATGTGCAGCACCACCCGCAATGTGTTCAATAAGTGCGTAGGCGTGACCAAAGACCAGGTAGAGGGCATCAGTTTCTGCTCTGCCATGCAGGGTTTGGTCCTGGTAGACAAAGCGGGTAATTGCATTCGCCGCCCCATGACCTATATGGACCAGCGAGCCGGCAATGAGCTGAAGAAGGGCATTGCCCACGGCGTACAAATCGCCGGTGCGGAAGTGACCAAGCTGCTCAAGTACCTGCGCTATACCGGTGCCGTATCCTCCTCTGTTAAGGACCCCATTTGGAAGTACCGCTGGGTGCGGGAGCACGAGCCGGAAAACTTTAAGAAAGTCTATAAGTGGCTGGATGTGAAAGAGTATCTCATCTGCCGCCTGACCGGTGAATTCGTGATGACCCAGGATTCTGCATTCGGCACCCTGCTGTATGACACCCGCAAGGGCCACGAGGGCTGGTGCAAGCCCATTTGCGATATGGTAGGCGTGGATATGAAGCACCTGCCGGAGATTAAAAAGTGCACCGATAAAGTGGGCGAAGTCACTGCCAAGGCTGCCGAGGAACTGGGTCTGGCTCAGGGCACCGCTGTGTACGGCGGCGGCGGCGACGCCTCTTTGATCGGCGTAGGCGCCGGAGCGGTAGAGATTGGCGACGCGCACATTTACAGTGGCACCTCCGGCTGGGTGGGCACCGTTGTGCCGGAACAGATGGTTGATACCGGTGCGATGATGGCTGCCATTGTAGGCGCCAATCCGGAGACCTTTAACTACTTTGGCGAGCTGGAGACCTCCAACAAGTGCGTAGGCTGGGTCAAGGATCATCTGGCGCTGGACGAAATTGGCGTGTTCTTAAAGCGCTACGGCAACGCTACTGACAGCCTGGAGCAGGTAGAATTCAATATGTACGACTACCTGGAAGAAGTGATCGACACCATTCCCGCCGGTTCCAACGGCGTGATCTTTACCCCCTGGCTCCACGGCAACCGCTGTCCCTTTGAGGATCCCAATGCCGCCGGTATGTTCTTTAACATTCGGCTGAATGTAGGTAAAACAGAGCTGATCCGCGCCGTTGTGGAGGGCATCTGCTTCCACATGCGCTGGATGCTGGAGCGCCAGGAGTTAAAGACCGCCAAGTATCAGAAGTCCAAGACCGTGCGCTTCTGCGGCGGCGGCGCTTTGGGCGAAACCACCTGCCAGATTTTGGCCGATATTCTCCAGCGTGATGTGGTGGTGGTAGAGTCCCCGCAAAACATCGGTGCCGTGGGTGCAGCCGCTTGTATCGCCGTAGGTATGGGCGCCATCCCCTCCATCTTTGATGTAAAGAAGCTGATCCCGGTAAAGACCACTTATAAGCCCAACCCGGCCAACAAGGCAGTCTATGACCGCAACTTCAAAGTGTTTAAGAACCTGTACAAGGCCAACAAAGAGAACTTTGCCATTCTCAACGGCTAAGCCCTTACATAAAGGAACAACCCCTGCACCCGGTGTGCAGGGGTTGTTTTTTATCACAAAGCAAAAGCGCCGCGGAAGAACCGCAGCGCTTTGTTTTTTATTTGGCTTTACTCACCCTTGGGTGCGTAGAAGTCTACCAGTGCAGCCAACTTGTTGTACTTTTCAATAGAGTTCTCCGCCGCAATGCTAAACAGCTGCTCCGCCTTGCCGGGGAAGGAACGCTTCAGCGCAGAGTAACGGGTCTCGCCCTCGATGAACTGTACATAATCGGCGCTGGGTGCCTTGCTGTCCAGGGTAAAGGGATTTTTCCCTGCCTTGGCCAGATCCGGGTTAAAGCGGAACAGGTTCCAGTACCCGGCGGCAACCGCCTTCTTCTGCTCTGCCTGGTTAAAGGGCATCTTAATGCCGTGGTTAATGCAGGGGGCGTAGCAGATGATGATGGACGGACCGTCATAAGCCGCGGCCTCCTGGAACGCCTTTAAGCACTGATTGGCATTGGCGCCCATAGCCACCTGAGCCACATACACATAACCGTAGCTCATCGCAATCTGCGCCAGGTCTTTCTTCTTGACCACCTTACCGGAGGCAGCAAACTTGGCCACAGCGCCGGTCTGGGTGGCCTTAGAGGCCTGACCGCCGGTGTTGGAGTACACCTCCGTATCAAACACAACAATGTTCACATTCTCATTGGATGCGATCACATGATCCAGGCCGCCAAAGCCAATGTCGTAGGCCCAGCCGTCGCCGCCAAAGATAAACTGGTACTTCTTGGCCGCATAATCTGCGTCTTTCAGGAAATCGGCAGCCGCCGCCTTGGCGTCACCCTCCAGCGCTGCCGTCTGCAATGCAGCAATCAGTGCCTGGGCAGGCTCCGTATTGGTAGCAGCGTCCTCATAGGTGTCCAGCCAAGCCTGGGCTTTGTCCGCCACCGGGGTATCCAGCAGCTGCTGGGCGTCCATAGCCAGCCGCTCGCGGATCTGCTTTTGTGCCAATAGCATACCGTAGCCGAACTCAGCGTTGTCCTCAAACAGAGAGTTGGACCAAGCGGGGCCGTGGCCGTTCTTGTCTACCGTGTAAGGCGTAGAGGGTGCGGAACCGCCCCAAATGGAGGAGCAGCCGGTGGCGTTGGCAATGTACATACGGTCGCCGTACAGCTGGGTGGCCAGCTTGGCATACGGGGTCTCGCCGCAGCCTGCGCAAGCGCCGGAGAACTCCAAATACGGCTTTCTGTACTGCACGCCGATGGTATTGTTGGTAAGCAGCTCCGGTTTTTCGGAGGTGTCCACCAGCGCATCATAGATCTTTTGCCGATCCAGCTCGCTGGCAATGGGTTTCATGGTCAGGGACTTGGTGGGACACACGTTGGCGCAGGAGGCGCAGCCGGTGCAGTCCAGTACGGACACAATCAGGGCGTACTGATAATCCGCTCTCTTGTGCTTCACCATGGTGGTACCCTCCGGCGCGGCAGCCGCTTCCTCTGCATTCATAGCAATGGGACGAATCACTGCATGCGGGCAGACCATGGCACACAGGTTACACTGGGCGCACTTGGTGCCGTCCCACTGGGGTACGGTAATGGCAATGCCCCGCTTCTCAAAGGCGGCAGAACCGGCAGGATATACGCCGTCCGCCCGATCAGCAAAGGCAGATACCGGCAGATCGTCGCCGTGCAGGCGGCCAACCGGATCCAGAATTTCCTTGACAAACTTCTTCATCTCCGGACGATCGGTGGGTACTTCCAGCCGGCGGGGTGCGTCTTCTGCAGTCTTCCAGCTGTCCGGCACATCCACCTTCACGATCTCCTGGGCGCCACGGTCAATGCCGGCAAAGTTGGCATTCACCACCGCCTCGCCTTTTTTGGAGAACTTCTTAACCACGGCGGCCTTCATCAGCTCAATGGCCTTCTCTACTGGCAAAATACCGGAGATGGCAAAGAATGCAGACTGCAAGATGGTGGAAGCACGACCGGGCAAGCCCACTTCCTCTGCGATCTTAATGCCGTTAATGATATAGAAATGGATATTGTTCTCTGCAATATAGCGCTTCATGGACGCAGGCAGCTGGCTGTCCAGCTGATCCGGGGTCCAAATACAGTTGAGCAGGAAAGTGCCGCCGGGCACCAGATCCTGCACCATGTCATACTTGGTCACATAGGACGGGCAGTGGCAGGCCACAAAGTTGGCCTTGTTGATCAAATAGGTAGAGGTAATGGGTGACGAGCCAAAGCGCAGATGGGACACGGTAATGCCGCCGGACTTCTTGGAGTCATAGAAGAAGTAGCCCTGGGCAAACATATCCGTATTGTCGCCGATGATCTTAATAGAGTCCTTGTTGGCGCCAACGGTGCCGTCGGAGCCCAGACCCCAAAACTTACAAGAAGTGGTGCCTGCCGGGGTGGTGTCCGGGTTCTCGGTCACCGGCAGGGACAAATGGGTCACATCGTCCTCAATGGACAGAGTGAACTCCGGCTTGGGCTGGGGCGCAGCCATATTGTTGTACACAGCGATAATATGCGCCGGTACGGTGTCCTTAGATCCTAAGCCGAAACGACCGCCGTACACCGGCACATCGTTAAAGGCAGAGCCTTTCAGCGCAGCCACCACATCCAGGAACAGCGGCTCGCCTAAGGAGCCGGGCTCCTTCGTTCTATCTAACACGGAAATGTGCTTCACCGTCTCCGGCAGGGCAGCCAGCAGATGCTTGGCGCTGAAGGGGCGATACAGGTGCACCTTGACCATGCCCACTTTTTCGCCGCGGGCGTTCAGAAAATCTACGGTTTCCTGAATGGTGTCGCACACAGAGCCCATAGCCACAATCACACGGTCTGCGTCCGGCGCGCCGTAGTAGTTAAACAGCCGGTAATCCGTGCCCAACTTCTCGTTGATGGTGTTCATATACATCTCAGTAGTGGCAACCGCGTCGTTATAGTAGCGGTTGCATGCCTCTCTGTGCTGGAAGAACACATCACTGTTCTCCGCAGAGCCGCGCAACACCGGCTTCTCCGGGTTCAGGGCGCGGGCGCGGAACGCCTGCACATCGTCCATATCCACCATAGACCGCAGGTCCTCGTAGTCCCAGGTCTCAATCTTCTGCACCTCATGAGAGGTACGGAAGCCGTCAAAGAAATGCAAGAACGGCACACGGCTCTTTAAGGTAGACAGGTGAGCCACAGCGCCCAGATCCATTACCTCCTGCACATTGGCAGAGCAGAGCATGGCATAGCCGGTCTGGCGGCAGGCCATCACATCGGAATGGTCGCCAAAGATATTCAGCGCGTGGGTAGACACGCAGCGGGCAGACACATGAATGACGGACGGAATCAGTTCGCCGGCGATCTTGTACATATTGGGGATCATCAGCAGCAGGCCCTGTGACGCGGTGTAAGTGGTAGTCAGCGCACCGGCAGACAAAGAACCGTGCACGGCGCCGGCGGCACCGGCCTCAGACTCCATCTCCGCCACCTTGACCGTTTGGCCAAACAGGTTCTTGACCCCGCGGGCGGCCATGGCGTCCGTCTCCTCCGCCATGGTGGATGAGGGGGTGATGGGATAAATGGCGGCAACTTCTGTAAATGCGTAGCTGACATGAGCAGCGGCGCTGTTACCGTCCATGGTTTTTTTCTTTCTGTTCATGGAATTTCCTCCTGTATTTTATCTTACAGATAACAACCTCAGTTTGGGCGCAAGCCCACAACTATACCAATTATAGCACTCCGGCATGCGAAATTCAACACAACAATTTAGTGTTTCTGTATAATAATAACAAAAAGCAGCGCATAGACACTGCTTTTTTGTCGATTATTTCGTTTTTTTCACCAATTGTCGCTTAGTCGTCGTCGCCCAGCAGATTCTCAATATTTTCAAAATTGAATTTGGCGGTGTCCGTGCCTTTCTTCACTGTGACTTTGGCGCTTTTTTTCGTATGTTCCAGTTCCACCTGCACCTTTACATCCCCCCGGTACTTTTTCTCCGTGGTGTAGTTAAAGGCGGGGCCGATCTCCAAGGTCACTTCTTTCTCGTCCACCTGCTTGCCGTTAATGGTAATGCGCAGCTTGTCCGTGCGGGTATCTGTGCCGGCAGGCAGAGAAACGGAAATGTGAATTTTTCGATTGGCGGCTACGGTGGTTGTGGTGGTCGTGGTCTTTTTCGTGGTGGTTTCGTTCTTCTTGGTGGCCTTTTCCGTCTTGTCCTTGCCGTCCTTTGCAGCCGAACCGCCGTTACCGGCGGATTTGCCGTCGGCAGCGCTCTCCCCTGCCGCCACGGTGTTGCCCTTGGCGTCCGTTTGGGGTATGGTAACCACCCGGGTTTGGGCTTTGCCGTCCTTATCCGTAACGGTCTTGCCGTTCTCATCGGTCACATCCACCACAGCTGTGACCTCCTGTTCTGTATGTTGCTTTTTGCTGCAAGCAGCGAATGCCAGTACCATGCTGCAAGCCAGCAGCAATGCCATTGCTTTTTTCATTATAACAGCTCCTTTATATCTGTTCATCCGGTTGTAAAAACGCCTGCATCGCCGCATCGCTGGGCATACGCCAGTCGCCCCGGGGGCTCAGCGACACAGAACCCACCTTGGGCGAATCCGGAATACAGGAACGCTTAAATTGACTGATAAAGAACCGGCGCAAAAATTCCGTCAGCCACCGGTCAATGGTGGGGCGATCGTACCGGCCGTCAAAGGCTTTCTCCGCCAGCAGGGCCAGCTTTTCCCGGTCAAAGCCGAAGCGCACAAAGTGATAGAGGAAAAAGTCATGCAATTCATAGGGGCCGATCTTCTCCTCCGTTTTTTGGGCAATCTTGCCATTGGCGTCCGGGGGCAGCAGCTCCGGCGACACCGGCGTGTCCAGCACATCCCGCAAGATTTCTTCCGTGCGGCCACCCAACTCCCCGGCCACATAATCCACCAGGTATCGCACCAGCGTCTTGGGCACGGAGGCATTCACGCCGTACATACTCATGTGGTCGCCGTTGTAAGTACACCAGCCCATGGCCAGCTCGCTCAGATCGCCGGTGCCCACCAGCAGGCAGTTCTCTTTATTGGCCAGGTCAAAGAGGATTTGGGTGCGCTCTCTGGCCTGGGTGTTCTCATAAGTAATGTCATGCACCGACGAGTCGTGACCAATGTCCGCCATGTGCTGCACACAGGCGTCTGCAATGGAGATCTCTCGCCGGGTGACCCCCAGCGCTTCCATAAGATCCAGCGCGTTGCGATAGGTGCGGTCCGTGGTGCCAAACCCGGGCATGGTCACACCCAGCACGGCGCTGGCCGGTTTACCCAGCAGCTCCATGGCGCGCACAGCCACCAGCAGCGCCAAGGTGGAGTCCAAACCGCCGCTGATCCCCAGCACACAACCCTTGGAGCCTACATGCTCCAGCCGCCCGGCCAAACCGCTGGCCTGGAGCAGGAAGATCTCCTTGCACCGTTCTCGGCGCTGGGCGTCCGCTGCCGGCACAAAGGGGTGAGGGTCCACCATGCGGTACGCCAAATCATTCTCTGCATTGGGCACCGGGCAAGACTGTACCGCCGCGCCGGGCCGGTTCTCAAAGGACATATTTTGCCGCCGCTGGGCATTCAATTTCTCCACATCCACATCGGCAACGGTGAGCACGCTTTCCCGGGCAAATCGCTCCCCCTCTGCCAAAATGCCGCCGTTCTCCGCCACTAAGGTGGCGCCGCTGAACACCAGGTCCGTGGTACTCTCATGCACCCCGGCGCCGGCATACACATACCCGACCACGCAGCGGGCGGACTGGCCGGCCACCAGGTCCCGACGATAGGCCGCCTTGGACACATACTCGTCGCTGGCAGACAGATTGGCGATCAAATTGGCGCCTTGCAGCGCCAAAGCACCGCTGGGAGGCTGAGGCACCCACAGGTCCTCGCACAGCTCCACACCCAGCAGCACGCCGCTGCCCAGGTCAAACAGTTGACTGCCCATGGGAACGCCGTTCACCATCTGTACCGTATCGAAATCCGCGCCGGAGGCGAACCAGCGCTTTTCGTAAAACTCATTATAATTGGCCAGATGCACCTTGGGCACCATGCCCTGCACCTGCCCGTCCCGGAGCAATAGGGCACAGTTATAAAGGCTATTCTTATAGGGCACCGGGGCGCCGATCAGCACCGCAATGTCCTTGCCCGCCGTATAGGCAGCCAGCCGCTGCACCGCCCGATCCGCCGCCTGCTGGAGCGCAGCGGTAAAGAACAGATCGGCGCAGGTGTAGCCGGTGACGGACAACTCCGGGGTCACCAGCAGGCGTACCTGCTGCGCCACAGCCCGGTCGATTACTGTCTCCAGCTGTCCGGCGTTATAATCCGGGTCTGCCACGCGCAAACGGGGCGCTGCCGCCGCCACTCTGAAAAATCCGTAATTCATTTCATCTCTCCGCTCAGCATGGTAATTTTATAACCAAAGGTGGCTGTCTCCCCCGGCTGCAAAACGGTCACGCCCCGACGGTGTTCCAGGGTGCCGTCCTCGTCCGTACAATGAGAAATGCCGCTCCATGGTTCCAATGCCACAAAGGGGGCGTCATTCTCAGCGGACCAAACCAGCAAGTTGGCCATATCCTGGTACTCCACCCGCACGCCGTAGCCCATCGGGCCCAGCAAGGTAGCCGCTTTGGCCTCCACCTGATCAAAAATCAATGCGTCGTCATAAAACAGATCGTGCCGCAGGGGCAGCTCCTGCCCATTCACCAGCACATTGTACCGACGCGCCGGATCCACGATCCCGGTTTGGTGATCCGGGCGCAAAGGCGCCTTCGTCACAGGGCGATCAAAGCGCACCTTGTAATCCTCAAACCGCTCCCCTACTGCCAGCGGGCAGTTAAAGGCCGGATGGCCGCCGATCACAAAGGGCATAGGCTCCCCGCCGCTGTTAATAATATGATAAGTCACGGCAACGGTGCTGTCCACCAGCTCATAGCGAATCTCCAACCGATAATCAAAGGGGTACGCCGCCAAGGTGTTGTCATCTGCCACTTGGGTAAAGGTGGCGCCGTTGCGGTGGTGCTCCGTCAGTGTAAAGGGGTTAATGCGGGCCACGCCGTGGCGCTTCATACGGCAGGGCTTGCCAAATGCGGTAGACGCCCCCTTGGGCAGCACCCCCACAATGGGAAAGCAAACCGGCGCCTGACCGGCCCAGTAAGCCGGGTCCCCCTGCCAAAGATATTCTCGGCCGTCCCGCACCAGGGAGCGGAGCATCGCCCCTGCGTCCGTAACGGTGACGGCACAGTGTTCATTTTTTAATGTCAGTTCCATAAGAACCCTCCAGTCCCCTTTATTATAGCTTATCCCTACCGGCATTGCAATAAAAACAGGCGGGGTTTTCAGAGTTTACAAAAAAGCCAAAATCTACCTGCAAAATGTTGCAAATCCCCTGCATATAGTATAGAATATGAGTAGCCTTGCGCAAATGCGACAGACAGAGGAGAACGGCAATGGATATTGATACCTTTATTCACGAAGCCATTTTTGGCGAGAAAGAACAGCACCGCATTTTTTACTACCTGATGTGGGAGAACCTGCAGGAGGTGGGCTATGTAATCACCGATGAGAGCGGCTACGAGATTGACAGTGTGTTCAAGGCGGTGGCACTGCAAAATCTGGTAGGCGAGTTTGCCTACCGGTTATATGATACAGTCAACGAAACCGGATATGAGGATGTACTGGAGTACCTGGGCACCCTGGCTATCGGCGAGGGCGATATTCTGCAATACTGCGAGAGCGACCCGGAAATTCTGGTCGAGCCGGAGGATTTCGAGCTAACGGTAAAGAACGCGCTGGACACCATAACAGAGCGCACAGCGGACAAGCTGTTAGAGGAATTCTCTGCCGATGATCTGTTTGACTACCTGTTTACCGCCACTTATGACTTTGAGCAAGACTTTACCTACGAGTTTGAGGACACGGACGAATTTCAGGCCTTTGTGGACTCCAACGCAGACCAGCTGGATAACTATAAAGAGGAATACCCGGCTGTTATGCGCTGGGTGGAAGGCGGTATGGTCTGCTGAGCGAATGACAAATATCTATAAAAGGGACCTGGATTCAGGTCCCTTTTGCTTTGTATCGTCTGTTATTTATTGCTCTTGTTTCCATTGCCGACTTTGTTCCCGGCAGCGTGTAGCTGCTGGGCAATCTCGGCCAAGCCGGCAGACATGGCGGAGATCATGCGCACCGTCTCTTCCTTGGTATAATCATTGCTGCAATAATCGTTGAGCGCACCGAAAAAGCCAAAAGCCAAAAAGCTCTTGCTCACGGAGGAGCGCTGACTGCGAAAATCCAAAAATTTGTTTTTGCCGATATGATCCGCAATCACATCCGTAATGGCAGCAATATCCAAATACGGCTCAATATTTCGGCTGCGAAACAAGATCCGATATTTTTTCTTGATCCGATTGGCGCTGACAAAAATCGTTAAGAAATACTGGTTAAAGGTGGCTGTGTCCGGCTTCTCCGCCTGGTCGATCACCTTTAATGCCTGCTGGGACAGCTCTTGCACAAAGTCAATTAAAATAGAATTGACCAAATTGAATTTATCGCTGTAATGCAGGTAAAACGTGTTTCGGTTGATCTGGGCTCGCTGGGTAATATCCGTAACGGATACCTTGTCAAAATCGCTCTCCTCCAGCAGTTCAAAGAAGGCGTCCCGAATGGCGCGCTCGGTCTTCACATACCGCAGATCGGTCTCTTTCATTACTTATATCCCCCGTCTCTAATGATCGTATGATGATTATACACCACCATACCAATAAAAGTCAAGTTGGGCGATCTGCTGATTAACTGGTAAGAATGCGGTCTGTTATTTGACCCAGCCTTTCTTAAACATCAGGTGGGCAGACAGCAGCGATACCACCACGCCCACAGGGATCAGTACGCCTACCGCCAAGTCGCCCTTAAAGAGCAACATCAAGCAGACGACGGCAACAGGCACAACAGTCAGCTTAAAGTGCTTGGCAAAATAGCTCATACCCAGCGCGCCGAACAGTGCGGGCACCACCTGCTTAAAAGCAGGGGCAAAAACAGAGTCGTCATTTGTCAAGTACGGCAGCACCGGACTGAACAGCAGCACCCCTGCGGCAATCACCAGGGTGGTCACAATAGAGGATGTGGCGCAGGCAATGGTGGAGAGTACCTCGCCCTCCTTGCTCTGGGCGCGCACCTGGGCAGAGTCCAGGGCAGAGAGCACACAGGGCAGCTTTAAGTTATTAATATTCCCGGTTACAAAAGCCAGGTAGGTTGCCCCGGTACCCAGGAGCGGCGTGTAGGTCATCACTTCAATCACCGCGGTGGGATAAAACAGCAGGGCAATAGGCGCCAACCCCTTAAACACCACCTGGGCGGAGGGAAAAGCATGCAGATGGGCGCTGATCGCAACCGGCAGCATTAAGAAAATAAACAGGGCGGAGATCACCCAAAAGCGACCGTACAGGTGGGTCTTTTCATTATAATCTTTCATATTAGCCCCTCCATTCCAGCCAAGCAATGTGGGTGGGCAGCACCTTGGCCAGCAGCATCACCGCACCCATACCGATAAACATCGCCAGCGGCATAGCCATACTTTGCAGCCAGGCAATCTTTTTCTTTTTCTCAATCTGCATAAACAGCAGCATAGACAGCATAGACACCGCCAAAGCGGTAATGCTCATGATCCCGGCGCCGTCGCCCAGCACCGCCTTGTCGCCCTGGCCCACAATGGCACGGCCCACAAAGGCACTGATCAGACCGATAAACGCCGCGGCGCTCATTACATCCGCCCAGGCAGTATTCTTGCTCACCGCCTTGCCGATACTGTTTTGAATTTTCTTCATGGCAAAGGGAATGATCACAAGAGGCATCACAGAGCCCAGAGTCATCACCCACGCGGCGGTAGAAAAGCCCAGGGGATCCGTGATCTCCGCGGACAGGCCGCCGGTATAGCCCAGTGCCTCCATGGCCGACTCCGCTGCCGGCACCTCATAAGAAATGGCGCCGATCACTGTCAGCCGGATCCAGGGCAGCACAATGCCCAGCGCACCGGACAGGGTAAGGATGGTTGCCACAATCGAGATGGCAGGCGCCAGGCTGAACAGCGCTGACTGGGTCACCGTGCCTCGCATGATGGCGGTGGACAGCCCCAGCTTTTTGCCCTGCTTCCAGGCACGAATGAGAAAAAACAGCGACTGGGCCAACACAAAGACCACAATAAAGCCGCCCAGAACATACATAAATCCGCTTTCTTTAAAATCCATATCACTTTCCCCCTTTACTCTGCGGTCATCAACCGAATATAGCGCTTAAAGAAGGTAACGCCCTGGGTCATCTGACCCACAGGAATGCGCTCATTGGTGGAGTGGGTGGTGAGCAGCAGCGCCGTGTCCACCGTAAAGGGCGCAAAGCGATAAATATTGCTGCACACATTCTCGTAATTATAAGCGTCTGTGCCGCCCATCACCAAATAGGGCGCCACAATATTTTTTTCGTCCAGATGGACGGACAGCCGACGCAGGGTATCAAAAGCCCGGGTGTCCGTGGGTGATACAATGCTGGGCTCCTTGCCCTTGATGAATTCAATCTCCACATTGTCGCCGCCCATATATTTCTCAATATGCCGCTGCACATCCGCAATGGTCTGGCCCGGCATAATGCGGAAGTTTACCGTTACGCTGGCCTTTTGGGGCAGTACATTGGCGGCAGGTGAACCGCTGGCCATAGTCACACCGGTAGTGGTGCGGATCAAGGACGCAGCCGGCGGGATCTGCTTCATCACCAGCTTCAGCACCGGGCGCAGCAGCCACAGGTTGCACAGTACCACCCGCCCCGGGTAGGTGGCGTGGCGGCCGATGTCCGTAAACATATTATAAACAAAGGGCAAAATGGTGCTCTTAAATTGGTGGTTCTCCAGTCGCTCCACCTTCTTTGCCAACTGGCCGATGGCGGTGTGTTTGGGTGGTTGAGAAGAATGGCCGCCTTTGGACTTTACAGTAATCTTAAAGTCCGCATAGCCTTTCTCTGCCACGCCCACGCCGGTCAGGTTGGCGTCCAGCAGCCCCTTTACATGCGCCGGCAGCATAGCGCCGCCCTCGTCTACCACGCTGTCCAGGTGCACGCCCCGGCGTTCCAATTCCCGCGCCAATTCCCGGGCACCGTTATTGCCGCCGCTGACGATCTCCTCATTATGCCCCAGGCACAGGTACACCCCGCGCTTTGGGGTATAGCCCTCCTCCAGCAGCGTCTCCACGCTCTCCATCAGGCAGATCAGGTGGTTCTTCATGTCCAGCGCACCGCGACCCCAAATAAACTGGCCGTCATTTACGCCTTCAAAGGCCGGGTGTTCCCAGTCCCCCTCGGTGCCTTCGCTGATGGGCACCACATCCTGATGAGCCAAAAAGGCAATAGGATCCAGGTCTGGATCCGTCCCCTCCCAGTAAAACAACAGACTGGCAGTGGAAATATGATCCAGTTTCAGATTTTTGTGAATCAGCGGGTAGGACTGTTCCAAAAACGCATGGAAGCGGTCAAACGCACCCCAATCCGTTTGGCTCTCATCCTCGCAGGAGATGGTCTTGATCTGAATCGCCTGACTGAGTCGGTCGCACGCCCGCTGCCCGTTCACCTGCTCCGGCGGGAATTCCTCCCGCTGGGGCTTGGGCGCCGTAAAGAACGCTGCACGGATCAGCGTGATCACGATAAACGCAGCCAGCAAGCCTAAAATAATGTACAGAGCCGTCATTTTCTTTTCCCCTTTCCGTAAAAAACAGCCTTAATCTGCAAAGCGGCACCCAAACCCGGGTACCGCTTATACATTTGTATTGGACTTACACGCTTATTTTGCTGCGCCCAGCCCTTTCTCATCAAAGTTCAGAATGGTACTGAGCACTACCTCGTAACCGGTCTTAAGAGCCTCCGGTACCAGGCGCTCCGCCGTATCCCGGCGATTATGGTAATAGTCGGCCGGTTTCGGGTCCATAGCAGCCAGGCAGGTGGCGTGAATCCCCGCCTGGGACAATGCCGCTGCGTCGGAAGAACCGAAGAACACGCTGGCGAACTTCAAATCGTTATGACCTGCCTCAATGGCACTGTCCATCACCAGCTGGCTGAAGGGCTTAGAGTTCTTCACCGTACCGGTCATATCCTTGCTATACACATTCAGGTATTCCAGATCCGTTAAGGTATCTACACACAGCACGGCGGTCTCAATCTCGTCGCACTCTTTTTTATGGTCCTTGGCCCACTGCTTGCAGCCACGCAGACCGGCCTCCTCGCCGTCTGTGATCATGCAGCACACCTCGGTATTTTCAAATTCCACACCGGCCATATCCAGCATACGCAAAGCACACACCGCCGCATAAGTACCGGTCAGGTTGTCATTGGCGCCGGGAGAAATGGTCTTAAAGTCCACAAAGCAGAACAGGGTGATCATAAACAGCGCGGTGACAAAGTGGAAATAGTAGCTGTAATTCAGCATGAAATCGCCGAAAGCGCCCATATCCGCAAAGTGAGCAATCAGGCAGATCACTGCGATAATAAAGGAGATGATCGCGCAGACAATGGTACCGCCCATAAAAATTCCCATCAAGGGCAGCTTGCCCTTGGCATAGTACAGATGACGCCATTCATAGGCTGCGTCAATATGGCCGCTGATTACAATGCGGCGCTTAACCTCACCGGTGGGCTTGCGGGTGGCGCAAAAGTTGTGGCCCTCTACCTTCTTATAAAGCGGATCCATAAACTGCTTGTAAAACAGGAACTCCATTACGGTGATAAACAGCCCCACAAAAGTCACACCGCCAACAATACACTGGGCGATCCACCAAGGCAGCACACTGGTAAACACCAGAGCGGCACACACCACCACAGCCAGAATGATGGCTACACTGACGATTTTTGTAAAGTGCAAAAAGGCCTTAGGTGCCATTTTGTAGCTTTCAAAGTGGGTCTCGTCACAGAAGGGGTCCATCTCTTTTTTGATGTGCTTCTCGGCAGCCAGGCAGTTGCTGTTGCCGGACTCCCGGGGACCGTACTTCTTAATGATGTTGGTGATCTCCTTGACTGTGTAATCCACATTTTCGTCGATCACCTGCTGGGGAAATTGGCTAAATTTCATACTTATTTTTCTCCTTTTGCTTTGCGTTCTTCGTTGAGCTTCAACTCATAATGGGTATCGCCGCAGTAGAACAAACGGCGGGGCTTTTGCCGCTGGAAGGTGCCCGGCTCCGCCACGCTGGTTACAGCATAACCGATTCCCAAGGCGTCCAGCGTAGGCTTAAAGGCCTCCAGTCGCTCTTTGAAGTCCGCGTATTTTTTTCTCTCTTCGGCCGACCAGGCAACCTCTGCCAGAGCCTGCATACGGGGGTACACATTCAGATCCAGTTTTGGACGCTTGTCGATCCACTCGGTCCATACCTCAGCCTCTACGCCCAGCACATGGTCATAGGAACGAGGCAGAATATGATAACGACCCGGATCGAAATCGTATGTATAGCTCAATGGGTACTGCCCGTAGGTCATATCAAAGTAAAAACTGCGGTGATTGCTCAGGATCACATCGCCGCCGCGGGCAATGTGCCGCTCCACATTCTTATCCCGCTTGGGGGTCCAGTATTGACCGATCACAGACGGGTCCAAATTGCCGGCGGCCAAAATCTCATTCCAGCCGATCAGGCGCTTACCCTTCTGCTTTACATATTCCAGCACCCGGTTGTTGAACCAGCCTTGCAGCTCTTCCACATCGTTTAGGTGCATCTCTTTCATCTTCGCCTGGCAGTGGGGACACTTTTTCCATTCGTCCTTGGGCGCCTCATCGCCGCCAATATGGAAGTAAGGCGCGTCAAACAGTTCGCACACTTCATCAATCACATCAAAGATAAACTGGAAGGTACTCTCTTTGCCCAGGCAGGCAGAGCGGTTCCAGTCCATTACGCCATGCAAGGTAGGCACACGACCGCCAAAGTAGCCGGGCACCTCGCGTTCCAGTTCCCGACAAGCCAACCAGGGATACGCTGCCTGCGCCGCCGCAAAATGGGCAGGCATGTCAATCTCCGGCACAACCATAATGCCCCGGGCGTTGGCATAGGCCACGATCTCCCGAATATCCTCCTGGGTATAAAAGCCCTCATGAGGCTCGTTGACCATATGAGAAGTATGCCAGCCGTCCACCTGGGTGCAAGTGCGCTTAGAGCCGATCTCCGTTAAGCGCGGATATTTTTTGATCTCAATGCGCCAACCCTGATCGTCCGTCAGGTGCCAGTGAAACACATTGAGCTTCATCATAAAGAGCATATCCAGCAGTCGCTTGACTTCTTCTTTGCCAAAGAAGTGGCGGCTCTCGTCCAGGCTCATACCGCGCCAACCCCAACGGGGGGCATCGTGAATGCTGCAGCAGGGCACCGTACGCCCGCCGATATCATAATCCGCCAAAATACGCAGGGATTGCAGCGCATAGTAAGCACCGATAGGCGTAGCGGCAGTGATGTGCACCTTCTCCGCGGTCACATTCAAGGTATATGCTTCCTTTTGCAACGCCGGGTTGCGGGTGACAATAATCCGTGCCTCCCGGGTGGTGGTGCGTACCAAAGGAATACGCAGTTCGCTCTTCACCTTCTCGCCATCCTGCAAGGTGAAGGCGCCGTCCAACGCCTGATATGCGCGGGGATTGGGAATCAAATGCATACTCATTCTCCATTTCTGAAATTCCGACCGGGCGCAGCGCGTCGGATCGGGTAAAGAGTGAAATAAAAATATGTGCGTTTTCACGCCGTCTATTTTACCATATTTTCACCATAATGTAAACGCTTTGAGCCGCGCAAATTGTGAATTTTGTATGTTCGACACATTACTGCATTCGCCGCATAAGAGACCCATGTTCAAAATCCGCGCCTTGACACCGCCGTTCATCGTGTTATAATTAAGTACGTTTAGATTACAGAAATGAGTTGACGACGATGGAACAAAGCAAAGATTTTTTAGCCACCCGGCCCATCGGACGACTGCTGCTCCAGCTGTCCCTGCCCACAGTAGCCGCCCAACTGATCAATATGCTTTACAATGTGGTAGACCGCATTTACATCGGCCACATTCCCGGCGAGGGCGCGCTGGCGCTTACCGGGGTGGGCGTGTGTATGCCGCTGATTCTAATCATCTCCGCCTTTGCGGCATTGGTGGGCAACGGCGGCGCACCTCGGGCCTCCATCGCCTTAGGCAAGAAGCGAACGGCAGAAGCTGAGCAGATTCTGGGCAACTGCTTTGTCACGCAACTGCTGGTGTCTGCGGTGCTGACAGCGGTGGTACTCATCTGGAACCGACCGCTGCTACTGGCATTCGGCGCCAGCTCCAACACCATTGATTACAGTGCGGCCTATATGAACCTTTACGCCTTGGGCACCGTATTCGTGCAGCTGACCCTTGGCATGAACGCCTTTATCACCGCCCAGGGCTTTGCTAAGGTAGGTATGCTCTCGGTGCTCATCGGCGCCGTTGCCAATACAGCACTGGATCCGCTGTTTATCTTCGGCTTCCACATGGGTGTGCGAGGTGCCGCGCTGGCTACCGTGCTGTCCCAGGGACTGTCCTGCCTGTGGGTGCTGTCTTTCTTACTTGGCAAAAAGACTTTTATCCGCATTCGCCGGTGCAATCTGCGTCTGCACGCCAAGGTCATTCTCCCCTGTCTGGCGCTGGGCAGTGCCCTGTTCGTCATGCAGGCCAGCGAGAGCGTAATCTCCGTATGCTTTAACACCTCACTGCTGAAATACGGCAGCGATCTGGCAGTGGGTGCCATGACCATTCTCACCAGTGTCATGCAGTTTGCTATGCTGCCGCTGCAAGGACTGGCACAAGGTGCCCAACCCATTATCAGCTACAATTACGGTGCCGGAAACAGCAACCGCGTACGCCGCGCGTACCGACTGCTGCTCACTTACAGCGTTTGCTACGCCATGCTCTTTTGCCTGCTGATCCAGCTGTTCCCCGGCGTGTTTGCCGCCATCTTCACCTCTAACGCAGAATTGCTGGCCTTTACCAAGCCGATGTTGCGCATTTACACTCTGGCGCTGGGGCTGTTTGGTATTCAAATCGCCTGTCAAATGACATTTACCGCCCTGGGTAACGCCAAGGCGTCCATCATCGTGGCGGTGATGCGCAAGTTTATTCTGCTGCTGCCGCTGATCTACATTATGCCCCACCTGTACACTGCTGACCTAACCAAGGCTGTCTTTATGGCGGAGCCGGTGGCAGATGTGCTGGCCGTGGCCTTCACCGGCGTTCTTTTCTTCTTTGAATTCCGCAAGGCCCTGCGTGCCATGCCAAAAAGCGAGAAAAACAACTAAAAGTAAATGTCGGCTGTACCAGGCAGCGCCATTTCTCTGTCCTATAATTCTCCCTGTCATTTGCACCCGGTGGCTTTTTGTGTTACAGTAAGAGTGCAAGGGAGGTCATGGTATGAAAAAGCAACAGGACAAAAACAACCCGCCGGAGGAATGGGAATTGACCCTGACCCTGGAGCCGGAGGAAGAAGAACAACCGGTACCCGGCAACGGCAGCGCCTTAACGGACGAGGACATTCTGCTGCTGGGCTACTTAGGCCGCCACTTGGGCGGCAAAAAATAAAAAACTGTCCCCCTTTGGCGCTTTGTGCTATACTGAAAGTACCAAGGGGGATTTTTATGCGCGTATTTGATTTTGACAATACCATTTATGACGGTGAGAGCGTCATTGACTTTTACCTGTTCAGCCTGCGCCGCAATCCAAAGGTAGCACGCTATGTGCCGGTGGTGCTGTATCACCTGCTGCGCTATAAATTGGGGCGCACCACCATGGCAGACTTGGAGCAGGCCGGACGCAAGTACGCCGCCCAATACCTCAGCAGCTTTGATGACCCAGAGGGGCTGGTCCGGGACTTTTGGGACGGGCATATGCGCAAGATCAAAGCCTGGTATCACCCGAAAAAAGACGATGTGATCGTCACCGCCTCGCTGAATTTGATCATGGACGAGGTGTGCCGCCGCCTAGGGGTGCAGCACTGTATCTGCTCCGTGGTGGACCGCCAAACCCTGACGGTGGAGTATATCAACTTCAACGCCAATAAGGTGTCCGCTTTTCGCAAATGCTTTGGAGCAAGCGCCGTACCGGACGCATTCTATACCGACAACGCCGCCGACCTGCCCATGATTCATCTCTCCCGCACCGCCTACAAAGTCCGCCACAACCGCATAACCCGAATGAAATAGCGCAACAAACTATTTTTGGTATTGCAAATAGACGGACTGATCGCACCGTCTGTGTTCTTTCAATATTCGGATATTGATAAATGCTTTTATTTCTGAATCCAACAATAAAAACGCAGTGGAAAGATTGACTTTTTATTCAAACTTTCCACTGTGTTTTTCAGCATATCCATCGTCGATCATCAAGTTTTTCTGCCTTATGGATTTACACTATTCTCAAACAAGAGCGGACTGAATGTGAAATATGGAATTGTTTCACTACCTTATAGATTTACACTATTCTCAAACTCTGTCTGTCTCCTTTACGCTTATGCCGTGGTTTCACTACCTTATGAATTTACACTATTCTCAAACAAGGTTCCGGTTGAGGGCGTCAGTTTCAACGTTTCACTACCTTATGAATTTACACTATTCTCAAACAGACATGGGCGAGGCAATGAAGTATGCCGCGTTTCACTACCTTATGAATTTACACTATTCTCAAACCTTCTGCATATCAGCCGGAAGAAGACTTATGTTTCACTACCTTATGGATTTACACTATTCTCAAACGAAAAAAACAAATACACTTCATCATCGGAAGTTTCACTACCTTATGGATTTACACTATTCTCAAACATAAGTCGGCGGACTGAAAACGCAAAGGAGGTTTCACTACCTTATGGATTTACACTATTCTCAAACAGACTTGATGATTTTGTAGGAGTTGCAGACGTTTCACTACCTTATGGATTTACACTATTCTCAAACTTGCGTCGTCGATCACGACAGACCGCTGCGGTTTCACTACCTTATGGATTTACACTATTCTCAAACCGTACCCGTCATATAGTTTTTGAACGGTTTGTTTCACTACCTTATGGATTTACACTATTCTCAAACGATAAATTTGGTTTAATTGTGTCGCAGTTAGTTTCACTACCTTATGGATTTACACTATTCTCAAACTATTATAAAGTGACCGCCGTGGCCACTGTTGTTTCACTACCTTATGGATTTACACTATTCTCAAACAAACACAGCGTCCATATCATCTACGACTTTGTTTCACTACCTTATGGATTTACACTATTCTCAAACCTATTGTTTAATTTAATATGCTGGATTAGGTTTCACTACCTTATGGATTTACACTATTCTCAAACATGTTTTTTTCTTCTCTGGTGGCTCGGCTTGTTTCACTACCTTATGGATTTACACTATTCTCAAACACCCGGCAGCATTTGTTCACCAACTTGTCGGTTTCACTACCTTATGGATTTACACTATTCTCAAACTGTAGTTTGTAGCGGCTCAAAAGTCCAAAAGTTTCACTACCTTATGGATTTACACTATTCTCAAACGGACGACGATACTTATACTGGTCAGATCGCGTTTCACTACCTTATGGATTTACACTATTCTCAAACCATCAACTCGTACACTTCAAAGTGTATGTGTTTCACTACCTTATGGATTTACACTATTCTCAAACCGGCCGTCTTTGCTTCGAGAACCGGCACAGTTTCACTACCTTATGGATTTACACTATTCTCAAACAAAGTGGGGCAATGGTTAGATACGCTTAACGTTTCACTACCTTATGGATTTACACTATTCTCAAACACCGCCGAATATTCAAGCGCAGGTGGCTTGTTTCACTACCTTATGGATTTACACTATTCTCAAACTAAAATCATCATATAGCCGTGCCTTGATTGTTTCACTACCTTATGGATTTACACTATTCTCAAACCTGGCTTTGTTTCATTGGATGTTGAAATTCGTTTCACTACCTTATGGATTTACACTATTCTCAAACGAAAACAAGGGGGGCACCCCCCTAACAACGTTTCACTACCTTATGGATTTACACTATTCTCAAACCTCAAATAAGCTGCGCCCACTATACAGCGCAGGGCAAATCCACAAGATCTAGTACCATAGTACTATGGCGAAACGGAATTGTCAAGGGTACACAAATCCCGATCCAGCACATAGAGTTTGGCGCGCACATCTACGCACGCCGGTGCCTGGCACTCTAAGTCTAAAATCCGAATTTGATGCAAAGATAGAGTATGTAGCAGCTGGCTCACCTCCTCCGACTCAAAATATAAATACAAATTGGATATAGCAAAAATGCGTACCTTTAAATACCGGGAAGTTAAAATCAAAAATCGCGCCAGGCGCTCGGCTGCTGTACTTTCTTCCCGCCGCAAACGGAACTGCAAAAGCTTCACAACGGCAGCCGCTTCTAAATCATCCTGGTAGGCTACATCATAATCAAACCGGGCGGTAAGTGCATCTCCTAACTGTAATAAGTCCTGGCGCACAAGCGCCAAAGGCTCTGCCAGCTCGGTGTTGAGTGTCTGTTCCATAGCAGATGCCACATGGTTCATCAGCTTTTTGGCATCCGCATCCGGCTGCAACGGATTCGCAATATAAATCCCTTGTTTGGAGAAAGCAAAAGGCTTCCACTCCTGGGAAAAGGTCAACACTTCATCTGCACAGTCCTCTAAAAAGGCGTTGACCACCCGGCGAAAAACCGTTTTATTTTCCAGCGTCAAAACTATGGCCGTTTGGTTTTCAAAAGCCAACGGCTCCGGGAAATAGTCCAAAGCGATCCTCATAAAATCAGCAACCTTTCATCCGTGACCACCACATTGCTGTCGTTGCAGCCTACCACCAGTTCCATTTTGGCGTACTGCTTCTCCGTTACGGTCAAGATCTGCACTACGCCGGCCGGGGGCTTACACTTCCGCACCCCGGCACAAATACTGGCTGCGTTATTTTGGTTCAAAGCGATCTTGGAGTACACCGACTGCTGCATCATGATAAATCCGCTCTTGACCAGCTTCTTGCGAAAGCGGGCATACTCACGCCGGTCCTGGGCAGTCTTTACCGGCAAATCAAAAAACACAATCACTCGCATAAATCTATAACTCATACGCAGCTACCGGGAAATGAATTTCTGCCACATCCTGGGCAGCCAAAGCGCGGAACACGCTGGCTGCATACAGGCGAATGGCATTGAGTACTGTTTGCACCCGGCCGTCCAACTGCACCTCTTGATTTAAGAGGGACAGCACGGCCACTTTCTCCGCCTTTTCAAACTGCTTAGGTGCTAACTTATGTACGCACGCATCCACCAATGGGCGGAAAGGCTCCATTAAATCGCAGCTTAAATTATAAGTATTGAACATATTGTCATGGAACAAGCCCAGCTGGGTCAAATACCCGGCTGCCACCACCTCGCGGTTAAAACAGGATAAAATCAAGCTATACCCATAATTTAATGCCGCGTTGGTGGGACAGTCGTCACTGCGGCTGAAATGGGAACCAAAAAGGGCATTAAAATACACCTTGGCCGCATGACCCTCTCGATTGGTCCGGTCCCCAAACTCCAGTTCGTCCAAATACCGGCAGAGCTGATCTGCCCGCGGGGACTGGACCGCTCGGAGCACTAACATTTGGTTCTTGATTTTTTCGCCCACAATGGCGGTCCAAATCAACTGTTTAGCGTCCCGGGTCCAGCTAAGCTGATCCTTGAGCTTTTGGCTGCAATCATGGCAGCCGTAATAGGCCGTCAATTCGCCGCAGGGATTGCGTTTCTCATCACAAAAAATCACCTTGATCTTATGCTGCAGCAGCTGACTCATCAAAGCGGTGGTGATTGCACAGGCGGTATTCTCGATCAAAAGCACCGAAATGTCACCAAGGTGCACCTTGGTGGTGCTCTCTGCATCCCGCACCACCAGGTACTCCATACTGTACTCCAACTTGGCGGACTTGGTCACCACCACAACGCGCCAACTCATGGCAAGCCCTCCTTACGGCAACAGTTCGATTTGCTGCTCAAACAAGCCGGTAATGGATTGGTGAATGAGTTTGACGGAGGTTACGCCTTTGATTTCGGAGAGCTTGCTATTTGTTTTCATAGAACCTGCACCTTTAGCCAAACCAATCAGTGTAAGATCTGCGGTTAGTACATTGGCGTGTAACATCTTCAACAATTCAGACAGCACTACACATTGTTCTTCATCAGTTAAATCAATAAACCGCTCTCTTTTATCAACAATTTTTTCATACATATCAGCAAACCGAAGATGAAAGATCGTGTTGCACATCTTGTCCATCAACGCATTAAACAGCGTAAGGTTTTCATCAGCGGAAATTCCATCATACTTGTTCAACGGCCGATCCTTGTTTTGGCTCAAATACTTGGTGATATTACGCACGTACTTTTCTTGTTCATAACTAAGTACCAGTTGTACACCCGGTTTATATACTATTTGTTTTCCCTTTGAAGCTTTGCTGCTAATATGCATCCGAAAACCGTCAAAAGACAGACAGGCGTTATACTTGATACACGGAATCAGCACTTTCGCCGGAGCACCTACATAACTGCTTACATACCTGTCCGGATCTGCCAAATAAGCCTTTTCCGTTACCGCATCAATGGGCACCAACTGGCGCACCTCTTTGCCCTTTTTGTCCGAATAAGAGATTAGGGCAAAATATTTGGACATAGCGCTATTATATGCGCCGTACTTGGCCATATCGCTTTTGGGTCCATCCTGCTTTAGCGGGATTTGGCCCTTACCCTTCTTCACCGGCATCTGGTCAAACAAACCACCGTGCTGGCAAAACGCATACCGTGTATAGCGAATATTGTTCTTGGCCATCATTTGTTTTACAATCTCCAGGCTCTTGGTTTGTGTTTTCTGGAGTTCGCCGCCCTCTGCTACCCAGGCGCCGGGAATATCCCACTTGAACATGGCGTTCATACTGTAACCCCGCGAGCCGTTTTCCTGCAAGCCGCGGATGAAATTGCGCAGATTATGGGTGCACCGTACATTGTAAACATTGCCCACCACCACATTCAAGTACGCGTCCTTAGCGTGGTGAAAGTCGTTGACCTCACGGCACTTAAGCATATCATAGGTATGGCGAAAATCGGAAGCCAGCGCAGCCTTGACATACACGATCTCTGTCTGCTCTTTGTCATATAGCTGCTCCATAATTTGGGCAACCGCCTTGGTGGATTGACGGGTCTCGACCAGTTGGCGGGAGATAAAGGCACCCAGTTCTTCATCGGTCAAGGGCGTCGTCCGGATCAGGCGTTGGTATTTAACCTTGCTGATCAAGTTCTTAGACAAAAGCAGCTGCCAAAAGCCGTGCATTTTGGCCTGCGTTTCTCGATCCAGAGGGTACACATCCGTTTTCTTTGCATTGTCCACCTTCTTTACCAACACTCGGTTATTCAGACTATCGTCCTTTACCTTAGAGCGCGGAAAAATATGGTCAATATCATAAACATTGCCACTCAGCAAACTGTTCAGGTCAATATGCTCGCCGGTGTACATGCACCGGCCCATTTGGGTATAATATAGGTAAAGCTTATCGCTACGCAATCTGTCCTCCTCGGTCCCCTCCAGTTGCGCATACAGGTCTGCATATTCCTTTTTGCAGCTTTGGTACAGCTCCAACAGTTGGGCTTTTCTGGACTTTTTGCGTTCTTTCTTTTCTTCTCCTCGCGCCACCTCAATAAAGATTTTCTTCGGCGGGCACTTTTGGATCTTTTCGATCTCGCGAGCGATCAGCAACGACTGGTAAATAGGTCGCTTTACTTTCGGTGAAACATACAGATCCTCCACCATTTGGCGCAGGGAAACATCCTTATCGAACTGATTACATGCTGCGACCTGCTCCCCAAATGTGGGCATATAGTCCGCACTATACAGCAGCTGCATTAAGTTCAGGTTGGTATCCCACAACGCGGAAATGATATTAGTCACCTCGCCGGTATTTTTGTCGGTGCATGCCACCTGGGTCAGAAATTCCCGAGACAGACGGCTCCAGCCGGTGTACTTCAATCGAGCCAGTTTGCCCCGCTCTGTTTCTGTCAGTCGATCGCCAAACAGATCTCGCAGCCGCTTTTTCAGCAACTTTTTATCGTCGCCAAAGATCGTAATTAAGCGTACAACTTCTTCCTTCTCATCATAGGTCAAATCATAAGGCGCCAGATCCTGCCAAGGCTTTAGACTGGCCTTAAAGTTTTCATCAAAGCCGCCCATCACCTCATAGGCAATACCCCGGGACTGCAAATAGTTTTTCAGTCCCTTGCCGGTGACTTTGCCGCGCTTTTCAAACAGGTCCCGGTAAATCTCCTGCTTCAGTTTGACCTCAACACGCTGGCCGTCCAGCGTTAAATTGTTTAGCTCGTTGAGCACCATAAACTTGGTGTACAACAAAGAATACTTGGGGATCACATCGTACTGGGGCAAATAGGTACACTTGCTGGTCAAATTCTCAATAAATGCCTCTGCGCTGCGATCCAAATCCACCACTTGGTCAAAATTCCAGGGATAGATTTTTCCCTCTTTCCGCACGATCCAGGCTTTTTTACTATGCTTGTTCAGCGGGCCAACATAGTACGGAATACGGTGCTCGCAAAGGGAAATGATTTTTTCTCGCACAGTCAGGCCGGTCTCATCTTTTTCTGTTAAAAACGGCAAATATCTCTGCGCCCGGTCTAAAATACCTTCCAGTTCTTTTTTCTGCAACTGCATAGGAATCACGCCGTTGTCCTTAGACACCTGCTTGGGCATAAAAGTGCCATTCTCAATGGCGGCGAACATATCCGCATACGCCGGGTCCCCATTGTCGCCCAGCGTCTTTTTCAAATAGGCGCAAAAAGCCTCTTGATTACAAGTCTTTTCCAGCACGCCGGTGTGACCATTTTCCTTGATATGACCGGAATAGGCCACATAGTTGTCGTCCTTGCTGCTCAGCTTAAAAATCTTTTTGTACAGTTCCGAATGATAGGTCTTCACATAGGTTTTCAGCCGCTGCAAATCCGTCTTGTGCTGCTCATAGGTGGCCACTTTGGCCTCGCACAGATACTGATGGCCGGCCAAGATCTCATCCAAAATAGCCCAATCATATAGGGCCTTGATCCGCACCACCAAATCGAACCGTTCTTCCAAAAGAGACTGGTACTCCGGTTCGTTGTCCTCATAGCTGCCGGTAAAGGCGATGCTAGGTTTTTCCGCCTCGACCAAAGTGTCATCGTTAAACAGGTCCTTCAGCTTCACCGTAGCGCCGCAGGCCAGTGCCAGGCAGGCATACAACTGGGGAGCGCTCTTTTTTGTTACACCGAACAGCTCTGCTGCCGCCGCAGTCTTTCTGGACTTAGACAAAGACTTGTCCTTGAGCACGGCGCCAAAGGCTTTTTCGTCCGTGCATTCTACTGCACATTCATATTCTTCTTGCAAATAATCCCGAAACGCACCGTAAATCGAACCAAAGTTTTGCGCCTCTCCTAAGGAGTCAAACAGAAAATGACCGCGGTTTTTGATAATATGATGCACCGCCAAAAACACCAGGCGCACATCGTATGGGCCATCCTCATGCAAAAGCGCATTACGCAGATGATAAATGGTGGGAAATTGGCGATGATAGTCTGTGTCCGTATAATCCGGATCCGCAAACACAGCAAAGGGTGTATTGGTGGTTTTATCCTCTGCATACAGATCGCTCTCCCGCAACCGCTGGAAGAAAGCCGGATCCTTGGTACTCACCGGACCGTCAAACAGCATCTCTAACAGATCCAGCCGCTCCCGACGCCGCTGGGTACGCCGCCGACTGATGCGAAACAGCCGCCGCTCCTCTGCCGTGTTGCTCTCATCAAACAGGCGCACACCCCACATGGCATTGCCCTTAAACTTAGGAACACGGTAATCCATATCTGTTACAGCCCAGCCTACCGAGTCTGTACCCATATCCAGACCTAAATAGTAATCTCCGCGTTTTCTCCCTTGTTCCATAAACTCGCTCCTTTTCTTTTTTCATCAAAATTTTCAGTTGACCTATTGACAAGTGAAACTTTTCGTGTTAATATCAAGTTGTATCAAGACCTTATGAGATTTACACTATGCGTTCAAATACCAATTGATTCAACTCGTTGCCGTTGCGGCAACCTCACAGTGTGTGAGCAAGACCTGCATTTTTGCAGGTCTTTTTTATTGCCCTCAACATTTGCATCATAACACAAATAAATAAGAAAGTAAACAAATTTTGCATATTCTTGCCTATTTTGTCAAGTTTAAGTCCATATTTTCGGACAAGTTGCACAAAAGCACTTGACAAACGAAAAAAATCCCGCCCGAGCAGGCAACACCTGTATCGGGTGGGATTTTTTATATTTCTGCTTTACTCGTCGTCAGAGGAGAGTTTGAGCACTGCCAGGAAGGCCTCCTGGGGCACCTCCACCTGACCGAACTGGCGCATACGCTTTTTGCCCTCTTTCTGCTTTTCCAGCAGCTTTTTCTTACGGGTCACATCGCCGCCGTAGCACTTGGCCAGCACATCCTTGCGCAGGGCCTTTACCGTCTCGCGGGCAATAACCTTGCCACCGATAGCCACCTGCACCGGTATCTCAAACAAATGCCGCGGGATATGCTCCTTGAGCTTCTCCGCAATGCGGCGTCCCCGCTGGTAAGCCTTGTCCCGGTGAATAATAAAGCTCAGCGCGTCGATGGTATCGCCATTGAGCAGCACATCCACCTTCACCAAATCCGAGCGGCGGTATTCCTTGATCTCATAATCGAAAGAAGCGTAGCCACGGGTGCGGGATTTAAGTGCGTCAAAGAAATCATAGATAATTTCATTTAGCGGCAGCTCGTAATGAATATCTACCCGATCCGGGGTGATATAGCTCATATTCTTAAAGATTCCCCGCCGATCCTGGCACATATCCATAATGGTGCCCACAAACTCGCTGGGTACATAAATATTGCAGTCCGCAAACGGCTCCTCGCAGTAGTCAATCAGGGACGGATCCGGGTAATTGGTGGGATTGTCGATCTCCACCATGGTACCGTCGGTCATGTGGATCTTGTAGATCACCGAGGGCACGGTGGTAATCAGATCCAGGTTGTACTCTCGCTCCAGGCGCTCCTCAATGATCTCCAAATGCAGGAGACCCAAAAAACCGCAGCGAAAACCAAAGCCCAGGGCGCCGGACGTCTCCGGCTCATAGCTTAGGGACGCGTCATTCAGCTGCAGCTTCTCCAGCGCGTCTCGCAGGGCCTCATAATCCGCACCGTCTGCCGGGTACACACCGCAGAACACCATTGGGTTCACCTTGCGGTAACCGGGCAGCGGCTCCGCTGCCGGCGCATTTGCCAAAGTGATGGTATCGCCCACCCGGGCGTCGGAAACGGTTTTGATGGACGCGGTAATATAGCCTACTTCGCCGGAGGAGAGCACGCCGGTATTTTCCATGGAAGTGGCCCGCATACGACCCACCTCCACCACGGTAAACTGGGCACCGGTGGCCATCATACGCATGGTATCGCCGGCCTTGATTTTGCCGTCCATGACGCGCACATACACGATCACGCCACGGTAGCTGTCATAAACCGAGTCAAAGATCAGCGCGCGCAGGGGTGCATTGTCGTTGGCAACCGGCGGGCGGATCTCCGTCACAATCCGCTCCAGCACCTCCTCCACATTCTGCCCGGTCTTGGCAGACACGCGGGGGGCGTCCATACAGGGAATGCCCACCACTTCTTCCACCTCCTGGGCCACCCGCTCCGGGTCCGCTGCCGGCAGGTCAATCTTGTTGATCACCGGCATAATGTCCAAGTCGTGATCCAAAGCCAGGTAGGTGTTGGCAAGGGTCTGCGCCTCTACGCCCTGGGAGGCGTCCACAATCAAGATAGCGCCCTCGCAAGCCGCCAGCGAGCGGCTGACCTCGTAGTTAAAGTCTACATGGCCGGGGGTGTCGATCAAGTTAAACTCGTAGTGCTCGCCGTTTTTGGCGTCATAGCCCAAAGTCACTGCATGCGCCTTAATGGTAATGCCCCGCTCCCGCTCCAGGTCCATATCATCGAGAATTTGCTCCTGCATATCCCGCTGCTGCACAGAGCTGGTCAGCTCTAACAGTCGGTCCGCCAAAGTGGACTTGCCGTGGTCAATGTGGGCAATGATGGAAAAATTGCGAATGTTCTCTTTCTTTACAGCCAATGGTCTTCCTCCGAAAGTCAATGAATCAGCGCCCGGGCCCCGAAGATGGCCAGCAGGCACAAGCCTACGCTCAGCAGCGCATACAAGATCGCCGGTGCCGTGCGCCCGCTGCTCAGCAGGTCATAGGTCTCCAACGAGAAGGTGGAAAATATGGTAAACCCGCCGCAAAGCCCCACCTTCAAAAACAGCAGCAGCGGCTGGGAATTGATTTTATGCCTTTCACACAATGCGGCCAGCAGCCCAATTCCAAAGGCGCCCAGCACGTTGATGCACAGGGTGATAATGGGAAAAGGCGTTTGGCGCACCGGGACCAGTCCAAGCAGATAGCGCAGTATTGCACCCACAAAGCCGCCCAGACCTACAAAAAGTACGTTTATCACGGCCGATCCCCTTTGCTGTTCTTTAGCTGGCGAACCTCGCTGCGAATTTCTTTTTTTCGATGCCGCAGGCGGCTGAACAACCGCACAAGATAATAGAAAGGCAGCAAAACGGGGCATTTTTCCAGCACCGGGTAGGTGTTTTTCATAATGGATACTTTGGGAAACAGGCGAGAGAGAATATAGCGTCCTTTGCCGCCGTGCTCGTCCACTTTCTCCGCCATGGTCTTGCCCTTGCCGTAAACGGTACCGGAAAACATATCGTTCAACAGCTGCCGGCCGTCGTCAGTCAGTTCGCCGCCGGCAAACACCGCCTCCGCCAAACCGATCACCGTTTGGTGAAAGGGGGAGATCCTCATCTTCGCCACCATAGACTCCACATATTTCATGTTCATCTGCGGCTGCTTGGCGCGCAGCAAATACATATCGCAAAGGAATCGAACGCCGCAGCCCTCCATAATATAGTGCTTGTACATATGACCCAGAGTGAACAGATAATTATCCTCCGGGGACATACGGTAGCAGCAGGGATGATCCGGGTCCGGCACCGCATGTTGCCACACCAGCGCCGCCGGAAAGGCAGTTTGCAAATCGGCGTGGTTAAACAACTCCCGATGGAACTCGATCAGGCAGTTGGGTTCTTTGTAGTAATCATCTGACTTGTCCGTAGCCACCGTTAAGGTGAACTGGTGCTCACGCATGATCTTGGCCAGATCGCCGCGCCGATCGGGGTCGAACAGAATATCATTATCGCTCATTTGGCGCATCATGGTCTGGGGATAAAGCGCCCGCAGAACCAAGCCCTTTAAAAACATATAACGAATGTTCTGCGCCTCCAAATCCGCACAAACGGCTTGTCGCTGGCTGTTCACATACAGGGTACGCTGCAGCTCCGTTAAGCGATAGTCGTTCCAACGCTGCAGCTGCTCCGGCGGCAGCACCGCCGCCTTTTCCAGCACCGGCAGCACGGTGTTGTATACCTGCTGGCGATTGGCCAACTGCAACAGCGCCTCCCAGTTCAAATCCGTAGGCAGCGCCGGTTTTTCCTCTTTTAAAGCACAATAGAGCAGGTGCAGCAGACTGTCCTGCAAAAGATCGCCGGTGATCGTCTGCATACTCAGTCCAGCACCCCGGCAGCCCGCAGGGTATCCAGCATTTCACGCACATCCGCCCGAGCTGTATCTGCGTCTACATCGTATTTCTCCGTGAGCGCCGCCACCAGGCTGTCCTCCGTCTGCTCCGTCTGGAGCAGCTCAAACAAAAATGCCGCCGTGGGATTGTTGTGAATCACACCGTTAAAGTGCTTCATGGCCTTGCCGGTAGCAATGGCAAAATCCTCGCCATCCACATGCCCCAGCACCATACCGTCTTTCAGTTTCATTTACCTCGTCCTTTCGTCAAGCAATTTGCTTTTTATCAAATTCACACTAAATAGACTTGCTTTCGAGCTTACAAACTTAGCAATTCTTACTGATAATCTCAATTCGACAAACTAATTTCAATTTCCTTTAAAGTTCTTCCATTTTTTGCTTTCCATGATCGAGGTCCACTTGCACTGTAACCCAAAACGAAATCAGCCGCAGCAGACGAACTTGAAAATAAAATGTCCTCAATTGTCGTCAAATTTTCGACCTTAGTTGAATCAAGCAAATCTTTTCGCAATTTCAACATTCCGGGGCTCAACGATTGTGCTGTTGTTTCATTCACTGTAGTTCCGGATAGCACCACAAAGCCCTCAGAAGTTACCATACCTCGTGCGTTTACAGAACCACTTGTAATATAGAGCACCTCATCATCAATTTTACGACTTGATAAATCTGCCTGGACCAAGGGCTCTAACACTTTATATCCGAGTGCATTGATTAATGTTTTGACATTATCAATAAACTCTTCCATCACGGCTTTTTGTGAGTCTTTTAAAACTGTATTCTGATAAGTGTTTTTAGTTAGCACTAAATACCTTTTGCTCTCTCTCGCAATCTGAACAAATTGATTTTCAAGATATCTAATCATCGCTTTATTTAAGTCTCTTCCCACAAAAATAACAGCAGTATTCCAATAATATGTTTCTTTATCGGATTGGTAGTCCCTAACATGCTGTTTAAGTCTTTCTTGAACATTCTCGGCTTCTCCAATATACACAGAATCCGATCCATCGTCCTCTTTACAAAACAGGAAATAAACGCCCGGTTTAGTAATATCGTCATTATTGCAAGAAGAAAGTTCAACACGCGGAATCTTAACTGCCATTCCATTCCAATTTGACAACTCAGCCGTAATCAAACTGTCTGCCGTTCCATTAACTAGAAACAACTCTATTACCTTTCCATAGGTCATTAAAACACCTTCCCATCAAAATATTATTATGCGGTATAAAAAGGCTGAAAAGTTAAATTATAGTGCCATAAAACACGCTATTGATCATCCATTCTTTTCCACCAGCACCACGGTCTCCACATGGGGGGTGCGAGGGAACAGGTCCACGCCGCAGGCGCGGCGGGCGGTGTAGCCCATGGCGGCCAAAAGCGCCAAGTCCCGTGCCAAAGTTGCCGGGTCGCAGGACACATACACCAACCGCTCAATACCCATTTTATCAATAGCGGCGAACACCTCCGGCGCGCAGCCCTTGCGTGGTGGGTCTACGATGGCCACATCCGGGCGCACGCCCTGGGATGCCAACTGCGTTGCCGCCCCGGCTGCGTCCGCACACAAAAATTCTGCATTCTCAATACCGTTGCGCCGGGCATTCTCCCGGGCGTTCTCCACCGCCTGGGGAACCACCTCCACGCCGATCAACCGGCGGCAGCGATCCGCCAAAGTCAGGCCGATGGTGCCCACGCCGCAGTACAGATCCAGCAGCACCTGGTCGCCGGTCAAGTCGGCAAAATCACCTGCCAGCGCATACAAGCGTTCACATTGGTCGTGATTGACTTGATAAAAAGCATGGGGGCCGATGGCAAAGGTTTTGCCGCACAGCTTGTCCAGCAGTTCGCCCTTGCCCCAAAGCAGCCGATCCCGGTCACCCAAAATCACATTGGTACGCCGGGTGTTGCTGTTTAGCACCACGCCCACCAAACCGGGCACAGCGGCACGCAAGGCGGCGCAAAGTGCGTCCCCGCCGGGCAGATCCGTGCCGTTGATCACAATACAAGCCAGCACCTGGCCGGTAGCCTGGCCCTTGCGGAAATACAAGTGGCGCAGCAGGCCGGTGCCGGTCTCCTCATTATATACGGAAATTTGATGTTCTTCCGCCCATTGCAGGCAAGCCGCCACACCGGCGGAAAAATCCGTACACTGGAGCAGGCAATCTCCGGTAGGCACCACACGGTGGCTTTTATAGGCATAAAAACCGGCTGCCGGTCGGCCGTCTTGCAGCTGCACCGGGTACTGGGCTTTATTGCGATAGCGCACGGTATCGGGCGCTGCCAACACGCCCTCCACCTGCAAATCCAGGTGGCCGATCCGCTGAAAAGCATCGTCGATCCGCTGCTGCTTAAAGCGCAGTTCCTCCGCGTAATCCACCGTGCGAAAGGCACAGCCGCCGCACTGGGCGGACACCGGGCAGTCACTCTCCACCCGATGAGGCGATGGCTCCAGCACCTGCTGCAGCCGGGCAACAGCATAGTTCTTTTTGGCTTTAATGATATGCGCCGTAACCACATCACCGGGCACGCCGCCGCGCACAAAAATCGGCACGCCGTCCTTGCGCCCGATGGCGCTGCCCTCGGAAGTCAGGGCGGTTATATTCAGTTGAATCTCGTCATTCTTTTTGAGTTGCACCCAAATCACCGTCCTTTATCATAGCATAAAACCACAGGAAAAGGAAGTGTTAAAATGAAAAAGGCGGCGGGCAAATTTCCTTGCCTGCCGCACTTTATTTGCAGATTTAACGATGGACGGCCCGCTGCACTGCCTTGACCAACTCCACCACCGGAATCACTGCCAGGGCCAGCGCCATCGACGCACCGTAGGCTGTACCGGACAGAGGAACAAAATCAAAGGCCGCAGCCAACGCCGGCACATACAGCACCACCGTGGACAGCACCAAAGACAGCAACATGGCACCCCACAAATAGCCGTTTTGCCCCATAGAGAACAAACTGGCCCGGCGCGAGCGCATATTAAAGCTATGGAAGATCTCCGCCATAGACAGGGTAAAAAACGCCATGGTCATGCCGGTTTTATGGGCCAGCGGGTCCGTAATACGTACCAGTGCCGCCCAGTCCATTTGTACCGGGCAGGTAAGCAGCAGACCGCTGAAGTAGGCCAGCAGGGTCACCGCCGTTACCAGCAGTCCCTGCCAGGCCACATCGAAGCCCATACCCCCTGCAAAAATGCCGTCCTTTGGATCTCGAGGGCGACGGCGCATGATCTCCGGCTCGCCCCGCTCCATACCCAGTGCCAGCGCCGGGAAGCAATCGGTGATCAAATTGATCCACAGAAGGTGTACCGGCTCCAAAATGGTAAAGCCCAGCAGAGTGGCCACCAAAATGGTGAGCACCTCTGCCAAGTTAGAGGACAGCAAAAACTGAATAGACTTGCGGATATTGTCATACACCCGGCGGCCCTCCTCCACGGCCGCCACAATGGTGGCAAAATTGTCGTCCGTCAGTACCATATCCGCCACGTTCTTGGTCACATCCGTGCCGGTCATGCCCATGCCTACGCCAATATCCGCCGCCTGAATGGCCGGGGCGTCGTTAACCCCGTCGCCGGTCATGGCAGTCACAGCCCCCTGCCGATGAAAGGCTTCTACAATGCGCACCTTATGCTTCGGCTGCACACGGGCAAACACACTGCACCGGGCAACGGCATCGTCCAATGCCCGATCGTCCATTTGGCTCAGCTGGGCGCCGGTGAGCACTTCCCCCTCCGGCTCCAAGATCCCCAGCTGCCGAGCAGTGGCCGCGGCAGTATCCCGATGATCGCCGGTGATCATCACCGGACGAATGCCCGCTTGGCGACAAGCGGCAATGGCCTCCACCGCCTCCGGGCGCACCGGATCCATCATACCCACCAGCCCCAGGTAGCAAAGCCCCTGTTCCAGTGCCTCCGGCGACCGGGCAGACGGCAGGGACGGGTACTGCCTGGTTGCAGCGCAAAGCACCCGTAGCGCCCGGTCTGCCATACGCCGATTTTCGTCCAGGATCCGGCGGCGCAGATCCGCAGTCAAGGGAACCACCCTCCCCTGCTGCCAGGTGTGGGTGCACCGCTTCAGTACCACATCCGGCGCACCCTTGGTGTACTGTACCACGCCTTCCGGGGTGCGGTGGAGCGTCGTCATCATCTTGCGGGCAGAGTCAAAGGGCAGTTCCCCCACCCGGGGGTACTGCCGCTCCAGCGCCGCCTTTTCCAACCCCAGGTCTGCCGCGTCCTGCACCAGCGCCACCTCTGTGGGTTCACCCTCCATGCGGTCCCCGGCCCGGTGGGCGTCCGAACACAGCGCCATAGCGGTCATGAGCTGCTCCGGCGGCACACCGGTGCGGGCGGTAACGGTCATTTTATTTTGAGTCAGCGTGCCGGTTTTGTCCGAGCAGATCACCTGCGTACAGCCCAGGGTCTCCACCGCCGTCAGTCGCCGGATCACTGCGTGGCGGCGGCTCATTTTGGTCACGCCGATGGACAGCACAATAGTCACCACCGCTGCCAGTCCCTCCGGAATGGCAGCCACCGCCAGGGACACCGCCACCATAAAGGTGGACAGCGCGCCGCTAAAGGTCAGCCCGCCTGCCAGTAAGCTGCGCCCTACATCTAACGCAAAGATCCCGGCACAGATGGCCAGCACCAGCAGGGACAAAATTTTAGACAGCTGGGTCAATTTCTTTTGCAGAGGCGTGGCGTTCTGTCCGGCGGTGTTCAGGGCGTGGGCAATGCGTCCCATTTGCGTGTCCATACCGGTGGCAATCACCACAGCACGCCCGCGGCCGTACACCACATTGGCACCCATAAATACCAAATTGCTGCAAGCGGAGGGTGGCAGCGCCTGCCCATCGTCCGGCAAAGGGGCCGCGGATTTTTCCACCGGCTGGGACTCGCCGGTAAGGGCGGATTCCTCCACCCGCAGGCCAATGCTCTCCAGCACCCGGCAGTCTGCGGGAATACGGTCACCGGCAGACAGCAGCACCACATCGCCGGGCACCAGAGTGCGGCTGGGCACGGTACACTCTGCCCCGCCCCGCAGCACCCGAGAGGTGGCCGGGGTCATCTCCTGCAATGCGGCAATGGCCTTTTCCGCCTTGCTCTCCTGCACCACACCTAAGACGGCATTCACCGTCACCACAGTCATAATGATCAGCACATCCGCCGGGAATTCCCGGTGCACTACACACAGCACCGCAGACACGGCGGCCGCTGCCAGCAGCACCAGGATCATCGGGTCGGATAATTGCAGCATAAACCGCCGCCACAGGCTGTCTCCCTTTTTCCGCGCCAGCCGGTTTTCGCCATGTTTTGCCAGCCGGGCAGCCGCCTGTTTGCGGCTCAGCCCGCCGGGGGCGCTGTTCAGCTCCCGCAGCACCCGCTCTGCCGTCCATCTGTATGCCTGCATTGCAGAACCTCCCATTTGAAAATAAAAAGACCCGTATATAGGATCACTACATACGAGTCTGTTTTTTATTCCGGGTGGCGGTTCGTCAGGCGCGAGCCACCATTTCGCCGTATTCTTCCTTGCTTTTCTTAATAAAGGCCGCCACTGCCTCTGCGGTGGGCATAGCGTCCGAGCAACTGTGGGCGGAAATGAGCATAGAGGCCGAGGCGGAGCCGAACTCCAGGCACTCGATCATCTCTTTGCCTTGCAGCAGGCTGTACAGAAAAGCGGAACCGTAGCCGTCGCCGCCGCCAAAGCCCTTGAGCACCACCGCCGGGAAGGGCTTAATGGAGTAATAATTGCCGTCGTTGGTGTAGGCGGTGGAACCGTCTTTGCCGTGCTTAATGACGCAAATCGTCGCACCAAAGGACTGCCAGTAGCGGGCGCTCTCCGGGTCGGAGCCTTTTACGCCCACAATGCCCTCCATCAGATCAAATTCCTCACGAGAGCCCATAATAATATCCGCACCGCGAGCCACTAAGCTGTAATACACAGCAATCTCGTCCTTGGACTGCCAGGTGTACGCCCGATAGTCGATGTCAAAGATAATGCGCACATTGTTTTTCTGGGCCAGCATCATGGCCTTTAAGCAGGCCTCTCTGGACGGAGACTTGGCCAGCGCCGTACCGCTGATCACAATGGCCTTAGCAGAAGCAATATACGCCTCGTCAATATCCTCCGGCGCCAGGCAAAAATCTGCCACATTATCCCGATACATTAAGATGGAGGACTGCTCTTTAGACAGAATTTCCGTAAAAGTCAGACCAATGCACTCGCCGTTCTTGGCTCGGGTCACATGGGAGGTGTCGATTCCCTCATTTTGGAAATACTCCACCACATAGTCCCCAAACTGGTCGGCAGACACACAGCCGCAAAAGCCCACCTTGCAGCCCAGCCGGGCCAGGCCTACGGCAATATTGGCCGGAGAGCCGCCTACATACTTGTTAAAGTTAGACGACTGGGACAGCGGCTTATACATATCCGTGGGGTTAAAATCAATGGCAATGCGGCCGATGGGGATAAAATCCAGCGGTTTGGTTCTGTCAAATTCAATGTACTTCATAGTTCCCTCTCCATAAATTTATGCGCAGGCGACAGGTTTATGCCTTGCCGTCTGTGCCGAAAATCAAAATGTGGCGGTGGGCGTTCTTATACGCCCCCTGCACCTCTGCCCCTTGCAGATCGTAGTAACCGCCGATAGCACCGGCGTCGTAAGCGCCCCGCACCGTCTGCTCCACGCTGTCAAAAGTGGCCGTGGCAATGTTGATCTTTTGGATCCCTGTCTGCGCACAGCGGCGGAAATCCTCCGGCGAAATGCCGGTGCCGCCGTGGAGCACCAAGGGCGTGTGGGTATCCTCGGCCACCTGCGCCAAAATATCAAACCGCAGCTTGGGCGTGGCCTTATAATTGCCGTGGGCGTTACCGATGGCAATGGCCAGAGCGTCCACCCCGGTTTCCTGCTCAAAGCGCACCGCGTCCGCCGGGTCCGTGCAATGCATAGCGATCTCCTCAGAGCCATCCTCCGAACCGCCTACACAGCCGATCTCCGCCTCCACGGCAGCACCGTAAGGGCGCGCCATCTCTATAATACGGCAGGTCTCCGCTATATTCTCATTCAGCGGCAGATGAGAGCCGTCAAACATCACGGAGGTAAACCCCAGTTCCAGCGCCTGGCCGATCTTCTTCTCCGTTTTGCCGTGGTCAAAGTGCACCGCCACCGGCACGCTTGCCTGCCGGGCAGCGGCCACCATCAAGGGACCGATCAGCTCCAGCGGCGACTGGCGCAGCCGCACCTCCGCAATCTGGAGGATCACCGGGGCGCGCAGTTCCTCTGCCGCTTGCAGCACACCCAGCACCATCTCCATATTGGCAACGGAGAAGGAACCAACGGCATAGCCGCCGACACGGGCATCCGCCAGCAGATCACGCATATTCACCAGCATAGGCACACCTCAAATACAAATTCAAAAATGCGATGAGTCGGGCGTAAGCCGAGTTCTGTCTTGGGCAATTATCTATCTCGACGCACGGTTGCCCGTGCGCTCCAGCCATCCTTCGAAGTTTTGTGTCGAGCAAACAACCCTTCAGTCGATGTTGCAGCGGATAGGGTTTACATGGCAGGGAATGTCTCCACCCCCTCGGTGAGCTCTTACCTCGCCTTTCCATCCTTACCGCAAAAGCGGCGGTTTATTTCTGTTGCACTTTCCCTAGGGTCGCCCCCGGCGGCCGTTAGCCGTTATCCTGCTCTGTGCTGCTCGGACTTTCCTCACGCAGTAACCTGCGCGCAACTGCCTGCCCGGCTCATCTTCTCCATTTTAATCCATAGCACCGGGGAATGTCAACTGTTTTTCTGCAGGGCAAGAATTTACAGAACAGGTCTTGCATTTCTGTTCTTTTTGTAATACTATGGAGCAAAGAAAGGCAGGTAATCGGAATGCCCAGATTTGAACAGGAAGGCTTTGACCCCCGCCGTCGGCGGGAGAACGACGCCCTGGACCGCACGGTGCCGGAGGAAGACCGGCATTTGGACCCGGAAGTGGACCTGGATTTTAACCGTCGGCAGCGGGATGTGATCGACCGGCAGGACGAAAGCGGGATCAACCCTTGCGACTATCGGGACCCCTACGCCCCCTCGGCACCGTACAACCAAAATAACGACTATGACCCAAACGGTTACATAGAGCCACCGGCGCCGCCCCGCCGGTTTGAGAGCGAGCGCCCGGCCGATTTTTATACGGACCGGAGCAACACGCCTACGCCCACGCGTGCCCACCACCGGGAGCGGACAAGCCGTGATCCCCGCACCATGGGCCGCAGCCATACCCCCACCGACAAGCACGGCAAGCCGCCAAAAAAAGGCAAGGGCAGCAAAAAGGCAAAAGTGGGGCTAAGTATCTTTTGCGTGCTGCTGGCGCTGATTTTCATTCTTGTGGGCTGCGCCACCGGCGTGCTGGGCAAGATCACCTATAATGCGCACAAAGAAAATGAATATGTGACAGCATCGAATCTAAAGAGCGACCCGCGGGTAAAGAATGTGCTGCTGCTGGGCGTAGACGCCAGACCCAAAGACAAGGCCAGCGCCTCCCGCAGTGACACCATGATGCTGATTTCCGTGGACTCTGTGCACCACACCATTAAGATGACCTCCTTTTTGCGAGACACCTGGGTGTATATCCCCTGCAAGGATATGAGCCAACGGCTGAACGCCGCCTGCCAGTACGGCGGTTACAGCGGCGTGGTAGACACCATTGAATACAACTTCGGCGTAAAGATCGACAACTATGTGGTCGCGGACTTTGAGATGTTCCAGGTACTGGTGGACGCCATCGGCGGCGTAGAAGTGAAGGTGACCAAGGCGGAGGCCAAGGAGGTCACCGGCCACCCCAAGCGCTACGGCAATGTGAAGTTAGAGGCCGGCAAGCACAACCTGACCGGCAAGCAGGCCCTGGCCTACTGCCGCATTCGCAAGATCGACACGGACTTTGTGCGCACCAAGCGCCAGCGCACGGTGATGAACGCCATTATTAAGAAAATGAAGTCCTCCAACCCCTTTACCCTGTATAAAATGGCCAGCAACGCCGCCCCGTATATTGAGACGGATATGACCAAAAGCGAACTGTGCAGCTTTGTGGCCAAGGCCGGCAGCTGCGCCACCAGCACCCACCAGGCCCGGGTACCTTTCCCGGACACTTGGTGGTATGACACCATCAACGGCAACTCCGTCATCGCCATCAATAAAGAGGAGAATAAAAAGCAGCTGATCGACTTTATCTACAACAAGACCTCCGAACAGCTGGACAAAGAAGAAGCCGCAGCAGCCAAGAACTGACTGCTGCGTGCAAGGACACCACGGTCATCGGCCTTTATAATACCAACGACCATCGCTTTTGGTACGACGACCTTTTGTAATAATGCACCGGTAAATAGGAAACGCCCTTTGTTTCACTTAAGAAACAGAGGGCGTTTTTTATTGTTTGGTAGGGGCGGATCGTATCTGCCTGCTTTTATCCCCTCAGTCGCATAAATGCGACAGCTCCCCTTGATAAAAACAAGGGGAGCCGTATTGTGTATAATCAGCCTCCCTTGTGTAAAGGGAGGTGGCAACGCCGCAAGGCGTTGACGGAGGGATTGGCGGGCAGCAATGACAAGAATGTATTACTTCTTGGTGGTCACGCTTTTGGCCTTACTCCACCCGGAGTAGAGTTTTACATTTTTGCCGTTCACCTTGACGGTTTTATAGGTGCGTACCCGCACATAATACTTCTTCTTGGCAGACAGCTTACCGACAGTCTTAGAAGTGGTCTTATTCTTGCTGATCGTCACCGTCTTGGCTTTCTTAAACTTACTGCTGGTGCTGTACTGCACCTGGTAGCCGGTAGTTTGCGTCGCCTGCTTTTTCCAAGTGACCTTAAAGCCTTTCTTGGCAGCTTTCACCTTAGACACGCTGGTGCCCTTGGGATTGATGTTATAAGTCATGGACTTACTGCCGCTGTAATTGCCCTTAAGGGTCACTTTCACGGTGTATTTGCCCACATTCTTCATGCCCTTGGGATAGCTGATTTTGTAATCCGTACCATTCTTCAGGGCCTTGCCCTTGCTGTTTTTTACAGTCACGCCGGGGCGCTGCACCTTACCGTTATAGGTATAGGCGGTTTTGCTCAGCTTAATATTGCTGACCTTGTAGTAGGTCTGCGCTGTCTTGGTATACCGCTTACCGCACACGGAACAGCGATAAGTATACACCCGTTTGCCGTCCTTCGTGGTGGTGGCCTTGGTTAAGCTGTTGCCAACTCGCGCATACCGATGGGCACCGTACGGCAAGGTCAAAGACAGTACATTGCCGCCGGTAGAAGTATAAGTCATACTGCCCAGCTGTTTACAAGTGGCCGCCTTATAGGCGGTTTGGGTATAACTGCCGCCGTCTGTATAATCCTTAGCCAGCGCTTTAAAATCCCACAACACATTATAATCCGGCACGCCGGCGGCCATATCACCCTCGGCATACTGCCAAATATCCGCATACACGCCGGTTTTGCCAATCTGCACCGGGGCGGAAAAATCAGTGGTTTTTGGCCGCCAGTTGGCGTACCACAGCTTATAGCCCTTGCTATGCAGCGTCTGCACATTCAAATAATTGGCAAACCAATTCAGGTTGGCGTAAACCATCGGGGTGTAGCCCGCTGCGCGAATGGCGTCGCAAAAAGTAATGGCGTGCTGAATAATGGTCTTTTTGTTGCTGTTGTCCAGGATCAGCTGATCCTCCAGGTCATAAGCCACCGGCAGCACAAAATACTTGTACTTGCCCTTCATCTGAGCCAACACGCTCTTAACATAATTGGCCTCAATCGTGGCCTCCTTGGTATTGAACGCATAGCTGTAATGGTACACGCCAAAGGGCACGCCCGCTGCCTCCGCCGCGTTCACATTATCCCAAAACTGCGGATCCAGGTGGTCGTTGCCGTAGCTCATACGGATCATGGTAAAGGTCTTACCCGCCTTCTTCCATGCGGTGTAATCCACACCTTTTCCGTTATGCTGAGACACATCGGTGCCAAACGCCGGCACCGTAGTGGCTGCCCATACCGGGAACACGGTAGCGCACATCAGCACCAGGCACAACAGAGCGCAAAACAGAGATTTACATTTTTGTTTCATATCACACCTCGTTTGGGTTGTTTATTCGGCCTCATTATAACATAAAGAGAAAACAAAGTCAAATTACCGCACTTTGGTACTTTTTACCGGGGACCAGGCGCCGTACAGCTTGCCGCCCTTTTGCTTTTTATACACCCGAATACGCACATAATATTTCTTTTTACTCTTCAATTTAGTCAGCGTTTTGGCGGTGGTGCCCGCCTTGGTTATCGTTACCGACTTGGTGGTGGATTTGGTAAACTTGGACGAAGTGGAATAGCTGATCTGGTAACCGCTAATGCCACTGCCCTTCTTCCACTTTACGGTCAGCCGGCCTTTTTGGCTGCTTTTCAGCGATGCGATCGCCGGTTTCAGCTGTGCCAGCTTTTCCGTCTTTTTGGCGCCGCAAGCGGTGCACTTATATTTCTTATATCCGGTGGCAAAGTAGGTGGCCGCTTTTTTGGCGGTGCACTTATAGGCATGCACATGGATCTTAAATTGCCGCGTGCTGTTAAAGTTGCCCTTGCCCTGCACCGTTACCGTGCGGGTGGTATCTCTGGTGGCAATGGACACGGTGTAATCCTTGTTCTGCCGCAAGGTCTTGCCCTTATAGGTTGCCTTGATCGTGGCGCCCTTCGCGGTAGGGGTACACCGAACAGACACATCCCTGTCATTCAGGGATTTTTGATGGATCTTAAAGTGCAGCACAGCCGTACCGGTATAATTGCCCTTGCCCTGCACCGTCACATTGGCGGTACCTGCATTGGTATTGGCACTGTAACGGACCACCGTATAGTCCCGACCGGACTTTAAACCGCTTTGACTGTCAAACCAAGCGGTACCGGGGCGCTGGGCACTGCCGTTATAGGTCACCGGCGCGCAAACATCCGACCCGCCGTACCCGGCAATAGACGCCGGGGCGATGGTATAAGTATAGGTCGCGCTGCCGGTCAGGTACTTGGATCCTTCCAGTGCCGTCACGGTATAGGTGCCGCTGCCGGCATGCACCGTGGAGCCGCTGTATGTGAGAGCGTAGTCCTCGCCCTCTTTGAACACCTTTTTGTAAGGCTTGCCGTCTGTGGTGGTGCCAACAAAGGTCATGGCAGACATCACATCTGCAATGCTCTTGCCGGAGTACGGCGCCTGCACATCGCCAAAGCCTGCCCGGTTCATGGGCAGCTTGGCAATTTCAAACCGCAGCCGGTTGGTACTGTTCCCCTCCAACTTGCCGGTATAACGGTCGCTGATAGAAAAATCCAACTCGATGGTGTACTTGCCGGGCTCGGACAGGGTATCCACCTTTTTGCCATTCTCATCGAGGAACAATACGGTGTAGTCCTTATCCCGCACCGCAGTATGGCCGTAGCCATCCACCACATGCACATCCACCTGAATGGGGCAAACATTATAAGTAATGGCACCGTTTTTATCCAGATTGTGCAGTTCGATCTGGTTCTTTTCCTTGGTTACATCAATCTTGTTGAGGTAAAAGGAGCAAGAAAGCTGTGCAGTACCGTCCGTGGCAATAATGGTGTGCTGTCCCGGCGCGTAACGATCGTCGCCGGTCTCATACACGGTGGTGTACTCTCGACCAAACACATAGCCCGGAATCAGCAGAGAGAATTCGCCTTCCTCGCCGACATAATCCAGCCCGGTGCCGTCCGGCAGAGGGATCACCTTGGCTTGTCCGTTCTCGTCCGTCAGCACCGTACCGTTGCCGTCCGTCTGCGCCTTAAAATAGGCACAGCTGCCGTCCGCCGCCCGTTGAATCAGAATAGAATCCCGTATTTGACCTTCGGCACCGCGACGCATCAGCACCATATAGCCCTGTCCGTCAAAATCAGACAGATCCTCGCCGGTAGAGGCAAAGCGGTAGTCCGTCCCAGACAGTAACGGGTACGATTTGGTATCGTCCAACTGCTGATGATCGTTTTCCAAAGTGAAGTATGCATTTTTCGACCCACAAAGGAAATAGTAATAATTGATAAAACCCGGGAACCGCAGGTTGTTGGAGGCGGCAAAGGTGGCGTCCACCTGATACCATTGGTAGCCGCTGCCGGTGCCGTCATCCAAATACACAAAGTTCCAGGCGTGCATATCCTTTTGTAGTTCCCCGGTGATCTCATTGCGTACCATTTTGCTGCCCATCACCGTGTTGCAGGCAATGCCGTTCAAACGGCACAGATAGTAAAACAGTGCCGCATAGCCCTCGCACACGGCCTTGCCCTGGCCGGTGGTGCCGATCACCGTCAGGCTGTTTTTTTGCCGCACGGACCAATCGTAGCCGGTGCTGTCCAAATCCGCAGCCCCCTGCCCTGTAAGGCCGAAGAACGCTGCGTAGGCGGTGTGGGCGTACCAGTCGGTCACTTGATGATTCATAAAATTCTCATAGGCAGCGGTGTTGTACACCGTATTCTCCGCCAAAAAGTCATAAATGGTCTTGATGATCAGGTACTGGCGGCGGTTTGTATCCTGCTCCGCCGCGATGGTGGGATTGTCGGTAACAAACAGTTGGTTCCACTTTTTCGCTGCTTGGCGCAGAATCTCCATTTGCTGTACCGTGTCGCAATATTTGAGGGTGCAGTGCACCTCATAAAAGGCCACCGGGCCGTTCCAGTCGTCATAGCCCTCCACATTGAGCCAAGAGATTTTCAAATCATCTTGCCGGAAGTCCTGGATCTGGGCGTCCAAAAAATCGCCGCCCTCAATGGTGCCCACTTTCTCTGCCAGGGCGTTGCTTCGCAGCCGCTCATACAATGCCGTCCGAAGATTGCCGGTGGTAGGGTCGTAATCGCTTTTTTCCACCGCAATATACAGGGTAAAAGCAGTCTCTCGCCGGAGCATACGGTGCAGCGCGTCTGTCAGCGCCGCATCTATATCCTGCTGGAAGCAGTGCCAGGTCTTGACCTTCGTGGTATCGTCCCCCACCGCCGCCCAAGCGGTACCGTCCGGAGCCAGGTACGGAGCCAGGCCGGTACAGTCCTCTGCGCTCTGCCCCTCGGTATGCACTGTATGGGTCGTACAAACGGTAGCATTTGCCAGTCCATCGGCAGCCGCAGCCGTAACCGGCATAGCGGTGCACACCAGCACCAGCGCCAGCAAAAGAGACAGCAAACGCATTCTTTTCATACCCATACCTCCTGATAAAACAAAAGCCTCTATTCCAATTTGATTATACCCGATCGTGGCAAAAAAGGCAAGAGAAAGCCGAGGACCTGCAAAATACAAGTCCTCGGCTGTTTTTCAGTGTTTATTTCGCCTGCAAAACCGATTTGGTAATAAAGGCATCTATATCCCGGTACACCTCCGGGCTGTTGGTCTCTCGCAGGATCTCGTGCCGGGCACCGGGATACAAAAGAACCTGCACCCGGGTGTGGCCGGTGGCCTTCAGCCGGTCGCTGACCGCCCGAATACCGGCGCCGTAATTGCTCACCGGATCCTCCTGGCCGGACACAAAGAGAATCGGCAGATCCTTTGGTACGCGGGCGTACCAGTCCTTGCTGCCGCACTCCAACATCAGCCGTCCCAGATCGCCGTAGGCGGCCACAGTAAAGGTAAAACCGCAGGCGTCGTCTGCAACATAATCATCCACCGACGCGGTATCTCGACTGAGCCAGTCCACAGAAGTGCGACCCTCAAAATGATCGTTATAGCCCTTAAAGCCGGTATTCTCCAGCCACTTGGAGCGGTAGCGCTTACCCTTAACGGCGCCCAGTACATTGGTCACCGCCACGCTAATATTTGCCAGCGGATTCGGCCCGCCGGTGCCCACATAAATGGCCGCCGCATAGTCCAGATCCGGGTAGCGGGCGGTAAAGCACCGCATAATAAAGCTGCCCATCGAATGGCCGGCAATAACCAGCTTCTTGTCCGGATATTCGCCCCGGGCAATGTCATACAGCCGCCGCACATCTTGCAGCAGAGCATTGTACCCGTCCTTATCGCCAAAGAACCCCCTGTCCTCCGGCGTTTCGCAGGACTGACCGTGGCCCAGCATATCGTGCATAAAGACCGCATAACCCATATCCGCAAAGGCCTGCAAAAAGTCGCCGTAGCGGCCGCAGTGCTCAGCCATACCGTGGTGGAGCAGCAGCACGGCCTTCACATTGCCGTCCTCCGGATACCACTGCCAGGCATGGATGGTGGCCAGCGCGCTGGCGCTGGGATAAGTATACGCTTTCGTTTTCATAGAAAAATCCCCCTTAACGCAGGCAATGCCTGCTGATTCTATGTAAAATTATTGTCGCTACATATTCAGTTTTCGCTGTCGTTACTCTGCCTTTTCGTCCTCCAGCACCGAGGTGCAGTGGGGACAGCGAGTGGCAGCAATGTCAATCTCGCTCTTGCAGTAGGGGCAGACCTTGGTGGTAGGCGCCGCCTGGGCCTCTTTCTCATGGGTGGCGTGCTTCACTGCGTCTGACAGCTTATTCAGCCCCTTGACCATACAAAAGATGATCAGCGCCATAATCAGGAAATTCACCACAGCGGACAAAAACGCGCCGTAGTCCAAATAATTATCTCCCAGCAGATGAATCTTGCCCTGGATCTCCGCTCCGCCGATACAGTTAAGCAGCGGTTTGATGATCGAGTCCGTCAAAGCGGTAACCACGCCGGTAAAAGCGGAACCGATGATCACGCCGACGGCCAGGTCCATCACATTGCCGCGGGAAATGAATTCCTTAAACTCCTGAAAAAATTTCTTCACTTGTACATTCCCTCGTTTTTACACTTTTCGGCGCACAGCGCCTAACTGTATTCTATCACACAATGCCGGTAAAATCAAATGCCGGAATAAAATCTTTACCTACCGCGCTGCGCTGCTGCAAAAACACATGATCCATACCCAGTGCCAGAGCATGATCCACCACCTTGTCGTACTCCCGGCGGGTGATGGCGCGCGTCAGCTCCGGGTAGCGCTCCAGCCCCGGCATAGGGGTGTACTGGGCCATCAGGGACACATAGGTACCCGGCAAATGGCTGTGCAGCCAGTTCAGCGCCTCAATGGCCGAATTGGTATTGCCCGGCAAAATCAAATGGCGCACGATCATACCGGACAGCATTTTATCCCCGTCCCACCGGTCCTGCACCTGGCGGCGCATTTCCAGCAGCGCCGGGCCCACCCGCTCCACATAGTCCGGCGCAGCGCTGTAAGCCGCCGCCTTAGCCGGGCGGGTGTACTTAAAATCCGGCAAATAAATATCGATCAGACCCTCCAGCTGCCGCAGGGTCTCTAATCGCTCATAGCCGCCGGTGTTGTACACCACCGGCACCGGGGGCTTCCATCGGCGCAGCAGCCGCGCCAAGGCCGGTGCGTACTGGGTGGGGCTGACCAAATTGATATTCTGCGCCCCGGCGTCAATCAGCCGCTGCATACCGGCGATCAGCTGGTCCTCGGTTAGGTCCACGCCCTTGCAGCCCCGGCTGATCTCCATATTCTGACAAAACACGCACTTCAGCGGACAGCCGGAAAAGAAGATTGCTCCGCTGCCGGATTTGCCGCTGATACACGGCTCCTCCCAGGCGTGCAGCGCCATACGCGCCACCCGAAAGGCAGCGCCCACACCACAGGCACCCACGGCCGCGGTACGGTCAACACCGCACCGGCGGGGGCAGGCATTACACCCACTCACAGCAGTGCCTTATAGAGATCGCCTTTTTTGTACGGGGTTACCGCGGCAATCTCCTTGGCGGCAGCGTTGACGGAAGCGCCTTTCTCCACCAGCGCACGGGCCTGTTCCACCGCCTGGTCAAAGGTGATGGCGTCCGTTGGCTCTGCCTTTTTGCCGGCCACGATCAGCACGATCTCCCCTTTGATCTTATTTTCCGTATAGTCTTTCTCCGCCTGTGCCAAGGTGGTACGTACCACCTGCTCATGCACCTTGGTCAGTTCCCGCACAATGGCAATCTCCCGGTCACCCAGCACCCGGTGCAGATCCCCAATGGTGTTGATAAACTTATGGGGCGCCTCATAAAAAATCATGGTGCGCTTCTCGTCCTTGAGCTCCTCCAGGTGGTCCCGGCGGGATTTTTTATTGACGGACAAAAAGCCCTCAAAGGTAAAGCGCCCGCTCTCCATACCGGACACCGCCAGCGCTGTGGCAAAAGCCACCGGTCCGGGCACGGACACCACCGGGATCCCCTGCAAGTGGCACAGGTGTACCAGATCCTGCCCCGGGTCCGAAATGGCAGGCATACCCGCGTCCGTTACAATGGCGCAGTCCTCCCCCGCCGCAATGCGGGCAGTGATGATCTCGCCCCGCTCTCGACGGTTGTGCTCATAATAGCTGACCATCTCTTTTTTGATACCAAAATGATTCAGCAGCTTTAAGGTCACCCGGGTGTCCTCTGCTGCAATAAAATCCACAGTCCCCAGGGTGTCAACCGCCCGGGGCGACCAGTCGCTTAAATTCCCGATGGGCGTGCCCACCACATATAAAGTACCGCTCACTTTGCGCCTCCTTCAAAATATGCGCCGTATATTCTTCCCATTTCCGCCTGGCCCGCCGGACTTTCCAAAATCAGCGTAGGCTCTGCCGTTAAGTACGGCTTGGCGCCCTTGCGCCCCTCCATCAGCAGTAAAAAGGGTGCCTCTCCCCCCCGGTGCTGCACCAGCCGCAGCCGCTTAGGCTCCAAATCATGGGCACGCATAGCCGTTACAATATCCGCCAGCCGTTCCGGCCGATGGCAAATGCAAAACCGCCCGCCGAACTGCAACAGATAGCCCGCTGCCGCACAGGCGTCCTCCAAGGTGCAGCACACCTCGTGCCGGGCAATTTGATCCCACGGCTCCGGAGACAAAATGCCCGTGTCCACCGGCTTGTACGGCGGGTTCATACTCACCAGAGTAAAGCTGCCCGCCGGGTACAGCTGCCGATGGTCTCGCAGATCTGCCTGCTGCACGGTTAGCCGCTCTTCCAAATGATCCAGCGCAATGGATTGCTGCACCTGCCGTACCGCCCGGTCCTGAATATCCAGGCACGCCACCGGACTTTGCCGGGCATCTCGCAGCCAAAGCAGAGGAATAATTCCACAACCTGTACCCAAATCCAGCGCCCGATCCCGGCGGCGAATACGGGCAAAATCCGCCAACACCACGGCGTCCGTACCAAAGGTGTGGCGGTCACTGACCACGATTTGCATGTGCTCTGCCAAAGGCATAACCGTCTCGTTCATAGGCTCTCCCACTACCGGGCCGTGCCCGGGTCTTTGCGCTTATTATATACCTACCGCCCCGCTTTGGCAAGCGGACAAAAAAAGACACGCCCAAAGCCAAAGCTCTCGGCGTGTTCCTTTTTGTTTGTACAAAAGCAGAAAAATCTACAAAATCCGCTTATGCCTGGGCAGGCGCACCCACGGGGCAGGTTGCCTCGCACGCACCGCACTCAATGCAAACGTCAGCGTCAATTACAAATTTGCCGTCACCCTCGGAGATGGCGGAAACCGGACACTCTGCTGCGCAAGCACCGCAGGAAATACAATCATCAGAAATCTGATATGCCATGATAAACACCTCCTGTATGTTTCTCAACCTAAATATAACAGCATTGATTTGAAAATGCAAGTGAATTCTAAAAAATTAGTCTTGCCTTACTTCTCCGCCTGGGCGGGCTTGTCCGCTTTTTTCTCATTTTTGCCGCCGCGACGGGGCGCACGCACCACGCGCACTTCTTCCCGATTGACGATCACCGGTGCGCCCTCCGGCGCATTATCCAACTGCACTTTCAGCTTGCCGGTGAGCAGCGCAGCGTCTACCACCGTGCCTCGGCCCTCTCTGCAGTCCACCACGGTGCCGCGGCGGGGAGTGATCTTTGCCAGGTATTCATAAGAGTTCTGCTCATATTTCAGGCAGCACATCAGCCGCCCGCAAGTGCCGCTGATCTTAGAGGGGGACAGGCTCAGTCCCTGCTCCTTGGCCATTTTGATAGACACGGAGTGGAAGTCATTCAGGAAGGTGGAGCAGCAAAACGGCCGCCCGCACACGCCCAGACCGCCCAGCATCTTAGCCTCGTCTCGCACGCCGATCTGGCGCAGCTCAATACGGGTATGGAAAGTGGAGGCCAGATCCTTGACCAGCTCTCTAAAGTCCACACGGCCGTCCGCGGTAAAATAAAACAGAATCTTGGACCCGTCAAAGGCGTATTCCACCTCGGTCAGGTTCATATCCAGCTTATGTTTCTCGATCTTTTGCAGGCACACCTCGTAGGCGCGCTTCTCTTTTTCTTTATTTTCTTCCAGAATTTGCTTGTCTCTGGCGGTGGCAATACGCAGCACCGGCTTGAGGGGCGCAGTGACCTCATTCTCCGCCACCTCTTTGGGCGCATACTGGGCCACGCCGCATTCCATACCCCGGGCGGTCTCTACCACCACCAGGTCGCCTTTCTTAATCTCCAACCCCTTTGGGTCAAAATAATATGTTTTGCCGGTGTCCTTAAACCGAACGCCTACCACTTTTGTCATAATCTATCCTCCTAGCGGCCGATCGCCTGGCGCAAATCGGCGCAAAATTTTGTGATCAGCAGGGCGTTATTGGCATTTTGCAGCGCCCGCTGATATGTGTCCTCAGCCACAGATACCAGTTGCAGCAGTTGTTTTCTTGTACATTTGGATCCAAGCAGCCGGGGAATTTCATCGCTGCCGGAAAGCAAATCGGCGCCGCTGTCCAGCACCAATGCGTCCCGAAACAGATCCCGCAGCACCCCGCAGATATTCAGTACCGCCTGCCTGTCCTTTTGCAGGGGTGCACAGGCGCAAATGAGCGCATACTCATTCTCCGCCACCAGCGCTCGGCACAGTTCTGCGGACAAGGCGCTGTACTTGGCGGCCTCGCCGTCCTCCAGGCTCTCCATGGCCTTTCCGATGTTGCCGTTCCACAGCTGCAACGCCTGGCGCACCCGATCCGGGTCCGCCTCCGGCTGCCGCTGCAAAATATAATCCGCACCGATCTCTACCGGCACGCCCTCCAACCGAAACACCACACTGCGGGACAGCACCGTGGGCAGCAGAGCGCTCTTGTTCTCCACCGTTAAAATGAACCGCACATAAGCCGGCGGTTCCTCCAGCACTTTCAAAATGGCATTCTGGGCCTGCACGCTCATCAAATGGGCGTTAACCAATATGTAGATCTTATAATCCGCCTCGTTGGGGGTCATATACACATCGCCCACAATTTGATCCACCGTCTTTTTGTGAAACGAACGGGCGCCCCCCTCCGGGGCATAGACCAAAATATCCGGGTGCACCCCGGCACGGGCCTTGTGGCACTGGGGGCAGCTGTCGCAAGGGCGGTGCTCGCCCCGGCACACCAATGCCGCAGCCAGTTCACCGGCCAGCGTGCGCTTACCCAGACCGCTCTCCCCCTCCAGCACTACGGCGTGGGGCAGGCGGCCGCCGTCTACCAATGCAGACAGCTGCGCCTTGATTTTTTCATTCCCGAGAAAGTGCTTAAATTCCATACTTGCCTTTACAATTTGCGGAACTCGTCCACATTGATCACAAACGCCACAGCGCCGTATTCCTCCACATCCACCGGCTGGCGCAGCAACGAGCCTTCCAGCGTGCTGGCCACGCCCGCTTGGCGCACCACCCGCTTGGTCACATGCTTGCCCAGCACATCGAACAGCTGCTCCACCTTGTGATCCTCCGTGCCGATAAACAGCGTGGTGTGCCCATCGGCCAAGAACTGACCGGTGGTGGAGATACGGGTGGAGGCAAAGCCCTCCTTCGTAATCGCATCCAAAACTTTGGAAACATCTTTATTGGAAATTACAGCCATAACCAGCTTCATATAAACATCCATCCTTTCCGTTAATGCTTCCTATTATACGCCTTGATTCACAACTTTACAACTATCTGTATTATCACTTCAAATAAAATTTACAATTTGTACTTATTTAGACAAATTTCACCTTTTTGGGGGTTAAATCACCGCTGCCAGCGCCACCACCACCGGCATGGTAACAACGGAAAACAGTGAGGACTGGGCGGCCAACTCGCTGCCCAAGGCGGCGTCATTGTCGTACTTGGCCGCATACATAGCCGTATTGGTGGCCGTGGGAGCAGAGGCGGAGATGACCATAGCAATCAGCAAATCACCCCGCACACCGCACAGGTAAAACAGCCCCACCATACACAGGGGGATCACTGCCAAACGCATCAGGGAGCAAAAGTACAGCTCCTTTTTGGCGAACATACGCTTCCAGTCCGCATTGGCAAGAAAGGTGCCGAAAATCATCATGGCCAGGGGCGAATTACAGTTGCCCACCATCTCCATGGGCCGCAGGATCACCTGGGGCAGCCTGGGCTGCAAAAAGAACAGCGGCAGCCCGATGAGCACCGCCATGGAGCCGGGATTCAGCACCAACCGGCGCAGGTCGATCTTGGCGGTATGGCCGCTGATCTCATAAATGCCATAGGTAAAGGCCACCACATTAAAAACAGCCACATAAACGGAGCAGTAAAACACGCCCTCCGAGCCAATCACCGCCAGAGCCAAAGGCAGCGCCAAAAAGCTGGCGTTGGAGAACAGCATACCGTAGCGGTACACGCCCCGCTCCATGGGACTGCGGTGGCGAAAGCACAGCTGTCCCAGCACGCCGCCCACCAGGTGGGTGGCAAAGGCGCACACAAACGCCAAAAGAATACCCCGCACATGGTCCGGGGTGTACGCCATGGTCATAAATGTATAAATAATGGCAATGGGCAGCACGATATTAAACAGCAGGTCGATCACCCGCTTGGCGTCCGCCTGACGAAACACGCCCAATTTATCCGTCACAAAGCCGATCAGAGAGATCAGGTACAGCATCAGTACCTGACCGGCCACGGTCTTTAAGGTTGCAAAAAACAAAGGCACGCTCCTAATCCGCTGCGCTGCGACGGCGCAGATCCTGCACAAAAGCCAAGGCGAACACACCCAGCAATAAATCCGCCGGGCCGAAATACATGCTGCCGTTCAACAGACCCCGGTGTCCGGTAAACCATACGGACAGTCCGGGCAATGCCAGCACACAGCCGCACACAAACACCAGCAAACCAAAGAACACCACCGCACGCCCTGCATGGCGGGAGGTAACCACCGCCGTTGCAAAGGATAAGAGAAACAGCAGCAGCGCCACCAAAAACAGCACCTCGCACACTGTCTGGGTATCTACCAGCACACTAACCATCTTAGCTAAAATGGTTAGCAAACGGCAAAGCCCCCACAGCGCCGGCACAAAGTGAAAGAAGCGGAACGCGCGAAAATCATACCGTCCGCCCCCATAGCTGCGCCCTACAACAAAATAGTAGGAGCAGCTGAGTAAAGCAAACAATGCCGTCAGCCCTTCGCTGACCAGGTCATTCCACTGTAAATAAACCGCATCGTCCGCCAAGTCGTAGCACAAAAAGCAGCGGTAAATAAAATCAAAAAAGAACGCCACAGACACCAGATAGGACACAACGGTCAGCCTGCGGCTGCCGCCGTTTGCAGCCACCGCCACTGCCGTATGGCTTTGGTGCAGGGCACACACAGTGCAACACACACCGGCACACAGCAGCAAAGCATACAGCCCATAAGTCAACGGCGCACCGGCAGCCGTGACCCGCCCGGTACTGCTGTCCGTAAAAAGGAGGAGCTGAACAAAGCGCAATACCACCGCCGCCCCGGTGATCGCAAAAGTCAGAATCCAAGGGATCAGTTGGGGTCTGGTACGCACTTTTTCGCTCCTCTTTCGTTCAAAATCAGCCCTGAACCTCTCGGTCCGCCGGGGCAATGTACGTTCTGGCGTGGGACACGCTCTTGTATGCCGGACGCATAATTCGGCCGCCGGAAATCAGTTCCTCCAGCCGATGGGCGCACCAACCGGCAATACGGGCGGTGGCAAACAGCGGGGTAAACAGATCCTCCGGGATCTTCAGCACCTTGTAAACCAAACCGGAGTACAGATCTACATTGGCGCACATCACCTTGTTGTCGCCCTTTACCTCGGCAAATACCTCCGGGGTCAGCATCTCCACATTCTCCAAGGTTTTAAACTCTTTTTCAAATCCGGCCTCATAAGCCAGCTTGCGGGCATTGGATTTTAAGATCACCGCGCGGGGATCTGATTTGGTATAGACTGCGTGACCCATACCGTAGATCAAACCGGAGCCGTCACCGGCTTCTTTATTCAGGATTTTAACCAGGTAATCTTTCACCTGCTCCGGCTTGGTGGGGTCTGCCACATGGGCAATAATGTCCTCCATCATGTGCGTCACCCGAATGTTGGCGCCGCCATGGCGAGGACCTTTCAGGGAGCCGAAGCCCGCCGTAATGGCCGAATACGTATCCGTACCGCTGGAGGTAAGCACACGGGTAGAGAAGGTAGAGTTGTTACCGCCGCCGTGGTCCGCATGAAGCATTAAGCAAATGTCCAGCAGTTTGGCCTCTTCGCGGGTAAAAGTCTTGTCCACCCGCAGCTGATTTAAGATATACTCCGCCATGGTCTGCTCCTTGTTAATCGGGTGCAGGAACATGGTCTTGTTGTAGAATGTACGGCGCTTGATCTGATAGGCGCTGTTCATAATGGTCGGGGTCTGAGCGATCAGCTGCAAGGACTGACGCAGCACATTGGGAATGGAGGTATCGTCCGGGTTCTCATCAAAAGAGTAAAGGGACAAAATGCAGCGCGCCATCTTGTTCATAATATCCTTGGAAGCATGCTTCATAATCACATCTTCCACAAACTCGTCCGGCAGTGCCCGGCACTCGGACAGCACCTCGCGGAGAGAATACAGCTGATTGGCAGTGGGCAGATTGCCAAACAGCAGCAGCCACACTACTTCCTCATAGCCAAAGCGGTCCTCGGCAATGCAGTTGTCCACCAAATCACGAATGTCATAACCACGGTAAGACAACTTGCCGTCCGTAGGAATCCGCTCGCCGTCCAGAATATAGTAGCCCTCTACCGAGCAGATACGGGTCAATCCGGCCATCACGCCGGTGCCGTCGCTGTTGCGCAGGCCCCGCTTTACCTGATAGCGTTCAAAATCGTGGGCATTGATATAGTTATTCTTCCCCAGCTCCTGGCACAAATTGGACAGTGCATCCATGGAGATGGGCGAAATATAATTGGAAGCCACAAAATCGCTCCTTTCAAACATACATTTAGAACAATCATTATACAATTATAATAGACAAATGTCAAGTTATCTGAAAGGAGAGATCCGCTTTGAAAAAAGTATTGATCCTGTTTGCTCTGCTGTTTTTGCTCACATTCGGGGTGCCCATGTTCGCCGCGTTTCACACCCAAGGCAGCAGTGATCTGGTAAGCCTGCTCCACTCTGCGGTGCTGACGGCGCCTATTCTCTGATGGAATTATCGTTAATTTTCGTAATCCGGCAATGGCAGACAGCCTGGATCACAGAGGCGGAGAACGCGCGGTTCCAGTCCGCTTTAACCGCTGCATACCCCGCCGGGTCTGACATGGCCAGCCGCGCCCCAACCTGCACGCCGTCGCATCCGGCGGCCTGCAAGCAGGCGTAAGCCCCGGTGCACAGGTCCACCAGCTTTTGCTCCGCCAGGTGCTCTATGACGGAAATGGCGCGATTATCTATGGTACTGATATAGCCCTTTTGCACTTCATCCAGCATCAACTGCGTTCGCACCGTTACCCGAAACACCGGTCGCCCGTTCTCCATGGCGCTCCGTGCCCTCACCTTGCAGGACACCAATTCCACCCCGATATGCCCCAGCTTGTCATTTTGCAGGGTTAGCAGTCCGCTTTTAATCTTACCGTTCATCAGGAGGATGCCGAAAGTATCGTCCATATCCGCCGTGGCGGTCATCTTGCCCCCATCAAACAGCGCCAACCCTTCAAAAGCCGTATGTGTGCCCGCTTTCTTTAACAGCGGCAAATAAATATCCGAGGTAGGACTGGCAAAGCGGCGCAGCGCGTCATTAACGGACACCACCGCGCCCATACCGCTATCCTGCCCATTCTGCAACAGGTGCACCATATTTGCGCTGGGCACCAAAGCGTCGTCTTCCTTACTCTCCAACAGCGCCTTGGCATTACCGTCTGCCACGCACAGCAGCACATCCGGCCGACTGGCGGCGCTGCGCACAAAGTAATCCATATTGTCGCCCACCCCGTGCCGTGCCACGCTGCTGCTGAACACCGTAATCTTGTTTTGTCCTAAAAACAAATTGCGGGACAAGTCCTCGGACAGTTTAGACAGAGCCTGGGAGATACCGGTGCCGCTCTCTGCGGTATTGATGGTAATATTGCCGGACAGAGCCTCTGAGCCGTTGCCGCTCTTGGTCATATTCAAGGTCTGCACCGAGACGGACACTCCATTGGCCGCCCGGTCAATGCTCATGCCCTCCACCACCGCCAAATTGCTCAGGGTGCGCCGTCCGGAGCAGCCGCACAGTGTGGCCGACACCAACAAAAAACAAAGAAGTAGCTTAATTATTCGTCTCATTTGTACCACGCGCCTTTCTGTGCCCCAGCAGCCACACCAAGGGAATGAGAGAGGAAAACACTGCAAAGGGCACCACTGTGATCAACGGCGAGTGCTGACCCACAGTCATCAACCGTCCCAGCGCACAACTGACGGCAAAGGTCGCCAAACCGGCGCCCAGGCACTTGCCCTTGTACCCACCGCTGCCCGGCAGGGTCACTGCCGCACAATAAATCAGCAGTGCCGCCTTAATAAAGATAGCAAAGATCCAAAAGCCGGTGTACAGCGCGTCCATACGCACCATTGAGCCGCTGCCTGCCAGCTGAGAGAGGGTATAAATCGGAAACGCCTGTAACCCGGCCGCGTCCCCCATCACGCCGATGGCAAAGAGAAACAGCAGGCTCGTAGTCAGGTACGAACACCCCATAGCGCCATAAAAGGCACCAAAACGACGTCCGCCGATGACCACCCGATCCGCCAGCACCAAAAAGATCGTAATCTCTGCCGTATTGGCAGACAGCACCACGCCGTTTCGCACCACTTCACCCACGGTATTGCTGCCTGGCGGAAACAGACTGAACCATTGGAAGTGCTGCACATTAAAGCCCAGCACCACCGCTACCACAAGCACAATCAGGCAAAAGGCGAAGCCGGAAAAACGAGACAATCCTTGCAGCCCAACCAACGCCCCATACACCGCAAATAGAAGAATCAGCAAGGCAAATCCCCAACTTTTGGCCTCCGGATTCAACCGGGCAGAGGCGAAGTAGGCAAAGCGGCTCACATTGATCCCCGCCAAAAAGATAAAATTACAGGCATAAAGAGTGCCCATCGTTCTGTGCGCCAACGGTGAGCAGTCCCGCTGCACACAAAGAAGCGCGGGCACCGCAAACAACAGGGAAAGCACCAGCGCTACCCCCACGCTCATCAGCATTTGGGTAGACAACTTACCTGCCATAATAGACTGCACATGGGTCAGGCTCACCACCAGGCGGCTGATATACAGCATGGCAAACAGACTGAACGAAGAAATTTTGCTGTTATTCACACTGGTCAATATGCGCACCCCGCAGATCCTGTACCCGCACCCGGCGGCGGGCCAGCTTGGTCCAACTTTCCCGATAAAACACATCGCCCAGGGAGCGCACATTTAGCGGCGCGATGGGGGCGGCGTACGGCACGCCGTAGGGGCTGAGACTGCAAATATTTACAAACAGCGCCGCCATGCCCAGCATCAAACCGTAAAGTCCGGTGAGTCCCCCGGCCAGGATAAACAAGAGCCGCAGCACCGACACGCTGTCATACAGCGGAAACGCCACATAAGAGGCAATGGCGGTAATGGCGATAATCACCAAAATAGGCGCGCCGATCAGCCCGGCAGACACGGTGGCCTCACCGATAACAATGGCGCCGATGATAGACACCGCGTGGCCGACGACCTTGGGCAACCGCAGCCCCGCCTCCCGCATGATTTCATAAAAGATCAGAGTCATAATGGCCTCATTCATCAGGGACAGCGGGGTACGGAACTCTGCCGACGCAATGGTAAACAGCAAGTTGGTGGGAATCAGTTCTTGATGAAAAGTGCCCAGCGCCACATACACCCCGGGCAAAAACACGGAAATACCAAAGCTGAAATACTTCAGCAGCCGCACAAATCCGCCGAAGAACGGCGGATAATCGTAATCATCCAAAGACTGAAAATTATCGCTGAAAAGATACGGCACATAAAGCACAAAGGGCGTGCCCTCCACCAGTACCGCCACCCGGCCCTCATAAAGCTTGGACGCCAACACATCCGGGCGCTCCGTGGTGCCTACGGCAGAGAAAAAGGAACGCATATTTGTGTCTAAAAAGGGCACCAGTTCGCCGTAATCCGCCACCGTATTCAAATGCGCGTCCTTTAGCCGCTGCTCCACCGCATTCACCAATTCCGCCGCGGCACGGTCATCCAAAAAGGCCAGTACCACCGGGGTTGGGGCGGCGGTGCCCAGCTGGATTTGGCGCAACTTTAAGTGATGGGTTTTCATGCGCTTGCGCAGCAGCGCCTTGTTGTCGTTCACAGACTCCACAAAGCACTCTTTGGCTCCGCGCACATTGCTTTCGCTCTCCGGCTCGTCGGTACTGCGTTTGGTCCAACCCTGAATACCCATGACCATAGCCCGGGGACAGCCGTCCAACACAAACACGCAAAAGCCGCTCATCAAATAATAGTAAGCATCCTCGAAGGTCTCTGCCTCTTTCAGCTCTACCGACTGCACGCAGGTGCGCATCAGCTGGCTAAACTGCTCGTCCGGCGTGCGGGCCTTCACCTGTGCCCCCAGCACCGGTCCCATAATCATCTGCCCCAGCTGCAAAGAATCCACCAATCCGTCCATCACAGCAAAAAAACACTTGCGACCGCCGGTTTCCGCCTCCTTGAGCAAAAAATCCGAGCAGTCCGCAAAGTCCGCCTTAAATTTCTGTACATTATCGTTATATTGGCGCCTAAGGTTTTCCAATTTCTATCACCCGTACTAATTTTGGCATAACCGGGGGATTTATTCACAAAATACAACCGGTGATTGAAATGACAGTAACTCTTATTCGCGCACTGCTGATCTACTTTACCGTCATTCTGGCTATGCGGATCATGGGCAAGCGCCAGATCGGCGAGCTGAACCCACACGAGCTGGTCATTACCATATTGGTAAGCCAGATTGCCTCCATTCCCCTACAAGACAACACCATGCCCCTGGCCAACGCCTTTTTGCCCATGCTGCTACTGGTAAGTCTGGAAATTCTCGCCTCCGTGGCGTCCATGAAAAGCCTGCGGCTGCGAAACCTGCTGCAAGGGCGACCCATCTTTCTCATACGCCACGGCAAACCGGATCAAAAGCAAATGCGTCGCCTGCGCTTTACCGTAGACGATTTGATAGACGCCCTACGCCAAAAGGATGTATTTGATCTGTCCACCGTGGAGGAAGCGGTGGTAGAGACCAACGGCAGCCTGTCCGTGCGGCTGCGTACGGAGGAAAGCCCGGTGACCCCCAAACAGTTGGGGGTACCGACGCCGGACAACGGCTTTCCCATACCCGTAGTCACCGACGGCCACATTGTGCCGGAATATTTCGGTGACCAAGTGCTGGACACGGCGGCCATTGCCAAGGCGCTGCAAAAGGAGAGCCTGCGCCCCGGTGAACAGCTGGTGGTGACCATAGATGACAGCGGCACCGTCTTTGCCGTAAAAAAGGAGAGAAAAAAGTGAAGCGCACTTGGTTTGCCATTTTGTTTTTGCTGCTGGTGGCAGGGCTGTGTATCTTTGAACAGCACACGGTCAAGACCACCTTTGAGAATATTGAGACCCTACTGCAAAGCATGGACGCAGCCGCCGCAGAAGAGAATTACCCGGAGGCAGAACGCAAGGCCCGCCAACTGCAAAACATTTGGACCGCCCGCTACCCCACCCTGTGCGTGCTCATGGAGCACCGCGCTTTACAAGAGGCGGGGGTAACCCTGGGCACCCTGCAACCCTTGGCTGGGGACGAAAGCGACGATCTGCGCCCCACCATTCGCCAGTGCCAAACGGAACTGGCAGAGATCTACGACAACAGCAAGGTAACGGTGGGCAACATCTTTTAGCAACACAAAAGCGAACGATATAAAAATCGTTCGCTTTTTTATCGTTATTCACTTTTGGCGTTCTTATACTTCTCCGCTTGCAGGCGGAACATATAAGCATAGGTGCCGTCTGCCGCCATCAGTTCACTGTGCGAGCCGCTCTCTATGATCCGACCCTGCTCCATCACATAAATTTTATCCGCCTGCACCGTGGTGGACAACCGGTGAGAAATAAAGATCACCGTCTTGTCCCTGGCAGCCTCCAGCATGGCCCGGTTCAGCTGGTATTCCGCCACCGGGTCCAAGTTGGCAGATGGCTCATCCAGGATCACAAAGGGGCAGTCCTTGTAGAATGCCCGCGCCACCGCCACCTTTTGGCTCTCGCCGCCGGAAAGCATCAGTCCGTCATCGTCAAACTCCCGCAGCAGCTGGGTATCCACGCCCCGGGGCAAAGGTCGCTGAAAGCCGCTGTGGTCCAGCGCACGGCGCACCCGCTCCGGGTCAAACTGCGGACTGAGCGCCACATTCTCCCCTACCCGACAGGCAAACAGCTGGAAGTCCTGAAACACCGCCGCAAACCGATCCCGATGGCTTTGCAGGGTGCAGTCCCGAATGTCTTGCCCACCAATCAGGATCCGCCCAACGGAGGGCTCATACAGCCGCAGCAGCAAATTGGTCAAGGTGGTCTTACCGGCGCCGTTGTAGCCTACCAGGGCGATCTTCTCCCCCGGGTGAATCGTCAGGTTAATATCCTGCAAAACAGGCGCCGCCCCACCGGGATAAGTAAAGGTCAGGTGTTCCAGCTTGATCTCGCCGGACTGACTCTTGGGCGCCGCCTGCGCCCCGTCCCGAATGGTGGGTTCGGCGTGGAGAAAGGCCCGGTACTTCTCGATCAGCTTGGCCCGCTCGTCAAACTGGGCAACGCCCCACACGGTGAGGAAATTCAGGCTCATGGCGATGGCATAGGCGCCGTTAAAACTGGCCACAAAATCCCCGGGGCTGATCTGGTGGCGCACCAGCACCAGGTAGCCCAGATACATGGGCAGTACAAACATAAAGCCCAACACCTGCACGCCGGTCTCCTGGAGCAGATAGCGGCGAGTGATCTTGCCGTAATATTTCTTTTGACAGGCGATCACATCCTCCGCCGCTTGGTCGTAGCGCTCCATCAGCAGAGGCGCAATGCCGTTCATACGCACCTCTTTGGCGTAATCCTGCAAGTAAAACAGCCGCTGGAAGTAGTCTGCCCGCCGATGATAGCGGGTGTTCTCCACCTGGCGTTGCACCTGCAAGTTGCTAATGGCCTTGCTTAGGGGCAAAAACAGCAAAATAGACGCCAAAATAATCACCAAACACAGCGGGTCAATGGTCAGCAGCACAGAGGAAATGGCAATCAGCGAGATCAAGTTGCCAAAGTACCGGCGCACCAGGCCCAGCAGGTTTTGGATGTTGTCGCCGGAGGACTCAATGGTGAGAATAAAGCGGTTGTAAAATTCCGGGTCATCATAAGACGCCAGGTCCAGCTCCGCCGCCTTGGCATACAGTCGCCGGTTCAGCCGGTAATAGGCTTTCTCCCTTTGCACATTCCAAAAGAACTCCCGATACAAATAGGACGCCAGCCGGCACAGCGCAAGCAGCGCCACCACAACGGCCACCACGGCGTACAGCCGCTTTAAGTCCCGACCGGAGGTGACAATGTCGATCACATACTTAACCCCCAGCACGCTGACCAGCTGGCCGGGCAGCACCGTCAGCACGCCCCATGCCAGCTCGCCGATCACCAGCGCCGGGGAGGCTGCAAACAGCAGCCGCAAAAAGTAGAATAAATTGGAGAACATGGAGTGCTCTTCCGCATGCTTAGGCTTGCGCACCGGCGGCACCCCCTTCCTGCTTGTAACCGGAGGCTTGCAGGCGAAACATATCCGCATACAGTCCGTTTCGCTCCATCAGCTGCCGGTGGGAGCCGCTCTCCTGCACCTGACCGTCGGCCAGCACCAAAATGCGGTCGCTGAGCACCGCGCTGGACAGCCGGTGCGAGATAAAGATCACCGTCTTGTTCTCTGTCACTTGCAGCAAATTCTCATACATTTTATACTCCGCCACCGGATCCAGGGCGGAGCTTGGCTCGTCCAGCACGGCGATCTGGAAGTCCCGGGCAAACAGCCGGGCGGTGGACACCTTTTGATTTTCGCCGCCGGACAGGCCGGTGCCCGCCTCGTCAAACTCTCGGGTCAGCACCGTGTCCGCTCCCCGGGGCAGCGAGGCAATTTTGTCCCACACACCGCTGTGGCGCAGTGCCCGCTCTGCCAGAGCTTTTTCCGTCGGGGTACAAGCGTGGCCGATCACATTCTCGTTGACGGACAGAGCAAAATTTTTATAATCCTGGAACACGGTGCCAAAGGCAGCCCGCAGCTGCTCCAGGTCATATTCCGGCAGCGGCTTGCCGTTATAGAGAATTTGGCCGCCGGTAGGATCGTAAAACCGCAACAGCAGCTTGACCAGAGTGGATTTGCCGGCGCCGTTAATGCCCACCACCGCCAGGGTCTCGCCCTGCCGCAGGGTAAAGTTCACATCGTGGAGCACCCGTCGATCGGTGCCCGGGTAGGTAAAGTCCACATGGCAAAATTCCAGCGTCTCCAGCGGCGGCACCGGCAGAGGACCGGATACCACCTGGGGCTGATAGTCCAAAAACTCCCGCAAATTCTGAAAATACAACGCCATCAAGGTCATTTCGTCAAAGCACTCGGTGGTGTCCAGAGTAGACTCCCGCACCGCGTTAATGCCGGAGGCCACCACGCTAAAGCCGGACACGGTCAGCCCGCTGCCCTGCACAAAGCTGTGGCAGGCAAAGGCATAAGTGCCCAGCACCGGCAGCAGCTCACCAAGCAGGCTGCTGACTACGCTGTACAAAAACAGCCGCACGCCGTAGTCCCTCAAAATGCGCACATTGGCCTTGGTGGCCGCCTCCATACGCCGAACCATCACGGCAAAGATATTGGAGGTGCGCATATCCTTGGCGTACTCTCGCAGGTACACCGTGCGCTGCACATAGGCTTGCATTCGTTTGTTGGCGGTCATGGACATATCCCGCCGATAGACGCACTTGCTCTTATACACCTCTACGGCGAACACAAAGAACACCGGCACCAAAAACAGCAGATACAGCGGGTGCACCGCCGCCACGGTGGCCATCACGCACACCAGCGCCACCACATCCGCCACAAAGGCAGAAAAATCAAAGCAGATCAGGTCAAAAAAGCTATTGGTGGTCACCATGGTTGCCCGCTGATATTTGTCGTAGAATTCCGGGTTCTCATAACAGGCCACATCCACAGACAGCGCCTTTTCAAAGATCCGGTCGTTCAGCAACTTCAGCACCCGCTTGGTGGCGCACTTCTCCATGCGCATACCCTCCCACTGGGCCACCTTCACCACCAGCGCCAAAAGGGCAAACGCCACCAACTCCCCCACATAAGTGCGAAAGTCGCCGCTGCCGGTGATCACATCCAGCAGGATCTTTAAGAACAAAATATTCTGCAAATAGCGGGAAAACACCGCATACAGCCCCTCTTGCAACAGATAGCCGATGAGCAGGCGCTTGTCCGTCTGCCACACCAGGCGCAGGGCATAGATCACATTTTTTAGCACAGGAACCTTGAACTGCTCCTCTGTCATTTGCATATAGGGCATTCTTTTCTCTCCAAATCACGGGCCGCCGCCCGCCGTTCTTGGTAAAAGGGTAGCATATTCCGCCGGCACTGTCAAACGAAAAGGAACCCGACTGCCAGCCGCGTTCCTTTTGTTTTACTTATTCTGTATAAAGTGCTGTTATTTGCTGTAAGAGTCAATCCGGATCAGGTCCGCCTCGCTAAGGGGCGGCTGTTCCAGCGCAGCCAAATTCTCCAGCAGTTGCGCCTTGGAGTGCACGCCCACCAGCACGGAGGTGACCCCCTTTTGCTGCCACAGCCACTGGATTGCCAGCTGAGAAAGGGTCTCGCCCCGGTCTTTTGCCAGCTGATAGAGCTTTTCAATCTGCTGGGCACGGTGCTGATCATAACCCACATGGGCTTGCAGCTTTTCGTTGCCAAACAGGCGGGCGCCCTCCGGGATGCCTTTGGCGTATTTATCCGACAGTTGCCCCTGGGCCAGCGGTGAAAAGCAGATCACGCCCTTGCCCTTGTCCCGGGCTTCTTTCAGCAGCTTGTTTTTCTCCACCGTGCGGTCAAAGATGGAATAGCGATTTTGGTTGATGACAAAGGGCGCTTGCACATCGTCGCACTTGTGGTACATACGGTGCATGGTCTTGCCGTCATAATTGCTCATACCCACATACAGGGTCTTGCCCCGGCGCACCAGATCCGCCAGGCACAAAGCCGTCTCCTTCAGCGGCGTGTCCGGGGTCATGCAGTGGTGGTAAAAAATATCCACATACTCCAGCCCCATCCGCTGCAAGCTCTGGTCCAGGGAAGCAGTCAGGTATTTGCGGCTGCCGCCCCGACCACCGTAGGGGCCCGGCCACATCTCATACCCGGCCTTGGTGCTGATGATCAGCTGATCCCGGTAAGGGCGCAGATTTTCCTTGAATATGCGGCCAAAGTTGATCTCTGCCCGCCCCGGCTCCGGCCCGTAATTATTAGCCAGGTCAAAATGGGTCACCCCATGGTCAAAGGCCGTTAGAATGATCTCTTTCATGGTATCGTAATCGTTGTTCACGCCAAAGTTCTGCCACAGTCCCACAGACAGCGCCGGCAGCCGCAGACCGCTTTTGCCGCACCGGTTATAGGGCATTGTCTCGTAGCGTGTTTCGCTGGGTTCATACATTTTGCTCACCTCCCCTGCATTTTACCATACCCATCGTTCTCTGTAAAGAGCGCAACGGGCTTTCCTGCCGGGTGTTAAAAAGAGCAGACATCATGTCTGCTCTTTTTGTGCAATGAGTTGCGTAGTTTACACGGTGTGGGTGCGCTTTTTCCGGCAGGATACCAAGCAGATGAACGCACCGCCGCTTAGCAGCAATACGGTCACAACGCCGCTGTCCCCACCGGTTTGGGGTGATTTGGCAGCGCCAGACAGTTTGGCCGTTACGGTATCTGCCTGTTTGATCTCTTTGGTAGCCGCGGCATCGGCAAAATATTTGCCGCAGTCTTCACAGTACCAATACTCGATATTGCCCCCGGCAGTCTTTGTCGCCGCCTTTGCGGGGATATGCTCCAGGTCGGTGTGGTTCTTCGGGTCAGGCTCTCCGTAAGCCTTTCCGCAAACCTCGCAAACCGCCCTTTCGGTGCAGGTGGCTGTGCCGCCGGTATGCCCGTCGTTAACCGTTACGGTCATTTCGGCGGTGTTGCCGGCCTTGTCGGTGACAATGATTTTCTGTTCGCCGTCCGCAGGAGAGAGAACAAAGCTGTTGTTTTCATCGAGTGTGACCTCTGTGCCGTTTACGGTGACGGTGTTCACATACTTTTCATCAATGGTGACCGTCTGTGCTTCACAATAGGTCTTGCCGTTTTCTATGCCGCCGATGACCGGCTGAACATTGTCAACTGTTACGCGGTCGGAACGAAGGTATGTTATATTCAGGTTCGGGTCAACAAGCATTGCATAAACAATGTATTCCCCGTTTCGGTCTATGCGAAACGGCTCCTCATATCCGCTAAATACGAGAGATTGAAGTTCCGCCTCTGAAAGATCTCGATCGGTCACCAAATAGGAGATAAACACGGTTCCGCTGTTGTCGGCGGCGTTTATCGTCACCTCCTGCGTATCCTTAAAAAACAGGCCGAAGGTGAGCTTGTTTAAGAATTTCTGCCATTTGTTGGTGCCTATGACAATTTCGCCCGTGGGCTTTTCACAGTCTTTCCATCGTGCTTTGAGCGTTATATTCTCGGCGGGCATGGTCGTGGGAATTTCCCTGTCCCAGCCCATAAAGGTGTAGCCCTCTCTTGTCGGGTCGGCGGGGGCGGTAATATTCGTGCCGTAGTCCTGCGTTATGGTAATATCCGCTTTGCCGTTTTCGGGTTTGACTGTGATGGTATATTGATTGATCTCCCACTTTGCCCAGTATTCCTTATTGCCCGTTCCTGTACCGCCGATTGCCGTAACAGGAGAGCCGGTCAGATTTTCGTTGACATACCAGCCCTTGAACGTGTGGCCTGTATTGGTCATATCGTCGGCTGTCGGGAGTGTTGCGCCCACGCCATAGGTGTATCCGGTGACATTGCCGCTGTTGATGGTGCCGCCGTTGGGGTGCAGTGTGACGGCATAGGTCGGGACTGTCCACTGCACTGTCAGTGCTGTCACATCAGCAGGAACGCTGTCACCGGGAACGTAGAATTTACCGTTGCTTCCGCGCCACATAAAGAAATTGCCTGTATCTCCGTCCGGGCGGGTCAGGTCGTCGGACGCAGGCGCGGTAAAGTCGCTGCCGGTTTTCACGATGATTTGAATATCCTCGGAGCTATTACCCAGCTTGCCGCCGCCAAGGTCGAGGGTAACGGCTTTCAGCCCGTCAGCGCCCAGTGTGTCAGCGTTCAGGACTTCAAGCACGGGGCGGAAACCGACGTACGGAGTGGAGCGCGTAACATAGTTGTGGTTCCAGAGGCGGGCCGAATTGCACCCGCGAACCGCACGATACCACGATTCGTAACTTGATGTGTCCTGCCCCCACGAATATATGTCGTTCCAGTTTTTGACATAGCCGCTGTTCTTGTCCAGCACTGCGTCCCACTCATTGCTTTGGGGCGTACCGCGCTCTGAATCGTCTGAACCGGTAAACCCACTTCCCACAGACGGTGCGCGCAGGGTATAGTCCACGCCGCCTGCGGCATAGTCCTTGCCGAAAATCAAATCTGCGGTGTTCAGGGCATCCCAGCTTACATCATTTGTTACGGCATGATCCGCAATGAACAGGCTGTGGAGATATTTATTCTGCTGTGCATACGCCTGGGTGGTTGCCGTCTCCGATGTGAGCTTGTAGGCGTTCACCGTGCCCACATAGGTAAACGGCACATAGTGCAGGGTGCTGTCCGGCAGATTGCTGTTTACCGTTCCGGGAATATTCATTGTCGACAGGTCGAAATAGTATCTGCCGCCGGGGGCGAGGGTAAACTGCTCGTCAGGCTGATTTTCCACCGTCAGCGTGCCGTTGACCTTGTTAAGCGAATACCGCTCGCCCCAGCCGGATTTGAGGGTGGCAGCGGGAACAACAGTGTAGGTTCCGGGCATATTGCGGGCAGTTGCCGCCGTGACTTCCTCGTTGTTTGCGTCAAGCAGTTGGTAGCCCAGAGCATTGTCCAGTACGGTATCCCGGTCGTCCTTGCGTCCTTCGCTGTTCAGCAGGCCGGTACAGGTCACAAGGTCTGTTGGCAGCGCATTGCCCTCGGTGATGGTTGCGCTGCCAGCCGTCACGGTGAGGGGGCGCGTACGGACAGCACCGCCGGTGACAGCCCCCCTGGAAACTTTAGACGATGCCATTGTCGTATCGGAAACATACAGAAAGTCGATACAAGTTACGCGTGCGCCTGCCTTGATGGCTCGGATGTGGACGGTGTAGATAGACTTCCCCGGTTCGCTGGTGGTGTCGGTGGTCTCTTTATAAATTTCAAACATCTGGGGGTCCTGTATCAGCGCGGACCAGACGCCGTTTTCACCGGGGTTATTCACCCGGCACGTGTAAGTATAGGTATCTCCGTAGAGCAACTCATCATCGAAATAGACCGGTCCCCTAAAGCCTGCATTGAGATACTGGCGCACGGTCAGCGGAGCGGAAATGGGCGCGTAGTCATCGCTGGTGATGGTGACGGTATAGGTCTCTGATTTGGGTACTGGTTCCGTGGTGTTTTCGGTTTTCGTGCAGTTCAGCGTACCGTCGCTGTTTACATTCACACTAACCGGAATGGAGGGAGAAGTAGGCGGCATGACCGCAGTGATTTTCGCTCCCTTTGGCGCCTTGCCCGGCTGGAAGAAATCCGCCGCCGTCCATGTACCATTTAGAACGTCATAGTAGCCGCCGCCATCAGAACTGAGGTGAATCCAGATCACGGGGTCTACCAGATCCTCCGCGCAGTCCGCGGCAAACGCCGTAGTCGGCACAAGGCAGAACAGCATACATAGGGCGAGCAGGATACTGAGTATTCGTTTTTTCATTTCTTACTACCTCCGTTTTCGTATAGGTCGGCTCAGTCAAGAGCAATAATGGTTATGTTGTACTGACTGTCGGTAAAATTGGTATTCTGGAAGAGCATATTTGTATATTGAAATGTCAAAGCAATATCCGCTTCGGAACGGTATATCGTGTTATACGACATACCAAGTCTTGCACCTTGACCGTCATCTATCATACTCACATAGGTTCGCGTCTCAAGCATCATTTCAGAACTGTTATATCCGTCAATGAGTGATGCACCGCACAACTTATAGGTACCGTTAGCGCTGATCATAACCGTTCCGCTGAACACCATACTGTATGTGTGACCTTTTGAAAGGGTGATTGTTTTGCTTGATGCGTCATAGGAGATCAAATCTCCGCTTTCTTTTTTTACATTGAACGGAAGTGGTGTTCCCCAACTGTATACTCTGCCGTTTGCTGCAAAGTACCCGAAGCTTCCGCCGTTCTGACCGGGGTCGCCTTTGTCGCCTTTGTCGCCTTTGTCACCCTTGTCACCCTTGTCGCCCTTGTCTCCTTTTTCGCCTTTTTCGCCTTTTTCGCCGGGGTCGCCCTTTTCTCCCTTTTCGCCGTCTGTGCCGTCAACACCGTCTGTGCCGTCAACACCTGCGGCTTTTACACCGGTGTCGATTTCTCCGATCCACCAGTTGCCGTTTTCGCCGATAAAAGGTGTTTTACCGTCTTTACCGTCCCTGCCGTTTTGTCCGTTTGTTCCGTCCTTACCGGCGGCGCCGTCTTTTCCGTTTATACCATCCTTGCCGTCAACGCCGTCTCTGCCATCCGCACCTTTTAATGCGGTAAGGTCGTAAAGATTCAGCCATATTTCATCATCGACATAACGCCATTGCAGGATGTTTTCATTTACACGGAATTCCGGCGTTTTTCCGTTTGCACCGTCCGTTCCGTTCTGTCCGGCAGGGCCTTCTATATCGGCGATCGCAACAAGGTTCTGCCACTCGCCGCCCTCGTAACGCCACTGTATGTGCGTTTCGGCTCGCTGTACTTCTATATTTTTGGCGTCCACGCCGTCCTTGCCGTTGACGCCGTCTGTGCCGTCTTTACCGTCAATACCGTTTTGCCCGTCTGTACCGTCAACGCCGTTCATACCATCTTTGCCGTTCGTACCGTTTATTCCGTTCTTACCGTCGGTGCCGTTAGAGCCGTCTTTACCGTCCGTGCCGTTCTTTCCGTTTTCTCCGGCAGCACCCGTAAGTTCGGTAAGCGCCACAAGGTCGCGCCAATCGGTTTCATCTCTGTATTTCCACTGAACCGCTGTGGCGTTGTTCCGCACCTCCGGCAATACTGCGTCGGCTTTTGCCGTCTTGCTCCATCCTATGGCAAGCACGATGCAAAGCACCAACAAAGCGGCACAAAGCGCCAAAAGTGTACCTGTGAGTCGTTTTTTTCCTGTTTTCATCTTCTTACCTCCGTTCAAAATTCAAAAATGGGGGCAAAATCGGCAAGAACGGCACCCGGTCAGTTTTTCCAAAATCTATAGTTATTCGTTTCTAATTTTACTGACCGTTCGTTCATACTCAGTATAACATAGCTTCCGGATGAAATCAAGAACTCTCTTATATATAATGGAAAAGAATCAAACCGCCTATTCACAAAGCTGTCCAGCCTGTCGGCTCTATTATCGTGTACTTTTTTTGCCGATACACGCACCGGCAAGGGCAAAAAAATAAAACGCGGCAAGCATCGTAAAGACGCTTGCCGCGTTTATGGTCCGCCCGGAGGGATTCGAACCCCCGGCCTTCAGAATCGGAATCTGCTGCGATATCCAGCTTCGCCACGGGCGGATGTACTTGCCGTAACAGCACTTCATATTATAATTTGAAAAAGCGTTGCCGTCAAGGCTTTCTTGTGTTAAAATTAGAAAAAAGGCAAAATTCCTGAGAACGGAGAACGAATATGAAGTTGACATTCAAGAACGACACCTTTAAGATCCTGCAAATTGCAGATACGCAAGAGGGCCTCAAGGTCAGCCTGGACACCTTGGCGCTGATCAACGCCGCCTTGGATCGAGAGGAGCCGGACCTGGTGGTATACAGCGGTGACCAGATCTGGGGGCGCGGGTTCCACGGTGATGTAAACCAGGTGCGCCGGGTGCTGAAAGAGCTGACCGCCCCGGTGGTGGAGCGGCATCTGCCCTTTGCCATCTGCTTTGGCAATCACGACCGGCAGGTGGGGCTGGACAACCGTGCCCAGTTTGAAATCTACAAAGAGATTCCCGGTTTTATCGGAGAGGATACGCCCGGCGTGGACGGTGTGGGCAACTGCGTGCTGGAGATCGCCGACGGCGACCGGCCCGGCTATCTGCTTTATCTGATCGACAGTCACTCCAGCCTGAAAGTGGGCTACGACCATGTGCACCAAAACCAGATTGACTGGTATCGGGGCGTACGCGACAGCTACGAAAAACAGTATGGCCACACCATTCCCTCCGTTGTTATTCAGCACATTCCCGTGTGCGAGGTGTTTGACCTGCTCACGCAGGTGAAAAAGTCCACCAAAGGCGCGGTACAGGGCTTCCGCACCCACGCCAAGGAGTGGTTTGTGCTGAACAGAAAACGGGTAAACAAAGAGGGCTTTATGAAAGAGTCCCCCGCCGATCCGCAGGAAAACAGCGGCGAGTTTGATGCCTTCTGCGAAAAGGGCGAGGTAAAGGGCCTGTACTTCGGCCACGACCACAACAACGCCTTCCACGGTGACATTCGCGGCATTGATGTGGGCTACACCCAGGGTGCCGGGTTCCATGTGTACGGCCCGGGACTGGATCGAGGCGTGCGCACCATTACGCTGCACCGGGACGGCAGCCTGTCCACCCAAGACCTGCGCTACCGGGACTTGGTAGGCAAAAAGCTGCAAGAGCCGCTGCATTTTGCTTTCTTCCAAATCATGCCCACCAATGTGTACGACGCAATTTCCCGAGCAGTTAAAATTTTTGCCGCCTTGGGCGGTATTGCCATAGTGGCACTGCTGTTGGTACTCTTTCTCGGTAAATAAAGCATAAAAAAGGACCTCTGTGTTTGGCACACAGAGGTCCTTTTCTGTCTGTTTTCTTGTTTAATCTTCCATATCCCGCACAGCGGCAATGCAGCCCACGCTGATATAGCAGGCAAAAATATACAAAGCGGACACAGCCAGGCAGAACACCCGCTCCCCCGCCGAGGTAGCGCCCAGAGTGGTATAAATGGAAATGCCAAAGAGCACCAGCGGCACCACGACGGTCAGCGGCGGACAAGCCTGCAGCACCTCAAGTGGGCCGTAGCTGCCGTCATTGACCAGTGCCGCCACCACAATATGGATGAGCGTGGTCACCAGGAACACCGCCAGCAAATTCAAATACAAGATCTGCTGGGTGCCCATCTCCACCACCGGGAACAGGGACATAAAGTCCCAATGAAACAACCCCACCAGCTGGGTGTACACACCGGCCACCAGCTGAATGGCACCGATAAAATACAAGAAAATCAGCGCAACTTTTTTATTCTCCACGCAAAAAAGCCTCCGTTCCCTGCAAAAATGCGTCCATCTGCGCGTCGGTACCGATGGTAATACGCACATAATTGTCAATCCGCGGCAGGTCAAAATAGCGAATGTAAATATGTCTTTGCTTCAAATAGAGGAACAGTTCCCGCATAGACGCGCCGTCCTTCGTTGCAAAAAGGAAGTTGGTGCGGGATGGCAATACGGAAAAGCCCATCTGCTCCAGCGCCCGGCGCACCCGCTCCCGGGTGGTTATCACCGCCGCCGTGGTCTTGGCAAAATACGCCTCATCATCCATAGCAGCCGCACCGCACAGCAGAGACAAATTGTCCACCGTGTAGCTGTTGTAGGAATTCTTCACTGCTTCCAACACACTGATCAGCTCTGCGCTGCCGATGGCAAAGCCCAGCCGCAGTCCGGCCAGAGAGCGGGATTTTGAAAATGTGCCGCACACCAGCAAATTGGGATAGTCCGCCAGCAGCGGCACGGCACTGACGCCGCCAAAGTCCGCATAGGCCTCATCAATAATCACCACAGCATCCCGGTTGCCCTCCAAGAGCGCCTGCACAAAGGGCAGGTCCTCACCGATAGAGGTGGGGGCATTGGGATTGGGCAGCACCACGCCGCCGTTAGGCGCCGCGTAATCCGCCGGATCTATGCGAAAATCCGCTGTCAGCGGGTAGGTCACAAAAGGAATGTGAAACAGCCGGCACCACACCGGGTAAAAGCTGTAAGTAATATCCGGAAAGGCAATGGGTTTGTCGCTGTTAAAAAAGGACTGAAAAGCCAGTGCCAGCACATCGTCCGAGCCGTTGCCCACAAATACCTGCTCCGGCGCCACGCCGTAGTGGCGGGCAATGGACGCCTTGAGCAGCCGGGCGTTGGCGTCCGGGTACAGGCACAGCGCTGCCGGGTCGTAACTGCGCAGTACCGCCTCCACGCCGGGGGCCGGTGGATACGGGTTCTCATTGGCATTGAGCTTGATCCGATCCGGGTCGCTGCTTTGCTCCCCGGGCACATACGGCTCAATCTGCCGCAAATTCTGTTTCCAAAGTTGCTCCATAATCAAATACCTCGGCTTTATTTTACCACAAAGTCTAAAGCGGCGCAATAAACGCAAAAACAAATTTTTTTGCATTTGCAGCACAATTTTGCAGCACTTTGCCGTACACAAAACCGCAGCGTATAAACGCAAATATCAAAACACGGCAAAAAACGCAAACAACTTGTCACACTTTGCAAGAAATGATACACTGTTACAGTAGTGGCACCCGGGTCGCTGCCAAATCAGAAAAGAAGGAGATTCTGTTATGAAGCACCGCACTTCCATAGCGGCAGCACTATTGCTGCTTATGTTTTTGCTCAGCAACACCTGCACAGCCTATGCTGCAGAAAATTTAACATTAAAGCGCACCACCGTTGCGCTGGGCTTAGGCGAAAAAGCCGCTTGTATTCAATTCAATAATTCTCGTATCCACCCTACCGACTGCACCTATCGCTCAGCAAACACAAGCGTACTGGCCGTTAGCAAATCCGGCGTGGTTACCGCCAAGAAAATCGGTACAGCCAAAGTGACCGTGCGTTACGGACGCCAAACTGCCGCTTGCACCGTTACGGTTAAGGCCGCTCCCACCAAATTAGCCGTTAAAGGCGGCGATGTGATTATCCAAAAGGGTGCCAACAACCATAAGATAAAGCTGCAATTTGCCCGTGGCACCGCAGCCTACACCGTTACATACAAAACCCGGGATTCTGCCATTGCCACAGTCACTCCGCAAGGCTACATTACCGGCAAAGCCAACGGCAAGACCCAACTGACCGTACGCACCTATAATGGTGTTACGGCACAGATTACCGTTCGCGTACAAAACAAGGCGCTGCCGCTGAATGCAAATGCCGCACAGTTAGCCTTAGACCACAACCATGTGACCCAAGTGGTTTATGGCAAATCCGTACAAAATCGCAATTTGGAAGGCTATATCATCACCCCGGCAAACGGCAAGTACAAAAAGACGCTGTTTATTGACTTTGCCATCCACGGCTTTGAGGACGATTATGCCAGAGACGGGCAGCGTCTGACTGCCATTGCCAACCACTTGATAGCCCACTTTGCTTCCCACCCGAAGGAATTGGGCAATTACCGATTGGTTATTGTACCCTGCGCCAATCCGGACGGTGCCATTGCCGGCAAAAACGCACAACGCTCCGGCAAGAATGCCTTTGGGCGCTGCACCGCCGCGCATATTGATATAAACCGGGATTTTGGTCCGTTTAAGGGCAAAGAGACCCGTGCCCTGCGAGACTTTATTCTCCGCAGCAAGCCCAATGTGTACATCAATGCCCACGGCTGGCTTAACGAAACCTTAGGCACCAAAAAGCTGTGCCAAATCGTCAATCGCACCCTGCACTTAAACAAAATGAAAGACGGCGTCTATGCCGCAAACGAAGGCTACGCCATCGGTTGGGTACACAAAAAGCTGAACATTCCCTGCTGTTTGCTGGAATACAAGGCTCCAAACGCCCTGCACACCAAGGACAATGTTCGTATGATACGGGAAATTATCAAAGCGTATGCGTAAAGCAAAAGGGCGTCTGCTGTAAGCAGGCGCCCTTTTTATCGGGTTTGTTCAGTCAAATAATTCCGGTACCGCTTCCGCTGCCGTCGGGTCGTCCAGGGTCTCCACCCGGCACAGGTGCTTTTGAATGATGTGGTTACGGTGATCCGCCTCGTCCAGCACCTTGCCGGCCTCATCCACCTTTTTGCGTGCCTTTTGCAGCAGGTCGCCGAACTTCTCATACTGCATTTTAGCAGCGCCCAGCACCTGCCACACCTCCGTGGCTTTGCGGTTGATGGCCAGGGTGCGAAAACCCATCGCCAGCGCATTAAGCAGCGCTGTCACCGTGGTGGGCCCGGCCAGCAAAATGCCCTGCTGCTGCAGCTTCTCCGCCAGTCCGCTGCGACTGCCCAGAATCTGCGCATACAGCCCCTCGGTGGCCAAATACAGCACCGCAAAGGGTGTGGTCTCCGGGGCAGAAATGTACTGACGCACCAGCTTGGCCTCGTCACGCACCCGCTGCTCCAGCGCCTTTTGGGCGCTTTCCATGCCTTGTCGATCCCCGGCCTGAGCCGCTGCGGTCAAGCGTGCATAATCCTCCATAGGAAATTTGGAATCAATGGGCAGCCAGGCATGACCGCTGCCGTCCGCCGCCGGGATCCGCACCGCAAACTCTACGCGACCGTTATACTTGGGATTGGTGGCCACATTGGTGTCATACATACCCGGCACCGTCTGGTCTAAAATATTGCCCAGCTGCACCTCCGCCCAGGTGCCTCGGCTCTTTACATTGGTCAGCACCCGATTCAACCCGTTGACGCTTTCCGTTACCCCGGAGGACAGCTTTTGCATTTCGCCCAGGCTCTTGTACACGCTCTCCAGCTGCTGGGACACAGTCTGGAACGAGGCATTCAGCCGTGTGTTCAGGGTGCCGGTCAGTTTTTCGTCCACCGTTTGACGCATTTGGTCCAGCTTTTGCTCATTGCTCTTTTGCATCTCTGCCATAAAGGCACCCAACCGCCGGGTTTGGCTGTCGCTTTGGTTCTGGACCAGCTCCAGCAGCTTCACCTGCTGACGGTAGTTATCCTCCCGCAGAGTCTGCACTGCCGCTTCCAACCGCTCTATTTGGGCACGGCGCTCATTGTCCTGGGCTTGCAGCTGCCGCGCCAGCAGCTCCGTTTGGTGCCCTGCATCCCCACTGCGGCGGCGCAGCAGCAAAATAATGATCGCCACCTGCAGCACAAAAAGCACCGCAAATATAATCAAATTGATTGCATCCATTCCTCTACCTCCTTGGTAAAAAGCATACCATAAAATGCGCCTGCATACAAGCTGCCGTCCGTTTTTTGGGACTTGCACACCCTGCGGCAGCTGTGCTATACTGGAGCCAAAGGAGCTCGCTATGATCACCACGATTTTTTTAGATTTAGACGATACGCTGTTCAGCTTTCAGCAGGCGGAACAAGTGGCACTGGAGGAAACCATGCGCCACTACACCCTGCCCTATTCAGATGAGATTTTGGCTCTGTACAGTGCCGGTAACGACGCCCAGTGGAAGTTGCTGGAGCAAGACAAAATTCAACGATCGGAGATCGGCTACCACCGCTTTGACCTGCTGCTGACCCACCTGGGCAGCGACCTGGATCGGGAGGAAGTGAACCACTACTATATGGAACGGCTGAGCAGCCGCCACTTCTTTCTCCCCGGAGCAGAAGAACTGCTCTCCGCCCTCCATGGGCGCTATACCCTGTGTCTGGCCTCCAACGGCACCGGCTGGGTACAGGAAGGGCGGCTGAAAAACAGCGGCATTTTGCCTCTGCTGGACCGGGTGTTTATCTCCGAGTACCTGGGTGCCAATAAGCCCCAGCTGGGCTTTTTCGACGCTTGCTTTGCCAGCCTGCCTGGCGTAAAGCGCAGCGAGAGCCTGATGCTGGGCGACAGTCTGACCTCCGATATGCTGGGCGGCAAAATCGCCGGTATGCACACCTGCTGGTACAACCCGAACCGCCTGCCCCTCCCCTCCGACGGCACCGTAGAATACCAGATCCACCGCCTACCGGATCTGCTCCCCTTGCTGGAGAAGCTGTAATACTGCACAATCTGCAGGAATGGAACAAAAAAACGCACAGGCAGTTTGTCTGTGCGTTTTTGTATGCCCGGGTTTGGAAGAGCGGAGATTGCATCTTGACAAAGGGGCGGTGAATTGGGTACTATAAGATTGGAAATTTGGCGCGAGCGCGCGGGAATACAGGAGGGGTTCTATGAAGATCACGGTACTTGGCGGAGGCGGTGTGCGCTCCATGTTCCTGGCAAAAAGCATTGCCCAAAAGGCAAAGCGGCTGGGGATCGACGAACTGTGTTTTATGGACAATGACGAGGAAAAGCTGCGCATCTACGGCGGTATGGCGGCGCATGTGGCGCGCCTGCTGTGCCCGGAAATGCGCTTTTCCCTCACTGCCGACCCGGTGGAAGCGGCACAGGACGCGGACTATGTAATCACCACCATTCGGGTGGGGCAGGATGAAATGCGAGCCAAGGACGAGCGCATTGCCCTGGATCACGGGGTACTGGGGCAAGAGACCACCGGCGCTGCCGGGTTGTCCTTTGCCATGCGCAGCGTACCGGCACTGGCTGCCTACTGCGAACTGATTAAGAAATATGCGAAGCCGAGCGTAAAGGTATTCAACTTTACAAATCCGGCCGGGGTCGTGTCCCAAACCCTGCGGGATATGGGCTACGATTTTACCTACGGCATTTGCGACGCACCCTCCGGCATGCTCCGCTCCTTTGCCCTGCTGTACGGGGCGAACCCGGCGAACATTACCGGCGAGGTGTACGGGCTCAACCACCTGTCCTACTTCAAAAGCATCACCATAAACGGCAAAGAGATTCTGCACGATCTGATCGAGAACGATGACGCCTACAAGAACAGCGATATGCGCTACTTCTCTAAAGAACTACTGCGGGATCGGGGCGCGGTGCTCAACGAATATCTCTACTACTTCTACTACCGGGAACAGGCGGTGGCCAATATTCTGAAAGCGCCCCAGACCCGTGGTGAACAGATTTTGGATATCAACCGGCAAATGACCGCCCAGCTGCGCCAAATGGATATTGAAAACGATTTTGAGGGCTGCCTGGCGGTATTCAATAAATGGTACGGTATGCGAGAGTGCAGTTATATGGCCAGCGAAACCGGCGAGAAACGCAGCCAGCCCTGGCACTTTAATATTTATGAAGAAGACGACGGCGGCTACGCCGGTGTGGCGCTGAAATTCATAGAAAACGCCCAAAGCGGCCAAACCGGCCCCATGATCCTGTGCGTGCCAAACGGCAACGCCATAGACGGCCTGCGGCCGGACGATGTAGTGGAGGTCACCTGTGAGGTGGGGCCAAAGGGCTGCACGCCCCATCGGATCGGCGCCGTAGACGAGCAAAATCTGGAGCTGATCCGCCGAGTGAAGAACTACGAGCGTCTGGCCTCCAAAGCCATTCGGGAGAAAAGCCGCGCCGCCGCCGTGCAGGCCCTGACCCTGCACCCGCTGGTAAACAGCTATTCCCTGGCCTGTGCCCTGACCGACGCCTACATTGCCCACAACAAAGACTACTGTGACGGCTGGCACTAAAATCGGAATACAGAAATAAAAGACCGAGTAAACACCTGCGCCTGTTAGACGCCGGCAATACCCGGTCTTTTCCTATTCTTTTTACTTATTCTACTGCGGTCAAGCGGACGATTTGATTATAATCGGCACCACGCACATAGACAGGCAAACCCACTTCCATGAGGAAGGCGCCGCCTTTCTTATACGCCACGCCGTCCAATGTAAAAGCATACGCCCTGTCCGGCGCCAAGCCCGCAAAGCGTAGGTTCATCTTCTTTTTAAAGAACCGGGTGCCCCGGGCACTTAGGAACAAAACCGCCTGCATTTTGTCCCGGCTGACATACTGATTGCAAAGCACCTGGTCCCGATCCGCATCCAGGATCCGATACAGGTCGCCGAACTGCACCAGCGGGCGGATCTCCTTATACAGCGCCACATTGCGGCGGCAGATCTCCAGTTCTTCCGGACTGTACTTCTCCAAATTACCGCCCAGACCCAACGCCCCCTGCATGGCGATATGAAAGCGGAAGTCCAGGGAGCAGGGCTTGTTGATCCCGGCAATATCCGTTACCCACGCTCGCATAGTCTTAATGGGGTGGAGCATGGAATAGCCTTTTTGTATGGTCATCCGGTCAATGCCGTCTGTATTATCGCTGGTCCACACCTGGTCAAAGTGACTGATGGCTCCTAAATCGCACCGACCTCCGCCGGAGGCACAGCTTTCAAATTGCACCGCCGGGTGACGGCGTTTCAGATCATCCACGATCCGATACACTGCCATGGTGTGCAGATAAGAATACATTTTGGGATCCGCCAAATTCTCCGCCCCAACCTGGGAGAACGGCCGGTTCATATCCCACTTGATATAGCGGATATTGTGATCCGTCAGCAGCCGATCCAGGCAATCTAAAATATACGCCTGCACATCGCTGCGGGTCATATTCAGCACCAGCTGATGGCGCAACTCATCTGCGTGACGGTGTGGGAAGTGATAAGTCCAGTCCGGGTGGGCACGGTAAAGGTCGCTGTCCGGGTTCACCATCTCCGGCTCCACCCACAGACCGAAATCCATACCCAGGGCGTTTACATTGCCGATCAGTTCGTCCAGGCCGCCCGGGAACTTTGCCGGGTTCACAAACCAGTCCCCCAGCCCGGCACGGTCGTTGTTGCGGGCACCGAACCAGCCGTCATCCATCACAAACAGCTCCACCCCGATCCCTGCGGCAATCTCCGCCAAGCGGGTCTGGCCCGCCACATTTACATTAAATTCCGTGGCCTCCCAAGAATTATACAGCACCGGCAGCGTCTCTGCCCGGAACCCGGACGGCAACAAATGTTCCAAGCAAAAGCGGTTCATTTGGCGAGACATTTCGCCCAATCCCTCCGTCTTGCCGCAGTACACCGGCGGGGTCTCCAAGTGCGCCCCCGGCTCTAAAGTGTGAGAAAAATCAAAGTCGTTCATACCCAGACTCACCCGGGTAATACCGTACAGATCCCGACCGGCAATTACCTTAAAATTGCCGCTGTACGCCAGGGAGCCAAAGTACACTGCGCCCCGGGTCTCCGTGGCACCGCGGTGGGCGATAAAATACGGCGACTGATTATGATTGGACGCGCCACGGTGGCTCTCATACACCAAATTGCCCCCATCCAGCACCGTGCGGCAGGGCAGAAATTCACCGCCCCAAGCACCGTTGGTATTCTCAAAAGTATACGGATCCATACCGGGCAGAGAGAACCCGGCACTAAACAGCCGCTCAAAGGAAATCGGCGCAGAGCCGGTGTTCTCCACCTCCACCCAGCGCTTGATGATATCCAGCCCCGGATACACCTGGTAGCCCAGGCGCACCTGCAAGGGATAGTACATATCTTCAAACGCAACGCGCAGGGTATCGTCCTCCAGCCGATAGCCGGTGTAGCGCAGCGCCACCTCCCGGCAGCCGTCTGCAAACTGTGCCTTTAGGTCACAGGTGCGGTACACGGTGGATCCAAAGGGAGTCAGCTCCTGTCGGTATTCGTCCAGCATGGAATGATTGGAGTTTTCGTCACCGATCTCCGTAAAAGCATAATCCGCCGGGTCACACTTGGCACCCCAGTGCAAATGCCGATTATACCCTGCCGAGTCAATGCCGAACACATAGTGGGTGTTCTCCGTCTCCAGCACAAAAATGCGATTTTCTTTTAAGTAAAAAATCATCTTTCGCCCTCCGGGTTCTTTTACAAGTATCTACACTATACCATACCTCCCCGTACAGAGCAATGGCAATTCTCCCACTTGCCACCCAAAAGATCCCACTATGTAAAGCCGTACAACCGTTTTGGATTGCAAATCAAAAACTTAGCAAAGTGCACAAATCACAAGCCGAGTATTGACATTTTATACAAAATATATTGTAATCAACTTGATTTTTTGTGCAATATGAGTTATGATGGCATTGGCCGTTTACACGCAAAATTCGCCACGCATGCCCTACTCGGCCGGCACGACGGCTGATGGAGAAAAAATATGAAAGCAATCGGCATTCTGTTGGCAGTGACCGCCGCAGCGGTGGTGCTGCTGTTTTTCGTATGCGGCTTTATTTTTAACCAGCTGGTATGGCGCAAAACCGTGTCCGTACCCCGCTGGATCACAGACCGCATTGCCGGCAACGCCATGCCGGACGCGTATGAAAAAAAGAACAACGCTGCCGTGGCAGCTTTTTCGCAGCTGCCGATTCGATCGGTGGAACTGCACACGCCGGACGGTGCACGACTGGCAGCCAAAGTGCTGACTCCGGAGAAGCCCAACGGCCGCCTACTGATCGCCTGCCACGGCGCACGCAGCTGCGGCACCGGCGAATTTGCCCTTATGGCGCCTTATCTGTATAAAAAAGGCTATACGGTACTGTTTCCGGATCACCGGGGCTGCGGCGAAAGCGACGGCAAATATATGGGCTACGGAACCCACGAGAGCCGGGACACCCTGCTTTGGCTGGACTATGCAAAGATCCATTATCCGGACCTGCCGGTATTTTTGCTTGGGGTATCCATGGGCGGTGCCACAGTTCTGATGATGAGCGACAAGGTGGACCCGGCGCAAGTAAAAGGCATCATTGCCGACTGCGCTTACACCAGCGCCTGGGCGGAATTCCGCTACCAACTGCGCACCTCGTTCCATCTGCCGCCCTTTCCCATTCTGCACATTTGCAATCTATACTGTAAGCTGTTTGCCGGCTATTCCTTCCACCAAGCTGCGCCGATTGCGGCGGTAGCCAAAGCCCGGGTGCCGGTACTGTTTATCCACGGCAAGAAGGACGACTTTGTGCCTTTCTTTATGCGGGATCAACTCTATAACGCCTGCCCCACGGAAAAGGCAAAGCTGACCGTACCGGCAGCCGTCCACGCCAGGAGCTACTACACCGACCCTACTGCCTATCAGTTGGCGCTGGAGCGGTTTACAGAGAATTGCCTGGCACCTAAAGCATAAATCACCGCCTGTGGCGGACAAGAATACAAACCGTTTCCATTCATAAAAAGAAGGGGGATATGCTATGGAACAAACGGAACTGAAAGAGCGACGCTATGTAGGCGTTCGCGAAACCTTGATCTACGGCGTTGCCAACGGCGGCCAGGTGATCGGCTACAACTTGGTGCGTATGCAGCTGACCTTTTTCCTGGTCACTGTATTCGGCATACCCGGCCAGGCCGTGTCGCTGATGATCTTCTTTATGGGGATCTGGGACACCATGAACGACCCGATCATGGGCACCATTGTAGACAAGACCCGTACCCGCTACGGTAAGCTGCGGCCTTATCTGCTCTTTGTACCCATTCCGCTGGGTGTCGCCACCATTCTCTTTTTCGGCGGCGCGGAGTTTTTGCGCGGGGTGGAGTCTACCACCGCCAAGATCGTCTACATGTGTATCACCTATTTTATTTGGGAGTTCTTTTACACCATTGGTGATATTCCCTTTTGGGGAATGTCGGCAGCCATCTCGCCGAACCCCAAGGATCGCAGCCGGGTCATTACCTCGGCCCGCCTGATCTCCGGTGCCATCGGCGGCCTGGTGGGTCCGGTTATCTCCATCTTCATTGACCTGCAAAAGAGCGGCAAGATCGGCATGGATATGCGGCAGCTATTCTTTATCTTGGGCATTGTGGCCGGCACATTCGGTATGGGTCTGTTCTCCCTGGCCGGGCTGTGCACCAAAGAACGGGTGATGCAGCAAAGCGAGGAGCCAAAAATCTCCGACTGCTTTAAGTGCCTGGTAAAGAACAAGCCGCTGCTGCTGATCGTGTGCTCCAATGTGCTGGGCACTGTGGAGAGCATTGCAGACGCCTTTACCCAGTATTTTTATCTCTTTACCCTGGGCAGCGCCAGTCTGTCCATTGTGGCGGGTATTCCCGGCACGGTTACCGGATTTTTGGCCTATACCTTTATTCCGGCGCTGGAACGGCGCTGGACCTCCAAGCAGATCGTCATTCGTGCGGTGATCGTCAAGGCTGTGGTATCCAGCGCCATCTTCCTGATCGGCGCCCACTGGTATCGTGATCCCCGGGTGATCGTGCCGCTGATGATGGTGTGGGGCGTGTTTAACTCCGCCATAAGCAGCATAAAAATGGTGATCCCCACCAAAATGATCGGCGACACGGTGGACTATATGGAATGGAAAACCAAGGAGCGCAGCGAAGGCACCTCTTTCTCTCTGCTCACTTTCGTCAGTAAGCTCACCGGCTCTTTGGCCACCGCCGTGTCCGCAGCGCTGATCCCGGTGATCGGACTGCAACAGGTGAACCAAGATATGGTGCTGCCGGAGGGCGGCGAGTTGAATACCCGTTTCCTGCTTTGGGCCATTGTGACCATCATTCCCGCCGTGCTGAATCTGTTGTCCCTGATCCCGTTTATTTTCTACGACCTGGAGGGCGAAAAGCTGGACACCATCCACCGGGAGCTGGCACAGCGGAGAGAAAACCTGACCGGCGCTGCCGCAGACGCAGAATAAGGAGGAGCTTATGGAAAACAAATGCCCCAAGTGCGGTGCCAAGCTAAGCGTATTCTACTTAAAGCCGGAATGCCCAAAGTGCGGCTGCAATATTATGAACTACAATATGGAAGAGCGACTGGAAGCGGACGCCGACAAGGCAGAGGCCGAGTGGGCCAAGGCGGAAAAGTTGCTGGCCAAATTCAAAAAGAAAAAGAAAACAGATAAGGAGGAACCCAAAGATGAAAACCCTGCGTAACGCCCTGACTGCCCTGTTGACCGCCCTGCTGATTTTGGGCACTCTGCCCTTTACGGCGCTGGCTGCGGACAAAACGGCCGGCGCGCCCCTGCAATTCAAAAACGGCAAATTCAAAATTTTAATCTTAGCCGATATTCAAGACACCAACACCCCCCAGCAGGCCACCGTGGACCTGATGAACAACGCCATTGACCAGACGAAGCCGGACTTTATCGCCCTGACCGGTGACAATATTGCCGGTTGGTGGAAGGGGGTCACCCCGGAGGAGACCAAGGCGGCGGTGGATATTGTGGGCAAAGCCATTAACGACCGCAAGATCCCCTTTGCCCTGGTGTTCGGCAACCATGACCACGAGGGGCTGTGTGACGAGCAAAACGGCATGACCGAAGAGCAGGCCAAAAAGCAACTGATGGCCTGGTTCCAAGCCTACGAATACTGTATGGCGGTGGACGGTGAGGAGATGACCGGCGTGGGCAACTACAACCTGCCCATTCTCAACACCGCCGGGAACAAAACCGTCTTTAATCTGTGGTTTATGGACTCCAATCCTTATACGGACGAAAGCGAGGGCGGCGGCTACGGCTATGTGCACAAGGATCAGATCGACTGGTACGAGCGCACCTCTAACGCCTTAAAGGCGGAGAACGACGGCAAGCCCGTCCCCTCTCTGCTGTTCCAGCATATTGTGGTGCCGGAGGTGTACGATATGTTTACCGAAGTGTCCAAGGGTACCAAAGGCGCCGTGCGAGGCAACGCCAACCACACCAGCCAGTATTATGTGACCAACCCGGATTACATCGATGCCGGCCACCTGAACGAGGGTCCCTGCCCCGCCAATACCGCCAATGACGGCCAGCTGGACAGTTGGGTCAAGCAGGGCGATATTTTAGGCGCGATCTTTGGCCACGACCATGTGAACGACTACGCCGGTACATATAAAGGCATTCGCCTGTTGGCTGCGCCTGCCGTCACCTTTTACAGCTACGGCAATTACCGGGGTGTGCGCACCATTGACCTGGATGAAAGCAACCTGACTACGTTCCAAACCCAGGTGATCCCCGCCGACAAGCTGATGGATTATACAGTGAAGAACCCCTATATCCGAGAGCATGGCTATTATGAATATAAGAGTGTTTTTATTCCCGCACTGTGCGGCGGCATTGCCGGCCTGGCGGCGCTGACCGCGGTTATCATTGTACTGGTAAAAGTCATTAAAAAGCATAAAGCCAAAAAGTAAAATCAATAATATAAAAAAGCAGCAGCCATCGACCAAAAGCCGATGGCTGCTTTTTTACGCCTAAAATCAATCGCAATCCTTATCCATTCCGTCGCAGGCAGGGGGGCACTTCACAGGGTTCGCAGAAATGCCAGCACCAGGTGGGCCAGTTTAGGACTGTGGACGATATAAGTACCATGGCCCTCATGGGGCAATTCTTGCAACCGGGCGCCGGGAATGGCGGCGGCAATAGCGCGGCTGTCTGCCGGGCGGATCATATCGTGGGCGCCGCACAACACCAGTGTAGGCACCTGAATACGCCCTAACATAGCCGGGGAGATCTGGGGCTGACAGAGCATCATTTTGGTCCGCGGTTCCCGGCACACCAGGTAACGAAGCGCCATACCCAGGCGCACCGGCCACTTCAGCCCTGCCGGGGTGGTATTGGCGCCGCAGGCGATCAGCGCACCGGGCAATTCCGGCGCCCGGATTGCTGCCAGCAGCGCCACGATTCCCCCATCCGAAAAGCCGCAGATCACCGGCTTTTCCAACTTTAATGCTTTTGAAAATGCCAGCACGTCTGCCGCCATTAAGTCATAACTTAGGGGCACATTGCGGCTGCTTTTGCCGTGGCAGCGGCTGTCAATGGTGTAGACGGTGTAATGAGGGGCCAATACTTCTGCGGTACGGTCAAAAATGCGTCCATCCTCCCCATTGCCGTGGAGCAGCACCAGCGGCGGCCCGCTGCCCTGCTTTTCATAATATAATATCACGCCGTTGACCTGTACATTCATGACCGATCCTCCAACTTACTGTTGACCTACAAGACAAAGCAAGATATAATAGAGTTACTCTTGCAAACGAGGTCTGTTTATGATTTGGAATGTATTTTTTGTGGTTTTTGCGATTCTTGTTCTGGTAGCCATTGGGCTGACCGTTTGGTTCTTAAAGCTTGGCAAGCGCATTTTTCTGCTGATCCCGCTGCTGCTCTTGGCCGGCAGTGTGGCGTACTTTGCCGTTTACTACACGGCAGACAACAACTTTCCGCCTGCCCAGGTGATGATCGCCTCCAACTTTCCGTCCACGGTGGACAGCGCCTTGGTAGAGGAAAGCCTGCAAAAGGCGGACGGCAACTACACCCGCACAGATGAATACGACACCGGCACCGTGCAGTACACCCTGCGCCTGACCTCCGAGGAGCAGCAGAATGCTACGGCGTTTTTCGACGCCAAACCCACCATCCGCGGCGGCGAATACACCCGCTCGGACATAAAGACCAGTCTGGCCATGAAGTACACGGACATTTGCGCCCAGCGCACCGGCGCTCTCCAGCTGCGCACCGGCCGCTTCCAGCAGGAGTTTTATATACGCGCCGCAGGCTATACCTGCGATGTGGTCATCACCTCAAACGGCAAAGACAACAAGGTGCTCCTCTCTGCTATGAAAAAAGAGCTGGCCGCGCTGCAAAAATAAAGATTCCACTGCCCGCCGGTATTTCCTGTTTCAGTATAGCGAAAATCCGGCGGTTATGCAAGACACTGCGCCAAAAGCCGCATCAATTCGCAAAGAATTCGCCATTTACAAACGCAGCGGATCGTCGCCGCTGCGATGATCCGAATTTTTTGCTGAGAAATTCTCATTTTTTCTTGACAACCTCTTCCGAATATGCTAATATTATTCAGCAATGCGAAACCGCTTTGCCAACTGAATATAGAGGTATAGTGTAACGGTAACACTCCGGACTCTGACTCCGTCATTTAAGGTTCGAATCCTTATACCTCTGCCAAGAGAAAACAGACATCCGCACGGGTGTCTGTTTTTTCTTCGATAGAAGAAGATAAGGATTCGAAGAATCGTTATTACGAGCAGAGCGAGTAACATCGTTCTGTCAAGTCTTTAAGGTGGAGATTTGCGAAGCAAATACGACCGTGACTTGACAGGTTGATATAATCTGCCAATACCTCGGAACATTCGTGTTCCGAGGCTTTTTTATGCCCGAATACTGCTTTTTATGGCGGTATTCAGGCACTTTTTCTTTGCCTCAAAATCTTGTGAGAGTTTTTGAGAGATTCTAAGAGACAGCAAATTTCAAAATTCCAAAGTCATTTTAGTGCGATTTAGGGCATTTATGACTGAGATTTTTGAGAGACATCGCTCAAATCAAAATCGTAACACGAATTGAAATGAGCAAAAAATTTGAGAGACATTTCAAAAAATAATGAGGGCTTAAAGTAATAAAACTTTAAACCCTCTCTTTTAAGTTTGCCCTTTTATATTGTTTATCCATCAAAAATGCAAAGGCAGATCCTTTTTGATGTTGTTATCGAATTTATGTTTGTAATAGTTCGCTTTTTGGGACAATTGCTCTTTATTTGTTGATATTATGCTTTTTCTACGATATAATTAAAATTGTAATATTATAAGGGTTATCATACTGTTACAGCAGAAATTGATGAATTTGTTGCATTTGTCAGAAAGGGTGCAGAGATTATAGAATGCTTTGCGTGAGGAAAATTATGACAATTAAGGAATACTTACAGCAGATAGATGATGTAATCACAAACGGGAAATATAAAGATAGTTGGGAGTCTTTATCCAATCACAAAACACCGGACTGGTATTATAAAGGCAAGCTTGGAATATTTATTCACTGGGGAATATACAGTGTACCGGCTTATGGCAACGAGTGGTATTCGCGTTCAATGTACGATAAAAAATGCAAAGAATATTTATATCACAGAAAAAATTACGGGCCTCAAAATAAATTCGGTTACAAAGATTTTATACCTATGTTTAAAGGTGAAAAATTCAATGCAGATAAATGGCTGGCTCTTTTTAAAGAAAGCGGTGCAAAATTTGTAATGCCCGTTTGTGAACATCACGATGGATTTGCTATGTATGATACAGTATTTAACCGCTGGAATGCCAAAGCAATGGGACCTTGCCGAGATATTACTGGCGAGATAAAGAAAGCGTGTGAGAATAATGGCTTGACCTTCTGTGCATCAACACACAGAGCCGAGCATTATTTCTTTATGAATATGGGCAGAACATTTGACAGTGATGTAAATGATGAAAAGTACAGAGATTTTTACGGACCCGCTGTTTATTGCCCTGAATGGGACAGCCATACAATACATAAAACGACAGCAGATACTTATTCCATCGGTGCAAGCAAAGAATGGCTTGAAGATTGGCTTGTGCGCACCTGCGAACTTATAGATAAATATCAGCCGGCTGACCTTTATTTTGATTGGTGGATTCACAACCATTCATTTAAGCCGTTTCTTAAAAAGCTGTGTGCTTATTACTACAACAGAGCAGAGGAGTGGGGCGAAGAGGTTACCATCAACTATAAGCATGAGGCATTTCCACCTACTGTGGCAACCTTTGATGTTGAGCGCGGCGCTTTAACAGATATATCCCCTATTCCTTGGCAAACCGATACTGCGATAGGCAAACACTCGTGGGGATATACAAAAAACAACGAATTCAAATCAGCAAGGCACATTATTACTGATTTAATAGATATTGTAAGCAAAAATGGAATGTTACTTTTGAATGTAGGCCCAAAAGCCGACGGTACAATTACAGATGAAGAAACTGCTGTACTGAAACAATTAGGCGCTTGGCTTAAACTAAACGGTGAAGGAATTTACAACACAACATTTTGGAAAACCTTTGGCGAAGGAAAAGTCAATAACAAAGCGGGATTTTTCCAAGATTCAAGTGAAAAGAAATTTACAAATAAAGATTTTCGATTTACATATAAAAACGGGTATATCTACGCATTTCAAATGCGCCCTAACGGTAAGGACGCTGTAATAAAAACACTTAAAAAGAAAAACGGACCTGATTTTATAATTAAAAATATTACACTTCTTTCAACCGGCGAAAAGCTCGAATTTGAAAGAAGCGATACTAAATTAACAGTTAAAGCAAACAGCCGATTTAGCGATAACTACCCTATTTGTTTTAAAATCGAAATTGATTAGGAGCAATTTATGGAATATAGTTTTGATATAAATTCTGAAACCGAAAAATTTGAACTGTATTATTTAAAATGTATATGTGCAAGCAGAGCACACGAGGGCTTTTATATTGTTTATCCATCAAAAATGCAAAGGTAGCGCTTTACTGTGTTAAATTTATGATGTTACTTCTTTTAGAATTCTGTGATATATTGTTCATGTTAATTATCGAGAAATCAGCGAACATGCTTTTTCGATAATTACTCTCCCTCGTTCCAAGAACTCGGTCAATTTCTATTTAAAGATTTCTTTTTCCGGTATTTTCTGTCCCTCTGATTTCCTCATGATAGAAATAATCCACGATTACCGGATGTCCCTGCGGGACTCTGCCATAAGGCATTTCATTATCCACAAAGGCACAATCATGCTTCTTAGCCATTTTCTCAGCTTTTACTTCAAGTGCTTCAAAGTAGTTGCGGTTATGCTTGTTATAGATCTCGTCGTAAAGTGGTACAAGATCAGGATATTTTCCGGCTATATAATCCATAATTGTCTTTTTGAAACCGCCTCGAAGATTGAGATTTTCGAGCCAGAACAGATCGCACTGATCCTTTACCCGCTCAAAGATTGCTTCAAAATCCGTGATACCGGGGAATACCGGGGATACGAAACAGACTGTACGGATACCTGCTTCATATACCTGCTTCATAGCGGCGATACGGCGCTCAATGCTTGAAGCAGAGTCCATATCGTTCTTGAAATTTTCATCCAGTGTGTTGATCGACCATGAAACGGTTACTCGTCCAAGCTTCTTCAGCAGATCAATATCCCGTACCACAAGATCAGACTTTGTGCAGATCAAAATATCTGCATCACTGCCGATGAGCTGCTCCAGAAGTTTTCTGGTATTCCCGAATTGCTCCTCCTGTGGATTGTAGCCATCCGTTACAGAACCGATGACCACACGCTGTCCGGCATATTTCTTCGGATTTTTAATTTCCGGCCAATGCTTCACATCAAGGAAAGTGCCCCATTCCTCCTTGTGGCCGGTAAAGCGCTTCATAAAAGAAGCATAGCAATACTTGCAGGCATGTGTACAGCCTACATAAGGATTGACCGAGTAACCGCCTACCGGCAGACTGGACTTGGTCATGATGTTCTTTGTTTCCACCTCATGAATGAGGATTCCATTTATTACTTCTTCCATGATCTCTGTTCCTCTAACACTTTATTAAATTCCTCCGGCATTTCCTGAATCATATTTTCATTCCCTATGATAGGGACAAGGTCTTCCTTCATAAACACCGGAATGTCGAGTGCGTGTGCCTGGTCCGTCAGAGACCATGCCCATTCCGGCTCCGTATGAATCTTCCTGCTCTGAGCCCCGGTCATAGTGCCGACAACGATCCAGTTGATTTGGGAAAGGTCAACTGTGCCGGGATCATCGAATAACGGCTCAAAGGTAACATGGTAATGTTTTGCTCTGACGTTTTTCCGAAGGGCGTCGATACGCCACAGTTCTGCTTTTCTCGTCACCGTAACGCCAAACCATGCGTTTTCCAGATCGGTATCAAAATCCAGCAAATCAGGTCGCTTGGTAAGGAACAGGAACTGATGCTGTGGATTTTCACGGATCTTTGCAAATACCTCGTCTCTCCATTCCGGCTTCCATCCGGAGAAATCGCTCATCCCGGTAAGAAGAAAGTTCTGCGGACGTTTCTTTTCCATCATCTTGAGCTTACCCGGAAAGAATTCAGGGTCAGCGAAGTCATCAATCATATGCCAGCGTTTCACGTTGTTGCGGGCATTGCAATATGCACACCCCAATGTGCAGCCGATGACGAGATTCATGTTCTGAATCTGATCTTTGATACAAATACTCATGACTTCTGCCACTCCTCAAGATTCTTTCTGATGCGGTCAAGGCATTCCTCAAACCGGGTAATTTCTTCCTCTGAAAAACCTTTGTAGTAAATACTGCCCATCTCATCAGATACAGAATCGTACTCGCCCTTTAAGGCATGTGCTTTCTCGGTCAGAAACAGGAGGGTTTTCCTTTTGTCCGTTTCAGACTGAACACGGCTTATCAGCCCTTGATTTTCCATTCTTTCCAGCATCGTCGTAAGAGATGTTATCGCTAATCCGCATTGAGTCGAGAGTGATCTGATTGAGATACCATCCTCCTGCCACAGCACATAAAGAATGCGCCCCTGGGCTCCATTGAACGCATCAATATTCTTTTCGCTGAGAATCTTCTCAAAAATCCGGTCTCCAAGTTGTTTTATTTTGGTGACAAGAAATCCGCCATTTGTTTTCATGCAAAAGCTCCTATATAGTAGTTTGTTGAATTATACTATATAGGAGCTTTATTGTCAACAGTTTGTATGCCTGAATAGAGGTAAATTCCGTTTTTTCCTTCTTTTTAAAAGCATTAGACCCCATGTCTTTTTGCCAAAGGGCAAAACAGACGGAGCAAGTGCAGATGACGGAAGCAGTTATTTACTGTAAATAATAATGCGGATTTAGAGTTTCTTTATACACCTCAGTGTAAGGTTCGCTTGTATGTTGAGCTGCTGACTACCAGCAAGCTGAGCGATTACCATACAGACCTTAACAAGCAGGCAGAAACAATGTTTTCTCGGACGGTTTACCCGCTAAATAGAAAAGTCGCTGTCACAGACGGCGGCTTTTCCTTTTCGGGAAGTATTCAAGAAGTCATACAGTTCCGTGAGTAATGGAAGAAGGCAATGATTTGAGAAAAAGAGAAGTGTAATATTCTGAAAATTTCTTGAAATTTCTGGAAAAATATGCTACAATACTTTTGTATAATTATATAGTGGGGAATTTATATCCTTTTTGCCTTAGGAATTATGGAAGGCGGACTTGTCTATGACAAACGGAAATGCGACAATCATTGTCGGCTCGGCTTGGCTGGGCAGGAGCATAACGCCGTTTTTTCAGCGTATCAAGCCTTATTTCATACAATTTATAACGAACCAATTGCCGGAGACAGGGCGTATTATGCCCTGGCTTCGGCTTTTTGCGTTTGCCGGAAGGATGGTGGTTTGATATTGAAGTCCTAACCACGACCGGCAAATCGATCTTTTCCGGTTAAACCTTCTGTCTTCTCCGGCGTGTCCGCTGTCGGAGAAAGTAAATAGCGGACAATTAAAAAATGGAGGAACTATTATGAAGAAAAAACTATTTGCAATCCTACTCAGCATTGTAATGGTAGCTGGACTCCTGCCTGCCACAGCACTGGCAGCGGAACCCACAGTCTACAACATCTGGGTAGACGGCGTACAGGTCACATCTGAGAATAAGGATAATCTTTTCAGTGGAACAGTAAGTTATGACCCGACCACTCACACCTTGTTTTTGAACAATGCTACCCTTGACAACGACACCATGTCAGACTACGGTATTAAAACGACTATCCCCAGTACGTTGAAGATACGGTTGACCGGGACAAATAGTATTACCCGAACCGATCCCGGCGGAGGAGTGGGAATATACCTCAATTACAGCAATTCTGTCGAGATTACCGGCGATGGAACACTGGTGATCAACGTTATCGGGGAAAACTACGATGGAATTAGCACAGGGGCTGACGTCAAGATTTCCGATAAAGCAAGGGTCATAATAAACTCTGAAGGCGGATTGGGCATAACCGGAAGAATGGTCGAAATTGACGGGGCAACAGTGGATTCCACCGGCTTGTATGCCGGAATCGATGCCCATTGGCTGAAGATTATAAACGGCGCCGATGTTACGCTTAAGGCGACTCAGGACGGACGTAACGGAGCATATATCTGGAAAGATCAAGAAGGGAACGGCGGCGATATTGAGCTTGCTGCATCTAAAGTTAAAGCAACAAGCTATTATCCCGGTCTGTATGCTGCAGGTAATCTGACGGTTAACGGCGGCCAGGTAAACTGTACCTCTACTGCGGACGGCGCGCTATGGGCAAGAGGCAATATTTTGATCAAGGGTGGTGCCAAAGTAACCACTGACGGTAAATACCCCATGGGCGGTAACGGCACCTTCACTGTAGAAGAAGCAGAGATTGATGCAAAGAATACGAATGAGAATAATATCCCTGCAATTTTCGATGAAAGTGTGCCTGTGATTGCCGATGGCTATCACCTGAACTATGCAAAAGCCGTAGACTCGGAAGGAACAGAAATTGACCTGCTTTCCAGCGGAACCCAATATTTTGCACTTTATAAGAATGTCCATTTTATCACAAAGGCTGTCCATCCGGTTTCTTTCGTTGTAACGCCGGACGGTCTGACCAATGTTGTTGTTAAAGTGAATGGTCAGGAGGTTACCGGCTCTGTCAGTTTGGAAGCAGGAACTTACCCTGTTGAGGTAACAGCCGATAACTGCAAAGCATACACCGACAATATAACGATCACCGCCGATGCGGCAACGCATACGCAGACCATTGCAATGACTTATCTACCTGCCGACTACACTAAGGTCGACGCAGCCATTGACAAGGCAAATGCCCTGAACAAGGACGAGTACAAGGACTTCACTGCCGTGGAAGCTGCCGTCAATGCTGTTGTCCGTGACAAGAATATCACTGAGCAGAGCGAAGTTGATGCAATGGCGAAGGCTATTGAAGATGCCATTGCTGCCCTACAATACAAGGATGCTGATTACACAAAGGTTGATGCAGCCATTGCCAAAGCAAATGCGCTAAACAAGAATGACTACAAGGATTTCTCCGGTGTGGAAGCTGCTGTCAAGGCTGTTGTCCGTGGTAAAAATATTACGGAGCAGACCGAGGTTGATACAATGGCTAAGGCTATTGAAGATGCCATTGCTGCCCTGCAATACAAGGACGCTGATTATACTAAGGTAGATGCAGCCATTGCCAAAGCAAACGCTTTGAAGAAGGATGACTACAAGGATTTCTCCGGTGTGAAAACCGCTGTCAAAGCTGTTGTCCGTGGTAAAAATATTACGGAGCAATCTGAAGTAGACAAGATGGCAAAGGCTATCGAAGATGCGATTGCTGCTCTTGAGAAAAAGCCTGCCAGCACCAAACCGGGAACATCCGATAAGAGTCCGCAGACTGGCAATACAAGCAACCTTGCACTGTGGATTTCCCTACTGTTAGCCAGCGGCGGCGCAACCCTTGCTACAACGGTTGCCAGCAGAAAGAAAAAGTACAACAGATAATTAAATAACATTCCCTTGCTCCATCTTCTGAGCAAGACAAAAGCGTCGTAGAAATACGGCGCTTTTTTGTTACCTAATTATTGAATAGAATATACGAGACTTGAGTTTGGATTAAATTTGATTGAATAATTAACTTTTATATTCTTCGTCATTAAATTGCACAGTACCCTGCTGTAAGAGATGATGCGGATTTGGAACTTTTTTCGACACCTCAGTGTAAGGTTCGCAATTCCTCATACGAATTTGCCGTGCTGAGCAAAAATAAAATTCCGAGAGATTTTTGAGAGATTCTAAGAGACAGCAAATTTCAAAATTCCAAAGTCATTTTAGTGCGATTTAGGGCATTTATGACTGAGACTTTTGAGAGACATCGCTTAAATCAAAATCGTAACACGAATTGAAATGAGCAAAACTCCGAGCGAATACAGAAAATCATATTTATAACCGTTGACTTCATAAAAGCTCAGGTGTATAATCAAAAAAATAAAGCTGTCTCGGCTGATGAAGACTATAAATTTTGCTGTTTCTGAACACAACAGCAGAGTTTACAGTCTTATTTTTTTGTAGGTGATCATATGAAATTTAAAAAATATGCAACAAAAACGCTGCTGATCGTTATCGGATCAATAATATCCGCATACGGGATTACGCTTGCAATAGGCGCAGGTTTCGGCGGCGCAACACTTGCGATATTGTGGCAAGGGCTGACGAATGTGACAGGTATGTCAATCGGCACATCGTCGTTTGTTGTGGCTGTGGCAATGATAATTTTTGCCTTTTTCTATGACAGAAAGCAAATCAATGTCGGCACAATTCTTTACCAAATCATTTACAGTTTTTTCGTAGATGTATTCACAAAAATTCAGCATTATACAAATATTAAAGCGGTTAATTTTGTTATAATGCTGCTTGGCATTGCTATATTTTCGTTCGGAACGGGGCTTTACTCCGCCGCTGATTTCGGCAGGGGCTCTTATGAAGCAGTCACATTTTCGCTTGCCGAAAAAAACGGTTGGAAAATCAAAATCGTACGAATGGTTCTTGATATTATAATGGTAATTATCGGCGTTTTGCTCGGCGGTAAATTCGGAATTTGCACAATTGCCACCGTTTTGCTCTCCGGTCCGATAATTCAGGCAACCGTAAGCACTGTTAAAAAATCAAAGATTTTAAAAAACATTTCTTAAAATTCTCATACAAGCCTAAAAGTGATAAGACATACAAAAAGGATGGAATTCGATTTGAACAAGTCCGTAAAAAATGGACAATAGAATAAACGGAGTTAAGATTATATCCGCTAACGAAAACATTAGCGAAGGCTCAAAAAGCATAATTCTTGAATATGTACTTGAAGGTATGGCTGAATATTATTCAGCAGACTTAAGACTTATCAGAGAAAGTTATTCGTGGATTAACATAAAATGCAAGTTTAACAGTGATCCGATTATATTCGGATTCAATTTTGAACCTGCTGCCATCCTCGGAACATTCGTGTTTCGAGGCTTTTTTTATGCCCGAATACTGCTTTTTACGGCGGTATTCGAGCAAAGTGTCTGCGTTCTTTGCAAAATTTCTTTTATATTTTTCAAGGTGTACTCGGTCGGAACTCCTATGCCGATGTCATTCGTTCCGATTAAAATCACAAGATTTTTCGGGCTTATGTTCAAGGCGTTACATTCGAGCCTTTCCAACAATCTGTCGCTGTCAACGGCAAACAATCCCGCACCGATTGCGCCGCAAAATTCAGGCTTATCGGATATGAAAATCTTTGTGTTCAACCGCTTTTGCAACACTTTTTTCAAAAACATGTTTTCGGGCAGATGAAATAGTCCCCCTTGGCTTGCAACTAAACCTAAAAATCGCATAATTTTTAAGGCTTCTGCCCTGTTTTGGGCAGAAGCCTTTTTGCATATTTGATAAGATTTTCTTCTTCGTATAATATTAAATGTACCGGCTGCAAAATTGACAAAGAATTAACAGAATTTTCGTTGACACACATTATTCCTTACGATATAATAAAAGCAAATATATCGCTTATAAAGGAAGTGACTCAATGACGAAAAAAATAACAGCAATATTGTTGGCATTGTGCATGGCAATCTCAATTTTGCCGATGAGCGTTCAGGCGGCATCAAAGCCGGATATTAAAGTCGGTGACTATGTTAAAATGGGCACGTATAACAATGCCTCAATTCTTTGGCGATGTGTAAGCATTGACAATAACGGACCGCTTATGCTTGCAGACAGAATTATTGACACCCTTGCATATGATGCCAAAACAAATGACAACAGCAGTTCAAAATCGCACAGCAGAAGCTATAAGCGTGATGATTACGGTTCTAACTATTGGAAAGACAGCAATATGCGTTCTTGGTTAAATTCAACCGCAGCTGAAGGCAAAGTCGATTGGCTTTGCGGCAACCCTCCGAAAGACGGATATGTAAGCGGTGTGGGAGCGTACAACGAAAAAGCGGGTTTTCTCAACGCTTTTTCAAAATCTGAAATTGCGGCAATGAAAACCGTTACCCAGCGTTCTCTCGTTTCTCATCCCGAATACAACAAGGGCATAGTTAACGGAGACGCAAATTCGGATTTGTTATATTATACCGATATTTCATATGCGGCAATAAATTACGATAGTGCGTATTTTGAAACCACAACCGAAAAGGTATTCCTTCTTGATGTTAAGCAAGCAAATGCCGTATGGAAAAATCTCAACGGCTATTATGTCGCATACAATAATGACGGAATGGCTTGGCCCTATTGGCTCCGTACCCCGGTTACCGACTGCAACCACGATATGCGTTATATCAGTTCATCGGGTCAGGTCGGTCGTTATGCTCCGTGGTATTCCGATTTGGGCGTAAGACCTGCATTTTATCTCGATTCCGAATATTTTGTTACAACTTCCGGCAGCGGCTCACAAAGCAACCCTTATATCGGCTCTGCTCCAAACAAACAAGAGGATGATTATACAATTTCGGAACCTGCCGAGGACGCAAATCCCGATTGGAATGTCAGCACCGAGCAAAGCATTCAGCTCACCCTCGGCCCGTGGTATTCAAATGACAGAAAATATTCTAATCCTACCATCCCGGTTTATACCATCCAAAAAACACGCAGCGACACGGAAAATATGGTTGTTGTCGTTTGCGGCGAGGGATACACAAAAAGTCAGCAGGGCAAATTCATCAATGATGTCAAACGGCTTTGGCAGGACGCTATGAAATATGAACCGTATCGCAGTTATGCCGACAGATTCAATGTTTACGCTCTTTGCACAGCTTCCGAATCGACTTTTGACAATGGTGGAAGCACCTTCTTTGATGTTATAGTCGACAAATATAATTCGCCTGTTATTTCTAATAATCTCCACGGAAGTCAGTGGAAAAATCATATTTTTGAGAGATGTATCGGTCCTGAATTTATCGAGAAAATTCACGATGCTCATATCAAAAAAAAGTGTGATCCAAACACAATTCCGTCCGGTTCGGAATATGAGCCTTATTATTATGTTCACGATTATATTGCCCAGTTCGCTATGGTTGTAAATACAACAAATGATTTCGGCGGTGCTTATAATAACCGTGAATACGGTTTCCATTATTTCATTTCGCCATCAGACAGCTATCGTGCGTCAAAAACTTTTGCACACGAGTTTGGACACGGTTTGCTCGGTCTCGGTGATGAATACAGCGGCGGATATTTGCTTGACGATAAGGAGCTTAAATCACTCAATCTTTCCTCGGTTGAAGACCCGGAAAAGATAAAATGGCGACAGCTTTTAGGTTTTAGAAACACATATACCTGCCGCAATGCTTACGGCTCAAAAATGCTTGTTTCAAGTTATGAGTGCATAATGAGAGACACAAACTATCAATTCTGTGAGGTTTGCCGTTTGCAGGGCTTCAAGCGAATGTCTCAGCTTGTTAAGGATGTAGACCTTTATGTTGCAACTCCCGAGGTTAAGGAATATACGGGTGCTTATTCAAAGCCGTCTGATTTTACCGACCTTGAAACAAGTTCATATTATAATTACACATATAATCGCAATGACCGACTTTTGAGCGGCAACAGCAAAAGCAGATTTAATACTAATATGAACGGTAAAAAAATCGAGCTTAGAACTGTTATTCAAAACATTTCAGATAAAAATGCACGACAATTAAAATTCAAAATGTGGATTAAGCACTCCGACGGAAGCGTTGCGACCGATTCATCGGGGAATCCGCTTCAAACAGTACAAACCTTTGACATTCCTGTTTGGAATGATAAGGCAAATTTCTGGCCGCTCGGTGCTTTGGATCACATCAAAAGCGACTTTAATTCAGGCTTAAAGAGTTGCTCGCTTATTTATCAAATTCCGTCTGATGCACAGCTTAAGAGCGGCGATACCGTGGCATTTCAGGTGCTCGATGAAAACGGAAATGTGCTTGCTGACGACAATACGGAAACACAGCGCTACACAACCGTTTCAATTCAGTATAAATTTGAGGACGGCTCTGAAATTCCAAACACTGCCGGCGGAACATTTACCGTGCCATACGGCACAAAGCTTGATTTAACACCGGCAAAAACACTTTTTGATTACAAATTTGTAAAGGCTGACGGCTTGAACAAGCCTATTGTTTCGGACGGAACGGTTGTTACATATTATTACAAAAATAAAAACGAAGAACACACTCACACTTGGTCTGCTTGGAAATACAATAATGATGCTGTTTATAATTCATCAAGTGATTATAAAGACGGCACGCAGACTCGTACTTGCTCCGCTTGTGGTGAAAGTGAAACAAAAGAGGCACCGAATACAGCTCTTCTTCGTCGCAGAGGTAATGCATTGTCGCTTGAAAGCAGTATCACCCTTGCAACTTACATTACCAAAGATGTAGTCGATTATTATGACGAAGTGTATGCCGAGTTTACCCGAAACGGTAAAACCGAAAAAGTATATCCGTCTGGTAAAACATTAACTTCAAATTCAATTGTTTATTGCATATTTGATTATACGGGTATTTCACCGCAGGCTTTAGGTGATGATGTAAGTATTACATTCTATGGTGTCAAAGACGGTGTAACATATAACGGTAATGCTTATAAATACAGTGCAATCGACTATATTAAGTCAACGCTAAATAAGCCTACATCTTCTGCAAAGCTTAAAACTTTACTGGTGGATTTGGTATATTACGGCGAGGCTTGTCAGGTATATCAAAACTATAAAACCGATAATTTGCTTACCGATATACTTACGGATGAGCAAAAAGCACTTCGCAGCACGGCTGATTTGAATTTAACAAATATAAAGAATGCAAGCTATGAAACCTGCGAAAACAGGCTTGTAAAGTTTGGTACGGCATTAAGGCTGAATAATTCGGTTGAAATTGCAATACCGCTGAATATGACCAATGTTACTCTTGATGACCTTTCATTCAAAGTAAAAATAGGTTCAAGAACATTGACATATACCTATGCCGAAAATCCGGATAATTTTGAAAAAGGCAAAGACGGTTATTGGTATTTCTATTTTGACGGTGTTTATGCAAATCAAATGAGTGATGAAGTATTTATCACTGCATACAAAGGCGATGAGCAAGTCAGCTATACACTTAAGTACAGTGTGGAATCCTATGCCGCAACTGTTACTGATACAAAGTTAAAAGCAGTTACAGACGCAATGATGCGTTACGGCAATTCCGCAAAAGCCTATGCAGGCAAATAATCGGCATATCAGTTTAATTTTAGATATGAAATAATTAAGGAGGTATTAAGATGAAGGAAAAGTATATCAAACCTGATTCAGACATTCAAAAGTTTGCTGCCGTTGATGTAATTACGACATCCGGTGGCGGCGATGAACCGATTGTCACTCCACCTGATTGGAACGACTAAAGAGTAAAGGAGTCAAGATTTTATGTCTTGACTCCTTTTGACTGCTTAGCAATTGATGAACCCCCCGGTTCTACCGGTGGAATCTTTTCTGAAGAGATAAAAACAAACGACAGATGATTTCTCATCTGCCGTTTCAATGTTATCGGGATTCTTTTTTATCCTTGCTTTCTGCTTTTTTCTTTGGCCTTTTGCGGATTTTCTTTGCATACAACAGCGATTTGCATCTGGTGGTTTTTAACGCTTAAAACCTTTATCACAAGCCCTGCAGCAACACAATGCTTTTCAGCGTTGAATCAAAATCGAACAAGGAGAAATCAAATGGACGAACAAGAAAAAGAAATTGAAGAAATACTCAGAACATTTGACAAAGCACCTTCGCCTTCGTCAGAGAATAGTGTTCAAAATCAAGCACAGCAAAACAATAAGCAGCCTCGGCAAATTTCCCAAAAACCAACTGACACCGAACGGACTGCCCGCACATCAAATCAAACAGAATACAAAAGACAAGCTCAGTCAAGCAAAATGGATATTTGGTTTGAAAACAAATAGGAGTGTAATTAAAGGAGAGGCTTATTATGTTTAAGTTAGGTATTTATTTGCCGCCATATATGACACTTTGTTTGTGAAATTAAATGAAGAGCTTTTATATTCTTCGTCACCAAACGGTGCACTACCCTACTGTAAAAGATAATGTGGATTTAGAACTTCTTTCGACACCTCAGTGTAAGGTTCGCAATTCCTCATACGAATTTGCCGTGCTGAGCAAAAATAAAATCCTGAGAGATTTTTGAGAGACGCAAAGTCTGAAAAATGGCTTAAATAGGCAGTTTTGAAAAAAGATTGCGAGCCTCTGACTCCGTCATTTAAGGTTCGAATCGTTATTACGAGCAAAGCGAGTAACAAGGTTCTGAACGCTTGCGTTCAGGTTCTTACACCTCTGCCACAAAAAAAGAGCTGAAAATTCAGCTCTTTTTTTATTTATTTCCCCTATTTTTGCTTGTGTTTATGATATTGATATTTTTAGAATTTTGTGATATATTGAATATGTTAATTATCAAAAAATCAGCGAACATACTTTTTTGATAATTACTCCGACAACCGTAGATAGTAATAGTTGCATTGAATGGTATTTATTATTTATTGTTCGTATTAATTACCCCAAAGGACTTAAAAAAGCTCCTCGGTGAGCGGTTATTCTAATGCATTATTATGTTGTGTGTTTTCACTTCGTTCTACGGAGAAAGGAGCAGACTATGGCAAATAAGAAAAAAGGTGTATCATCGAAAACGCATACACAAAAGCAGTTGGATGATTATGCTAACCAACACAATCCAAACAACAAAGCCTACAAAGCAAATCAGGCAAATATAGCAAAGTCTAAAAAGCACAACAAAGACTATATTGACAATGTCGCTGATTTAGAATGGTTTTGTTATGGTTGGTGTGATGATTAATTCATAGTCTTACACTAAAAAGAATATCAGTTCTTTTGGCACCGTGATTTTTCACGGTGCCTTTCTTATTTTCTGCCTTTTATATTGTTTATCCATCAAAAAGCCAAAGCGATCTGTAATAATCAGATCGCTTTTTACTTGCAATTCATATTAGGTCAAGTTAATATAATTTTAATAGTTTTCATTTGCATTACTTCAAATTTCATATAACTATTTTGTAATGAATTGCGTTTATAATGTAAACACATAACCATACTAAAAAATTGCAGTATACATATAAAAAATTTTGCAACTTTTTTTAGTCAATATGTGTTTCATTTATAGGAGGTGATGAATTATATGTCCATAATTGAATTCGACAATCAGCGTTTTGATGATTTATATCAAAAGTATGCCGGTATCGTTTTTAGAACAGCATACAATTTTCTTTTGAATAAAGATGATGCTGAGGATATTGTTCAGGAGGTATTTATTAAATATTTTATCGCTAATAAAACATTCAACGATGACGATCATGAAAAAGCTTGGATTCTTACAGTAACAGCAAATTTGAGTAAAAATGTTCTTCGTTCAAAATCACGTCAAAATTTGGAATTAGATGATACAATTAAAATTGTGGATAATAAGTTTGAAAAAGAAACAACGAATCATTTAGATTTAGAAGAAGCTATGATAAGATTAACCGCAAATCAAAGACTTGTAATTTATCTGTTCTATTATGAACAAATTCCAATAAAAAATATAGCAAAAATAATGAAAAGCAATGAGAATACCGTAAAGTCTCATTTGTTACGAGCGAAAAGCAAAATGAAAACCTATCTTGAAAAGGAGTAGTATATTATGAATTATACCGAATATAATAATCAATTAAAATTACCGGATGATTTGTATAAAAAAACATTAGCGGGTGTTAAATCAGAAATTTCAAAACATAATCAAATTCAAAGAAAAAAGAAAGTTGCTTCTTTATCATTTGCTGCTTGTTTTATGATACTTGTCACCTCAATATCAACAGTTAAATATTTAAATCATAATTCTTCTGATGCTTTTGAAACTACGCATAATTCATCAACAAATAATAAGGGCTTTTCTACTGATAATAGGACGATAAAAATTAAAATTGAAGACACTAAATATCCGCAAAAAATTATTATTGATAACAAGATTTATTCGCAGTATTATTTTGGAGATGCGAAAGCGGATAAGAATAATACTATTGCATTAAAGCAATCAGAAATAGGCGATTTAGTATGTACGCTTGATTATTTTAATCTTACGAATGACTTGTCAAATTATGTACCAATGACTGTTGAAGAAGCTGAAAACAATAAATTTTATAAAGCGTTGGTTTATAAATATGCCAAAAGTGATCATTTAATTATAGTTCAGACCAATAATGAATATTATATATTCTACTTGAATGGTTTAACTACCGACTATACGATCGAAGATTTATTAAATTTATACACAGCAAAAGGCGATAATGAAATTATCGGTATTGAGATTTGGCAAGATGAATTCTATGATTATACGATTGAATTGCCGGAAGAAGAAAATATTACGGATCGGGACATTCGCCCTTTACTAAAAGGCACTATAACAGACAAGGAAGTAATTACTTCGATAGTAAACACCATTAAAGGATGTAATGAAAATAAAATTGATGATATTAGCAGTTATTTAAGTGATTATGATAAGGGATTAGAAAGTGAAAAATCACTTATGTCTGAGGATGGAGAATATAAATTGAGACTCATTTTTGCAGATGGTCAGAAATTAAATCTCGATAAAAATTCTTTGGATATTACACTAACAAAAAATTATTTTTATTTTGATATCTGTCATAAAGGAAATCCTGTTTATTATAAAATAGAAAATTCTAAATATAATAGAATCGTTGCATTCATTGAGTCAGCATTGTCTTAAAAAATAAAACGCTGATTGCAAAATAAAATAAGGAAAGCAGGCGGTAACAACCGCCTGCTTGTTTCATTATTTCTTAGTGGTCACGCTCTTGGCCTTGCTCCAACCGGAATACAGTTTCACACTCTTGCCGCCGAATTTGACGGTTTTGTAAGTGCGTACACGAACATAATACTTTTTCTTAGCCTTCAGCTTGCCCACACTCTTAGAGGTGGTGCTGTTCTTGCTGATGGTAACGGTCTTGTTGTTTTTCTTAAAGTTCTTGTCTATGCTGTACTGCACTTGATAGCCTGTGGTCTGGGTTTTCTGCTTTTTCCAAGTGACCTTAAAGCCTTTCTTAGCGGCAGTAACCTTAGATACGCTGGTACCCTTGGGGTTAATGCTATAAGTCATGGACTTGCTGCCGCTGTAATTCTCCTTAAAAGTAACCTTAACCGTGTATTTGCCCACATTTTTCATGCCCTTGGGATAAGACACATTGTAGTCCACACCGCCCTTTAAGGCTCTGCCTGTGCGATCCTTCACCTGCCAAATCGGAGACGATCCTAGCGCCAAGCTCCGGCGCACCCTCCATAATGAACCGCTTCTCCCAGGCGTTTATATTTACATATTTCCGCATAAATGGCAAATAAATTTTGCTTACCTATCTAAATACTTTGCGATAAAATCCTCGACTGTACGCCAATACAGCGTGGGCGCAACAGAAGACGAGAGCGCATGGCCTGCGCCTTCTACGGTAAGTTTCTCTTTTTCGCAGGCTGCAGCCGCATACAATTCGCCCAGCATACTGTACGGCACAAGCTCATCCGACGAGCCGTGAATAAACAGCGTTGGTATGCGGCTCTTTTTCACCTGCGCAAGGGCGCTGGCCTGCTTAAAATCATACCCGTCACGCACCTTGGACAACACCGATGTGGCGTTGAGCACAGGGAACCACGGAATATGCAGGGTATCCGCCTCCCGTTGGAACTCATCCCATTCCGACGTGTAGCCGCAATCTGCAATAACAGCCTTCACATTTCCGGGTAAATCTTCACCTGACGCCATCAAAACCGTTGCCGCCCCCATGGATACACCGTGCAGAACGATCCGGGCATTCGGCTCCCATGAAAGGATCCGGTTTATCCACTTTATAATATCCATACGCTCCGGCCAGCCCATACCGATTTTTGTTCCCTCGCTGTCGCCGTGGGCTCTTGCATCTACTGCCAAAACATTATAACCAAGCGTATAAAATTTATGAACAAATCCGGCCATATGCTTGGCCTTGCTTGTGTAGCCGTGGCATACAAGAACATATTTTGTGCCGGTATTTTTGAACCGTTTTCCGTGCAGGCGCAGCGAATCAGACAGAATATACACATCCTCGCCGTGTGTCGCATACCATTCTTTGATTTCCGGCGTGCCTGTCATACCGCTGTATTTTGCACTTGCTTCCTCTTCATTGCCGTCAGTATTCGTGGCTTTTTGAACCAAGTTGTTGAGTTTGCTCATATGGATAGGTGATTTCGTGTTGATTGAGATATCATAGAATATTTCCGCTGCCGTTGCAGTTAAAGCTGCCAGCCCACAAAGTGCGCCAAAAGCTATACCTACATTCTTTCTATTCATAAAAATCTCCTCCTGCCGTCAAAAGCATAACATGGTCGCAAAATGTCATTTTGCAATCTGACACTGTTTTGTGCGCGCCCCGACTGTCTTTACAATACAAAAGCGCTCTGTGTATATCAAATCACATTTTTGGACGGATGTCAACAAATCCTCTGCAGAAGAAAGCCTTTTTATAAGCATATTTTGAATATTACTTGCGTAGCGATCTTGTTTTCCTTTTGCAATTCTGCTATACTGAATTTAAGATAGATATACGCAATTGCAAAGCGAAAGGAGGAACGGATATGAAGGAAAAATATCTCAAGCCGCAAACAGAATTGAATGCTTTTCACCTTGAAGATGTCATCACAACATCCGGTGGCACCGGCGGGGATGACGGCAAAAGAGACCCGATCGAATTGCCGGATCTTTAAAGACAAAACCGCTGCCGCATTTTGCAAGAAAAAAGCAGACATCCACACGGATGTCTGCTTTTTTGCTTTTTCCTTCATTTTTTCGTTTTCGCCGAGAGCGGCATTGTTGTGCTGCTGCAGGCTACACATAATACTTTGCCTGCGCGTTCCAAAGCGCTGCATATTGGCCGTCGGCAGCCAAAAGCGCTGTGTGCGTGCCACTTTCCACCAGCCTTGCGTGATCAAACACGGCGATGGTATCGCAAAAGACGCAGCTGGACAGCCGATGCGAAATGTAAATGGCCGTTTTGCTTTGCACAAAGGAATTGAAGCGGCTGTAAATTTCGTTCTCCGCAATCGGATCCAACGCCGCCGTAGGTTCGTCCAGCACCACCACCGGCGCGTCCTTATAGAGCGCTCTGGCAAGGGCCAGCTTTTGCGCCTCGCCGCCGGAGATCTCTACGCCGCCCTTGTTCAAATCCTTATAAAGATAAGTGTTTTCCTGATGGGGCAGGCATTCCACTCTCTCCTTAATATTGGCATTTTCCAGGCAGGTATACAGCTTGTCCCGGTCAAAAGCGGAACCGGCACAAACCGTATCTCTCAGCGGCACAGAGAAGATTTTGAAATCCTGGAACACTACGGAATACAGTGCGGTAATACTCTCCTTGGTGTATGCCTGAATGTTTTCGCCGTTGATGAGAATTTCGCCGTCGGTCACATCATACAAGCGGCACATCAGCTTGATAAAGGTGGTTTTGCCGCTGCCGTTCCTGCCCACCACGGCCAGATGGCTGCCGTTCTCAATTTTAATGCTCACATTCTCCAGGGCATATTGATTTGCGCCCGGATATTTGAACGACACATTTTTGAACTCGATCTCAAATCGGTCACCGTCCAGGGTCCGGGTACCGTATTGCTTGCTGTCTGTGCACTCCATAATCTCAAAATAAACCCGAGCCAGCGGCAAGATCTCCGCCAGCTTGCCCAGCGTGTTAGCGATGAGCATAACACCGTTTACGATCTGCATAAAAGCGCCGCAGTACATCACCAGCGCACCAATGTCAAACAGCCCCAAATTGCCCTTGACCCCGATAAAAACATACACGCCAAACGCAACAAAGGCACCCATCACCGCAACGATGGAGCTGGTTTTTGCGGTGCGCATGGAAATTTGCTTCAGCGTTTTTTCGCCGTCAGTAAGAATCTTTTCCGTTGCGATCTTGCCGATCAAGTGCTGCTCTTTGTATAGGCGTATCTCCTTACCGGTTTTATAATCGGCAAACAGGTCAATGAGCGAATAGAACAGACGATCCAGCGTGGCATACGCCTCGTTTGCAGCCAGGTACGACTTGTTCATCCGCACGGCAATCAACGCCATAACCGCCGCCATAACAATCAGAGTGACAATCAGCAGGATCAGAAAGACAGGTCTTTCAAAAAATGAATTGCCGGTTTTGGTAAAACCGATTTTCAAAAGCGGCAGGATCATCACCACAGACACCGCCACCGTAAACACGCCCTTAACAAACACCTGGCTGGTCCACATAAAGTACGAAAACCGCGCCCACCGGCTGGCGCCCGCCTCCTCGTGCTTATGGATCGTCTTTCTGAATGTGTTGTCCTCCAGCTTTTCATAATCCATATGAAACAGCTTTTCCGCCATTTTGAAATTTTCTCTGCTAAACAGCAGGTCGGATTTAACATCGTATAGGTCAGATAAAAAACCGCCTGTGTAATCCAGCACAAAATTAAGCGCCACAGCCGCAAGAATATAGGCCAAAAGCCCCTTAAAGTCCGCACCGGCGGTCATCATACCGATGATCTTGGCAGTGAACCAAATGTTCACAAAGGGCTTGGCGCCGGTCAAAATCGCGCAGAAGAAATCCACAGGCAGAATACCTTTGTCCAGGCCGGCAATCTCCCGATACATCTTACCTATCATCTTAAAGTTACGCATGCACAGCCACCCCCTGTTCTCTGTAATAGTAGCTTTGCACCTGAAACATTTTGTAATATGCGCCCTTTTTGGCCATTAGCTCCTCGTGGGTGCCCATCTCGGTGATTTGGCCGCCGGACACAAACAAAATCCGGTCGCAAAAACGGGTGGAAGACAGCCGGTGGGAAATAAAGAAAGAGAGTTTGCCATCGGTCAGCTCACTGTATTTTAAGTACAGCTGATTTTCGGCAATCGGATCCAGCGCCGCCGTTGGCTCGTCCAAAATCAAAATCGGCGCGTCCTTGTACATAGCCTTGGCAAGCAGCAGCTTTTGCTTTTCACCGCCGGAAAAATCCACCGCATCCTTATACACATTCCTGTCCATCAGCGTATCTGCGCCCTTTGGCAAGGCATACACCTTGTCATACATTTCGGCTTTCTGCAGCGCCAGGTCAAATTTTTCCCGATCATAGTCAAGGCTTGCCGTTATGTTTTGCTGAATGGTCATGGGCAAGAAATAATAGTCCTGAAAAATGGCTGAAAACAAATCGAAATAGCTGCTCTTTGCAATGGTGGCAGTATCTTTGCCGTTTAACAGGATGCGACCGCCGGTGGGCGCATACAGGCCGCACAGTAGCTTGATCAGCGTGGTTTTGCCTGCGCCGTTCTCCCCCACAATGGCAATCTTTTCGCCATTTTTGAATGTAAGGTCAATATGCTTCAGCGTAGGTGCATCGGCAGAGGGGTACTGAAAGGACACATGCTCAAACACCACCCGATCAACGGATTTGGAGGTCAGCCGCTCCCCCTCCTCTGCATGATCCGCAAACGCAATATACTCCCTGTATGCCTGGCACTCCTTGCAGCACATCTCAATCTGATTGACCGCAAAGCCCAAATGGAGCACCCAGTTGGAAAAGCCGGTAATGATGCCGAAATAGAAGATAAAATCGGACACACTGAGCGCACCCTTGCCGGTCAAATACGCAAGGTAAATGTAGGCAATGGCCTGGCGCACGGCGCTGAGCAAAGCGGTAATGCCGTTAAACGCTACGCAGGTGTGGGTGTACCGGGCATAGATTTTTTCAATCCTGCAAAGGGAGGCGGCAAGCGCCCGAATAAAATAATCGCCCATATTGTAAAGCTGAATATCCTTTGCCGCCGTGCCATCCTTGCACAGCTTATAAAAATAATCGAACTTCGCCGCAGGTTCCGTGCGTTGATCCAAGTTTTGCCGCTGTTTCTTCGTCAGCGCTCTTTGCAAACAAAACTGGGCGCCGCAGGTGGCAATAATCAGCAAAATCATCCAAATATTGATCTTGTAGATGAGTACGCCGGACGCAACAACACCCACCACCGCAACGAAAAACAAATTCAGCGTGCTTATAAAGTTTGAACCGCCTGCATACCGTCCGTTATAAAAAACCTCTGCGCGCTTTTGCTTCTCGCGCATTTCCAGATTTTCTATATTGGCATAGTCGGTACTGAGATTTTTTTCAAACGCAGCCACCGCATAGCGCATGCGCACGATCCGGGCACCGCCCAGGATCAGCTCCTTCATAAACGGATCCAGCCAAATGGTAATGGTCAGCAGCAGGCTCAGCAGCGCCACCACCAAAATCAGTTGCCGGGTGGTAACGCCCTTTTCGATACAATCGATCATCGCCTTGGGTATATAGGCGGTAACAATGGGCTGGAATACCAGTGCCGGCACACGAATAAAAAAGTACAGCAGACTTTTTTTGTCCCAGGCGATCCAGTTTTTCAGCATATACTTTATGTTCTCTCGCATAACTCCTCCTTACCTAAAAACCAAAATCGCCCCTGCATAGACTTATACAAGGGCTGGATGACTGTGTTCGGAATGGGAACAGATTTCTCTTTTTGATCGGCAACAACCGTCTGTGCTTTTATTTTACCCGAACCAACCGAGGATGTCAATGCAGGATCCCCTGTTTTTGTTGACAACCGGGGGCGTGCATTGTATGATAGTAACATAATGAACCGTGTTCATTTATATAGAAAGGAACATATATACGATCCATTCACTTAGCAAACCACACGCTGATTTGCACTTCCTGTTTAAGTGCCCTGCCGGCAGGGGAAAACGCGCTATATTTTTGTGCACTGCCCAGGGACTTGAAATTGGTTTTCATTCAATATCTTTTCACAAATGAAGGGGGATTTTTATGAGCGAAAAGAGTTTAACACACGGCATAAAGTTTAAGGACAAGATCGGCTACGCCATGGGCGACATGGGCGGCCTATTGACCTTCTCACTGATCGGTGCATTTCAAAACAAGTTTTACACCGATGTGCTGCACATTCAGCCTGCCAAGATCGTGGTTCTGATTTTGGTGGCACGACTTTGGGACGCCATCAACGACCCCATTTGGGGTGCGTTCATTGACTCCAGAAAACCCACCAAGCAAGGCAAATTCCGCCCGTATGTATTTTGGTTTTCCATTCCGCTGGCGGTGTCTGCGGTGCTGATGTTTACGGTCATTCCCAATTTGAGTGCGGCCAAATACCTGCTGTTTGCCTACATCACCTACATTCTGTACGGTATGATGTACACCTGCGTCAACATTCCTTACGGCTCGCTGGCCTCCGTGGTCACCGATGACGAGAAAGAACGCTCCTCCCTGTCCATGTGGCGTTCCATCGGCGCCGGCCTCGGCGGCTTGCCGAGCACCATTCTCTTTCCCATGCTGGTATACAACACCACCGTCGCCGCCGACGGCACCAAAATTCAAACGCTGGACGGTAACAAACTGACCATCGGCGTTTTGATCCTGGCTATTCTTTCCATTGTGATTTTCTTCGGTCACTACAAGCTGACCAAGGAGAGGATCGCACCGATTCAAAAGAAAAAAGGCGACTACAACGCCTTTAAGGCGATTGGCGACCTGGCAAAGAACAGACCGTTTGTGATGCTTTGCCTGGTGTCCATGCTGCTGATCGCGTTTCAGTTCTATTATCAAGCCACCTATCAGTACCTGTTTGCGGACTACTACCACAGCGCGCAGCTGTACGCACTGGTGACCATCTGCACCTACTTGCCCATGGCCATCTTAATTCCTATTATGAACAAGCTGATCGACAAGTTCGGCAAAAAAGAGCTTTGCGCCTTTGGTATGGGCTTTGCGGCACTGGTCAGCTTTATTCTGTTCTTTATCAAAACCGACAATCCCTATGTATTTTTGGTGTTCACCTTCTTCTCCGGCCTGGGCCAGACCTTCCTGGTACTGGAGGTGTGGGCGCTGGTAATGGACGTGATTGACTACCACGAGATTCGTACCCATCGTCGGGAGGAAGGTACCGCCTATGCAGTTGTCTCCTTTGCCAGAAAGCTGGGGCAAACCCTGGCCGGTGTTGGACTCAATGCCCTTTTGGCGGTGATCCACTACGATAGCACCGCTTCTGCAAACAACACGGCGCTGCCGGAGGATGTGCTCAATAAGCTCTATGACATTTCCACCCTTGTACCGGCCATTACGCTGACTCTATTGACGATTTTGCTGGGATTCGGCTACAACCTGTCCAAGAAAAAGCTGGCCGTTTTGCAACCCCAATTGAAAGAAATCCGCGAAAACGAAGAATAACCCACCCAAATAAGCATAAAAAGAACAGATACACCGGCGTGTATCTGTTTTTTTATTTGCCTATTTATAAGTTTGCTCCGGCACACCGGTGCCGACGACTGCGCGAACAGACGCACGGTCGTCGGCTGATTTTTAATACCCCTCGATCCGGTCGATGAGAAATTGGCGGCCGGACAAAATGAGATGATCGTGGCTACCGCAACGGGGGCAAGTGCGGGCACAGGCCAAATGAGCATACAAGCGGGCACAATGCGCACACATGGCAATAGCCGGCAGGTGCTCCAGCTCCAACCGGGTAGAACGAAGCGGCGTATCTCGCACCACAGCATTCCAGCACTCCCGCAGGTACGGACCCTCCACACCGGACAGTTCCCCCACTTGCAGGCGCACCGCTTCCACCCGGTGCAGCCCGGCCTCTGCGGCCAGCTGGGTCACCGTGCGGTACAGCTCATACACAATACTCAACTCGTGCATTCTCTATCGCGCCTCAATTTCTCGTATACTGCATGCATTGCCTTGCAGCAAGTGGGTGTCCCCGCTGCCACAATAGGGGCAGGTGCGCCCCTGGGGCACAGTATCATAGGTCTTGCCGCAGGCGTCGCACAGGGTGACGGCATGCACCGTATCAATCTGCAACCGGGCGCCTCGCAGCATCTCCGATCGATCCGCCGCCCAGCGCCAGCAGTCCATCAAATAGGGGTCCTCAATTCCGGACACCTGACCCACATCCAGCGTAACGCAGCGCACCTGCGTTACCCCGTTCTCGCGCCCCACCTGCTCCACAGTATCAATAATATGGAATACGATGCCCAACTCGTGCATACTTACTCCTTGTTAAAGCGAATTTTGATCTCGCGCTTCAGCATATAAGGCAAAATGCTCTTCATCTTATCCTCCGAGCGCACCATCTTGCTGGCTGCCGGCAGCTCCCGGTGCAGGTGAATGGCGTCAAAGGCGCACTTGGTGGTGCACACGCCGCAGCCGATGCACTTATTGGGATCCACCACAGAGGCGCCGCAACCTAAGCAGCGAGCGGTCTCCGCCTTCACCTGGGCCTCTGTATAGGTCAGATGTGCGTCTCTAAAGGAATGCTTTTGGTCAATGCTCTTGTCCACGCCGGGCACCTGGCGGTCGCCGGTATCGTACTGGGCCACGGAGATATTCTCCTTATCCAGCGCAATAAAGTCCCGGCGGTTACGGCCGATGGTCAGGCTGGTGTTGGGCTGCACGAATCGGTGAATGGACACGGCGCCCTCCTTTCCCGCTGCAATAGCGTCAATGGCAAACTTGGGGCCGGTGTATACATCGCCGCCTACAAAAATATCTTCCTGTGCCGTCTGATAGGTCAGGCTGTCTGCCACAGCGCCGTTGCCGCGACCCAGCTCCACCTTGGAGCCGTCCAGCAAGTGACCCCATTCAATCGCCTGACCAATGCTCAGGAACACATGGCTGCACGCCACAGTCTTGGTCTGGTTCTCGTCATAAACCGGGGCAAAGCGGCCGTTCTCGTCCAGCACGGACAGGCACTTTTTAAACACAATACCGGTGACCTTGCCGTTCTCCGTCAAGATCTCCTTGGGACCCCAGCCGCAGTTCACATCTACGCCCTCCACCCGGGCTTCTTCCACCTCTTCAGCCGAGGCAGGCATAGCGTCCCGGCTCTCCAGGCAGAACATAGACACGCTGTTTGCACCGCAGCGCACGGAGGAACGGGCCACATCAATCGCCACATTGCCGCCGCCAACTACAACCACTTCACCCTCTACCGGGTAATCCGGGTTGCCGCCAACGGTGCGCAGAAAGTCCACAGCGGTCATGACGCCCTGGGCGTCCTCACCGGGAATACCCGCCTTGCGGCCGCCCTGGCAACCAATAGCGATATAAAAGGCCTTGTAGCCCTGGGCGCGCAATTCGTCCAAGGTAATATCCTTGCCCACTTCCACGCCGCAGCGAATGTCTACACCCATTTCACGGATCACATCAATCTCCGCAGCCACTACATCTTTTTCTAACTTGTAAGACGGAATACCGTACACCAGCATACCGCCGGGCTTCTCGTTCTTCTCAAACACGGTGGGGGTATAGCCCTTCTCTGCCAAATAATAGGCGCAGGACAGGCCGGCCGGGCCGCCGCCGATAATGGCGATCTTCTCATCAAAGCCGCCCTTGTTAGAGGGGATCACCTTGGGCGCCACATAGCGGTGCTCTGCAATCAGATCCTGATGGGCGATAAACTTCTTCACTTCATCAATCGCCACCGCACGGTCAATGGTGCCGCGGGTGCAGGCGTCCTCACACCGGCGGTTGCACACATGACCGCAAACGGCAGGAAACGGATTTTCTTTTTTGATCAGCGCCAGAGCGTCCTTGTAGCGACCCTGGGCTGCCAGCTTTAAGTACCCCTGCACGGCAATATGGGCCGGGCAAGCGGTCTTACAGGGCGCCGTGCCGGCGTCGTAGCAGTTGATCCGGTTCTTGTCCCGGTAATCCGGGCTCCACTTTTCCGGGCCCCACTTGATTTTATCCGGCAACTCCTGTCGGGGATAGGTCACCGTGCCGCCGTCCTTGGTGCACAGCTTTTGACCCAGCTTCACCGCACCGGCGGGGCAATACTCCACACAACGACCGCAGGCCACACACTGCGCCTTGTCCACCTTGGCAATGTACGCGGAGCGGGACATATTGGGCGTATTAAACAACTGAGAAGTCCGCAAGGCATTGCAAATATTCACATTGCAGTTGCAGATGGCAAAGATCTTGTTCTCACCGTCAATGTTGGTGATCTGGTGCACAAAGCCGTTGTCCTCGGCACGCTGCAAGATCTCCAGCACCTGATCGTAGGTCACATAATGGCCTTTGTTGGTCTCTACCAAATAGTCCGCCATATCGCCTACGCCGATGCACCAGTCCTCGGCATCATCGCCGCAGCCCTCGCCCAGCTTGGCGCGGCTCATACGGCAGGAGCAGGGACCGGCGGCATACTTGCCCTCATATTTCTTCAACCAGTGGGAAATATGCTCCACATCGACAGATTGATTTTCCGTCTCAATGGCCTTTTCCACCGGGATCACATGCATACCGATACCGGCACCGCCGGGGGGCACCATGGCGGTGATCTTCTCCAGCGGTAAGAAGGTCATACGCTCAAAGAACTTGGCCAACTCCGGGTGAGCGTCGATCTGATCCTTTTTCATATTAAAGAACTCGGCGCTGCCGGGTACGAACATGGGCAGCACATACTGCTTGATGCGGCTGGGGTTCTCCCAATTATACTCCAACAGGCCAATGCTGCTCATCTCTTGCAGCAGCGGCTCCAGATACGCCTTGCTCTTGCCGGTGGCTTTTGCCACCTGGTCCAGGGTCATGGGCTTGCGTACCTTCATCTTCAGCGCGATCTCTGCCATCTCGTCCGTGACTACGCAGGCCAAGCCGTAATACTCCGGATCCTCTACCGTCACCTTGTGACCGATCCGGTCCGTGATTTTTTGACCAAGTTTGAGGATCAATTCTCTCTCTTCAGCCATCGTCTTCTCCCTCCGTACTTATGCGTTCCAGTCCCGGACTTGCTGCCGCAGCCAATCGCACACTGCGTCCATACCCTCGCCGGTCTTGGCAGAGATAAAAAAGATCTTGGCCTGCGGGTTCAACTTTAAGATCCGCTCCTGTACCGCCTGATCGTCAAAGTCAAACACGCTCTTTGTGTCGATCTTGTTGATGAGCACCACATCGGACACGGTAAACATCAGCGGGTACTTTAGAGGCTTGTCGTCTCCCTCCGGCACAGACAGGATCATCATATTTTTGGCAGCGCCGGTGTCAAACTCGGCAGGGCACACCAAATTGCCCACATTCTCCAAGAACACCAGATCCAGATCCGCCGTACCCAGGTTCTCCACCCCCTGGCGGGTCATGCCTGCGTCCAGATGGCACATACCGCCGGTATGCAGCTGAATGGCACGCACCCCGGTCTCTGCAATGGTTTTGGCGTCCACATCCGAGTCAATATCCGCCTCCATTACACCGATGCGCATCTCCTGCTGCAAGCGGCCGATCATGCCCCGCAGGGTGGTGGTCTTGCCGCTGCCCGGGGAGGACATCAGATTCACCAAAAAGGTCTTTTCTGCTTTCAGCTCGGCCCGAAGTTTCTCCGCCTCCCGGTCGTTACTCTCAAACACGCTTTTTTTGATCTCAATGACTTTATACGCTTCCATAAACACCTCTCCGTATTTCGCATATATTATGTATAATATAATATGAACGCCAAAGATTGTCAATCCATTCACAATGCCCCGGTGTTTTTTTGCCGTTTTGCCCACATTGGGCGGTTATTTTTTAGATAAAATGTTTTTGTTTTTGGATAGTTGGTTCGTGGTATGACCAGTTGCCAAAATAAAAAATACGACAGACTACAAAAAGTGTCTGCCGTCATGTTTTCTATTTGCTCCCCGCCTTTTGCTCGCGGCGCCGCAGCAGCCGTTGTAGCCGCGGGCGGTTGTAACGCTGGAGGATGACCGGTATCAAATCCGCCACAGCCGCCAATACAGAGGTGATGAGAAACACCGGCAGGTTTGCCACCGGATCATCGCAAAACAGACAAAACAACAGGGGCACAAAGCTCAGAGCCGCCATCACTTCGTGTGCCAACTCGTTGCGGCACATCTGCATTACCACCGCTTGCAGATCGCCGTGCATATCGTAGGGCTTATAGGAGGGCACCCGGTGCTTCCACCGCTTGACCCCCAGGCGGGCATACAGCCCCGGCTCCCAGGGATGTGGGCGAAACCAGCGCCCTTGCGGGTTCACCGGCACTCGGTGGCGGCCGACGACCCAGCCCATGGCAAAGCGCATGGCCGTGTGATAAGTAAAGGTGCCGCATGTAATTGCCAGCGAAAAACAGACCGCATTATGGCTTTTTACATAAATCAGGGAAAAGCAAGCGGTGCATACTGCCAGCAAAGCTATGCACACACCGCACCAAAAATCTACTTTTCTGTTCATATTCACACCCCCTCTACCGCCATTGTACCAAAGGCGGGTAAAAAGTGCAAGAGCGGTCCTGCCGCAGCAGAACCGCTCTTTATACTTTCAGCGCACTTAGGCCACGCCCTCGCCCTCGGTAGCCACAACGGCCTTTACGCGCTCCTGGCCTTTCCACGCCTGGATCACCTGGGGGTGTGCAAAGATGCTGTCCATCTTCTTCAGGAAGGGGATCACATCGCCGAAGTCCAGCGCACGGTGGTCAAACACCACGGTGATGGGCAAGATCTGGCGAGCCTCAATGGTCTTGTTGCCGAACTTATCGGTGACCACCACCGGCTTATCCTGCACAGCGCCCAGGGCGAATGCGCACACCTGGGGCGGCACAATCTCGATCAAGGTGCCGTAGCCGCTCTGTCCTCTGTACAGAGAGCCCAGGTTAGAAATGGTAACGGTGCCCTGCTCAATATCTTTCTTAGTCAGACGGTCTTTCTCCGGAATGCTGTAATAAGCTTTTTTGGCAGCGCCGCGGAGCGTGTGCACCTTGTGCTTGCCGGTCTTAGAGCCGATCAGCCGACTAACGGTCTGTTTTACTTTCCCCTGTTTCAGACCGGTAATGGTGTTGTCCAGGGACACATCAAACATCACTTCGTTCAGGTTGGTGTTCTCTGCTCTGCGGGTCACATCGGCAATGTAATCGGTCATAGCCAGCAGGGATTTATTCTGAAAGTCCCGCAGGTTGACGGTCATCATTCTGCCGTCCGGCAGCAGCATGGGCATAGAAATGTTAATGTCCTCAAAGGTCTTCAGCTCGCCGCGCACCAGCTTGCGGTTGTAGTTCAGGTGGCTGTTCATCACCGGTGCCGCTTTCAGCCCCTCAATGATGGCTTTCATCAAAACCGTATTCAGGGTGATCTTGGTTTTGCTGGTAGAGCGCAGTTTCTTAAACTCGGTCATCAGGTCGGTTACATCCGCCTCATATACATAAGCCACATGGGGAATCTGCTCCCAGCTCTCGGTGGTCATATTGGCAACAATCTTTCTTTGAATGTCGAAGTGTTCGGTTCTTGTGATTTTCATACTTGTGCATCTCCTTTACTCACGGTGTTTTCAAATTGTATTGCGGAGATCCGCTGCGGGATCTTGCTGACTGTATTGGTGTCCCGGGCTTTCCCCTGAGGACACTCTCATCATACCCATTTTGGTCGGTTGCGGCAACATACTCTGCTTTACATTTGAAAAAATCTTCGCAACTGGCGGTTGCATTTCCCTTGGTTGCGCCATATTTTCGCCTTTTTGCCAATATCTATTGACCGGAGCGGGCATTTTTGCGATAATACCCATAGAGGGGGCTTCGTATGATCGACACCATGGACAAACACAGCTGTGAGCTGTTCTTAGAGGATGCACTGGAGATTGGGCGCCGCCTGGTAGAAACCGGCGCCGAGGTCAAGCGGGTGGAGGACACCGTGCGGCGCATTTGCATTGCCTACGGCTTTACCGACTGCGAAATCTACGCCGTCACCAGCCTGATCGTGGCCACCATTCGGGACAAGGACGGCAATCACTACACCCAATCTGTGCGGGTGCAAAGTTACGGCACGGACCTGGGTCGGTTAGAGGAGCTGAATGCCTTCTCCCGCCGCATTTGCGCCCAGGTACCGGATGTAGAGGACCTAACCCGGCAGATCCGCCAGTACAAAAAAGGCAAGCCCAAACCGGTGATCAAGTGCCTGGGCTATATGCTGGCAGCCGGCGGTTTCTCCGTCTTTTACGGCGGCGATCTGCGGGACGGGCTGGCAGCAGCCGCCATTGCCATTGTGATCTACCTGATGGATTATCATTTGAAGCTGCGGCAGATCCACAATGTGATCTACACCTTTGTGGCCGGGTTCGTCTCCGGGCTGCTGGCGCTGGGGCTCACCCGCCTGGGCTTAGGTCACCAGGCAGACAAAATTATGATCGGTGACATTATGTTGCTGATCCCCGGTCTGCTTTTAGTGAACGCCATTAAGGAGATGTTCAACCGGGATATTGTTACCGGGCTGTACAGACTGATTGAGGCGGTGCTGGTGGCACTGGCCATTGCCGGAGGCTACGCTCTGGCGTTCCTGGTGATGGGAGGTGCAACGGTATGAAAGCAGCACTTATTCAAATTCTCATGGGCGCCATCGGCACCCTGGGCTTTTCCATTTACTTCCGGGTCAGCGAACGCAATGTGGCGGCTGCCACCTTTGGCGGCGCCCTGGGCTGGGGTGTGTATCTGCTGTGCTTCCACCTGTGGGGCAATGTGTTTGCCGCCAATGTGGTTGCCACGGCAGTGGTGTACTTCTGGTCCGTAGCCATGGCACGGGTGCTTAAGGCGCCGTCCAACACTTACCTGATCCCGGGCATCATTCCCTTGCTGCCCGGCGGCCCGCTGTACTACACCATGGCCGGGCTGGTGGGCGGCGATCGCGCCCTGTTCACCAAGAACGGTACCACCACCATTTTGGTCACATTCGGTATGGTCACCGGTATGGTAGCAGCCGCTGTGGTGTTCTATTATATTCTCAAGCTGCAGGAGAAATGCAACCGCAAATCCCCTGCGCCGCCGCAGGATTAAAAACAAACCGCAATATAAAAAATTGCCCCTTACGGCGTTGGCCGCAAGGGGCTTTTGTGTTGCTCGGATCAGTCCGCAGCAGGTGCCGCAGGCTGTTCTTGTTTGTCTTTATCGGTCGGCGAATCAAAGGTAAACGCACCGTCCTTATAGTCCACTGTCACCGTGCCGTGGATCTTATCCTCCAGCAGCAGCTCGGACAGCGGGTCCTCAATTTGGGTCTGAATGGCCCGGCGCAAAGGCCGCGCGCCATACACCTTATCAAAGCCCTTATCTGCCAGCGCATCTACCGCCGCGTCCGTAAAGGTGGCTTGCACATCCAGGTCTGCCAGGCGCTTATTCAGAGCCTTCAACATCCGGCGGGCGATCTCCTGAATGTCCTGCTTCTCCAGCTGGTTGAACACCACAATCTCATCCACACGGTTCAGAAACTCCGGCTTAAAGGTCTTTTTCAGTTCCTCCATCACCAGATCCTCAATGGTCTTGGCGGCGTCCTTGTCATCGCCAAAGCCCAAGGCCTGACGACTGTCGGTAATCTTAGACGCACCCACATTGGAGGTCATAATGATCACTGCGTGCTTAAAGCTGACCTTGCGGCCTTGGGAGTCGGTAAGCACACCGTCCTCCAGGATTTGCAGCAGCATGTTGAACACATCCGGGTGGGCCTTTTCGATCTCATCAAACAGAACCACGCAGTAGGGCTTTCTGCGGACTTTCTCCGTCAGCTGGCCGCCTTCGTCAAAGCCCACATACCCGGGAGGCGCACCGATCAGCTTAGAGACCGTGTGCTTCTCCATATACTCGCTCATATCCAGCTTGATGATGGCGTTCTCGTCCCCAAACATCGCCTCGGCCAAAGTCTTACAAAGCTCCGTCTTACCCACGCCGGTGGGGCCAAGGAAGATGAAAGAACCCATCGGACGCTTGGGGTTTTTCAGCCCCGCACGACCACGACGAATGGCGCGCGCCACCGCCGATACGGCCTTATCCTGACCCACGATCCGCTGGTGCAGGATCTTTTCCAGTTGCAGCAGCCGCTGGGACTCCTCCTTGGTGATCTGCTGTACCGGAATACCCGTCCAGCCGGACACCACGGCGGCAATATCCGCAGGGGTCACTTCTTTTACATCGTGGGAAGAGGTGTTCTTCCACTTCTCCTTTTCCTGATCCAGCAGGTCTTGCAGGCTCTTTTCTTTGTCCCGCAGCTCTGCCGCCTGCTCAAAGTTCTGGCTGCGCACGGCAGCGGTCTTTTCTGCAGCCAACCGCTTGATCTCCGTCTCCATCTCTTTCAAGTTCGGCGGCGCGGTATAAGCGGCCAGGCGTACTTTAGAGCAGGCCTCGTCAATCAGGTCAATGGCCTTATCCGGCTGGAACCGATCGGCAATGTATCGGCTGCTCATCTTCACCGCGTTCTCAATAGCGGCGTCGGTAATTTTCACTTTATGGTGGGCCTCGTACTTATCCCGCAGACCTTTCAGAATTTCCACGGTCTGCTCCTCGGTAGGCTCGCCCACGGTTACCGGTTGAAAACGGCGCTCCAAAGCGGCGTCCTTTTCAATATTCTTGCGGTACTCGTCAATGGTGGTGGCGCCGATCACTTGGATCTCACCACGAGCCAAAGCGGGCTTTAAGATATTGGCAGCGTCCGTTGCGCCCTCGGCAGACCCGGCGCCCATCAAGGTGTGCACCTCGTCGATAAACAAAATAATGTTACCGGCTTGCTTTACCTCGTCCATGGCTTTTTGAATTCGCTCCTCAAAGTCGCCACGGTACTTTGTGCCGGCCACCATAGAGGTCAGATCCAGCGCCACGATCTTTTTGCCTTCCAGCAGTTCCGGCACCTCGTGCTTGACGATCTTCAGCGCCAGCCCCTCGGCAATGGCGGTTTTACCAACGCCCGGCTCACCGATGAGGCAGGGATTGTTCTTGCTGCGGCGGGACAAAATTTGAATGACCCGCTCAATTTCCTTTTCACGACCGATCACCGGATCGATCTTGCCGCCCTCGGCCAGCGCAGTCAGGTCACGACCAAACTCGTCCAGCGTAGGTGTCTTGGTCTTGCCCTTTTTGCCGGCGGTCTTGCCGTCCGGCTGCGTCTCCTGACCGGAGAACAGCTGCTCCACCAGCGCCTCCGGGCGCACGCCCAGTGCCAGCAGGAACTTGTAGCCGTAAGAATCCGTCTCCTTAAGCAGTGCCAGCAACAGGTGCTCCGTGCCTACAAAGGAATGCATCATACCGCGGGCAATCTGAAACGCCAGCTCCAACATACGCTTAAATCGAGGCGTAAAGTCGTCCGGGGTCAACCGGGTAGGCTCCCCTACGCCGATATTCTCCTTGATGAGCTTTTCCACATCTTCGGTCTGCACACCGCTTTCACGCAGCGCCTGGGCGCCTAAGCCGGCGTCTTCTTTCAAGATCCCCAGCAGCAAGTGCTCGCTGCCGATATAGTTATGGCCCAACTCCTCTGCGGAGGTAATGGCCAGGTTGATCACATGGTTTGCTTTTTCGGTAAAATAGTTAAATCTATACATGGTAAATCCTCCTTATTGCCTTGGTGCAAGAGGAAATTCCGCTTTCCTTTTTACGCCAAAGCCTGCCGCACCAGTCCGGCGCGGATCTTATCCACTGCGTCGGCAGTTACTTCTGCCCCGGCAGCGGCTGCAATGGTGGCGTTCTGCACCTTTTGGATCAGTTCGCCTACATCGCTGTATGTTTTGCTGCTCTCGCCAAGAGAAATACCCAGGCGCAGCAGCGACACCAGGTCAAAAAATTCGTCCTGGTTCAAAGCACGAGCCATTTGCAGCGTGCCCATAGCTCGGTAAATACGATCCAAAAAGGCGTCTTGCTGTTGCAGCTGCTGACGCAGATTGCGCTCCTGGCGCACGATTTGGTCGCAAATGGCATTTACATTATCAATGGCCGCTTTCTCGGTAATGCCCAGCGTTACCTGGTTCGTCAGCCGATAAAAGCTGCCGTGGCCGTCATAAAGAGGTTGCAGCGACAGTCCAAGCTTGCCGATCATCACCGTCAGCTGGTCAATGAGCCCTTGACCTGCCAGTGCCGGCAGGTGCAGATCCAGCATGGCCTGCATACCGGTGCCCAAATTGGTGGGCACAGCTGTTAAAAAGCCCAGCCGCTCATCAAAAGCAATGGGTAACCGCTCCAGCAGGGCGTCGTCCAGTTTATCCGCCTTGGCGTAAGCGCCCTCCAGGTCCTGCCCGGCAGCACGCACATGTAAGCGAATATGATCCTCCTCACAAAGCATCACGCTGGCGCTGCCGTCCTTGCTGAGCAAAAAAGCACTTTGATCCTTTTGCCGAGCAAAGCGACGGCTGATCAGCTGTTGCTCCGCGTAGGCATACGCCTGCGCCGAAGACACGGCGCTCAGATCCACCAGATCGAACTCCCCGGCATAGGGAGAATTCTTCACGGCGGCAAAGATTTTCTTCACCGTGTTTCTGCGGATCTCGTTGTTCATACGAATGGGAAAGGGGGCGTCTGCCAAATTACGGGCCAGGCGCACGGTAGCACCCACCACTACATCTGAATTTTTGCCCTCGCCGCTGTACCACTTATTCATCTTTATTCCTCCGGCTTTAGCTCTTTGATTTGGTCACGCAGCACCGCTGCGTCCTCATAGCGCTGCTCCTGCACCGCCTTGTCCAGTTCCGCCTGCAAGCGCTCCCGCTCACTTTGGGGCTTCTCTGCCGCCGGTTCTTTCGCCTTGGCGTTGTTCACCGGTTCCTTTTCCTCGGTGTAAGAAATATTCTTACCAATATGGCGGGTGGCACCGTGGATTTTGCGAATGCTGGGTTCCAGTTTGTCTGCAAACCGGTCATAGCAGTGGGCGCAACCCACATTGCCGGTGTTGATAATATCGTTAAAGGTGGAGCCGCAGTAGTCGCAGCGATCCACGCCTGTCAGGGCGTTCATGGCCGCCAGCCCGGCCCCCAGGAAGTTGCCGAAGAAACTGCCCTCAAACATAGAGCCAAGGCCCATATTGCTGTGCATGGGCTCCAAGACACCTAACTTCTCGGCACAATCCCGACACAGGTGCATCTCGGTCACCTTGCCGTTGATATTCTGTTTAATATAAGTGGTTGCCTCGTTTTGATTGCAATGTTCACAACGCATAACAAATAACCTCCTAATTGATGTATGCAAGCAGCATTTGTTTAAATTGACGGGCGCGTATCTGGTCCAACACCTGCTCGTCTACGCCGTGCTGGTTCCACCCGGTGAGCGCCGACTCCATGATCTTGGCGCTGCGGGCGTCCATCAAGCCCTGGTAGTGCAGGTTGTACAGGTGAGCCTTGGCCGTCTTTTCATCTATGGCAGGACCAATGGAATTGATCAGCGCCATCAGCGCCTGGTTCTTGCTGTCGGCACGGGTAATGAGAATACACCCGCCGCCGCCACGCCTGGACTCAATGCGGTAGCCCTGCTCCGGTGTAAACCGGGAGGTGATCACATAATTGATCTGGCTGGGCACACAGCCCACCCGCGCCGCCAGGTCGTTGCGCTGGATCTGAACGGTGGATTTGTTGTCATCAAACATATCAAGAATCATATCTGCGATCACATCACTGATCTTCATTTTCCAATCACTTCCTATCTAATGAAGGTGGAAAGCCCGGCGAGAGGGATACAGGAGCCATTGTTGATCTTGCGCTCGTTCACACTCTGACTTTGACTTTCTTTGACCTTCTGTCATCATAGTAGCACAAAGGTCAGAGAAAGTCAAGAACTTTTTTGACTTTTTTTGACCTTCCAGGAGAGTATGCCCGATTTTCGGCTTGGTTATGCGGAATTTTAGCATAAATATTTTTTGACTTTCATTGTCTTTGGCAAAAATATGTGCAAAAAAAGCGCCGATCTTTGACCATCGGCGCTATGGGTACTCCCCTATTTTTTGATCTTATTATGTACGGCAAGGCATGCCGTGCACACCTTGCGCCGACCGGATAATCAGCAGCCGCAGCCACAGTCATTACCGCAGCCGCAGTTACCGAAACCGCCGCAGAGCAACAGGATGATAATCAAAATCACGATCCAGGAAGATCCGCAGCCGCAACCGTTATTGCAACCACAACCCATAACCGTAGTACCTCCTTTCGCCTTTCTAAACCATACTATGAAAGACGGCAAAAGGTGTGACAGAGGGCGCAGAAAAGCCGCGCACATTCCCTACGCGGCGCCTCTGCGCCCTACGCTCATTTTATTATATTATACAATACCGCCGTTGACCCCCAACACCTGGCCGGTCACATACGGACTCTCTGCCAGGTACAGCACAGCCTCTGCCACCTCCCAGGGTGTGCCCAGTCGACCCATAGGCACCTGGGCCTCCAGCTCTGCTCGGTCAAAGCAGGCATTCATACGGGTATCAATGATTCCCGGCGCCACACAGTTGACGGCAATGCCCTCCGGCGCCAGCTCCTGGGCCAGCGCCCGGGTGAAGCCGATAACCCCGGCCTTGCTCATGGAATACACCGTTTCACAAGAGGCGCCCACCTGCCCCCACATGGAGGACACATTTACAATGGCGCCGCTGTGGCGGCGGAGCATATCCACCGCTGCCGCCCGGCTACACAGGAACACGCCCTTGCAGTTGACCCCCATTAGGGCGTCATAATCCTCCGGCGTGGTATCCTGAATTTGGCGAATCAGACTGATCCCGGCGTTATTCACCAGCACATCCACCGTGCCCACCGCGGCAAACAACCGTTCCACGTCCGCCGGGTCCGTAATATCGCAAGGGATCGCCGTCACTCCCGGCAGCTCCGCCGCCGTTTGGTGCACCGTCACGAACACGCGGTAGCCCCGTTCCAAAAACACCTGTGCTGTAGCCGCACCAATGCCGGTAGCGCCGCCGGTTATTAAAACTTGTTTCATACAATCACCGTTCCCAGTTTAGCACAAACGGTTGTATTTTTCAACGCAATCCGATATAATAAGGGAGAGAACCAACGGAAAAGGTGATTTTTGTATATGGAAAAAGCATTTTATACCATCTCCCTTTATGTGGACGAAGACGAGAACCTGATCGGCATTCCCTGCGGCGAAAGCGACAAGTACGGCATAGCGGATATTGATAAGGTGCATCTGCTGAAAGCCCCGTACAGCGAGGAACGGCTGGAGCAGTTTATTGAGGAAGTGATCGACTCCTGCTACTCCAAGAAGCACAATGACCAGAGCGACCTGTCCACCATTGAGAAATATACCAAGAAAAAGGGCTTTGTTAACGCCACAGCGGACTACACCCTGATCTCTATTGTAAAGACCGCAGAGAATTATAGTCTAATGCCCACCTTTAACGACTTTGAACGGGGGCCGGTGGTGATCGACGACGACGAGCACATTTTGCCCAACCCCTACTCTGCCGGCGAACTGGCCGAAGTGATCAACGGCTATATTCAAGTGTATGTTAAGGCCAACATGTTCTATAAAGAACAGCAGGAACTGGAAAACGAAAAGAAAAATTAAGAATGTCAAGAGCCGCCCCTGTTGCTACCATGCAGCATAGGGGCGGTTTTGTTTTGTCCGCCTTTTCATACCTTATAAAGCGCAATCAAAACAAAAAAAGCGGCACCCCGTAAAGAGGTGCCGCAAGGCGTTTAGAAAATTAAGAGGCCAGGTCGCCCACAATCATCATGTATTCGCCGATCATGGCGCCGAACTCCGGCGCGCCCTCCATGATGAGCTGCTTATCCTTGGTCATCTGGAGCATATCGCCGGTGCCAAGCAGGATCATCAGCGCGTGCTGGGCGGTGTCGAACTTCATGCAGAAGAACGGCTTGGAGCGCTTATACTCCCCACGGCCGGCACGGGACTTGCCTGCCTTAATGCGCAGGTAAGCGGTGCACTCCGGGTGACCCTCCACAGCCCACTGGTACACGCGGTCCGGGCTCTTGGAAGTCCAATCCCGAATAGCCGGGTGACCCATTTTGTTCAACTGGCTGATGCCGGAGGACAGCAAATAAAAATACAGCTTGGTCAGCAGCAGACATAGCTGCTCATCTTCCGGCGGTTCCTTAATACCCAGCAGAGAACTCATCTTCAGCAGGACCATCATAAATTTGATAAACTTGCCAAAGCTCTTGATCTTCATCTTGGGCAGGGCGCTCATATTGCCCTTAAAAAACGCATTCATCTTCTCCATAGAAGAGAACTGCAATTCGGCGTCAATCTTCTGCTGCCCCAAGTACTCACCCAGTTTGACCGTCCACTCTCCATCCTCGATGATAAAGTGGATCGCCTCTTTGTCCTGTGCGTTAGCCATAGCAGAAACCTGGTACACGGCGTTGACGCCCTCAAATTTCTTCTTCAGCTCCGGCACATCGTTGGCGATGGTCTTCAGCAGCGGCAAGGCGCCGGTCATAAACACCTTGTTGGTGTAGCGTGTGGTATCACTTGCCATACTGGCACATCCTTTCTTGATTTTGAAGTTTTAACATCTGTGCGCGAATTAGAATTCGTCGTCCCAAGCGTCGTCCGCTTCAAAATCGGCGTGCATCACTTCGGCAATGGTGTCGGCAATGCCGTTGGCGTCGATCTTTGCAAGAGACATCAGGTCCTCGTGCAGACCGATGGTGGAGAATTCATCCTGATGGCCCAGCATCCGCATAACGCAGGCCTTGCCGCTCTTGGCAACCACCTCAGCAACAGCGGTGCCCAAACCGCCCATCACGGTGTGATCCTCTACGGTGATAATCCGGCGAGTGTCCATAATGGCGGACATTACAGCTTTCTCATCCAGAGGCTTAATGGTATGCATATTCAGCACACGCACCTTCAGTCCGGCGTCAGCCGCTGCCATCTGGGCAGCCTGCATGGCCTGATACACGCAAGAACCGCAGGCAATCACGGTAATATCTGTGCCCTCGTTCATGACCTTGGCCTTGCCCACTTCAAAGGTGCACTCCTCCAGCTTGGGATAAACGATCTGGTCAAAGCCGCGGTTGATACGAATATAAACCGGGCCGGGATAGCTGTACGCTGCCTTAACCGCGTGATAAGTCTCTGCGCCGTCGCAAGGGCAGATCACGGTCATGTGGGGCAGAGAGCGCATGCACGCCATATCGATCAAAGCATGGTGGGTAGAGCCCGCCTGACCGAATGAAGTACCCGCATGGGTAGCAATAATCTTAACCGGTACATTCTGATAGCAAATATCCGTATGTACCTGATCCAGGGAGCGGGCAGAAGCAAAAATAGCAAAGGTAGAAGCAAAGGGGATCAGCCCGTTCTGCGCCAGCCCGGCTGCCACGCCAAACATATTCTGCTCTGCAATACCCACATTGAAGAAACGATCCGGGAACTTCTCGCCAAACATACCGATCTTGGTGGATTTGCCCAGGTCAGCGGTCAGCGCCACCACTTCCGGGTGCTCCGCACCCAGCTCGCACAGCGCCTTGCCGTAATATTCCGCCGTAGAGAGGGCGGTGGTCTCCGTCATTGTATAAGTCATTCCGCTTGCCATGGCTTAGCCCTCCTGTTCCGCACGCTCGCAGCGTTTCTTGTAATACTTATCCAGGCTCTCGTAGCAAGCCTTCTCTTTTGCCTCGTCCAGTGCGCCGTAATGCCAGTGGTAATCGTCCTCCATAAAGTCAATACCGGCGCCCTTAAAGGTATCCATCACGATACAATAGGGCTGGTCGCCGCCGTTTTTGTGATTGGCGATGGCGTCCTCAATGGCATCGTTAAGCTCCTTCATATTCTGGCCGTCTACGCGCTTTACCTTAAAGCCAAAGGCCTCGAACTTCTTATCCAGCGGCTCCACTTTCATCTCATCGTCCACGCGGCCGTCAATCATGCACTTGTTGTTATCCACAAGCACCACCACATTGGACAGCTTAAACTGAGCAGCGGTCATGGCAGCCTCCCAGTTGGAGCCCTCATTCAGCTCGCCGTCGCCGGTAAGGCAATAGACCATATAGTCCTGACCCTTTACGCGGCCTGCCAGGGCAAAGCCATCTGCCAGGGAAAGGCCGTGACCCAAAGAGCCGGAAGAGCAATCGATGCCCTTGATTTTGTTCTTATCCAGGTGCATACCAAACTTGGAACCGGTCAGGTTAAAGTTGTGCAGCCCCTCCACCGGCATAAAGCCGTAGTCGCAGATCACCGGGCCATAGCCCACAGCCGCATGCCCCTTGGAGAGCACAAAGCGATCTCTGTCCTCCATGTCCGGGTTGTTTACATCCAGCTTCATAAAGCGGTGATAGAGAATGGTCATGGCGTCCATGGCACTCATGGCGCCGCCGATGTGGCCGGAACCGCCCCAAACGGTGGTCTGCACGGTCAGTCGTCTTAACTCGTCCGCCTTTTTCTCCAGGCGGAGCCACTCGGCTTTGTCAAATGGCTTGAAATCAGCAGGCATTCAAAGTCCTCCCTTTCTGTTGTTACCGGGGCCGTGCCCCCTTGCACAGACCCGGCAAAAATGATTGGTTTATTTCACTAATCCCGGGATCTCCGGATGATTGGCAGCCACAACGCCGAAGGCGTCCTCGGCAATGTCGATGGCCAGCTTGATATCATCCTGGGTAACCGCGGCATTCATAAAGTGATTGTGGTGAGACGCCAGGAACAGCCCGCGGCTGACGCACTCGGCGATCCACTCCTGGTGGAGCATCAGGCTTTCATCGTTGGCAACGCGCAGATAGAACAGCGCCGGCTCGCCGGACACCACCAGGTCGAAGCCGTGCTGCTTACCGGCAGCCACAAAGCCGTCCGTCAGCTGGGTGCCCATTTCCCGGAACATCTTAGGCGTGTTGAGCTTCTTCATCTTAGGAATACAAGCCAGGCAGGCGGCGAACGGTTCGGCGCTCATCCAGTAAGAGCCGGTATACACCACGGAAGAAGCGGTATTCTTCATATGCTCCTGACCGCAAACAGCAGACATATTGTAGCCGTTGGCCAGGGCTTTACAGAAGCAGATCAAGTCTGCCTTAATGCCATAGTAATGGTCGGAACCGGCCAGATCCAAACGGAAACCGGTACGCACATCGTCAAAAATCAGCACCATACCGTGGTCGTCGCAGAACTTACGAACCGCTTTCCACTGCTCCGGTGTGGCACACACATTGTCCTTAAAGTTGCCGTGGTCATAGGGCTGGGCAATCAAGCCGGCAAAGTCGCCGCCTGCCTCGTCGTAGGCCTTCTGCATAGCGTCCAGGTCAAACCAGGGCACCACCACATTGTTCTCTACTTCCTCCGGCAAAATACCCGGGTAGTCCACCTTTTGGGCCCACTGGAAATCGCCGTGGTAATAGCCCTTAAAGAACATCATCTTCTTTTTGCCGGTATGCGCACGGGCGCACATCACGGAGAAAGTGGTGGCGTCGGAGCCGTTCTTCATAAAGAACGCCCAATCAGCGGTGTTCACGGTGTCGATCAGCAACTCGGCGCACTCTACCATTTTGTAAGAGGGAGAAGTGGTGCAGTTGCCGGTCTTTAACTGCTCCATGGCAGCGGCGTCCACATCGTCATCGCAATAGCCCAGCACATTGGGGCCGTAAGCGCACATAAAGTCCAAATACTTGTTGCCGTCTACATCCCAAAAATAGGTGCCCTTGGCCTTTTGGGACATCAGCGGCCACTTGGTAATGGGCAGGAACAGACCCTCGCTGGGGCCCAAATGCCCGTACACGCCGGAGGGAATGGCGTTCAGTGCCCGATTAAACCACTCCTGGCTTTTTTCATGCTTATATTCAGGAAATTTACTCATTCTAAAAGACCTCCTTAACCCAGATATACCGCAACTCTGTCCAAAACGCGGTTGATATTATCCACCATAGAAATCATACCCGCCATATAAATATGACCGGCGCACAGCTCTGCCATGGTGGAGGCGGTGCCGTTAAACAGACCGTTTGCCAGATCAATGGTGGCAAACTCCATCACCGCCCGGGGAGACTGGGCCTTTTCTTTAATGGTGCGGAACGTGTGGTTATTGACCCGAATGGTGGCGTAGCACACATCCTTAATGCCCATAGACACATCACCGTCTACCGTATAAAGCGCGGACTGCTTGGACACGCTGTCCGTATTGGCAAGGGCAGAGATGGCTCCCGCAATGGTGTAGAAAGTCAAAACGGTGGACTCCTCAAAAAACGCTCTGTCCTTTAAGTCCGCCTCACTGGGCATCAGCAGCTGAGTCAGCCGATTGGTGAGCTTGGTAAACGGACCCAGCAGGAAAGAGAGCACCTGTACGGCGCCCTTTACCGGCACGCCGGGCTTAGAGTCGTCAATCAGTGCATTAAACTTCTCCGGGCTGGCAAAATTCATCTTGCAAGTGCAGCCGTAAGTACCCTCGCTCATTTTGCAGCCATCCTGGGTGAAGTTGAATGTGCAGCAGGGGCCGTCCGTCACATCAAAGCAGATGGACACCGGCTTTTTCAGCTCACGGAGCACGGCCTTGGCCTGGTCGTCGATCTGGCACAAGTTCTCCAGCGTAGCGAGCACGCCGTACATGTTCACATAAGCCATTGCTTTTGCTTCTTTCAAAATAATTCCTCCTCGTGTTTTGCCTGCGATAGGCAGAGTTCTTGCAGGGGTTGCACAGGGCACCCGCCGGGTGACAGAGATCATTTGTACAAAAAATGACACGCCGCCCGCCCTCTCAGGGCGTATCGGCAATCCGGTATATACGCACTTATTACATACATATATACAATGCAAGTTTATTATAACACACATTTTATAGGCAGGTCAACGGCAAACCGCCCAAAAATATGTTTACAAATTGGTGAAATTGCCCATATTCCCGCATGGACAAAATAAAAGAGCGCACGCCGGTGCTGCCGGTGTGCGCCCTTGCACATTTTTATTTCAGCAAAAAGCCGATCTTCTTCATGGCCTTATCCAGTGTACGCTGGCTGACCCGCTGGGCCAGGTCCGCGCCCTTGGTCCAGCATGCCTGCAAATAGGACTTATCCTGCATAAACTGATTAAAGCGCTGCTGCACCGGCTCCAGCTCAGCGATCACCGCCTCGCCCACAGCGGTCTTAAAGTCGCCGTAGCCCTTACCGGCAAACTCCTGTTCGATGGTCTCCATCGTCTTGCCGGTCACGGCGGCGTAAATGGTCATCAGGTTGTTGATGCCGTCCTTACCCTCGCCGTAGTGCACACTCATCTCGCTGTCTGTCACCGCAGAACGGAACTTTTTCATAATAACGCCGGGCTCGTCCGTCAGGTACACCGTACCCTTGGGGTTGGGGTCGGACTTACTCATCTTGCGGGTGGGGTCTTGCAGGCTCATCACCCGGGCGCCGCTCTTGGGAATGTAGGCTTCCGGCACGGTAAACACCTTGCCGTAAATGCCGTTAAAGCGTTCTGCAATATCCCTTGCAATTTCCAAATGCTGCTTTTGGTCCGCACCCACCGGCACAATATCCGACTGGTACAGCAAAATATCCGCCGCCATCAGGCAGGGATAGGTAAACAGCCCGGCATTCACATTGTCTGCGTGCTGCTTGGACTTGTCCTTAAACTGGGTCATACGGGACAACTCGCCAAACTGGGTGTAGCAGTTCAGCAGCCAGCCCAGCTGGGAATGGGTGGGCACATGGGACTGGATAAACACAATACCCTTGTCCGGATCCAAACCCAAAGCCAACAGCATAGCGTACAGTTCCGTGGTCTGCCGCCGCAGCTTTTGCGGGTCCTGGCGCACGGTAATGGAATGCAGGTCTGCTACGCCGTAAATGGTGTCATATTCTTCTTGAAAGGCGCTCCAGCCCTTCATCGCCCCCAGGTAATTGCCCAAGGTGGGAATGGAGGTAGGCTGAATCAGCGACAGGCTGCGCTTTTTCCGTTCTACTTTTACTTCTTCAGACATAATTCTTTGCTCCTTTATTTGCTGCGCAGATCGGCAGCCACTTCACCCAATCGGTGCACACCGGCCACAATAGCCTCATCGGACGGGGTGGAGAAATTCAGCCGAATATGGTGGCTGACTGCCTTGTCGTCCATCATAAAGGCGTTGCCGGGCACCACAGCCACCTGTTTGGCAATGGCACGCTTACAAAAGTCCAGCATATCCACATCGCCGGGCAGCTTGCACCAAATGAACAGACCGCCCTGGGGCCGCACATACTCTACAAAATCGCCCAGATCACTGTCAATGCAGTTGCACATCAGCTCCAGCTTTTTGCGGTAAATGCCGCAGATCTTTTCAATATGGGCGTCCACATCATACTGCCGGAACCACTGGTACACGATCATCTGATTCAGCATAGCGGTATGCACATCCTCCGCCTGCTTGCCCACGGTCATTTTGGCCAGCACCGGCTTGGGACCCACGCAGTAGGCTACACGCAAACCGGGGGACAAAATCTTGGAGAAGGAACCGGCATAGATCACAATGCCGTCCGTATCCATACTCTTAATGGTGGGCAGCGGCTCACCGGCCACCCGCAGATCGCCATAAGGGTTATCCTCCAGGATCAGCACACCATACTGCTTGGCAAGGGCGTACACCTGCTGCCGTTTCTCCAGGCTCATGGTGGCGCCGGAGGGGTTTTGGAAATTGGGAATGGTGTAGATAAATCGGGCGCCCGGGTTCTCCTGCAACACCCGCTCCAAAGCGGCGGTGTCCATACCGTCTGCCTCCATAGGCACACCGGCCAGCTTACAACCGTAGGAGCGGAAGCAGTTCAGCGAGCCGATAAAGGACGGTTCCTCGCAAATCACCGTGTCGCCCTCGTTGCACAGCACCTTGGTAACCAAGTCCATAATTTGGGTCGCACCGCTGACGATCAGCAAATCATCCCCATCGGTACCGATCTTTTCCCGACGGGCAAGCCAGTCCCGCACTGTGTCCCGCAGGGGCTGATACCCCTCGGACACGCCGTACTGCAAGGCGTCAATGGGCGTTTTTTGCAGAATATCGGCGGTAATGGCCCGAACCTCGTCCACCGGAAAAGCATCCGGCGCCGGGTTGCCCGCTGCCAGCGGAATAATGGCCGGGTCAGCGGTAGCCTTTAAAATCTCTCGAATAGCGCTGGGTTGCAGTGCGGAGATCTTGTTTGAAAATGTGTATTCCATTAAGAATCGCTGTCCTTCTTTTGCAGCAAAGTCAGCACAAAGTTGGCTAAGATGGCTGCGTTATTATTCTTGGTATTCTCCACATATTTGGACTGAAACGCATAAAGCGCGTCATAATCATAAGCCGCCGCGCGCAGGCTGTCTGCCAGCGCATCCGCGTCCGTAAAGGTGGCAGCAGGCATCTCCTGCCGCAAGTCCACATTCAGCCCCCGATCCCGCATATACAGATCATAATCCGGCACAAAGAAATACAGGGGTTTCATTAAGAGGGACGCCTCAAAGGCGCAGGCGGAATAGTCCGTCACGATGGCATCTGCCAACTGCATCAACTCATAGGTGGAGTAGTTGCCGTGGATACTGAATTCCGGATCCGGCTTTACCTTGCTCAGCGGGTGGGTACGCACCACCAACCGGTAGGTCTCCTGCTCCGCAAAGGCCAATTTCAGCTCCTGGGCCACATAGGCCTCACGATCTCGGAAAGTGGGCAGATACAGCACCAGCCGCCGGTCACTGAGACCCGGGTTCTCTGCATAAAAGCGCTGAGCCAGTCCCTCTTTGGGAGTCACAATATCGTCCACCCGAGGCAGGGAACAAATTTTGATCTTCTCCGCCGGGCAGCCAAAGGCTTCCATATAAAACCGAGCGGTGGCTGCCGAGGGGCACAACACATAGTCGTAACCTCGGTGCATGTGCATGGCGTGGCTCAAGCGGGCGTCCCGCCCCTCCTTGGTGCCCAGGGATTGCAAGCCGAATTTCTTAACAGCCCCCAGTGCGTGCCACATCTGCACCACCTGCACGCCGGCTTTATGCCGCAGGCAGGACACGGCGATGGAGTAAGTGTCTACGATCACCACTTTGGAGGAAGCCAGGGCTTTCATATCCCCCACCAAATGGCCGAAATAGCGAAGCTTGCCGGCAAAGCCGTCCTCCATCATTTGCAGCCGAAACACCTGGCGGGTGCCGGGGGCTTTCTCCTCTATGGCCTGTTCCAGCAGCTGCATATCCAGACTCTTCTCGTTGCTTTGGCGAGAGAGATAGACCACCTGATCCTGCACCTTACAAAACGCCTTTAAGGGCAGATAAATCAGCTGCAGCAGCGCCTGAAACAGATAAACAAACAGAATTTTCATAAAATTTTACGCATAGAGCGGGTATTTTTTGCAGATTTCTGCCACGCCCGCCGCAATGTTCTCTTTTTGATTGTCAAAGTCCGTGATGGCCAGGTAAATATACTCGGCGATCTTGTCCATATCCTCCGTATTCAGTCCACGAGTGGTGGCTGCCGGGGTACCGATCCGCACACCGGAGGTGATAAAGGGAGACAGGGGCTCGTTGGGCACGGTGTTCTTGTTCAGGGTGATATGCACCTCGTCCAGCCGGTGCTCCAGCTCCTTGCCGGTCACATCGGTGCCAATCAGGCTCAGCAGACACAGGTGGTTGTCCGTACCGCCGGACACCAGGTTCAGCCCACGGTCGGTAAGTCCCTTCGCCAGTGCTTTGGCGTTGTCGATCACCCGCTGCTGGTAGGCTTTGAATTCCGGCTTCAGCGCCTCACCAAAGCACACGGCCTTGGCGGCAATAATGTGCATCAGCGGGCCGCCCTGGGTACCGGGGAACACGGCGGAATTCAGCTTTTTGATCAAATAGGGATTGTTGCACAGGATCAGGCCGCCCCGAGGACCGCGCAGGGTCTTATGGGTAGTGGTGGTCACCACATCGGCGCAAGGCACCGGGCTTTGGTGCAGACCCGCTGCCACCAAGCCGGCAATGTGAGCCATATCCACCATGAACATAGCGCCGTTGGCATGGGCAATATCCGCCATAGTCTGGAAGTCAATCTCCCGAGGATAGGCGGAGGCACCGGCCACAATCAACTTGGGCTTCACTTTATTCACCTGCTTGGCAAATGCCGCATAGTCAATAAAGCCCTCGTCATTGACGCCGTAGGGCACAAAGTTAAAGTACTTGCCGCTGATGTTCACGGGAGAGCCGTGGGTCAGGTGGCCGCCGTTGTCCAGCGCCATACCCATCACCGTGTCACCCGGCTTCAGCAAAGCAAAATAGACAGCCGTGTTGGCCTGGGCACCGGAGTGGGGCTGCACATTGGCATACTTGGCACCAAACAGTTTGCAGGCGCGCTCAATGGCAATCTTCTCCACCACATCCACATACTGGCAGCCGCCGTAGTAGCGCTTGCCGGGCAGACCTTCGGCATATTTGTTGGTGAGCACAGAGCCCATGGCCGCCATCACAGCGGGAGACACCAGGTTCTCCGATGCGATCAGCTCAATATTATCCCGCTGGCGTTGCAGCTCCTGATTCATTGCCGCAGCAACTTCCGGGTCCGCACCTGCCACCTGGGCAATGGAATCATAGTAATCCGAATACATAAAATCGTCCTCCGTTCTTTGTTTTTGCTTAGAACTTATACGCATTATCATACCATATTTTAGCAGCATATACAACAGAAAGTTGCGATTTCCACCGGGAAGTGACCCGCTCGACGGCTGAATACGGATTTTGCACTTGATATTGGCGGGGCTTTGTGGTAAAATTGACGGGTATTTTAGACTAAGACTGAAGGAGTGATTGGATGAGCGGACATTCCAAATGGAGCACCATTAAGCGCAAAAAGGGCGCCAACGACGCCGCCAGAGCCAAGGTCTTTACCAAGATCGGGCGCGAACTGGCCGTTGCCGTAAAGCAGGGCGGCCCGGACCCCAGTGTAAACACCAAGTTAAAGGACATTATCGCCAAGGCCAAGCAGAATAATGTGCCCGGCGACAATATTGATCGTATGCTCAAGAAGGCGGCCGGCGAGACGGACACCGCCAACTATGAGGAGATCATTTATGAGGGCTACGGTCCCAGCGGCGTGGCCGTGGTGGTAGAGGCCCTGACCGACAACCGCAACCGCACCGCCGGTGAGGTTCGCCATTACTTTGATAAGGCCGGCGGCAATATGGGCACCCAGGGTTCCGTGACCTTTATGTTCAACCGCCAGGGAGTCATCGTCATTGAGCGCGAGGATGTGGACGAGGATCAGCTGATGGAGGACGCACTGGAGGCAGGCGCTGCCGACTTCTTGACCGATGATACGGATATTTTTGAAATTCGCACCGAGCCCAACGATGTGGGTGCCGTGCGGGACGAGCTGGAGGGCAAGGGCTACAAGATCCTTTCCTCTGAGCCGGCGTATATCCCCACCACCTACACCCGCCTGGAAAGCCAGGACGATATGATGAAGATGGCCCGGATGATCGAGATGTTCGAGGACAACGACGATGTGCAGAACATTTGGCACAACTGGGAAAACGAGGACGAATACGAGGGCTAAAGCCAAACAAAACGAAAAGAGTTCCCTTTGATTGGGGAACTCTTTTTTCTATATTGAGGGTTATTGGACAGGACGATCCCGCCACCGTTTACACAAGAGAGGCAAAATTGTAAAACTTGGCTCCCCTTTTATGTAATAAAGGGGAGCTGTCAGCGCAGCTGACTGAGGGGATAAAAAACGAAACAACCTTTTCTCACATCACCGGGGTATGCTGGAGGATAAAGCGCTCCAGTGACGGGGCGATAAATTTGGCATGACCGGCAGCGTTGGGGTGAATGTTATCTGCCATATAGGCGGTGCGAAACGCTTTGCTGCGCATCTGCATGCCACTCTCCCGAGTCAAATCCAGCACCGGAAAACTGTACAGCGCCGCCACCTGGCGAATGGCGTCTGCATAATCAACTAAGGTTTTGGTCGGCTCTACGGTGCCCTTGGTACCATCCGCGCAATCGTGGCGGGGCAGCGGAGTTACCAGGATCACCAGCGCATTCGGGTACTTGGCGCTAAGCAAATCGCATGTATACTTTAACCGGCCGTAAAAGCTCTCCGTGTTGGCGTCGTCTGCCATGGTGCCCAAAGGCATAGCCACCGAACGACCGAAATCATTGGTGCCGGCAAAAATGGTAACCAAATCCGCATCTTCATTCTTGTCTGCATTCACATAAGCCGGCATGCTGTGCTGGCCGACTGCGGTACCTGCAGTCACCGTATAACCCATGCTGTTCATGGCGTGCATGCTGCCGCTGACCAGCTGCAAGCCTAAATCCTTGGCGATCAGCCGAGAGTACAGCTGGGTGTCCGGATCGTCCAGCTGAAAGCCGGCGCTGATACTGTCGCCAAAGGCCACCCACTTTTTGCCCTGCCAGTAGGCTTTTGCGCCGGAAAGCGCCTGCACCTGCTGCTCCAGATCTGTAATTTTTTGGGACTGGGCGGTCACCGTTTGCTGCAAAGACTGCAAGCTGTCATCCTGGATGGCAACGGTCTGCTGCAAGGTCTCCAGCGCGCTTTGCTGATCGGCCAGCAGCTGTTCCTGGCGAAGCACCGTTTGTTGCAGATCGCCCACGGTCTTGCTCTGTTCCAGTGCCGTCACCCGGCGGATCATACCGTCCACCTTGCTGTTCAGGCTTTGCAGGCTCTTTTGGGCGGCGTACTGCACCGCCATGGCCTGCACCACCGCCGTGTAACCGGAATACTGCTTCTTTTTCTTCACCGTCTTATAGGCGCGCACCTTGTAATAATAGGTCTTGCCGCCTTTCAAGTTGCTGTGGGTGTACTTGGTCGCAGATGTGGTGGCCAGCAGGGTATATTTGCCGCTTTTGGACCCGGCGATATACACCTGGTAGCCGCTGACTTTCTTAGCTGCCGTCCATTGCAGGGTGATAGATACATTATCATTGGCCTTGGCGCTGAGCTTGGTGGGCTTAGCCACCCCTGCCGCCTGCACGGTCAGCAGCCCGGTAAAAGCCACCAGCAGCGCCAGGCACACCGCCACCAGGCGGTAAATGCGTTTGCGTTTTCCTTTCATCTTTATCCCTCTTTCTAAAAAGCCCGGCACAAGTGAGGAACTGTGCCGGGTATGTTGCGTATGGCTACGCCGTATTTTTCATTATCTATGCACCGGGGGCGGCAGATCCGGCGGATCGTTGCGGTCTGCGGAGCCGGAGGTCTGCATTTCCTCGTACTGGCGCATTTTCTCTGCCCGGCGCTTTTTCTTCAGCCGGGCGTTACGGATAAACAGGTACAGATACACCAGCACAAACAGCACGGCAGCGCCCAGTACAATCCGTACCACCGTCAAGGAGAAAAACGCTTTAACGGCGTTGAGAATTTTTAAGAATGTGGACAGCTCCACCCGATTGGCAGCCACCAGCTGCACCGTTGCCACCACCTGGTCTGCGTAGACGATCTCCGCCTTGCAGATCTTCTGTCCTTTTTCCACCGGGGCCTGCACGCTCTCCGGCTTATCCACCGCCCGAATGATCACGGCGGATTTGTCCAGCCCGGCGGGCACGATGGTGTTTACATCTTTCGCTGCCATCAGCTGCACTGCGTCCGCGTCCTTGCCATTCTCTACCGGCACTTCGTCGATCACATCATTTGCGCTGACCAGGGTGGTATATTTCAGCGAGTCAAAGGCCCAGTCAAACAAGGACGCGGCGTCAATAAACGAGCATTTCTCCACATAGCCGTCGCTGTTATAGTCGATCACCGGTGCGCCAAGCACCACAGCCAAATAGTTGTAGCCGTCCTTGGATGCCTTAGTGATCACGCAGTAGCCCGCCTCCTCGGTGGAGCCGGTCTTAATGCCGCTGGCGTACTCGTAATAGTAAGACACATAGCCGCTTTGCAGCATTAAGTTGGTGTGGGTAAAGGTGGTATTCTTGTACTTGTACTGCACGGTGGTGCTGATTCTCTCAAAGGTGTCGTTTTGCAGCGCCTTTAAGGTAATCTTCGCCAGATCGGCAGCGGTGGAATAGTGGTTGGGGTCGTGGAGGCCGTCCGGGTTCACAAAATGGGTATTCTTGCACCCCAGGGACTGAACCCAGCTGTTCATCTCCGCCACAAAGGCGTCCGTAGAACCGGAAACAAACTCCGCCAGCACATGGCAGGCGTCACATGCTGAATGGACCATAGTAAGATATAGCAGCTGTTCAATGGTCAGGCTCTCCCCCACTTTCAGCCCGGCCGTCTGTGCTCCGGTGCCCAGCACAGCGTCGTAGGCACTTTGGCTCACCTTGGTCTTTTGGCTCAGGTTCTTCACTTTATTCAGCACCACCATGGTGGTGACGATCTTGGTCAGGGAAGCCGGATACATCCGCTTGTCCTGATTTTTCTCCGCCACCACAGGGAAGGACGGATCATCCAGGCTAAGGAGCATATAGGCCTGGGAATACAGCTTACGGTCCGGCTTATACACTGCGGCAGAGGCAGAAAAGCCTGGCACGCAGAACACGGCGGACAGCAGCAAAACGAAAGATAAAAAGAAAGAGACAGTTTTTTTCATGGAACTTGACACCTGAACCAATTAAAGATATTATAATACTTAGTCTATCATCTTTGGGCCGAATTGAAAAGCCCAAATGCGTAAAAACTTTTTGAATTTTTCGGAGCGAATTATGATTTACATTACCGGGGACACCCACGGGGATCTGTCCCACTTCAAAGACCCTAAACTCAAGCGCCTGGGAGAGAAAGATATTGTCATCGTCTGCGGCGACTTTGGCTTTCTTTGGAACCCCAACGACCCCAAGGAAAAGCGCAACCTGGAGTGGCTGAAAAAGCGCAAGTACACCATCTGCTTTTTAGACGGCGCGCATGAGAATTTTGATATGCTGGACAGCTATACCCCCTACCGCTGGAAAGGCGGCAACACCCACAAGATCGCCGACAACATTTACCACCTAATGCGGGGCGAAATGTTTATGTTTGAGAACAAGACCTTCTTTGTGATGGGCGGCGGCGAAAGCGAGGACAAGGATATGCGAGAGGACGGGGTCAGCTGGTGGAAAGCGGAGCTGCCCACCGCCGAGGACCTGAAAAACGGCCAAGACAATCTGCGAGAGTATAAGTACGCCGTCAACTATGTGCTCACCTATGAGGCGCCGGCCATTGCCAAGGACTTCTTAAAGCTGCACACCAACAAGGGCGTGCACATTACCCCGCTGAACACCTACTTGCAAGAGCTGATGAAGCAGGTGGAGTATATGCACTGGTACTTTGGCAGCCTGCACACCGACCTGGAGGTCAGCAAAAAAATGACCGCCGTGTTTAACGAATTCATCGAGATTTAACCTTTGAGAAAAAGAAATGGAAGAAAGTCAATTCCCGATCCCATCATTCTATGCTTTCCGGTACGCCAACAAAGCCGCTGCCGGGTATCAGCATTGCTCTTATGTGGTAGCTAATTTTATCACGCCTTTTTTGTTTCTCCACATCATAATCAGCATTATGTTTATGGCGGATTTGGATAAATACATATCCTTTGAGCCACTGCTATGGGTTTTGTTTGTCTGCGGTGTTATCGGCCTTGTGTTATCCATCAAATACGCCACCGGCTTTAAGGGTATCACACTGTATAAGGATCATTTAGAGATCACTATGCACTCTCTGTTTACAAAGCGATTCCGCCCCACCGTGTCCATCATGTACAAGGATATTGCCAGTGTGTACAACAGCCGCCTAAACTTGCGCAGCCAGGGGATGCGGCAAAAGTGGAGTATGCTGGTGGACTTTGGCGATTATCAGTATTATACGGAGATCCGCCTGCTAAACGGCAAGCAAATCTGTGTTTCCGTAGAAAATCAGGAGGCCTTTGCCCACGAACTTTTCGCCCGCATTGAGGATTACGCCCACCGCTATGGCCAGACCAAATAATACATCAAAAACAGCCCCCGCATTCGTAACGAATGCGGGGGCTTGTTTATTTTATGAAAATGCGATTGAACCGGTAGGGGCGGATCGTATCTGCCCGCTTTTATCCCCTCAGTCGCAAAAATGCGACAGAGGGGACGGGCACCGGTTAGGTGGTGGCAACGCCGCAAGGCGTTGACGGAGGGATTGGCGGGCGGCAATTACGAGAATATATTACTTCTTGGTGGTCACGCTCTTGGCCTTACTCCACCCGGAGTAGAGCTTTACGCTCTTGCCACCGATTTTTACGGTTTTATAAGTGCGTACCCGCACATAATACTTCTTCTTGGCGGACAGCTTACCGACACTCTTAGAAGTCGTCTTATTCTTGCTGATCGTCACCGTCTTGGCTTTCTTAAACTTGCTGCTGGTACTATACTGCACCTGATACCCGGTGGTTTGGGTAGCCTGCTTTTTCCAGGTGACCTTAAAGCCTTTCTTGGCAGCGGTGACTTTAGATACGCCGGTGCCTTTTGGATTGATATTGTAGGTCAGGCTCTTTGTACCGCTGTAATTGCCCTTGAGGGTCACTTTCACGGTGTATTTGCCCACATTCTTCATGCCCTTGGGGTAGTAGATTTTATAATCCGTACTCTTCAGGGCTTTGCCCTTGCTGTTTTTCACGGTCACAGACGGTTTTTGCACCTTGCCGTTATAGGTGTAGGCGGTCTTATTCAGCTTGATGTTGTTGGCTTTATAGTATGTCTGCAAGGTCTTGGTGTATGTGGCCTTGCAGCCGGTATGGGTACAAGCATAAGTTGCTGTCCGCTTGCCGTCCTTAGAAGTCGTGGCCTTGGTCAAGGCACGGCTTTTTTCTTTGTAATTATGACCCAGCGCCGGTACAATATCCCGGTGCACCTCATCTGCACAAATGGTGCAGAAGTAAGGCGTGTAGCCCGCGGTGGTGCAGGTGGGCAGTACCGAATCCCCCGCCTCGTAATTATGCTCGTGACTGCGGATTTTAAATTTCGCCTCGGCTCGATAGCCTTGGTAGTACACCGCCATGGTATTCATACCCTCGGCGCCGCAGCCGGACATATCCACGATCACATCGACGCCGTTAATGCTCAGCACACCGCCGGCATTTTTATAACACCATTCCAAGGGCTGGGTAGCGTTCTTAAATCCCACCAGCAGTTTCAATTCATTGAGCACCGCCTGGGGATCGTAGCTGTAAAACGTCTTGTCCGGCAAGTAAGCACGCAGCCCCAGCTCCTCCGTCAGCGCGCCGCTTGCACCACTGATAAATGTAATATCTACATCGGAACCCTCACTGAAAGGCGACCAGCCCCAAACATGGTAGGTATATGTTTTGCCCTTTTCCAAGGTGGCGGTTATATAAGGTCTGCTATAATCCTTGGCGTTGGGACGGTATGGATACTCCCCTTCCTGCACCTTTCCGCCCGGGAAAGTCAAACTTGCGTGCGCATTGCGTCCGCTTTCGCCCTTCGGATTGTGTACAAAAAAGCTCAGAGTATACTCCGCCGTGTACTGAGGGGTAAAGGTCAGCGTGGCCTTTTCGCCTTTTGCATAGGAAACTACATTTTTTTGGGTCTCAGCAGAACGAAACAAGGCACGGCTTAAATCATATGATGTTGACGCTGCCCACGCCGTCACCGGCAGGGTGCACACCAGCAGTAGAAACGCCAGCAGAAAACTGCCCAGGCGTATAGTTTTTTTCATAATCGCACTCCTTTGCTGCCCTTATTGTAGCACAGGCCGGGCAGATTGTAAACAGGAAAGGTCTGTCAATAGGTATAGCGCAGCACGGCGGAATACACCGTGTGCAGGGCGCCGTCTGCGTCTGCATAAGTCAGGTACGCCCGCGCGGCGGCAGTGCCCACATGGGCGGAAATGCCGTAGTACAGCACAAACTGACCTTCCGGCTCCGTAGAGCGGTTTTGAGCGCAGCGCACCGTGCCGGCGTCCGTACCGGTGCCCGGCTTACCGGCCATCTCCAGCACCAGGTCATCGTCTGCCAAATTTTTGCCATACAGGAAGCCGGAGGTCACCAGTCGGTTCCCCTCCCCGGCCATGGACCGGGTGGCGGCAAACATCACCCGCCCGGTATCCGACTGCAACTGGGCGGACAGCAGCGACACAGAGGGCACCGGCGTCAGATCATCGGTGCGCTTCTCCAGCGCCAAATCGGCAACCGCATAGAAGCTATACCGGCTGCCATAACCCAGCACCCGCCCATCGGCTGAAAAGCCCTTGGCATCTGCCGCAGACACAGCAACCCGCGCCCCATAGGCAACAGTCAGACTGTCCCGGGCAGTTTGGCTGCCGCACTGCAAGGTGCAGCCGGGGGCGGTGATGGTCAGCTGCTTGGCTCCACCGGCGCGGTACAGTGCCTGCACGGTCAGGGAGCCGGTGGAGCTGTGGATCTGCGTCGGCGTGTAGGACCAGCCGACAAAAGTATAGCCGGTGTAGGTAGGCGGCGTGGGGATCTTTACATCCGCAGCACTGTCCACCTGTTGATAAGACAGCACATTGGAAAACGGGTCAATAAACAAAAAAGTCAGCCGGTCGCTGTCGTCCAAAAACAGCGGCGTGTAGGTGGCGCTGGCCACCGGGGTAAAGGTATAACTGGCATCGCCGGACAGAATCTTATTCCCCTGCTGCCAACCGGCAAAACGGCAGCCGCTATTGGGCAGAGCCAGCAGCGTGCAGTCCTTGCCCCGATCTACATAAATCCGGCCGCCGGCGGTCACGTCCGTATCGTTAAACAGCAGCGCGCCCATATCCGCGCCGGGGGTAGCAATGCAAAAGCCGTCGTAATCTACAAAATTCGCCCGTGTGGTAGCGCTGCACCGGCTGCATCCCAGTAGGTCATAACCGCGGGCAGTGGGCGTAGCCGCCACCCGCTCCAGCAGCACAGAATAGTCGTGGGCCAAATTAAAATCCGCCGTGGCGGTGTAGCCCATATAGTGCACCTGCACCGTGTTCTTACCGCAAGCACCGCAAGCGGACAGATCCACGATCACATCGGCGCCGCCTACCAACAGGCTACCCATCGCATCCTTATACTTCCATTCCAAGTGGGCGCCGGTGCGATCCACAATCAGCAGCTTCATTGCATTCAGCACCGCCTGTTGGCTGTAGGCAGTAAATTCCGTTTGGTCCAGATACAGCCGCAGCCCTACCTCCTTGGAAAGGGTGCCGCTTTCGCCGCTGGTAAAGTCCACGTCTACCGTTGCGCCGGTACTGTTTGCCGTCCAGCCCCAAACCGAGTAGGTATAGGTTTTGCCCTGCTCCAAGGTAGCGGTCAGGTACGGATGGCTATAATCCTTAACGGTAGAGCCGGTACGGTTAGGGTATTCAAAGTCCGTGACCGTGCCGTCCGGATCCGTCAGGCTGGCACGGATATTCCGCCCGCCTGTCACATGGCCGTACAGCTTTAAGGTGTATTCCGCCGTGTACTGGGGCGTAAAGGTCAGGTTTGCCGTCTCACCAGCGCCAAAGGAAAAGGCATTCGTCCGGGTACGGAACAGGTAGTTCTGGTTCAGATTTACCGAGGTGGTGGCACCGTAAGTGACCCCCGGCAGGGCACAGCAGGCCATTACCAACACCAGCACCAGGCACGCCAAGCGCTTTGTCATTTTTTTCATACCGCCGCCTCCAATTCGTTTCGTCTGCTTTCATTGTACCATAAGTGCCGCTCCATTGCCATAGAAAAACAAAAAAAGCCGACGGTCATCCCGCCGATCCGTACAATACCGACCCGGTGCACCCAACCGGCCGCACCGATAAAGCAAAAAAAATCGAGCCGAGGGATTGCTCCCTCGGCTCTTTTCGCTCGAGCAATTATTTTACTAATTGCAATTAGTCGTCTTCGCCACCAATAATTTCAGGACCGCTTGCGGTCATCACATCGATCTGCTGAAATTCCTTGACGTCGACAACAGGCTTAGAATAAGCTTCTTTCATGAAGACATTCCTCCTATTCCTAAATTGCCTTATATCGCTGCCGGCAGTTGCCCGCCGGCAGGAGCGATAAATAGGTGTTTACGCGATTAAGCGTAAGTGTGGCTCATCACATCAGAGTACACGGTCTGCACTTTGCCATTCTGATCCTTGTAGGTCAAGAATGCCTTAGCGGAGGCAGTGCCGGTCTGAGCGGAGATACCATAGCTCAGGATGAACTGAGTGCTGCCCTCGGTGCTGTTGGCATAAGCAGCCTTCACAACGCCGGAGTTATCAGCGGAACCCTTCTTGCCAACATTGGCCAGAGTCAAGTCAGCGTCAGTCAGGTTCTTACCATACACAAAACCGGACTTCAGGTAAGTGCAGCCATCCACCATAGCGCGGGTAGCAACGAACTCAACCTTGTAAGAACCGGCAACCTGGTTGGCAGAAACAGCAGCCACAACGGGAGCCTGGGTGGTAGCGGAAGCCGCCTTCACAGTTACATCAGATGCAACATAGAAGGTGTAGCTGTCGCCGTAAGCAACGATCTTGCCGTCGATAGCCCAAGCGGTAGCGTCGGCCTTAGACACGGTTACCTGGGTGCCGTAAGGAATGTCAGCCAGAGTGCCCTGTGCGGAGTTGCTGCCGTAAGCAACGGTAGCATCAGCGTCAGTGGTTACAGTGTAGGTAGCGGCAGCGTCCTTCTCATACTGTGCATAAACAGTCATGGAGGAGGTAGCGGCCTTAATGGCAGCCTCATCTACGGACCAACCGGTGAAGGTGTAGCCGGTGTAGGTGGGTGCCTGCGGGATCTTCACATCTGCGCCGGAAGCAACAGGCTGAGAAGAGATCACGTTGTTGAACATATCAACAAAGGTGAACTGAACGGGCTTAGCGGACTCAGCGAACACAGGCGTGTAAGTGATGTCAGCGATAGCCACGGTGGTGTAGGTAGCATCGGTGGAAACGATCTTGTTACCGGTCTGCCAGCCTACGAAGGTGCAGTCCGCATTGGGAGTCGCAACCAGGGTGTAAGTGCCGTTCTCAGCGAACTTCTTAGAACCACCGGCGGTCACATCCTGACCTGCCAGGGTTACAGAGCCGTTCTCCACAGCATTTACAGTTACGGTCACACCAGCCAGAGCCGGCGCAGTCTCCTTGGTGTAGAAGTAGCCGCAGTCCTTACAGGTGTAAGTGGTGATCTCGGGCTGATCCAGAGTGGCCTCCTGGGTCACCTTAGCGGTGAAGTCGCAGGCCTTGGTCTCCGTGTGAGAAGCGTCATTGGCGCATACACGGCTGTGCTTTGCATCAGCACCCTCGGTGCCCTCAACATGCTTCCAGTCACCCCAGTTATGATCGGTAGCCGGGATCGCTACAGTGTAGGTGCCGCCGCACTCGGTGCAGGTGAAGGTCTTCACGCCGGGCTCGGTGCAGGTAGCAGCCTTGGTCTCCACACCATTGTTGAAGGTGCACTTGTCAGTCTTCGTAGGCTGGCTGCAGGTACCCTCGCCGGTGCAGGTAGCAGTGTGGGTGTAATTCTTACCCTCAACGAAGGCCTCACCGCTGGTGTAATCAGCAACGGGAGCGCCGTAGTTGTGGGTATGACCCAGAGCGGGCTTGGTCTCCTCAGTGTAGGAGTAGCCGCAGTCCTTACAGGTGTAAGTGGTGATCTCAGGCTGATCAGCAGTCTGGTTCTGGGTTACCTGAGAAGTAAAGTTACAAGCTGCGCTATCGGTATGAGTAGCGTCATTCTCGCAGGTGCGGGTGTGCTTGGACTCAGCCTTAGCGGTAGAGTCGTCATGCTTCCACTCGCCCCACTTGTGACCCAGAGCAGCCTCACCGGTCATCTGGGTTCTGGAGATCTCCTGACCGCAGACGGAGCAGTAAACCACGGAGTCATAAGTCTCAGCAGTCTCGCAGGTTGCGGGCTTCACATTCTCCTTAACCGCAGCAGCGGGGGTGTGGTTCTTGGTAGCGGGGATAACCACGTTATTCTCAACGCTGATCACATAGCCGCAGTCGGAGCAGCTGGTGGTCACGGTCTTAGAACCGTCCTTACCGCAGGTGGCATCCACAATGTTGCTGTCCATAGTCTGCGGATTATGCGGCGTGGTGGTCAGCTTAGCAGTGAAGGTGGTGTCTGCGGAGATGGTCGCTGTGGTGGGATCGGTATCCCAAGCATAGCTGTAGTGGCCGGCAGCATCGGGAGCCTTAGTGGGCAGAGCCGGTACAGAAGCGGGGCTCTTGCCCTCTTCCACTTTCTCGGTGCCCAGAGAAGCGCCGTCCTCGGTCACATAGTTAACGGTGTAAGACTTGGTCTCCGGAGCAGATGCCTTCATGGGTACTTCAAAAAGTCCAACCTCAGCATCGCCTTCTTCGGAGATACCTGTCATGGTGTAGCTGCAAGCGATCTCGTTTTCGTTACCAAATGCAATAGAACTGTACTTGGTCATCAGCGGATCGGTGTTGAAAGTCAACAAGCTATCTTCAATTTTTGTGCCAGCAGCTACCTTAAAGCCAACAGTTGCAATGTAAATACCATCAATAACAACATTAGTATCCTCGTCACTGTTGTACAAAGTAGAAGTATCGCCCTGCCATGTAGCATCCGGAACTTCATCGTTAACCAAACGAGTACCATAGCAGATGTACTGCTCGGTTCCGTTTACATCACTTGCATTATCAGTCATATAAGCTTCGCCGTTAGCATCGACCATAGCCTCATCGGCCATTGCAAGTAACTTTGCAGTCTTGCTCCAGCCGGTAGTAGGATTGCTACGCACACCTGGTGTCAAAGCTGAATTAACTTCATATTTAAACTGTACATTGCCAAATTGGCCAGCTGTATCATGCAGAATGAACGATGCAGCAACGAAATACTCGCCCTTAGAGTTTGCTTTCAGGGTGCAACCATCGCTACCAACGGTCTGACCTTCCACAGAAACTTTACTCAAATCAGTAACGGTCGCGCCATCGGTAATCCAGTTCTCATCGCCATTCTTATAAAAAGCCTGATCTTTACCGGTATAGGCAGTCCATACTACATCCAATTTCGGGCTCAGGCTCTTAGCAGCAGGCAAGTCAGCCTTTTCGATAACCTGGCCAGGCGTATAATTCGCTGCCAACGCAGAAACGGGCGCAGCAGTCAGGATCATCATACCTGCCATAATACCGGAAAGCACTTTCTTTACGCTTTTGCGCATGTGTGTTTCCTCCTAAAATAATCAATTGTAAATCTCAGCACTCAACATTTTACCAGAGAATGCCTTGTAAATGTTGTAATCAGTACCATTCACGGCACCGTCGTGATTAAAATCACAGGCGCCATTGTATGTACTGTCACTCTTACTCTTACCTGTACATCTCTTATAAACATTGAAGTCTGTGCCATTTATAGCCGAATCTTTCTTGAAGTTGCATACAACCATACCGTAGGTGCCGAGATCCACATCAGTGTCAGCAACCGTGATCTTAATGTCACGGTCATAGCCGTAGGCGTATCTCAGCGTAGCGGTATAAGTACCGGCTGCCAAAGACGGAATAGTAAATACGCCATCCGCGCCGGTAGTTGCCACAACTTCCCCATTGATCAGCACATCACAACCGGGGACGGTAAATGCACTGCCTGCCACCTTGCCGCTGGTATTGGCCAGCGCCAGCACCTTGCCGGTAACGGCATGGCCGGTGGCCGGGGACAGATCCGCTGTCATAGGATACAACGTTGCGGTATAGCCGTCAAAGGCGGTGACCAGTGCATAACAGTCCTGGTCAGCCGTGCCATAATCGGCATAATCCGCATAATCTGCCTCAATAAAGGTTTGGTTCGGGTCCGTATCCAAGGTCACAATCTTTGCAAAGTCCACAGGCGCTTCCGTAGCAACGGTGACCTGCAACTTCAAAAGGAGCTGACCCGCCGCATCAATGGCGGTGGTCGTTGCGGTCTGGTCCACCCTGGTGATAAAACCAAAGTTGATGGTCCCATTCTGCACCAGCACACCGGCGGCGCCAAGGCCCCGCAGCTGATCCGGCATACTGTCCGACAGCAGATCACTGTGACCGTTGACCGTCAGCACAGCCGCGTCATAAGACATGGTGTACTGCATCACGGCAAAGGACTGCATACCGGAAAGCGTAAAGGATACGGTGTAATCCCCGGCAGACAGTGCATTGCCGTCTACCGCCCGGCCCTCGCTGTCCGTAAAGGTACAGGAGAGGTGGGGCTGCTCGGTGCCCAAGGTACCCTGGGCAGCCAGCGGGGTTATAGAGGTTAAGGTCAAAATCAATACAAACGATAAGAAAGCAGCAAGTGTTCTCTTCAGTTTGTTCAATTTCATAATCAAAATCAGTGTGACCCAAGCGGTGCCGAAGCACCGCCCGGGTACTTTAAGTTAGGATTTAGCCGTAGATTGCGTTGCTCAGTGTCTTACCTGTAAATGCCTTATAGATATTGTAGTCTGTACCATTTACAGCGCCATCATGGTTAAAGTCGCATGCTTCGTTATAGGAAGCACTACCCTTAGATTTACCTGTTGACTTCTTGTATGTGTTGTAGTCAGTACCGTTGATTGCTGCATCTTTCTTGAAGTTGCATACAACCATACCGTAGCTGCCCAGATTCACATTGCCGTCTTTCACCTCAATGGTGATGTTACGGTCAAAGCCATACTGGTAGCTGAGCGTTGCCGTGTACTTACCGGCAGCCAAAGACGGAATGGTAAAGGTACCATCCTGACCGGTGGTAGCCACAGTCTCGCCGTTGATGATCACATTACAACCAATGACTGTAAACTTGTCACCAGCAACCTTACCGCTGGTGTTCGCCAGAGCAAGCACCTTACCGGTTACAGCAAAGCCCTCAGAAGGAGCAGTTGTGCCCTCTTCAAGAGAGTTCTCTGCATCAATCAGGTTCTTGTAAGCGGTGAAGCAAGCAGACAGGTTGGCGGTGTAGTTGTCCTTATCAGCCGGAACATAGGTGGCAGCGTCCTTATGGGCGTAGTCGCCGTTACCGGTGGTCGCAACATCTACAGCAGCAGCCAGTGCGTTCACATAGTTGGTCCAGGACTCGTCGGTGTAAACCTTCTCGCCCTTGTTAACCAGCTTGCCGCCCTCAACAGCACCGTACTTCGCGGAAGTCGCGGTGGTGGCGATTGCAGCATTCTTGATGGCATTGCCGTCTGCATCGACTTTACCGGAATCTGTCCAGGTGGTGGTCATTGCGCTGTAAGCGCTGCCGCTGGCGTGAGAAACCTCAGCCTCCACCTTGTCGCCGATATAGCCGCGCTCGGTCACAGTGCCCATGTACAGGCTAAACATACGAACAGCCTCTTCAATCAGCAGAGAAGAAGTGCTGGTGGAGAATGCATAGGTATAATCCGCAGCGTCATTACCGTTGGTGTTTGCCAGGTCAGCAATGGTCTGGTCGATCTGGTTCCAAGCGCAGGTGGCAAGCACCGTCTTGGACTCGTCACTCTTCAGGTAAATATCTGCAGCGTACATCTTTTCAGCATCCTTCGCCACGGATACCATCTTCTGGTACTCGGGCAGATCGAAGTTGGCGTCCGTCATACCGTCACGAATGGAAGAAACATCCGTGAAGATCTGACCGGCAACGGTAACGCTCAGCATCTGCGCACACTGATCCACAGCATAGCGCATCTTGTCTCTTGCCTGCATGGCAAGTGCACGAGTTTCCTCACCATTGTTGACAATGGACTTCTCGGTAACCATGTGCTTCACAGTGAAGTCCTTGCTCACGGCAACGCCATTGGCATTGTAGTAAACGAACTTCGCCTGATTGAAGGTGCCTTCCTTTTCAGCACCGTTGATCGCATAGGGAGCAGCCTCATAAGTGGTGGTATCCCATGCGGTGGCATAAGCCGGGGCGTTCAGGAAGTACCAGGAAGAACCGCTCTTCACAACAACCTGGCCGGTCTTATCCATACCAGCGGTGTAAGCCTGACCACCAACAGTGGTGGAAGTCTTACCGGTTACATCAGCATCGGTCAGAGCCTCCGTGGTGTAATAAGGCTGGCTCATAGCGCTGTCAGCATAGTAATAATTGCCGTCAGTCGTTGCATAAGCAGCCAGAGCTGCAGGCAGCTGATCCAAGGAAGTTACAGGCTTGGTTGCAGGCTCGCCGATCACGGTCTTCACCTCAGAGGTAACAGGCGTCTTCGTGAACGCACTGGACAGCGTGCCGGCAGTGGACAGATTCAGCGGAGACTGGCGGGCCTCAAAGCCGGCAGCCAAAGCAGCGGTTGCTGCATCATAGGTTGCGGAAGAGCCACTGGCCGCATCGTAATCCTTAAAGTCAGAAGGTCTGTAGTTCTTAATGTAGCTGTTCAAAGAATCGTAAGCACTATTGAACTGGCTACGGTTACCATCGTCAGCAACAGTTACTTTCAAGCTACCGGTTGCCGGGTTCTTGTCGCAGAAGAAGCTCAACTTCACTTCTTTCTTGGATACCTGAGAAATATCCGTAGAACCATCATACTTGAACAGATCCAGGGAAGAGGAACTGTCCTTAGACAGAGTCACGGAACCGGTCTGGATGTACAGACCGTCAATGCCGGTTGCACCGGAAACCTTGCCCAGCAAGTTGCTGTAAGCGAAGTCGCCGGAACCGCTCTTCAGATAAACAGCGGTGTAATAACCGTTGCTATCCTTAACAGCTGCAGCCAGCGCTTTGCCGCCGTTCAGCTCGCTCAGCGTGTAAGCGTGGTTCACACGAGATACGCCGTTGGAGGGAACCTGGCTTGCGGCAACGCCCTTGACCCAAGTCTGACCGCCATCGGTGGTGTAGTCTACCTTTTCGTAGTTCAGCACATCACCGGTGAACTTATCAAACGCAGCCATCATGTTGGAATTGTTCACAGTTACGGTCTTGTTGCTAAAGGAATCCTTAACAGAACCGGTGCTGTAAGCAAAAACGCCGTCCAAAGTCTTGTCGGGAGAACCGGCAAGGGTACGGTCATAGCCAAGACGAATCTTGTAGTTCTTCACTGCATCCAGGTTAGAGCTTGCCAGAACAATATCGGTAGGATAGCTTACACGGAACGGCTTCGCGTTCAGGTAAGGGTTACCAAAGTAACCGGTGTTGTTCACGGTAGCCTGGCCATCGGAGGTCTTACCGGAAGAACCATTGGAGAATCTGCCGTCCTGAGAACCGCCCGGATACACAGAATCGGACCAGTTCTTCAGCGGAGTCACAAACTGATAAGTCTTGCAGGTCAGGCCGGTGTAGAGGGCCTGGTTGGTGTTGGTGTCGATAATGTTGTAAGTAACGGTGTAAGTTACTACAGTATCTTCATCAAAACCGCCGTTGGTAACAGTGAAGGAAGCGGACTTCTCAGGAACAACTGTCTTGCTGGAGAAGTCTACGGTGCAAGCACTGTTATCGGAAACCACATTCGTGATCTCAATGTTGTAACGGCCACGAGCAACGAAGTTACCCTCGGCGTTCTTTACCGCACGGTTCAGACCGTAGCAGTTATTGGTAACCGTCAGCGTTGTGGTGGTGGTGTTACCGCCATAGCTGAGGGTCAAGTTGCTGTCTGCCACACGAGCGGAAGCCAGCTTCATGTTATGATCCGCCAAAGTGGTGATCAGGCCGCCGATCAGGCTGTTCACAGCCTGTACGGTGTACATAGCGCCGGGCAGGATCGTATCGGTCTTGCCGCTGTCGCCGCCTACACCGCCGGAGGCTTCATACACATTGTATACCAGGGTACCCAGTACGCCGTAACTGCTGTTGCTGGAAGTACCGGCAAAGGTATCCTTCTGCAGCAGATCGTCGAAGGGATGATCGTTGGTCGCAGCAGCGGGAACCACATTACGGGCTGTGCCGTAGCGGCCGCCGAATACAACGTTCACCAGATCAGCCAATACATTGTAAACAGTGCGGATAATGCCTTCGCTCTTGATGGGCGGTGCGGAAACCATGGTCAGCAGACGGGTTACAAACCCGGTTGCGCCATACTGGCCGTTCGCATCTGCCACACCAATATTCAGCATACCCTGGATCACATCGGTGTAGATCAGCTCTTCGGAATTCAAAGCGCCTTTCTTTGCAGAATCGCCATACTGCAGCACGCCTGCAACAGGCAGCAGCTTGTTGGCGATCACATTGATGTTCTCCCACAGGGAGTTGGACAGCTTCACCAGGCAATTGCCGTTGGTGTCGCAAACGCCCAGAAGATTGGCAATACCCTTGCCATGCTCGCCGTCCTTAAAGGTGTCGGTGCCGGCATAGTAAACAACAACGGAATTCAGCAGATCAAACAGAGAAACGCCGTCATTCAGAGTAGCGGTCTCCGGATTCCACAGGTTGCCGTCCTTGTCGTGCATGATAATATAGGGGCTCATTACATAACCCACAGCATCACGAGCCATCAGCAGCAGATTGTCAATGGTTACATCGTACTTACCGTCTGCGCCCTTCTGCACCAGAGAAGAGTAGTCGTGATCCGGCAGCACATAACCCAGATACAGCTGCAACGCCAGAGCAGCTACGCCCTCTGCATCGTCGCAAGCGTCCAGGTCCTCATTGTGGATGCCCTTCTTGAAGTCGGGGATATTCCGCAGTGCAGAAATTGCAAACGGAATCATCGCGCTCTCCAGATTGGCCTCGGTCAGAGCAGTGCCCTCGCCGTTCTCATGATAGAAAGCGCCGAGAATGTTCGCATCCGTTTGATCACAGATGAACTGCAGCACCTTCAGCATATTGCCAACCAGGGTCTGCGCTACATTGCCGGGATCCTCGGAATTTACCTTCGTCAGACCGCTGGCATCATAGCTCGGCAGGAAGTCCTTTACTGCGGCAACCAGGAAATCATTCAGCGCTGCCAGCATGGAGCTGTAGCTGCTGTAATCATTTGCCATGAATGCCTCAATGTTCTTCATACCGGTCTCAGCAAAGCTGCAGTTCAGGGGGCCGGTTGCCTGTTTAAAGTAGTAAACAGACATGGGGCTGAAACGCAGTTTGTTGAACAGGGTGGTGGAGTCAATATCTCTCCAGGTGTAGGTAGGAGACTTCACCAGGTCACGGCTGTTGTACTTCTCCAGATCCGCCTTGATGTAAGCCAGATAGGAAGCCGCATCCTTGTACTCTTCGCCAAGGGTCTGGCCGGGCTTCAAGTTCTTTGCAGCCTTTTGGCACTCATAAGCGGCCCAAGCCTGCACATCGGCAGCGGCGTAGTTGTTGGCTACATTGCTGTAGTCCCAAGCCGTGTTGTGGGTCGTGGCACCGGTGTACCACATATAGTAATTGTAGTCGTAACCGCCCACACCGGAATTCAACTGGCCCAGCGTATCCTTCAAAGCGGTGTTCCACACCATCTCAAAGGCTTGGAAGCCAAAGTCAAACAGCGTATTTGAGGGCTTCAGCGCCAACTTCTGATCCTGATAACGGAACAGATATACATTACCGATGGCCTCGCCGTTCTTGTCATGATCCTCCTGCGTTACATAATGCAGGTTGGTCGTGTCAATATACGGTGCGGAACCCTTCTCCAGATACTCTGCGTATCTGTCTCGAGAATTGGTACCGTCGGCGTATGTAATCTGTGCGGTAATGTTGCTGAGCAACTGGGTGGAGAGCTTATCAAGCAGGATGGAATCCAGCTTGCTGGTCTCCAGACTGGGATTGTTCCGGATCTGAGCCTTCTCCTCTGCAGTAAACCAACCGGTATTCTCCAGAACCAGCTGCTGAACAATATTATATACCATATTGCTCTGATAGCCGCTGGGCATACCAATCAGGTCACCAATGGTCTTGTAAACATCCAAGAAGCTGCTTACGATACCAAGGCCAAGATCGCCGCGCAGCAATTTCTTTACGATATTGCCGTTGGCGCCTTCAGGACCCCCGTCGGAAGAAATGTTCCGAACCAGCTTCACAATACCGCGTACAATATCGGTAGAGGAAGTTGCGCTGCGGGACATTCCGTTAACTGCGCTCAAATCTACATAGCGGGCATCGCCGGCCAGCAGAAGCAGTGCGGACTTGCTGTTCAGGAAAGAATCCAGATCTTGAACAGTTTTAAGCACCTCATCCACGCTGCCCAGTTTGATGGTGATGCTACCAAGGACGCTCAGGTCGATATTCATCGGTGCGATGTTTGCCTGAGCAAGAGTCAGATCCACAAAGTCCAAAAGGGCTGTGCAGGCCTGCTCATCATTGAGGATGGGCCAACCCAGTGAGTTGAAGTCCAAGTCCTGGTCATGGTACTTCGTGTTTGCCGAAGCATTAGCCGCGGAAGCGACCATAGCACCGGAGAAACAGCTCATCGCCATCAAGACCGCCAAAAAGAGCGCAAGCAACTTGCGGGAAAACTTTTTAGCTTTCACTAATTTTTACCTCCATAGTAATTTGTAATTCTTACGAATAAATGGTTGCGTGTACGCGCCGTCCCATCCTCTGACCATCGGGCAATCCAATATTCAGGATGAAGGCATTGCAGCCGGACGCCATACATTATGAAAATGCGCATAGAAACACATTTATCGCATTCTTATTAAAACACGACGCTCACCAAAAATCAATAAAGAGCCGTGATTTTTCTGATTTTCGGAATATTGCACAATTTGAGCGGCCGTTTTTTGTGCGAACGGACAAATTTAATTTACACGAAATTAACAATTTGTTCATATTTTATCGCTTAGTTAAAAGACAATGCCCATTATTTTGCAAGTTTCGACTTGTAAAGGCCATGTGCTTTACGAGCGATTTTCACACGCAAAGGTGTGCCCCTTTACACCATCGTTTTTTTGGCGTAACGGCGGGAAACTTTCACAAGTTCCACAGGATTTTCCACATTTTTTCCTCCAAAACCGGTGGAATTTCTGTCAACAGATGTCGAATGCAGCAATAACGATAAACGCGCCCTGATCCTCCACGCAAATCCAAGATAAGAATGCAGCGCAGATCCATCGGCCGGGCCAAACTATATAAGTACGCAAAAAAATGTTGCGCCGGAATTTCGCTATAAATCGGGAAATTTTGCCCACCCGTTCACATTTTGTTAAAAAGTTTTCGGAAACCTATTGACTTGCCGTTCTATATTTGGTATAAATATACTGTATTTGTTGTACGCGTGGGTATCCTGCGCCCTTTTAGCAGAGGAATTGTGAACAAATTGTTAACGCAACTTGCAAGCACATCCTCCGCTAAAAGGGTGCGCTGCCCAGGCGAATCCAAAACGACAAGTTCGTCAACATATCAGAAGGAGAGATGAATTATGAAGACGGGCAAAAAGTTACTCAGCCTATTTTTGGCTGTAGTAATGATGGTCACCACCTGCTCTGTCGGGTTCACTGCATTTGCAGCGGACAAAGACAAGGGCATCTGGAAGAACTCCACAAGTGCCGATTCCACCTTTGATGCACTGACGGAACTGGTAGACACCTATGTTCCGGTACTGCTCAATCAGCCGAATATCAAAAAGGCGCTTGAGGAGAAGTTGGGGATGACCGTCACCGACACCACCTCGATCAGTGATCTGATCATGGGTGTGTCTCCCACGCTGCTTAATCTTTTGAGCAGCCCCATGAATAAGGCAGACATCATTGACGGTTACCGGAAAGGGTATTCCGATGTGGCGTATGCCTACCTGGACGAGAAAGATGCGAAGATGAGCTTTTATCAGCTGTTTTCTTTTTGCGTCAACAACATTTCGTCCAGCGACGCAGAACTGGCCAAATGGTGCGAGGACACGCTGAGCGATCTGTCCGCCCTGCTGGAGCAGTTCCCCGAGAAACAGGCTAAGCAGCAGGAAGACCTGAGCGCTGCCTATGACGCACTGAACAAAGTGCTCGAGGTGCTGGGTACTGCTGAAGGCAGCCTAGACACCCTGGAAGACATCCAGAAAGCTACCGTTACCTACAAAGACAAATCGTACAAAGTAGACGACTTGATTGCTCTGGACGATTTCAAGGATGTAGCTAAGTGCTTTGGCACCTTCACCGCCTACTTCGAAGAAGCCGGCAGCAAGAAGAAAGTCAGCACCATGAGCGAAGCGATTTGGTATGTGCTGCTCCAGTATCAGTCCGACAAGGCAAGCAGTGAACTGGCAGAGGCCGCCAAGGCTTATCTGTGCAAGCTGGCCAAAAAGGACTACAACACCATCAAGGATGACGATGCTGCACTGGCAGCCGCTTGCAAGATCGGTGCTGCCGTACTGGCCAACAACGGCGATGACGCCTTTGTTAGCGAGTACTATGCTGCGCAGCTGGATGACGCTACCGTAGCTGCCCTGCGTGCGGACATGAACAAGAATGTGCCCGACGGCAACGCAAAAATCGGTTCCAGCCGTGACACCTTCCAGGCTTACCTGAACGGCGACTATGCAGACAAGGGCATCGCTCCTGTAACCAAGCCGGCAATGGCCACTTACTGGAGCAGTGAGGATCTGGATACGCGTACCGAGGGTATTTACCGCAGAGCGTTGATGGAGAACAGAACTGTCGGCGGCATGTCCCCCGAAGAAGTGATCGCCACCATCAACCAAGATCTGTTAAAGACCTTCTACAGTGGTGAACTGAAAGAGAGCGTTGACGAGGCCGTTGATTTCTACTTTGAGATTACCGACGCCAAGGTTATCTCTAATTCTTGCAGAAAGTATTCTTTCGCGAAATACGGCTTTAAGGATTCCTTTGCTGTTGCTGCTGTAAACAACGCCATCAATCAGTACATGGTACTGCTGGATCCTGAGGATCAGGAAGGCGTAACCATCGCAGGCTTGCACCTCACCGGTAATGCGGTTATGAACGAAGTGGTCTACAAACTGGTAGAGTCCAAGGTTGACCTGAAGGGTGCGCTCACCGATATATGGATGAACCTGTACGAGCACCCGGTTGAAACCATTATGCAGTTGCTGCCTGTTTTGACCGTTGTGATTGACGAAGTGCTGATCCCCATGGTATTCAACCAGGAGGGTGATCCCTTTAATGGTTTCCTGGGCGGTTTGCTGAGCGGTCTGATGGATCAATACGGCCAGAGCGTTGGCAGCCCCGTCGGTTTGGGCGGCGGCCTGAGCTGGGATTTGAACGAGGTTCTGCCCACCCTGATGCACTGGCTGATCGGCGACACCAACTATGACTTTACATACTACAACATCAGCGGTGTTGAGTATGGCAAGGATGCCGACGGCAAAGATGTGATCGTCAGCCAGGTGTATGGTGACCCCACCACCGGCAAGTACGATGACACCAAGACCCCGGTAATCCTGAACATCTATGCAGCCGATAAGGCGCTGCAGGGTGCCAAGGCATCCGGCATTGCCGATGCACTGAAGCTCACCGGCGACGCTGCCACTGCCGTGAATGAGGCTGTGTCCGAGCTGGCCACCTTCTTCACCGCTGCTGTGGATCAGTATGTGGCTGCCTATGGTGAAAAAGACGCCAAGAGTGGCGCCATGACCAAGGAAGAGGGCACCGTTTACAACCACGGCGTCAACAACCTCTTCGTTGCCCTGCCCAAAATTCTGGACATCATGGGCAAGAACTTCATTAAAAAATATGATGTAAAGAGCGCTGACAACACCAAGAAGGCTTCCGACTGGTCTTATAGTGATTACAAGATTAAGAGCGATACCGTTGGCGACAAAGCGTTCTCCTACAACCAATCTTTGGTTAACTTTAAGAACCTGGCAGACGGCGGCAAGCCGGCCAAGATTCTGGACTGCTTTGTAAACATCTTTGTGAACGACTGGTTCAACGCCATCATTGACCTGCTCAATGATGTGACCGCCACCGACAACAAGATCACCACCAACCTGCCCATCATCACCGGTCTGATCCGCGCTATGGGCGGTCTGGGCGAAAAGAGCACCATCAGCGATGTACTCAACGGTGTATTCCAGCTGAAGTACAACGACAAGGCCTCTTTCGTAATGGGCGTGTATAACAAGGAATCCAAGTTTGTTGGTCTGAGCACCGAAAGTGCTTACTTCCTGCTGTCTAACATCGGTCAGCTGGTGAATGTGATCCAGGCCATGGACACCAAGACCAAGAACACCATCGACGTGAGCTTCCCGAAAGTGAACGGCAAGATGGCAAAGATCCAGACCCAGCCCAAGTGGGCAAAGGTACCCAAGACCTCCAGTAAGAGCGGCGCTTCTCTGCTGTCCAATCTGGACTCCGCACTGTCCAAGGTGCTGGAGAACTCCACACTGAACAACTTCAACCTGAACACCACCCCCGGCATCCTGTGCGGTCTGGTAAGCCTTGGTTCTTACATCCTGGGCAGCGACAACACCAACCCGATGCTGAAGATGCTCAATAAGACCTTAAACTTCCTGAACGACGGGGACAAGAAGTCCACCGATACCTCAGACAAGAAGGTTTACACTGAGGATCATCTGACCAATCTGGTGGTTCAGATGTATGTTGCACTGGAGAATGTAATTGATTACTATCTGGTGAACGAGGACGCTCTGGGCCTGAATGTTTTCTACGACGGCAATCAGAAGCTGTACAAGAAGAAGAATAAGGCCGGCAAGCCGGTGTACTACACCAGCAAGACCGGTGCTTACCACTACAACATTTTGGCTGCTGCGCTGAAGGGTCTGATTTCTCCCCACGCAGTGAGCAATCACCTGACCAACAAATCCGCCGCCAAGAAGCTGGCAAGCCTGCCTACCTGGCACAACGCCATTCGCTTGGACAAGAGCACCAGCGGCTGGACCGGCGCCACCAACATTAAGATCAACTGGGGTTTCCGCGCAGGCAACAACACCAAGTTCTTCCAGAACTTCGGCGAGAGCCTGGGCATCATCACCGATCTGATCGGCGTGCTGACCAAGGATGCCGGTTACTATGACGGTGTACTCTACCCCATCTTTAAGGATCTGGAAAAAGCACAGGGCTTTAGCCTGGGCGTGTATGCAAAGGGCAGCGTAAAGGACGGCGCAACCGGCCTGCTTGCCATTCTCACCCCCATCAGCAAGCTGCTGGACGGCTTCTACAGCAAGCCTGTCTCCGTGCTGACCAACCTGCTTAAGGGCCTGTCCATTGTGATGAACAAGGACCTGAACAATGTGGCGACTGCCGCCATTTACCCGCTGTACAAAGAGATCCACGGCGTATCCAACATTCTGAGCGCAAAGGTGTCCAACCTGATGCCCTCTATGGCAAAGAACGACGCATGGTTCTCCGCAATACTGGGCCTGATCTTTAAGACCAATACGGACGACAAGGATCAAAACGCGCAGAATAAGCAGACGATTGCCCTTGTAACCGGCCTGCTGAAGAAGAGCGCAACCAAGGCTGGCTTGGGCATCAACGATGTGACCGTGATCAACGCTGTAAACAGCCAGCTGGCTAACTTTGGCTTTAAGCTGCCCACCGCCCTGTTTAAGGACATTGCAAACTGCAAGAATGCAGAGGCTGTTCTGAAGTACCTGGTCAACCTGGTGGTCGATGTACTGCAAATTCGCCAGATCATTGATTTGCTGAAAGTCGTGATCAACAATCCTTCCATGAGCCAGTTGCTGGATATGCTCAGCCGCCTGACCAAGAAGGATCTGCTGAACATCATCAACGCTGTGATCGCCAAGACCACGGATCCCACCACTGCTTACTGGACCTTCCTCCAGTATGTACAGGAAAAGACCACCGGCTTCTATTATCCCGCCGGTGTGACCGCACAGGACGCCAGCGACGCTGTTGGCGATCTGGACACCATGGTCACCTCCGTGATCGGCCTGCTGGCCGGCCTGGATGTGGTGAAGCAGGATAACCTGAAAGACCTGGTTAGCTCCCTGATCTTCACCAACGCCAACCTGACCAAGCTGGCTTCCACACTGTACGGCGCCATTGATCCTTACAAGGATTACCTGGGCTATGCCGGCATTGATGTGAGCAAGAAGGGTGTAGCAAAGCTCCTGACGGACGGCAGCTACGGCAAGACCTACTCCTCCGCAGCTAAGGCAATCAAAAATGCCAAGAGCTGGAAGAAGCTGGGCAACATCAACTGGGGCTTCACCGATGGCTCCGCAAAGGCACAGCAGGGCTTTGTAAACGGCCTGGCTGCGATCCTGCGTCCGCTGGACGGCGTACTGTCTCTGCTGCTGGCAGGCGACGACTTGGCCGTTGGCCAGATTCTTACCGATTTGGTGAAGAACCTGAACTTCGGTTCCTCTAAGGACACCGTACAGCTGAAGAATGGCAAACTGCGCATTCGCATCAAGGGCTCTGACAAGTATTCCAAGACCTCTGTACTGGAGATCAACCTGTACAAAGTGATCGAGGATGTGAAGTCCCTGAGCATCTATGGCGGCAATGGTTACGAAAGTGCCATCGTTCCGCTGCTGGAGGCACTGGAGTGCCCCAACGTGAAGACCTACAAGCAGTACAAGGCAGACATTAAGAAGTCTACCGACAGCGTACTGACGGATGTGTTGAATCCCATCGTAGGCTTCCTGAACAAGGTACTGGACGCTCCGTTCGATACCCTCACCGCAGTACTGCCCAATGTGGCATACTACATTGATAATAATGGCCTGGCACAGCTCGTCAACAATCTTCTGTCGCCGGTAACATCTCTCCTTCCGGTACTGAAGAAGAACGGCGTAGATGTTGAGGTCATTATCAAGGCTCTGGCCGGCAAGTCACTGAACGACCTGGTTAAGGACGCACTGGGTGTGAACATTCACCTGAATCTGAACCACCTGAACAAGTGCGAGATCCAAAACGCCATCGTTCCGCTGGTGAACAAGCTGCTCAAGTCTAAGAAAATCAACATTCAGTTGCCCAAGATCGACTGGGGCGCCCTGGCAAGCCACGGCACAGTCAGCACGGTCAAGAGCGCTGCAAAGAACAGCGAAGGCTATTATAATAGAAAGCACGTTACTGCAAACCAGGGCGAAACGCTGATCGCCGTGCTCCGCTATGTAGCCAACCTGCTGACCAAGAACATCAGCGGTTTGAAGTCCATTTTGGGCGGTATCGACGCGATCAAGGATTACAAGTCCATCATCAACGCGGTACTTGACCAGATCGGCACCTCCTCCGCAGACCAGATCATCCGTGCGCTGTTCTATCTGCTCCAGGAGAATCCCACCAACGCGTTCTGGAATTACAGCGAATACCAGACCAAGGACTACAAGTTCTCTTATCCCTCCACTGTGGATCAAGACTTCTTGAAGAACATTCCGCCTATGCTGGATGGCCTGATCGGTAGCTTTGCTGATCTGAACAAGCTGATCGCTGGCGCTGCCTTTAAGGACAGCACCATCAATGGCATGATCACCGGCATCGGCAAGGCACTGGACGGTGTGAAGATCAACGACTCCACCAACCTGACCGCCCTGCTGTCCCAGACCGGCATTGACTATTCTACCAAGACCGTTGCCAAGCTGCTCACCGATGAGTCCTATGGCAAGACCTACGCGAATGCGGCTGCCGTAATCGGCTCCGCCTCCTCCTGGTCCAAGGTCAACACCTCCGCTCTTAAGTGGGGCGTAAAGGATAAGGATAGCTTCTTTAATGCACTGGCTGCTGTAATGCGTCCGTTCTACGGCGTATTGGATGTACTGCTGAATGATGCTTCTCTGGGCATCTTCAACATCGTTCATATCCCCGGCTCCAACGGCTACTCTTCCGTGGTCGTTCCGCTGCTGGAGGCATTCGGCTGCTACAACATTAAGACCCAGTATCAGTACAGAGAGGACATCAGCAAGGCCTATGACAACATCCTGTTGGATATTGTCAACTCCCTGTGGGATAAGGTAGAGGACATTCTGAATGCACCGCTGCAGACCCTGATGTCCATGCTGCCCAACCTGGCACTGTTCATTGCCAACGACGGCCTGCTGCAGCTGATCGAGAACCTGTTTACACCGGTTTCCGCTCTGCTGGATGCTTTGAAGCCCATCGTGAATGTGAACACCGTACTGACTCAGGTATTCAAGGCCTTCAAAGTGGATCTGAATGGCTTACTGGCTAAGGTTGGCCTGAAGTTGGATCTGAACATTGACCTGTACGATCTGACCGCTATGCTGAAGCCCATCATCGGCGTGGACAACATTGTTCCCCTGCTGAATCAGGTGCTTGGCATGATCAAGATCAAGGGTAAACCCCTGGGTCTGGAACTGATGGATATTGACTGGTTCCAGCTGGCAAGCCACGGCAAGGTGATGACCGATGCTTCTCAGGCTGCCACCTACGGCACGCGCGTGTTTGTAAAGGGCGACGCCTCTGAGACCTTGATTGCCGTGCTGCGGTACCTGGTTGAAGTTGTCAACTACAAGGACAACTACAACACGGTAGCCAGCTTGGTAGGCTCCCTGATCGGTGGATCTGACAACAGCTCCATTACCGATGTGGTAGGCACCGTGCTGAAAATGCTGAAAGGCAACACCGACGATGTAATCGGCGAACTGTGTAACCTGCTTCAGCAGTTGGGTGGTTAATCCCCCATTCCTAAATGAAAATGGCGTACCTTCGGGTACGCCATTTTTGTTACCCGCCGCCGGACAGGCTCCTGTATATCCTGTATATAATGTATATAATATAGAGCGCCCTTTGGGTGCAGGCTCTCACCTGCCCCGAAGGGCTGCTTTTTTTCGCCAAGTTTTACGGCTTTTTGAATTTTCTTTGCGAAAGCCTTGTATTGCTTTTGCAATTTATATATAATAAGTGCATAGTAACTTTTATCTCGGTGGTGAATACAAATTGCTCGGTAAATACGCCAGAGTCAAGGTCGTTATGCCTATTGGCTCTACGGACGGTACGGGCTATCGGTATCCGCTGAACTACGGCACAGTATATGGTGAAAAGGACCAGACTGCCTACATTATGGGCATCCACCACCCTGTGCGTAACTTTGACGGGCGTGTGATAGCCGTCCTCCGAAACAAAAAAGAAAAGAAATCCATTTGGATTGTGGCGCCCAAGAGCACACGATTCATTGTCAACGACATTTTGGAATATCTGGACCCGGAGCGGGACTTTCCCGGCTACCGGCTGGAATGCCTTTACGAGAGCAGCTGCGGCGCGGTCATCTTCCATGATATTAAGGGGGAGGTGCGCTACCTGCTGATCAAGAACAAGCGCTCCGCCCACTGGGGCTTCCCCAAAGGGCATATCGAAAGGGGCGAGACCAAGGAGCAGACCGCCCTACGGGAGGTACAGGAGGAAACGGGCTTGCGGGTTAAGCTGATTGAGGGTTTCTCCTGCCTGTCCAAGTATCGGATTCGGGATCGGGTTGAAAAGACGGTAACCATCTTTGCCGCCACCACCCCGAGCACGGTGATCCACATGCAAAAGGAAGAAATTGAGGACTACATTTGGCTCACCTATGACCGGGCGCTGTCGCTGCTGCGGTTTGACAATGACAAGAGTATTCTCATTGCCGCCCACGATTTTCTGGACCAAAACAACATTATTTAACGATGGAATCCATGTGTGCTGAAACTGCCTATTTAATTGAACTGACCGCCGCCTTTTTGCGGGACGAGCCGGTAACCTTGCGCCCGGATATGGATTATCGCAAGCTGTGCGGCATTGCCAAGGCGCATAATCTGATCGCTGTGGTGTACGCAGTGTGCAACAAAGCACCCAATACCGAGGTGATCCCGGAGGACTGTCGACTGGCACTCAGCGAGCACTTCTTTAGCAGCGTGTTCCTGTACGAGCACCAAAAGCAGGGCGTGGAGCGGGTGTACCGCGTTCTCAGCGACGCCGGCATCCCCCATGTATTTTTTAAGGGCGCGATCTTAAAAGAGCTGTACCCGGTGCCGGAGTGCCGCCTAATGGGCGACATTGACCTGCTCATTAACCCGGCGAACCGCCAGGCAGCCAAAGAAGCGCTAATGAGCAGCGGCTTTGCCTGTACCGCCCAAAACGGCCCGGTATACGACTACCGCAAGGGCGATGTGTTGCTGGAGGTGCACACAGCACTGATCAGCGATGATCCCCGGTGTGAGACTGCCTTTGCAAACGCCATGGATCAAGCCCAATTTGAGGGCTGCTGCGGCAAATTGGAGGACAATTACCACTTTGCCTATCTGATCGCCCATTTGGCCCACCACTTTCGCTTTTACGGCGCCGGAATCAAGCTGATCCTGGATCTTGCCGTGATGCTGCAAAGGTGCCGGATCGACGAAAAAGCGGTACTGACCTTGTGCGAAAAAGCCGGTTTAGCACAATTCGCCAAGATTGTGCTCACCGTGTGTTATCGCTGGTACGGCGTGGGTACGCCTTATGCGGATGACACAGCGGACTGTGAATCGTTTTTGGTCAGCTACGGTGCCTTTGGTAACGCGGACCGGAACAAAAGCGCCGTCATTGCCCGCCGCCAAATGGAGCAGGGCGAGAAAGCAAGCCCCCTGCGCAGCAAGCTGCGCCTGGCGTTTCCGGCATACAGCCAAATGCGCCACATACCCTATATTCGATTTTTAGACGGCCACCCCTGGCTGACCCCGTACGCCTGGTGCTACCGTCTGATTTACAACACCCGGCACCGCAAGGACTTTATGGTGCGCACCGCCCGGGGACTGGACAGCGACGATGCCTACGCCGCTGCCAAGGAAGAACTGGAATTCTTTAAGGAGATGGGATTGTTATGATTTTTGGTATCATTTTGCTGGCTATCGTAGCCATTTTACTGGTGTGGTTCGTAGCCTGGTTTATCATCACCCGCGTCAACGGCAACTGCCCGCTGTGCGCCATGGAAAAGATTGCACGCCCCTCTAAGCTGACCATAGACACCACGGACGCACCGAATTACGGCGGCGCTACCGTGCCCCCTATGGGCTGGTCCAGCTGGAACACCTTTCGCCAAAACATCAATCAGGATCTGATTCTGGAGGTGGCAGAGGCCATGGAGGCCAGCGGTCTGGCGGAAGCGGGCTACAACTATATCAACCTGGACGACTGCTGGCACAGCTCCGTGCGGGACGAAATGGGTCGCCTGCAAGGGGATCTGGGCACCTTCTCTATGGGGATCCCGGCGCTGATCAAGCAACTGAACAGCCGGGGCTTTAAGGTGGGTCTGTACTCCTCTAACGGGACCCTCACCTGCGAGGATCTACCTGCCAGTTTGGGTCACGAACGGCTGGATGCCAAAACCTTGGCCAGCTGGGGCTGCGAATTCTTCAAGTATGACTTTTGTCATCACCATGTATTAAAGGGTGATGTGCCCATTATTGAAAACCTGCAACTGAACCTGCCGGGTACCACAGAACCGGCACTGATCCTGCTGCCCGGCGAAGCAGAATTTACCGGCAAAGGCCGGGTAGTCAAGTGCAGCGATCTGCCCTCCGGTCAAGGCATCGGTATGATCGGTTACGGCTCCGGCACCGCCGGATTCCGCTTTAGCGTAGAAGCAGGCGGCACCTATGCCCTGACCCTGGCCTATAACAAATCTCTGTGCCTCCACCAGCGCTACCTGCGCATTCGAGTCAACAACGGCAAGGAACATGAGTTGCTGTTCCCCACCACCAAGGGCGCCAGCCCCACCGGCCGTATCCAGCTGACAGTTGAGCTGCAATCGGGCGAGAACCACCTGTTGCTCTACAACCCGGTGGTTACCCGGGCTGACTCCTCTTACCTGCAATACGCCCGCATGGGTCGAGAACTGCAAGAGGCCACCAAGGAATGGGCTGTCATCACCGGCGAAGAGGAGCGCCCCATCATCTATTCCATCTGCGAATGGGGCTTTGCTTATCCCTACAAATGGGGAGCCAAGGCAGGCAATATGTGGCGCACCACGCCGGATATCATGCCCAAGTGGCTAAGCATTAAGACGATTTATGAGCACAATGTACGCCTGTATGACCATGCCGGTCCCGGGGCCTGGAATGACCCGGATATGCTGGAAGTAGGCAACGGCAAGCTGACAGAGAACGAGAACAGGGCTCACTTCTCCCTGTGGTGCATGATGGCTGCGCCGCTGATTCTTGGCAATGATGTGCGCAAGTTTGTGGACGGCAACAACGAGCAGGTGCGGGAGAACCCCACCTTAAAAATTGTCACCAACAAAAACCTGATCAACATTGACCAGGACCCGCTGTGCAAGCCCTGCAAGCGCATTCGCCGCCAGGCCGGGCTGGATATTCTGGCCCGCCCGCTGCAAAACGGCGATGTGGCCCTGTGCCTGTTTAACAAGGGCACCTCCCGCCGCACGGTCACCTACGACATTAACGCTCTGGCGGACGATGCGTACCTGAACTTCCGCAAAACGCCGGGCAAGTACGAGGTGCATGAGCTGTGGAGCGACGAGTGGTTCAACGACAACACCATTAACGCCACCGTACCCCACCACGGCGTAAAAGTCTATCGTATTCATAATTCCTAACAACATACAAAACAGGCTAAGCAATTTACATTGCTTAGCCTGTTTTTTGCGTCTGTATTGGTGTATGCTTATTCGTAAATCTGGTGCTCGCCGGTCATCATATCCGTTAAGTGCGTCTCCACCAGCGCCACCGCCCGGGCGGTATCGCCGTTGAGCAGCTGCACCAGCAGTTGCTGCAGGTAATGGTACAGGGACGCCTTGCCATAACGCTGCACATATCGAGCGCCCAACTGCACATTGGCGGTCTTAAAAGAATTATAGATCAGCGGCGCAAAGGTGTTGCCGCTAAGGAAGCTCAGTTCCTGATTATACGCATAAGCCAGCTCTGACACCCGCTGCGGGTCATCCGTCTCGGCCATTTGATCCACAAAATCCTCCAGCTTTTGCACCTCTGTCTCCGTAATGGCGCGGGCAGTGAGCTTGCGCACGGAAAAACAGTCAATCAGGATCTTAAACTCCAGCAGGGAGCGAATTTCCTGCTCCGGAAGAACACCACCGTTATAGTGCATAATGGACAGAAAAATATCCGACTTGCCCACCCGGCGATAATCTGCCACAAAGGTGCCCACCCGGGGTCGCACCTCTAAGAAGCCTTTGTGCGCCATCTCCGCAATGCCGCTATTCACTACACCCCGGCTTACATCCATCATCTCCGCCAACTCCCGCTCCGTGGGCAGCTGCGCGCCGATGGGCAGCTCGCCGGACAAAATCTTGTCCTCCACAGACGAAATAAACAATTCCTTCAAACTGGCGGTTTGCAGCTTTTCAAATTCCATAGGTTCCCCTCCTGTGGTTCTTGGTAATACCAGTGACATTGTATCATCTTTGCTACTCAATTTCAACAAAAAACCGCCCCGGTTTTTGCCAATATGTAGAAATGTGCAGCCGGGCTTGTTAAAAGATTGACAATCTATAAAAACAGGACTAAACTGAACATTGAAGCGGGCGGAAAATCGCCCACGGAAGGGTTGCGCTGCGGCGCAAGATGATTTATTTTTTGGAGGAGATAACTATGTTATTCCAAATCTACGGCGATACTGCGCTGTGGCAGCTGCTGGGCTGGGCATTGGTCTTCACCGGGTTGGTGCTGGCTAACGAGATCGCCCGCCGCTCCAAGGCAGGCGGCATTTTCTTTTTCCTGGTGCTTCCGGCTGCACTGAGCGTGTACTTTATCGTCATCAATGTGGCGGCCGCAAAGGGCGTTGACTGGGCGGTTAATAACGATACGGTGGTCCACATGAACAGCTGGTTCCATTATGCCAAGCTGTATGCTGCCACCGCAGGGTGCATTGGCTTTATGATGCTTAAGTACAAGTGGAGCATCGGCAAGACCCAATGGTTCAAGGTGTTCCCCTTTGTAATTGTGGCCATTAACATTCTGATCGCTGTGGCCAGCGACTTTGAGTCTGCCATTAAGGGCATCAGCGCCGGCGGTGCTGCCGGTGGTTGGTGGCTCTCCAGCGAAAATGTGTGGCTGTTCGGCGGCTGGTGGAATATCCTCAACGGCCTGGCCGGTATCATCAACATTCTGTGTATGACCGGCTGGTGGGGTATTTACTCCTCTAAGAACCACCAAGATATGCTGTGGCCGGATATGACTTGGTGCTACATTCTGGCCTACGATATTTGGAACTTTGAGTACACCTACAACAACCTGCCCACCCACTCCTGGTACTGCGGCCTGGCTCTGCTGCTGGCGCCCACCTTTGCCAACGCACTGTGGAACAAGGGCGGCTGGATCCAGAACCGTGCCTACACGCTGGCCATTTGGTGTATGTTTGCCCAGGTGTTCCCGCTGTTCCAGGATCAAGGCAAGTTCGCCGTGATCACCAGTGTGTATGCGGACGGGTTTATGAACCCGGCGGTGCACCCCACCGCTGCCAACCCCACAGCGCAGGGCGTAATCTCTATACTGGCGCTGGCAGTCAATGTGGTGGTATTCGGTTTCATTATGAAGAAAGCCAAGGAGACCAAGACCAACCCCTATCGTCACGAGATCTTCACCCATCAGAAAGACTTCCAGCTGGCTATGAGCCGCGCGGAAGGCAAATAATCGTACATAGACAAAGAAAGGACCGTATCCACAAGGGATACGGCCCTTTTTGTATGTACATTGTTTTAATAACCCAGTTCCTCGTCCACGATCAGCACCTTAATGCGGCCGATATGGCGGTCAAAGGCGGTGGTCACATAGTTGCAGCACACCCGCTGGGGGCTAAAGCAGCCGTCGCACAGGGCGGGGTCTTCCTGATCCAAACTGATGCAATGGCCGGTAGCGGCGCAAGGGGTCTTGCAATGGAGCCGCTGGGTGTTGCGGGGAGCAGCAATGCGCTTTACCCGCTCCACCGCCTGGTCAAAGGTATCTACGATCTTGTTGCGCCCCACGATCATAATCACCTGGCGGGGACCAAACACAATGCAGGCCACCCGGTTGGAGTTGCCGTCCACATTATAAAGCACCCCGTCGGTAGTAATGGCGTTGGAAGAAGTGAAATAGGCGTCACAGCCAAAGGCATCCTGGTAGCATTGGCGCAGCGCCTCGCCCTCCAGTCCGGCCCGGTTGATATATTGATAATCCCCACCGGAGAGCAGGTCGATCACGCCCACTTCCTTTAAGGTCTCCGATCCGCCGTGGGACACGCTGCTGCCCGCAGGCACCAGCTTTTGCACCAGGGGCAGCACCTGTGCCCGGCTCTCCAAATAATACGGCTCAAAGCCCCGTCTTTTTAAGTTTTTGATGGTTTCTTCTATTCTTGCGTCCATCCCAGTCGCTCCTTTCTTATCGGTTCCAGTATTTCCGGTCCAGCGCCCGGTATTGCAGCGCCTCCGAGATGTGGGCGCCGTTAATTTCCTCTGTCTGCTCCAGGTCCGCAATGGTGCGGGCAATGCGCAGGATTTTGTCATACGCCCGGGCAGACAACCCTAATTTATCAAAGCTGATTTGCAGCAGGGCGGAGGCATCCTCCGTCAGGCGGCAACAGTCCTTGGTCATTTGGGGCGGCATTTTGGCATTGCAGGTAATGCCGGTGCCCGCAAAGCGCCGCGCCTGCATTTGGCGTGCCCGGTTCACCCGCTGCCGAATGGCGCTGCTTGGTTCGCCCCGGGTGGTATCTGCCAACTGGGCATAGTCCACGCTCTGCACCTCCACATGCAGGTCAATCCGATCCAAAATGGGACCGCTGACCTTGTCCCGGTAGCGGTTCACCGCCGCCTGGCTGCAAGTGCAGGCCTTGGTGGGATGACCCAAAAATCCGCAGGGGCAAGGGTTCATCGCCGCCACCACCATAATATTAGAGGGATAGGTTAGGCTGCCCCCGGCGCGGGAAATGGTGATCACACCGTCCTCCAAGGGCTGGCGCAGAGACTCCTTCGTACGCCGGTCAAACTCCGGGAACTCGTCCATAAACAGCACTCCGTTATGGGCCAGGCTAATCTCGCCGGGCTTGGGCACCGCACCGCCGCCGGTAAGCCCCTGGGGCGATACCGTGTGGTGGGGACTGCGAAAAGGTCGGTGGCTGATCAGCCGAGTGCCGCTGGGCAGTGCCCCGGCAATGGAATAAATCTTGGTGGTCTCGATCTGCTCCTCAAAGGTCATTTCCGGCAAAATAGACGGCAGCCGCTTGGCCAGCATAGACTTGCCGGTGCCCGGCGGGCCGATCATCAGGCAATTGTGTCCCCCGGCAGCTGCGATCTCCAGCGCCCGCTTGGCGTTCTGCTGCCCCTTTACATCTGCAAAGTCCAGGTACTCCAGCGTGTCCTCCTCCGGGGAAAATGCCCGGTAGCAAGGCTCTACCGGTGCCTTGCCCTGCAAGTGATCCAGCACCTGGCGCACATGGGCCACCGGCAACACATCTATGCCCTCCACTATGCTGCCCTCGTCCCGGTTGGCAGCGGGAACAAACACCGCGTGCAGCCCTTTTTCCCGGGCGCACAGCACCATGGGCAGCACTCCGGTGCAGGGCCGGATTTCGCCGTCCAGAGACAGCTCGCCTAAAAAGGCACAGCCGTCGGTGCTGCCGTGAATTTGGCCGCTGGCTTTCATCAGTGCCACAAACACCGGCAGGTCGTAAACGGCGCCCTCTTTTTTTACATCTGCCGGGGCAATATTTACCGTCATACGGGACACCGGGAACTGGTAGCCCCCGTTCTTAATGGTCGCCCGCACCCGCTCCCGACTCTCTCGCACCGCCATATCCGGCAGACCCACAATGTCAAACCGGGGCAGACCGGTGCTGATATCCGCCTCTACCGTAACGGAAAAAGCGTCCAGCCCGTTCAGACCCAAGCTCTCCACCTTAGCATACATAATAACGACCTCTTCTCCTGATTTTCTGCTTTTATTATACACGACCGACAGCCGTTTGACAATGCTTATTGACACCGGTGCAAATTGGGATTAAAATAATAGCGTGATGAGGAGCAGAAAGAGACAGACCCATCGTCAAAGAAAGGCAAAGGTGACAGTATGAATACCACAGAACTCTATACCCAGTGGCTGGAAAAGGCCACCGCTGATCCGGACCTGCAGGCAGAGCTGCAAGCCATCGCCGGACAGGATGAGGAAATTCGCGATCGGTTCTACCGCTCACTGGAGTTCGGCACCGCCGGGCTGCGAGGCGTGATCGGCGCCGGTACAAACCGTATGAATGTGTACACCGTAGGCCGTGCCACCCAAGGGCTGGCCGATTATCTGAACGCCAAATACGACCACCCGTCCGTGGCCATCGGCTATGACTCCCGGATCAAGAGCGACCTGTTCTCCAAAGAGGCGGCTGCTGTGCTGGCAGGCAACGGCATTAAGGTATATCTTTATAAAGAGTTGGAGCCCACCCCCTGCCTGTCCTTTGCGGTGCGGCAGCTGGGCGCCCAGAGCGGCATTATCCTCACCGCCTCCCACAACCCGGCCAAGTATAACGGCTACAAGTGCTACAACAAAAACGGCTACCAAATGACCGACGACGAAGCGGCGGAGACTTACCATTATATTGAAAAGGTGGACTACTTCACCGGCATTAAGAAAGCGAACTTTGACGCCGCTGTGGCAGACGGCACCGTGGAATACATTGGCGAAAAGATGATGACCGCCTTTTTGGACGCGGTAGAGACCCAGTGTATGAACCGGGGCGTGTGCCAAAAGGCAGACCTGAAAGTGATCTACACCCCCCTAAACGGCACCGGCAATAAGCCGGTACGGGCGATCCTTGACCGGATCGGCGTGCCCCATGTGTATGTGGTGCCAGAGCAGGAGTTGCCGGACGGCAACTTCCCCACCTGCCCCTACCCGAACCCGGAGATCAAGCAGGCCTTTGAACTGGCACTGAAAATGAACGAAAATATCCACGCTGATCTGCTGCTGGCAACCGATCCGGACTGCGACCGGGTAGGCATTGCGGTGATGCAAGGGGGCAAAGTACGGCTGATGAGCGGCAACGAAGTAGGCGCTATGCTGCTGAATTACCTGCTGGAAATGCGAAAGCAAAAAGGCACCCTGAGCCAAAACAGCGTGGCGGTGAAGTCCTTTGTATCCACCGATCTGGCCCAGGCCATTGCTGCCCGCTACGGCTGCACCTTTAAGAATCTGCTCACCGGATTTAAGTACATCGGCGAGGTGGTAACGCAGCTGGAGTCCCAGGGCCGTGCAGACGACTTTGTGATGGGCTTTGAGGAAAGCTACGGTTATCTGGCCGGCACCCATGCCCGGGATAAGGACGCCGTGGTGGCCAGTATGCTCATTTGCGAAATGGCCGCCTACTACAAGCTGCAAGGGCTGAGTTTGGGCGATGTGATGGACAAAATTTACGCCGACTACGGCTACTATGACAACGCAGTGGTCAGCTACACCTTTGAGGGCGAAGCCGGTATGGAAAAGATGGCCGGGATCATGAACCACCTGCGCCAAAATCCGCCAAAATCTCTGGGCGACAGCCCGGTGGTGGAACACAGCGACTACCAAAGCTCCCTATCCACCGACTTGGTTAACGGCGAGTCCACCTCCATTGACCTGCCCAAATCCAATGTGCTGGAATACAAGGCGGAGAACGGCTGCAAGCTGATCGTGCGCCCCTCCGGCACGGAGCCGAAGATCAAAACCTATGTGACCGCCGTAGCCGCAGACAAAGCCGTTGCCCAGAAAATGGGGCAGCAGCTCATAGACGAAAGCGCCGCCTGGATGGCGTAACAGAAAGGAAGTAGAGAGAATATGCAGCAAAAATGGGTCAAGGTGACCGCCATTATTCTGGCTCTGCTGATGGCTTGCAGCGGGCTGGGCGTTGGCATTTACGCCTTTGTATCTTAACAAAAAGCACGCCCCGGCGCTACGGTACTTTACCGGGCGGCGGGGCTTTTTTGATGGAAAGAGGGGCCCCTTTATGTGGATCTTATTTGCCGTAGGCAGCGCTTTTTTTGCCGGCGCTACCTCTGTACTGGCCAAGGCGGGGATCAAATCCGTGTCCTCGGACTTTGCCACTGCCTTTCGCACCGGCGTGGTGCTGATCTTCTCCTGGCTGATGGTCTTTGTGGTAGGGTGCCAATACGCCGTCTCCACCATTACCCCACGGGCACTGGTGTTCCTGGCCCTGTCCGGCGCCGCCACCGGACTGTCCTGGCTGTGCTACTTTAAGGCCCTATCCATCGGCAACCTGAGCAAGGTGGTGGCGGTGGACAAATCCTCCACTTTTCTGACCATTCTGCTGGCGCTGATCTTCTTCCGCGAGCCGTTTCGTTGGCTCACCGGGCTGGGGATCGCCGTGATGATCGCCGGCACAGCCCTAATGCTGGAAAAGGGCGACGCCAAAAAGGGCGAAAGAGGCTGGCTGTTTTACGCCGCGGGCAGCGCCGTCTTTGCCGCGCTGCAGTCCATACTGGGCAAGGTGGGCGTGCAGGATATGGACTCCACCCTGGCCACCGCCCTGCGCACCGTGGTGGTGCTGGTCTTTGCCTGGGCCATTGTGCTGGGCAAGAAAGAGGGCGGCGACTGGAAAAAGATGACCCGCCGGGACGCCGTGCTTCTGGTGCTGTCCGGGATCACCACCGGCGCCAGCTGGTTGTGCTACTACCGGGCGCTGCAAACCGGCCGCGCCAGCGTGGTGGTGCCCATCGACAAGTGCTCCATGCTCTTTGCCGTGGCACTGTCCGCCATCTTCTTAAAAGAGAAGCAGACCCGCCGCAGCCTATTGGCGCTGGCACTGGTGGTGGCAGGCACTTTAATGATCGCCTTGGCCTGACCTGATATACATAGAATGCAAAAAGGACCGTATCTAAGAGATACGGTCCTTTCCTCTTTGCTTTATAAGCACGGATTATCCCAGCGCATAGGCCAGATCGCTTGCAGCGTCCGTTGTAGGCTTCCCCTGCGCATACCCATAGGCAGTAGGCACAAAATACATCTTGGTGGCCTTGCCGTCCTTGGTGATCAAGCTAACGGCATAACCCTGCTTTGCTTTCTTCAGCCGTTCCATTTGGTCAGCGCCCGGCTGTACACCGGCAAGCGTGCGGGCAATGGCTTTGCGGTCCGTTACCGTACGGAACGGATCGGTATAAAGGGACGCAAAATTCTTGCGCACCACCTGGCCGCCCAACAGGCTCTCCGGGCGGGTCAGGTAATAGCCGTCCTCACTGTCCGGCTCGCCCAGCAGGCAGCCGTCCCCTTCGGTATAATCAGCTGTCACCGTACAAATCGGCGATACCAGCATAGTCTCCACCTGATCGGCAGACGGCAGCGTGGTCTGCGCCCCATAGATAAAGCCGTCTTTTTGCAGCAGCTTTAAGGTGCGATTCGCCCCGCCGGACTGATTAGGCAGATACACCACCGAGCGCACCACCGGGCACGGCGGATCGCTGTCTGTATGGGTGCTGTAAAAGCGGTTATAATAGGTACGCAAGGCCTCCGGGTCCATCTTTTGCAGTTGGCGGCGGGTCTTGCTGTCCGTGCCCGGGCGCACCTGGTAAATGGCAAAAGACACGGTGCTCCAGGACGCGTCTTGCATATTCATATAGGTCCAGTCCGTCCGGGTCAGCTCCATAAAATCCGCTCGAATGGCAGCGTAGTAGGCGGTCTGATCCACCTGCACCTCGCCCCGATTGTCCTCCATGGTCTGGTTCCAGTACAAATCGTCCCGCTCCGTGCTGATTAAGGACACCAGCAGCAGGTTCTCCTTGGCGCTGTTCTTCACAAAGGGCTGTTGCTGCTTATATTCCTTGGTGGAGCGGATCACATTGGCGCCTTTATCCCCGTAAGCGGTATAGATCCGGGTCAGAACCTTGCCGTTCTTTAATTTATATCGGAAACTGGACTTAAAGCCGCTGCCGCCCAGTACCTCAGTCTCTGCTGCGGTAATGCAATCCCGATGCAGCTGCACAATGGCAGCCACGGACGCCGGGTCCGTAAAAGTATAGCTGGATTCCAGCTCTTGCGACTCTGTCGTATCGGTAGAAACCAAGTGCGTACCCGGCTCCAACATATAATCCGGCAGATCCACCAGCGGGTCCTCCACCATAGGCTGCACCGTCACCTGCGCCACATCCTCTGCTGCCGGCACCTTGTTGCGGTAGTCGCTGCCCTGCACGCCTAAAAGGCACACGGTGCCAACGGTCACCACCACTAAGGTACTGCACAGCACCGCGGCAGTGGGATTAACGACCTTGCGGGTGTACACCATGGTACACACCAGGGTCATCACGCCCACACCGGCACCACACAGCAGCGCATACACGCCATACTGATTCGCCTGCAAGGTTAGCAGCATAGGCAAACACACCAGGCTCAGCGCCGCCCCGGTGGTGGCCAGCACATAGACCACCGGTGTGGACAGGGTCTGCTCCGCGCACTCGCCGGAGCGCCGCCGATAAAAGAACAGTCCGGCAAAGAAGCTGACTGCCCCCACCAGCAAAGCCGCCAGCAGCAAATAGCGAAAACCAAACACTCCCTGCACCCCAAAGGGCACATACGCGATAGGGCTGACCAGTGCCACGATCCGTACCGGCTGCTGGTTCAGCCCGGACAGGAAAGCGGGAAACAACTCTGCATAAGAAATCAGTCCCAGGGGCAAACAGCCACCGATACCGATAAGCAGGGTCCAGTATTGCCACACCTTGCCTGCCGTAACGGCGCATAGCAAACAAATACAGTAGAAGGCCGCCGCCGCTGCAAAGGCAACTGCCAGCAGCCGCAGGCCGTAACCGGCATCCAGTTGAACATGCCACTTGCGAGGAATCAGCTGCGGCAACAACCAGCATCCGATCCCGGCGCCGCAAAAGGCCAGCAAAAGTACCAGTTCCCCCATCACCCACTTGACAAAGTAAAAAGTGCGCCGAGTCACCGGCAGGGATAAATAGAAATCGCTTTGCCGCCGACTGTACAGAAAGCGAAAAGCGGATATAGCAAAGAACGCCCCCGCCATGATTGTGGCGGCGGACAAAAACAGCGCTATACTGCCAAAAATGCGCACCGTCTGATCCTGCGCGGCGACAATGTCGGTATCCTGATTCATAAGTGCCTGCAAAAGGCCGTGGCACAGAGCGTACAAGAAGCCTAAAAACGGAAACAATGCCAGCCAAACAGACATACGGCGCCCCTCCCGCTGCAAAGCGGAAAACAGCACCCACTTAGATGACCTTGTTGATGTCATAACCGGCCACCTCCATTTCGCTGATAAATAATTCTTCCAGAGTAATCGGCAGGGTCTCGCAAAACAGCGGATGCAGCCGCTGTACCAGCGCCAAAGTCTCTGTCTCCGTGCCCCGCACCGTCATCTCAAACAGCTTGCCCTGCTGGCTGCATTTGAGCAAATTCAGCCCGGCGCGCACCGTTTCAAAATCCGCCGGATCCGCCAATGCAAACTGCACGCGGGTGATCCCCAGCTTCAGCCGATCCAGGTCGTCCTCGCACAAGGCACCGCCCCGATGGAGCAGCCCCACATGGTCGCACACATCCTCCAGCTCTCGCAAATTGTGACTGGCGATCATCACAGACGCGCCGTTCTCTGCCACAAAGTCCACCAGCAGCTTCTTTACCAGTTCCCGCACCACCGGGTCCAGACCGTCAAAAATCTCGTCAAACAAGATACAGCGAGGCTGGGTGGACAACCCCAGCAGAATCGCAGCCTGGCGCTGCATACCCTTACTCATCTTGCCCAGCCGAGCGTCAAAGGAAATGGGGAACAGCTTTTCCATCCGGGCAAAGTAGTCCTCGCTCCACCCGGGATACACGCTGCGGTACAGCCGTGCCAGCCGCCGCACGGTGGCGGTGGGAGCTAAATACGGATAGTCCGAGATAAACACAGTGCTGCGCTTGACCTGCTCATTCTCAAAAGGCGCCTGGCCGTTAATGAGCACCCGCCCGCTGTCCGGCCGATACACACCGGCCAAAATGCGCAGCAGCGTGGACTTACCGGCGCCGTTAGAACCTACCAGCCCAAAAACGGAGCCGTCCTGCACCTTCAGCGTCAAGTGGCGCAAGGCGGTAACGCAGTCAAACTGCTTGCTCACATCTTGAATTTCAATCATCTCGGTCCCTCCTCTCCATCTGTTCTTCTACAATCTGCTCCAGCTCCTGCCGGGTCAGGCCGGCGTCTGCCGCTGCCTGTACCGCTGCGGCAAAACGATCTGCCGCCAGCTTCTTAAACTGGGACAGCTGATCCTTCTCCGGCGAAATAAAGGCACCCCGCCCGGCTACTGTATAAAGCACGCCGTTCATCTCCAGAGCGGCATAGGCCTTTTGTACCGTGTTGGGGTTAATGCCCAGTTGCTGTGCCATGGCACGCACCGACGGCAGCTGCTGGTCCGGCAGCAACAGCCCCAGGGACACATACCGCACGATCTGCGCTTGCAGCTGCTGGTGAATGGGCACCCGACTGCGATTATCTATATGAAACAACCGTGCACGCTCCTTTTTCTCGTTCTCTGTACTATACATAGTAGTACACTATGACTATACCATACTCATCGCCAATCGTCAACCACCGTTTACAGCCAAATTCGCGCACTTTCCGACAAAATATCCGGTCTTTTGTCGCAGAACATTTAACCCAAATTTAACATTGGCCGAATTCAAACTTAACAGACTTCCTATATGCTAAGTGGGAACGAAATAAAAAACAAGACAAAACAGAAAACAGCGGGGTATATCCGATGACAATTTTCAACTTCTTAAGCCTGATCGGCGGTCTGGCACTCTTTCTCTTTGGCATGAATGTGATGGGCAGCGGCCTGGAAAAAATGGGCGGCGGCAAATTCGAGTCCGTGCTGGAAAAGATGACCAACAACCGCATTAAGGGCGTGCTGCTGGGCGCCGGCGTGACCGCCGTGATCCAGTCCTCCAGCGCCGTGACCGTGATGGCCGTGGGCTTTGTAAATTCCGGCATTATGGCACTGAACCAAGTGGTGGGCATTATTATGGGCGCCAATATCGGCACCTGTATCACCTCCTGGCTGCTGTCGCTCACCGGCATTGAGAGCAGCAATGTATTCTTGACCATGCTGAAACCCAGCACCTTCTCCCCGATATTGGCGCTGATCGGCATTGTACTCTATATGTTCTGCAAAAGCGAGAAGAAGAAGGAACTGGGTTCCATTCTCCTGGGCTTCTCTACCCTGATGTTCGGCATGGAGGCTATGAGCGGAGCTGTGGCACCGCTGGAGAGCGATCCGGCCTTTACCGGCGTGTTCACCATGTTCTCTAATCCCATTCTGGGCGTGCTGGTGGGTATGATCCTCACCGCCATCATTCAAAGTTCTTCCGCTTCCGTGGGTATTCTGCAAGCACTGTCCGCCACCGGTGCCATCTCCGTGGGCGCCGCATTTCCCATTATTTTGGGGCAGAATATTGGTACCTGCATCACGGCGCTGATCTCCAGTATCGGCACCAACAAAAACGCCAAGCGTACCGCTGTTATTCACCTAACCTTTAACATCATCGGCGTGGTGTGCGGTATGGCGCTGTTCTACGGTGCCAATGCCATCTTCCACTTTGCCTTTTTGGACAAAGCGGTGAACGGCGCAGACATTGCCGCCATTCACACCGCATTCAATGTATTTTGCACTGTGCTGCTGTTCCCCTTTGGCAAGCAGCTGGAAAAGCTGTCCTGCCTGATCGTGCGGGACAAGGCAGACAAGACGCAGCCCGCTGCCGCAGACAACGACGCACTGGTAGAGGAGCGCTTTTTGATGTCCCCGTCCTTTGCCATTGAGAAGTGCCGGGAGCGCACCAACGATATGGCCCGCCTGGCCCAGAAAAACACCTTGCTGTCCCTGGGCTTCATCCGGGTCTACAATAAGAAAGACAGCGAGGCGATTCACCAAAATGAAAAGGCGCTGGATGCCTTTGAGGACGAACTGGAGACCTACCTGGTCAAGATCAGCAGTATGCAGCTGAGTCTGGAGAACAGTATGCAGGTGAGCAAGCTGTCCCACGCCATCGGCAACTTTGAACGAATCGGCGACTACGCAGTGAATATTCTAAAAACCAAGCGCACCATGCACGAGGACAAGATCCACTTCTCCAAGGAAGCCTCCAAGGAGCTGGAAGTGATGAGCAGCGCCGTGCAGGAGATCATCACCAAGGCCACCAACGCCTTTATTGAGAACGATGTGGCTGCCGCCCAAACCATTGAGCCGCTGGAGCAGGTGATTGACAACTTAAAGGCAGAGCTGCGCGCCCGCCACACCAAGCGCTTGCAGGCCGGGGAATGCACCATTGAGACCGGTATGCTGTTCTTTGACATCATCAACAGCTTTGAGCGCATTGCGGACCACTGCTCCAATCTGGCTGTGTGCATTATTGAGCTGAGCCAGGGCAGCTACCAGACCCATCGCTACTTAAAGAGCGTAAAGAGCCAAGAGAACGCCCGGTTTATGAAAAGCTTTGAGGATTATTTGCGCAAATACGCATTGCACTAACGGCGAATTTTTGCTATGCTAAAAGGAGTAGGAGGTGACGGTGTGAGCCAAAAGATCTATATTGTAGAGGACGATGCCAGTATTCGAGAGCTGGAAAGCTATGCGCTAAAGAGCGCCGGATTTGAAACGCTGGGATTTGAGAACAGCCGGGATTTCTTCGCCCAAATGGAGAGCCACCTGCCGGATCTGATCCTGCTGGACATTATGCTGCCGGGCACAGACGGACTGAAAGTGCTGGAGACCATTCGCTCCACCCCCGCTTACAGCAAACTGCCGGTGATCCTGGTTACTGCCAAAACCGGCGAGATCGACGCAGTTAAGGGGCTGGACTCCGGCGCCGACGACTATATAACCAAGCCCTTTGGGGTGATGGAGCTGATCTCTCGGGTAAAGGCGCTGCTGCGCCGCATCGACCGGGTGAAGAAAGAGGATCTGAACTACGGCACCATTCGCATAGACGTGAGCCGACACACCGTGCAGGTAGACGGCAACGAAGTGGAGCTGACCTATAAAGAATACGAAATTCTCAAGTACCTGATGAAGAACCGGGGCATTGTGCTCACCAGGGACTCCCTGATGGAAAAAATTTGGGGCTACGATTTCGAACACGGCAACCGCACGGTGGATGTACATATCCAGTCCCTGCGCAAAAAGCTGGGCACCGCCGGGGACGCCATTAAAACCATTCGCAATGTGGGCTACAAGATCGGTGACTGATCATGCGTAAGAAAGTCTTTTTCCGTGTATTTTGCTTTACCGCTCTGGCAGTGATCGCCACCGTGGTGCTCATCACCCTGGCGCTGACAGTGGCCCACGACAACACCGGAGCCTTGACCGGCGCCATCATCCGCAAGGAACTGCCCTATGTACTGGGCATTTTAGCGGCGGTGCTGGGGGCTTCTGTGCCGGTCAGCTACGCCATCACCGGCGCAATTATTCAACCGCTGGAACAGTTGGGCGAACACATCGACCATATTGACCGGGTACAAACCGAAAAAGAGCTGCGCCCCTTTGTGGAGAAGATCCGGGCCAATAATGAAAAAAAGCGCCAGCTGGAAAAACAAAAAAAGCAATTTACCGCCAATGTGTCCCACGAACTGAAAACCCCACTGACCTCCATTGCCGGTTATGCTGAACTGATCGAAAACGGAATGGCTCGGCCGGAGGACATAAAGCCCTTTGCCCACACCATTCGCAAGCAGGCGCTGCGGCTGGTGTCTTTGGCAGAGGATATTATTCAACTGTCCCAGCTGGAGGAGAACGACGGCGAGATCCTCTTTGAAGAAGTGAATTTAACGGAATTGGCGTCGGACTGCGTGCAGTCCCTGCAAATCAATGCCCAAAGCCGAACGGTAGACCTGCGCCTGGCGGCCCCGGAAGCGCCCATTTACATTAAGGGCAACAAAAGCCTGCTGGAGGAACTGCTCTACAACCTGTGCGACAACGCCATTCGCTACAACAAGCCCCAAGGCAGTGTTACGGTAACCCTGCACCCGGAGCAAGGCGGCACCGCCTTACAGGTGGCCGACACCGGCATCGGCATACCGGAGAAGTACCGGGAGCGTATCTTTGAACGCTTCTTTCGAGTGGACAAAAGCCGCAGCAAAGAGACCGGCGGCACCGGGCTGGGGCTGGCCATCGTCAAGCATATTGCCCAGGTGCACGACGCGCCGGTGGAGCTGGACAGCGTGGAGGGGCAAGGCACAACCATTACCGTGCACTTCCCGGAATAATATGGTATATATATTTATATAAGAAACGCACAGTCGTGGCAGCTGTCCGTTTTTTGCGTTTTTTATAGTTTTTATACATTTTACGGCATTTGTCAAATTTTCAGACATTTCGTTATAAATAACTAATTACAAATCGTTATCGCGGTCATATACTATGTGTAGAATTTTTAGAAAAGGAGTTTTAGTTGTGGCTACGAAGCAAAAAAAGCCGATGGCAAAGACCATCATCAAGGCCGCCGTAATTATCGGCGTGCTGATCATTCCGCTGATGTACAGTTACTTCTATCTGAGCGCGTTCTGGGATCCGTATTCCCGCTTGCAAGATGTATCTGTGGCGGTGGTCAACCTGGACCAAGGCGCCAAAATCAACGGTAAAGACCGCAATGTAGGTAAAGAAATTTGTGATAATTTAGAGGAAGACGGCTCGCTGGACTTCCACTTTGTCAGTGAGGCAGACGCAAAAGACGGTCTGATGAACGACAAGTATTACGCCGAGGTTCTGATTCCGGCAGACTTGACCGATTCCATCTCTACGGCCTCCAAGAATACCAAGAAGCAACACGCCCAAATCCAATATGTTGCCAACCAAAAGCGCAACTACTTAGCCTCCCAGATTTTGGAAAGCGGCATGATGCCCACCATTAAAGAAACCGTCAACGGTGCGGTAAACAAGGAAATCACCGCCACCCTGACAGATAAGCTTTACTCCGTGCCGGACGCGCTGGAGATCCTGAAAGACGGCTTACAGCAGCTGTCTGACGGCGCCGGTTCCGTAAAAGACGGCACCCAGCAGCTGTCCACCGCCACCATCAGCCTGAATGTAGGCACGGAAAAGCTGGCAAAGGGCAGCAAAGACCTGGTCAGCGGCCTGTCTGTATTTAAGGCCGGTACCGCCAAGCTGGCAGACGGCGCCACCCAGGTAGACACCGGCGCCGCCAAGCTGCAAAAGGGCGCTGCCACCTTGAAAGCCGGCACCCAGCAGCTAAACAACAATGTACCCGCCCTGAAAAGCGGCGTAAAGAAGCTGAACGACGGTGCCTCCGCGTTGGCAGACGGTTCCGCTGCCCTGCGCACCAACCTGAAAGCATATACCGGCGGCGTGGCTAACGCCTCTGCCGGCAGCGACGATGTGATGGACGGTATCGCCAAGCTCCAGTCCGGCATTACCGGTCTGGAAAGCGGCTTGGTCGACCTGAAGACCCAGTCCGCAGACGGCGCCACCGACCTGGCTGCAGCAGAGAAGAAGCTGGAGACTGGCGTGGACCAGATGACCACCCAGCTGAGCGTCTACACCACCGGTGTAGACAGCCTGATCACCAACTTTGAGACCAGCGTAAAGCTGCTCACCGGGGCTTATCCCTACATTAGCAACGCCGCTGTGCAGCAGCAGGTGGGTCAGTATCTGCAACAGTGCAACACCGCAGAAAATCGAGAGAAGCTTGCCAAACTGAAGCAGGGCAAGAGCCAGATCAATACCGGTTTGGCCACCATGAAGCAGGGCTTGCAGCTGCTGGAGACCGACTCTGCCAAGAGTATGGCCAAACTGCAAGCGGGTATCGGCCAGGTACAGGCCGGTGTCAAAATGTTAGACGACGGTGCTGTGGCTCTAAACACCGGCACTGCAAAACTGCAAAAGGGTCTGCAAACCCTGGAAAAGAACAATGATGCGCTGAACGCAGGCGCAGCCGCCGTAGCCACCGGCGCAAGCCAGTTGGCAGACGGCACCGACACACTGCAGTCCTCCTCCGGCACCCTGGCCAAGGGCGTAACCGCACTGGACAGCGGCGCGGGCGATCTGCTGGCAGGCGTAAAGGCACTGAAAGCCGCCACTGCCCAGCTGGCAGACGGTTCTGACCAAATCAACACCAAGACGACGACCATTCAAGACGGTGCCTCCCAGCTGCAAAGCGGGATCAACCAGCTGAACGGCGGTGCCTCTCAACTGGAAAACGGTGCTGCCAAGCTGAACACCGGTGCCGCCGCATTAAAGGCCGGCACAGACACCGCCAAGGACGGTGTGGAGGAAAACCTGACCACCACCAACAACCAGCTGAAGGCCCTGGACGGCTTGGCCGATTACAGTGAGGAGCCGGTATCCACCGACACCCAGCATGTGCAGCCGGTAGACAACTACGGATCCGCATTCGCCCCCTACTTTATGAGTCTGTCTATGTGGGTCGGCGGTTTGATGATCTTCTTCGGTATCTACCTGGATTATCAAAAGAAAATTCGTATTCTGTCTAAAGACAGCGACCATGTGGTACTGCGTGCATTCGTGTTCATGCTGCTGGGTCTGCTCCAGGCGGTGCTGCTGGCATTCGTAATCCACCACGTGCTTGGCATTAAAGTCGCCAACTTAGGTATGCTGTACCTGTCTTGCTGTTTGGTATCGCTAACCTTTATCTCGATCATTCAGTTCTGCCTGGTACACTTGGGCGACGCAGGCAAGTTCGTTGCGCTGCTGCTGCTGATCTTGCAGCTGACCTCCTGCGCAGGCACCTTCCCCATCGAGACCTGCCCCACCTTCTTCCAGAAGCTGTATCCGTTCATGCCCATGACCTACTCCGTGCGCCTGTTTAAGGAAGCACTGGCCGGCACATGGAACGGCAGCGTTACCAAGGATGTACTGATCCTGGTGGCCATTATGGTGGTATTCACCCTGGCAACCACCCTGCTGAGTGCCTACCGTGATCGTCATAAAATCAAAGAGATGATGGCAAACGGCCCGGAATCTGTGCTGAATAAATAAATCCTAAAACCCCTTTCAAGGAGCCTGTAAGCAATTGCAGGCTCCTTTTTTTACGGCATAAACAAAGCCCCGACGGTACTGCACCGCCGGGGTCCTTTCTATTTTATGCGATTGTTACAGCGTACCGCTGGCCCGCTCTACCGCCACCTTTTGGCAATCGGCAGCCAAGTGACGCAGCTGCGCCGCCAACTGGTCCGGGGTCTTGCGCATTCCGCCGCGCACCCAATCCAGCACCGTGCCTGTAATGCCGTAGGCAAAAAAGTCCGCAATAAAGTGTTGCTCCTCCTCACTGACCTGCAAACCGGAGCGCAAGTTCAACTTAGCAGCTGCGTCCCGAAACAGCGTCGCTGCACTCTGAAACAAGAATCGACGAAACTCATCGTCTGCGTGGAGCACCGCATTCTTATAAAGCGCCGCGTCCGCCGCCATCGTCTCAAACATTTGCAACAAATGGGTATTCCAGTTTTCAAAGGTCAGACCGTCGGTAAAGGGATCAAAAATCTCCTGTTTATAAATCTGACCCAGCAGGGCGTACTTGTCTGCAAAATGATAATAAAAGGTTTGACGATTGAGCTGGCACCGGTTCGTAATATCGGACACGGTGATCTTCTCAAAGGGCGTTTGGCGCATAATGTCCTTCAGCGCCGTCTCCAACGCGGTAACGGTTATTTTTTTTACAGACACAGCATTTCCTCCCGGAATATTATTTTATATCGTAGCGGGCAACCGTCGGCGGATAAAATCATCCACGGTCCGATGATATTCTTCCTCATTGAGCAGGCAGCTTTGGGCGTGCTTGGCGTTGTCAAAAATTTTCAGTTCCTTTTTATCCGCCGGACACAGGTTATAGAGTTCGTACACCATCTCCGGGGGCACAAAGTCGTCCAGCGCACCGTGGATAAAGAGAATGGGCACCTTGGCCTCTCGCACGCTTTGGCGCACATCTGTCTTTTCCAAATCGAACCCGGCCAGGCGCTTGTTCATCTCATTTAACAGCCACAGCACCGGCTGGGGGTGGCGCAGCCCGGCATTCCGAGCCACATAGGAAAACTCGTCCTTGGCACTGGTATAGGCGCAGTCGGAGATAATCAGCTTGACACAATCCGGGCAGCGGCTGCCTGCCAGCTGCAACACGGTAGCAGCGCCCATAGACACCCCGTGGAGTATCACGGTAATATCCTGCCCAAAGCGGGCAGTCAGGTACTCGATCCAGCGGAGCATATCTTGGCTCTCATAGTAATCAAAGCCCACATACTCGCCACCGGAGGCACCGGCGCCCACATGGTCGCAGCAAAAGAAACCGTAGCCCAGGTCGTGGTAGTGCTTAATAAAAGTATGCGGGTCCACCGTGTGGTCCGCATGGAACCCGTGGGAGCCGAACACAATCACCTTGGAGTCACCCTTCGGCGGCAGATAATACCCCCGCAGCAGGTCACCCCGGTCAGAGGTGATGGTGCAGTTCTCCACCGGCTGGGTGTTGACCCAATCGGTGTACTTTTGGCGCCAGGCGTCCGCCATAGCGTAATCGTCCTTGTCCTTCATCTCCATCAGGCGGGTCATGGGGCGCTTGGGGCGATCCCCGCGACCCATCACCTGCTTATACAGATTGACCGCTTCTGCCGCAACCAAGCCCGCTGCGGCGGCGCCTAATGCCACTGTTTTCAACTTCATAAAAAATCCCCCTTATCCGCCGGCAGCCACAAGCGGCACACCTGCTTCTGTCCCTATTTTACCAAAAAACGACAGGGTTTTCAACTTTGGAAATTTACACGGCACCCGGCAGCGCCTGTCTATCAAAACAGCCCGCTTACCGGAGCAAGCGGGCCAAGGGAATACGCTTATTCTTCTACCGTTTTGGTGGCCACAAAGTGCACCCCGGTGCGGAAGATATTGTCTACCACCACATCGCCCACATGCACCGGCGCCGTGACCTCCACTTTGTCCAGAAGCCGCATGGCCTCCTCCATCATATACTTGGGGATCTGGCCGTCCGTCTTTACCGGCAGGCGGCAAGCGCTTTTGCTGCGCAGCCGCACGGTGGAGGTGATTACCCGGGTGGGGTTCTTCAGCTCATTGTGACCGTACTCCGCACCCCGAGGACAGCGATTGCCGGTCACCGTATAACCGTGCTCCTCATCTACCTTTAAGTGGCAGCCCTTGGGGCACATAATGCAAATCAAATCCTTCATGCCTGTACCTCCTCTGCTGCAATATGCAAGGTGTCGCCGTCCATCCGTGCCAGCAGCGCCTTAGGAATCTTAATGGTCTCCATCTCGCCGGGAGCCATATGCTCCCGCTTAAAGGACGCAATGACCTGATCGCCGCAGGTCACCTGAATGCGGCTCTCCTTAAACACGCGCCGCACCCGGAAGTAGAACTCCACACCGTCACTGTCTGCACGGAAACGCTGGGGCACCGTATAGCCGATATGGGCATTGGTGGTCACCTGCACTGTGCGCTCCCGATCCAGCTCGCCGGTCTGCACATAATCCGCAGCCGCCGCGCCGGCAGCCATACTCTCTGCGGTCACAAAGTCTACCAAATCATGCACATGCAGCGCATTGCCGCAGGCAAAAATGCCGGGCACCGAGGTCTCCCGGTTCTCATACACCAACGCGCCGTTGGTGCGTGGATCCATAACGATTCCGGCGTCCCGGGTCAATTCATTCTCCGGGATCAGCCCCACGGACAACAGCACCGTGTCGCAGTCAAAGGTCATCTCCGTACCGGGAATGGGACGGCGCCGGTCGTCCACCTGGGACACGACCACCTGCTCCACCCGGGCTTTGCCCCGAATGTCCGTAATGGTGTGGGACAGATACAGCGGAATATCAAAATCCTCCAGGCACTGCACAATGTTGCGCTGCAATCCGCCGGAATAAGGCATTACCTCTACGCAGGCCAGCACCTTGGCGCCCTCCAGGGTCATACGCCGAGCCATAATCAGCCCAATGTCACCGGAGCCGAGAATGACCACACGCTTGCCCACCATGTAGCCCTCCATATTCACATACCGCTGGGCAGCACCGGCAGTGAGCACACCGGCCGGGCGCGTGCCGGGAATGGAAATGGCGCCGCGGGTGCGCTCTCTGCACCCCATGGCCAACACAATGCTCTTGGCCTCCAGCACCCGGTAGCCCTCTTTCTTGCTTACCGCGTGCACCTGCTTCTCCGGGGTCACCTGGAGCACCATGGTGTCCAGGAATACCTCCACGCCGGTGTCCGCCACCATGGCGGCAAAGCGAGAGGCGTACTCCGGACCGGTAAGCTGCTCTTTGAAGTAATGCAGGCCAAAGCCGTTATGGATACACTGGTTGAGAATACCGCCCAGCTCTTTGTCCCGCTCTAAGATGGCAATGTGTTTCAGCCCTTTGTTCCAGGCTGCATAGGCAGCTGCCAAACCGGCAGGTCCGCCGCCAATTACGATCAGATCATACATTACGCACGCACCTCCCCTTTTGTATAGGCAGTAAGAATTTCGCTGCCGTCCCGATCCTGCAAAATCGTCAACGGCGACACACCCAGCTCCCGCGCCAGCAGGTCTACCACCCGCGGCCCGCAAAAGCCGCCCTGGCAGCGCCCCATACCGGCGCCGGCACGGCGCTTAATGCCGTCTACGGATACCGGCGGAATAGGCGAATGAATGGCGTCTAAAATCTCGCCCTCCGTCACCGTCTCACATCGGCAGATCACCCGCCCGTAAGCAGGGTTTTTCTCAATCAGCGCCTTGCGTTCCGCAGCGCTCAACCGGTTGAAATGCACTTTCTCCCGGCTGTCTATGTAGCTGTCTTTCTCCGTCAGATCCAGTCCGTCTGCGGCCAGCAGCGCCGCCGCATAATCGGCAATGGCCGGCGCAGAAGTCAGCCCGGGAGAGCGAATGCCCGCCACATTCAGGAAATGCGCCGCCGCAAAATCAATAATAAAATCATCCACGGTAGAATTGGCCCGCATACCGGCAAAGTTGCGGATATTCTGGCGAAAATCCACGCCGGGCACCGTGCGCACCGCCTTTTGGCGCACCTCAGCCAGGCCCGCTGCGGTGTCAGATGTATCGTCCGGATCCCGGCGCACCACCGCATTTGGCCCTACGATCAAATTGCCGTGCACCGTAGGCGCCACCAGCACGCCCTTGCCCTCTTTGCCCGGGCACTGAAAAATCACCGTAGACACCCGGTTGCCCTCGCACTTATCCAGCAGGTAATACTCGCCTACCGTAGGCTCTACGGTAAAGGACGGCGCCGCCACCAGGTTGTTCACCCGATCGGCGTACACGCCGGCAGCGTTGATCACATACCGTGCCTCCACCGTGTCTTTGCCGTCGGACAGGGCATAGCCCTCCGCTGTCTTTTCAATCTTCTCCACCGGGAACCGACGGCGCAGTTCACAACCGTTTTGCACCGCCACCTCGGCCATAGCCAAACCAAACTCCCAAGGATTAACAATGGCTGCCGTAGGCGCCCACAAAGCACCCTTGGCCGTCTCCGTTACATTGGGCTCCTTGGCTCGCACCTGCGCAGCGTCCCAAAGCTCCAGCCCCGGCACACCGTTCTCGCGCCCCCGCTCCAGCAGGTCCTGCAAGGTATCCATGTCTTCATCGTTTAAGGCTACCACCAGGGAGCCGGTGTCTTTCCAAGACACATGGAGCTTTTTGCAAATCTCCCGGCTCATGGCATTGCCTTTTACATTCAGCTTGGCCATCAGCGTGCCCGGGTGCGGATCGTACCCAGCGTGCATAATGGCACTGTTGGCGCGGGTGGCACCCATACAGATGTCGTTCTCCTTCTCCAACAGAATGACCCGCACCCGGCAGCGCGCCAGCCGATAAGCACAGGCACACCCGGCAATACCGCCGCCGATGATCGCTACATCATACATTTGTATATCCCCCTTATTCTTGCAAAACAGGCAAAAAAATAAGCAACGAAAAAAGACGGAGCGCTCTGCTCCGTGCTTTTACCGTTGCTCAAATCTCTCGGCTGTTATGCACTTAAAGTAATTTTAGTATAACACAAAGAACTGCCGCTGGCAATACGCAAAAAAGATAATGAACATCTGTGCATTATCTTACATCTGCCAAACTCCCGGATTGGTGGAGGACACTGCCAGTGCGCCCGCCTCCAGGGCGTTGACCACATCGGCCTTTTCCGTCACCAATCCCCCGGCGATAATGGGCTTGCCACAGGTGGCAGCCACCCGATGAATCACCTTTGGCATAAGCCCGGGCAGCACTTCGATCAAATCCACACAGCGCTCGTTCTTCATTTTGGCTATATTTTCCATCGCAATGGAATCAATCAGAAAAAAGCGCAAAATGGTGCGCAGTCCCTTGGCCTTGGCAAAGCGCAACAGCGGCAGCCGGGTAGAAATAATCCCATCCGGCCGGGCTGCGTGAATCAGATAATCCACTGCTGCCTCTCGAGCAGACAGACCTTCGATCAGGTCTGCGTGCACAAATACCGTTTTGCCAGCCGTCTTCAGCTCGGCCACAATCCGCGGCACGGAATTCAAATCTCCAAACAGCACAAATACCACCCGGCACGGACTGTTCAGACACCGCTCCAACCCCGGCTCGTCCTTTACAGCTGCCACAATGGGGCTGTCCCCCAGCGTATCTTCCAAAAATCCCATACTGTTCCCCCTTGTACGGTTTTGGCTTTTTCTCCCTCTCATTGTACCTGTTTTTTCCCGGCAAGTCAACCGGGGACAATCGGGTATTGCTTTAGACGCTGAATATGGTACAATAGGCTTGAAAGACAGGGGGATTTTTTATGTTAAAAGAAGCACTGCGTGCCCACACAGCGGGTACGGCCAAAGAGAAGCAGATTTTTATTTTCGGTCACTGCCGGCTGACGGTACTGACCCCGCGACTGATCCGGGTGGAGCACTGCCCCGACGGCGCATTTGAAGACCGTGCCAGCACTGCCGTGTGGTTCCGAGCCTTTGATGTGCCACCGTGCAAGGCGACACTGCACCGCGGAACGATCACCCTAACCACACCGGAGATCACCCTCACCGTCCACGCCCGCACCGGCACGCCGCAGACGGTAACTTTTTCAAACGGCAAAACGGCGGACTGCCTGAACTTCGGCAACCTGCACGGCACCTGCCGCACCCTGGACGCTACCTTTGGGCCGGTACCTTTGCAGGACGGCCTGGTGTCCCGGGACGGGGTGAGCCTCTTAGACGACAGCCGCAGCTTTTTGCTGGATGCGGACGGCCGTTTCTGCCCCCGCAAGAGAAAGGGCAAAGATGTGTATGTGTTTGCCTACGACCACGACTACCGGGCGGCGGTACAGGATTTTTATAAAATCAGCGGATCAGTGCCCCTAATCCCCCGGTTTGCCCTGGGCGTGTGGTGGAGCCGCTACCACGCCTACACCCAGGAGGAATACTTAGGGCTAATCAAGCGCTTTGCGGCGGAAAATGTGCCGCTGACGGTAGCCACCGTGGATATGGACTGGCACTGGACGGACCCCAACAAACGCTTTGGCACCCACTATAAGGGCAAAGACGGCTGGACAGGCTATTCCTGGAATACGGAACTGTTCCCGGACTACAAGGCCTTTTTGCAGGATCTGCACCAAATGGGGCTGCACACCACCGTCAACCTGCACCCGGCGGACGGGGTGCGCGCCTTTGAGGATCCGTACCCGGCCATGGCTAAGGCGATGGGGCTGGATCCAAAAACCAAGCAGGATATTCCGTTCCGGTGCGGCAACGATACCTTTTGGAACGCCTACTTTGATGTGCTCCACAAGCCCTATGAAAAAGAGGGCGTGGACTTTTGGTGGTTGGACTGGCAACAGGGCAAAAAAAGCGATGTGCCCGGGCTGGACCCGCTGGTGGCACTGAACCACTACCATTATTTGGACAACGCAGAGAACGGCAGGCTGCCGCTGATCCTGTCCCGCTACAGCGGCCCCGGCGCCCACCGCTATCCCCTGGGCTTTTCCGGCGACACCGCCCAAAACTGGCGGGTGCTGCACTTTCAGCCCTACTTTACAGCTACGGCAGCCAATGTGGGCTACACCTGGTGGAGCCACGACATCGGCGGCCATCACTTGGGCGAGCGCAACGAAGAGCTGTACCTGCGCTGGCTGCAACTGGGGGTATTCAGCCCCATTCTGCGGCTGCACTCCACCTCCAACGACCTGATGGGCAAAGAGCCTTGGCGCTATCGGCCGGATGTGTGCGCCGCTGCCAAGGACTGGCTGCGCCTGCGCCATCGGCTCATTCCCTACCTCTACACAATGGACGCTCGCACCCATCGGGAGGGACTGGCCCTGTGTGAGCCACTGTACTATGCCTACCCGGAGGCGGAGGAAGCCTACGACAAAGCCTATTGCAACGGCTACCTGTTTGGCAGCCAGCTGTTGGTGTACCCCATCACCTCTCCGCAAAAAAAGCAGTTGGGTATGGGCGCTGTGGACGCCTGGATCCCGCCGGGACGGTGGACGGATCTGTTCACCGGGGCGGTCTACACCGGTCCCCTGTGCCTGACCCTTCACCGAGAATTGACGGAAATGCCGGTGCTGGCCAAGGCCGGAGCAATCTTACCGCTAAGCGACGACCCGGGCAACGCCTGCGGCAACCCGGCGGCGCTGACCCTGTGGCTCTATGCCGGGGACGGCGACTTTACCTTATATGAGGACAACGGCCAAACGGATTTTGACACCCACAAGGCCGAGACCCAAATCACCCAGCAGCTGCAAGGCAGTACACTGACGGTGACTGTGGCGCCCACCGCCGGCGACTGCACCGTGCTGCCGAAAAAGCGACAGCTAACCTTGGTATTCAAGGATCTGGAGCCGTCCGTCCTCTCCTGCGCAGAAGCGGAAGTGACCCAAAATGCCGCAGGCGAAGCTACCGTAATTCTTACCGACTATGACCCTACTGTGGGGACACAACTGCACCTGCAAGGGGCTACCTACCGCAAGGCGGCATCGTTCAAGGATCGGGTGCTGAACATCTTTTGCCGCTGGCAGGGCAGCAATGCGCACAAAACCGAGTGCTACCGTTTGTTCAAAATCGCCAAAACCAAAGAGGAACTGCGCCGGGCGCTAAAGCGCACCCGCCTACCGGGCACCGTGCGCCGGGCTGTAGAAGAAGCCCTCTTGCAAACGGACGCATAATCGTGTAAAATGGTACGGCAAATCAACGAGAGGGCGGCAGACATCTGCCGAAAATGAAAATTATGGAACAACGCGAACAACTGGGCAGCCGCCTGGGCTTTATTCTGCTGAGCGCCGGGTGCGCCATCGGCATTGGCAATGTGTGGAAATTCCCATACATGGTGGGGCAATACGGCGGCGGTGCCTTTGTACTGATCTATCTGTTTTTCTTAGTGATCCTGGGCATACCGGTGATGACCATGGAATTTGCCATGGGTCGCGCCGGCCAGCGCAGCCCCGCCCGGCTGTACCAGCAGTTGGAGCCGAAAGGCAGCAAGTGGCACCTGCACGGCTATGTTGCCATGGCCGGCAACTATATTCTGATGATGTTTTACACCAGCGTGGCCGGGTGGATGCTGGACTACTTTGTCCGCACCGCCGGCGGACAATTCGTAGGCGCCGACACCGACGGTGTGGCGGCACAATTCAGCCAAATGCTGGGCGACCCGCTACGCATGACCCTGTTTATGGGCATTATCGTCGTGTTGGGCTTCTTGGTGTGCTCCTTTAGTCTGCAAAAGGGGCTGGAGCGCATTACCAAGTGGATGATGGTGGCACTGCTGGTCATTATGGTGGTGCTGGCGATCAACAGTGTGTGCACCGCCGGGGGCAGCCAGGGGCTGCGCTTTTACCTGGTGCCGGATTTGGCGCGGATGAAGAAAGTGGGCATCGGCAATGTGGTGGCCGGGGCCATGAACCAGGCGTTCTTTACCCTGAGTTTGGGCATCGGCGCTATGGCCATCTTTGGCAGCTATATCGGCAAGGAGCGCGCACTGATGGGCGAGTCTGCCCGGGTGGCGGCGCTGGACACGCTGGTGGCTCTGTGCTCCGGACTGATCATTTTCCCCGCCTGCTTTGCCTACGGTGTGCAACCGGACAGCGGTCCCAGTCTGATCTTCATTACCCTGCCTAATATCTTTAACCACATGCCCCTGGGGCGCGTGTGGGGCAGCCTGTTCTTTGTGTTTATGAGCTTTGCCGCCTTTTCCACCGTGCTGGGCGTGTTTGAAAACATTGTGTCCTGCACCATGGATCTGTCCGGCTGGAGCCGCAAAAAAGCCTGCCTGTTCAACGGCATTCTCATGCTCCTGCTGAGTATGCCCTGCGTATTAGGGTTCAATGTGCTCTCCAAGTTCCAGCCTTTGGGCCCGGGCACCGGCGTGCTGGATCTGGAGGACTTTGTGGTGAGCAATCTGCTGCTGCCGCTGGGCTCTCTCATCTTTATTTTCTTCTGCACCTCCCGCTACGGCTGGGGCTGGAAGGACTTTACCAAAGAGGCCAACACCGGCAAGGGACTGAAAGTGCAGCGCTGGATGCGTGGCTATATGTGCTATGTGCTGCCGGTACTGGTGGCCGTAATCCTGGTGCTGGGGCTGATCCGCCACTGATTAAACGGCAGTCACGCCAAATTGTCGCATAAATACAGACAAAAAGCCTTTTCTGCAATGGAAGTTGCAAAAAAGGCTTTCTTTTTTACCCGGGATAGGCTACTCTATATCTTAGGATCGTGTTGCCAAAAATCGAAAACGCAACCGGAACATATAGGGGGAAGCAATATGGAAGAAAAGAAGTATATCGGCCGCCGGGAACAAACCGGCTTTTTGGTGGGCCTCAGCGGCCAAAATATGGTCTATTCCCTAATTGGAGCGTCATTCTTTACTTATTTTATGACAGATATTGCCCTGTTCCCGGCACTGGTGGTCAGCGTGCTGCTGATCGTAATGAAAGTGTGGGACGGGGTCAACGACCCCATTGTCGGCTCCTTTATTGATAAACACACCTTCAAAAACGGCGAAAAGCTGCGGCCGTTTTTGCGCTACACACCGCTGCCGGTAGGGATCTTTACCGTGCTGCTGTTTGTGGTGTTCTCTACCAAAGAAGAGCTGTTGTGGCTGCGGGTCAGCTACTTTGTGATTATGTATATTTGTTGGGATCTGGCCTACACGGTGCAGGATGTGTCCATCTGGGGCATTACCGCCGCCGTATCGCCCAATTCCAATGAGCGGGACCGGTTCGTCCAATGGGCGCGCACCATCGGCTCCTGCGTATATAGCGCATTCAGCACCGTCATTCCCATGGCGCTGGAGATGATCGCCAACGCCACCGGGGCAAGTATGGCGCTGATGGCGCTGGTGTTTGCCCTGATTTTCGGGCTAGGCGGCTCCATGCTCAGCTACCGCTGCTATGCGGCACAGGAGCGGATCCATGTGGTGCAGGAGGTGCAGCAGCAAAGCCTGTGGGAGAGCTTTTCCTTGCTGTTTAAGAACAAAATGCTGCTGCTTGTGACCCTTGCCAACCTACTGGGTGCTCTGGGCTTTGGCGCCAATTTGGTGACCTACTTCTTCAAGTACGAGATTGCCGCGGACTTTTTGGGCGAGAACAGCCTGATCGGCGCGCTGGGGCTGTCCACCATCTACTACATTATGACCGGGCTGCCGGGCTTTTTAGGTATGCTGGCGGCAGATAAGATCAAAAAATGGTGCCACGGCTATGTGAATGCTCTGATCGTGATGCAGGCCTGCAATATTTTAGCGCGCATTGCCGCGTACTTTATTGGCTTTGAAGGCAAGAATTTGTGGTTTGCCATGGCGGTGATCGGCCTGGGCGGTATTCCCCTGGGTGCCGCCGCCATTGCCCAAACCGCCATCTTCTGCGACAGCATCGACTATATGGAGTGGAAGACCGGCAAGCGCACCGAGGGCATCACCTTCTCCATGCAAACCTCGTTTACAAAAATCTCCAGCGGTATTACCGCCGGCCTGGCGACCCTGGCGCTGCACCTGCTGCACTACAAGCCCATTGAGGGGGCGTCCACCTACCTGGGCACCCAAAGTGCCGCCTTTGACCGCTGGATCTGGCCGCTGGTGATTCTGACCCCGGCCATTGCCAGTCTGCTGTATATTGTCCCGCTGCTGTTTATCCGCTACACCCCCGCCCAACGGGCGCAGGTGGAGCAGGAGTTGAAAGCCCGCCGGGCAGCGACGGACAGCCAAAACACTTGATACACACAAAAAGAGCACGCAGTGCGAACTGCGTGCTCTTTTTGTTTTTGTCTATTTACAGAGTCGTGTTGGCAGTAACAACCGCCCGGTGTCAATCCGCCAGAGTGAACTGCACCTCCACCGGCTCACCGGCCTTGCAGTGCAGGGTGCGTACCGTTTGGCCGCAGCGCACGGTCAGCGTGCGGTCCACATCGGCGGTGAGCACCGCCTGCACCGTACCGGCCGCCAGATCCCATTGCAGCCGGGTAACGGTGGCCCGGTTGCGGGTCTTTAGTCCGGTGAGGGTGCCCCTGTCAAATCCGCTCTCCGGCAGCGCCGGCAGCAGTTCGATCTCATCGGCATTGGAGTACACCAGCGCCTCGTGCACAATGCCCAAATAGCCGATGGCAAAGTCCGTACAGTAGCAGCTGCCCCGGTCATAGTCATGGTTGGTCATCAGGGAGTTGTACCGGATTTTATGGTTCATCAAATTCACCAGTGCGTCCGTCAAGGCGGCGCGGTCTTGCAGCCGGGCAGCGATCAGGCTGCGGTGCACCAGGGCGTGGGATGCCTCATTCTCGCTTTTCCGGTTCTCTACCGCCTGCTTGCAGGCAGCGGTCAGCCGGGCATTGCCCCGGGTCTCCATCAGCGGCCAGGCACAGTACAGGTGGCTCAGGTGCCGGTGCTCGTTATTCTCCTCAAAAGCAGTCGTAGCCCATTCCTTCAGCGCTCCGGTATCGTCATACAGATAAGGCGGCAGGTTCGTTTTCAACTGCTTCCACCGACTTTGGTCCGCACCGGGAGCCACATCGTTCATCACGAAAAGCAGCATTTCCATATTATCCCGGCAAGCAGCAATATCAATGGCGCAGTTGGCGTCTGACGGGCTGGCATAATTATCTGGATTATTTTCCGGCGAATAGCTGGGCACAATGCAGTAACTTTCGCCCTTGCCCAGCGCCGTCTTTCCCTTTTCATAATGAATGGAGCCGTCCGCAGAAGTGTAATATTCCGGGGTCAGCAGCTGCGCCCAGTAGTTGGCGGACTTGGTCAGCAGCGGGTAGAGAATATCCTCCTCCAGCCGCAGATAGCCCCGCCTCTCTATGGCTGCCACCTGGGCATCGGTCAAATCCTTTTCCGTGGCAGACAGAACGGAGCGCAGCGCCTGCAAGTTGAATTCGTCACTGAGGGGGATCTGAATATTGCCGTAACTTTGCAGAGTCTCATACAGCGGGCGCAGCATCCAGGACGCCCCGGCGTTCCAGTACCGGAAGGGGTAGGGATAGCAGGTCTCCGTCAGCACCGCCTTGTCCCCGTCCGTATTCACCGGTGCCTGAATAGCGTCTGTAAAGCCGTGGGTGGCCCGGGCATTTTCCTCCCAATCCGGCATCTGGCGCAGCAGGAAGTACACATAGCCTTGGGGGCCGCGGCTCATATTGGAGCTATTCAGCGCCGCCGTTTGCAGGTTCACATTGGCGTCCATGGTGTACTTGCTGCCCCAGCCGGTGTTCCACTCCCCGGTCCACATGCCGTAAAGCCGCCCGGTAGAATACCCGGCGCAACACAGGGCTGCGTACCGCCCGGCATAGTAAGTACGCTGGGCCAGCGCCGCGTTGATCTCTTTCTTGCCCTTTTGCGCTTTCAGCAGCGCCTCGTTAGGCTGGATATTCTCATCACTCAGGGTCAAAGTCACCGCGTCAAATTGGGGCTGGTACGCCTTTAAATGCGCCGCCAGCGCGGCGTCATAATCAAAGGCACCGTCGGTGCTGTACCGGGCGGCCACCTTCTCCAACTGCGCGCGCAGATCTGCCAGCAGCGGATACTCCGCCTGCCTGGCAAAGTCCGATAGCTTGCCCATCTCCAGGGTGTAGTCGCTAACGGTCAGCAGCACCAGTCCGGCAGCGCCGGTAATGCGCACCCCGGTATTGTCGCCAATAAACTGGCTCTCTTTGGTCTGCTTGTCCAGCGTCACCCGCTCTCGGGTGCCGCCCACCGGCAGCACATAGGTCAAAGTGGCATAGCCGCCGGTCTTGCGCTCGCTGTTCTCATAATCCGGGTAATGGGCGATCAGCCCCAGGGCGCTGCCGTCCTGGGCCGTGACCTTTTTATATTGCAGGTCCACCTCTTCACTTTTGCCAAAGTTGGCCAGGGTGGACAGATCGTCATAGCTGAGCGTCAGGTTCAGCGCCGTACCCGTCGTGGACGGGTCCAGCCGGGTGATCACCACGCCGTCCGCCATGGAGGTGATGGAGCGGCGCAGCCAGGTGCCGTTTTTGTCCGTATAGCGCACGCCCACTTGGCCGGTGGCGTAATCAGTATAGCGCACATAATCCCTGGCATGCGCCTTGGTCTGCGCCAACCGTAATTGGCCGCCCGGGTGATACCGGTACACATCGTCATAACTGGCGTTGTCTGTAATATCCTGCCCTTTAATGATCTGCTGGCGCACCGTCTCCAGCTCATTTGCCGTATCCGGGCAGGTGCGGGCGTTTTTGTTCGGCAGCAGGAAGTGCATATTTTGGAAAATAAAAGTATCGCTGTACGGGTCGCCGCTGGTGACGAACCCTTGCAGTCCGTTGCCGGAGACCATACCCTGCCGCCAGCTGTCTGTCTTGTTGGTCTTATTGTCCTTCAGCGATGTGTAGGTGCTGCTGTAACTAACCTTTTGCAGGTCGCCAAACAGGTCTTTTACCACCGCTGTGTCCGTTTGTCCGGCACAGGCAGCCAGCGAGGTCAGCAGCCCTGCCGTCAGCAGCAGGCACAGGCATTTTTTCAGTATAGCTTTCATTTTTTGTGTTTCCCCTTCCAGAGAGAATGCGCGTTCTTTGCTTCTGCAAAACCGATTGAAGCGCCTCTCGTCCTCATTATATCACAAGCACATCCCTATACGCAATAAAAAGCGCCCTGCTGCTGCAAGGCGCTTTTTGCATATCGCTTTTCATCCAAATCAAAGCTGCCGGTAAAGTCACTGTCCGGCTGCACGGCGGACAGGTCGTTCTCGTTTTGTACACCTTTACATAGTCTACACAAAAGTCCGTCTGCCGCTGCGTCATCATTAAACCGGCCGATCTTTTGGCCGTGAGGTCCCCAGCCGTCGCCGGCGTCGATCACTCGGTCGATCTGCGCCAAATAGGCTTGCTTATCCATCTGCTTCTCCCCCCCTCGCACCCCACCGGCGCTCTATTCTATCTATGGATTATATACCCAAATCCCGGCGGGGAAAACCCACCAGCACAAAACATACATTTTTCGGAACACTGGAAAATTTATATAGTCAAAACAGGTCCTCTACCCCGTTTGACTCACGAAATAAGGTCAACAAATCCCCATACCCGGCCATACGCTCCACCCGGGTCACGCTACTGTCTACCATATTCACAGACTGCACCGCGCCCTGGGGCAGAACCATCACCTTGGCAACGCACAGAAAAACGGCAACGAGTAACACCGCCTCAAAGCGCAAGACAAATATGCAAAGGCCCCGAAAGCCGGCAGTCCAGTTGCCCCGCCGTAGAGAAAAGCGGGCGCAAAGCACACCGTAAAGCAGCACACCGGTAACCATATCCTGCACCAGCCAAACCGCCTGTTTTCCATACGCCGCGGTCACGCCTCTGCCGTAAATCAGCAGCGCCAGCCACACACCGCCGGTAAGGACTCCCATAAGAGCCACCCACACCCGGCCGCCCTTACCCACGGCAGCGGTCAGCCCGGCGCACCGGGCCGCCCACCAAAAGGCAAACAGTAAAAAGGCCAACTGTCCAATCTGCCGCACCAAGTCAACCGGCAACAGAAAAGACCCGCCATAAATCACCAAATCGAGAACCAACCTGGCCGCCAGCACGCCGCCTACGGTGCGCAGCCAGGGCTTGGCCCCAAAGGGCGCCACCGTTTTCGGCCCCAAGCTGCTGCGGCAAATGCCCGCCAGCAGCAGAGAGAACAGCACATAGTAAAGCAGGCGGGTCAGCAGCTGCCACACCCCACCCACTGCCGGCAGCTGTAACAGGCAGGTATTGTAGGGCTGCCAAATTGCATAAAATACCGGTGCCAGCGCCAAAACCAATACGCATAAGATCCCCCGGTACACGCCCGGTGCTTTTGACTGCTTATCCATCCGACTTCCTCTTTTCATTACTGAATCACAGGTTCAGTATAAACAAAGTCCGTCTGCCTTGTCAACCCCCGCCTGCTTTACCAATCTCCGGACTGCCACCTATCGAAAAACGCCGGTGAACTTATATTGACACGCCGCACGCTAAATGCTATACTCATAAAGACAATTTAGCGTGCGTTTGGTGCCTTTGCGCGCCCCGCCAAAGGCTGAAAAGGGAATCCGGTGCGAATCCGGAGCAGCCCGAACCTCTACTGTATTTGCCGACAAGAAAGCACCGCCGTTTGGGTAACGGCAGCCATTGCTCCCCCGGGAGTGAGAAGGCCGCTTTTGCGAATGAAGCATAAGTCAGGAGACCTGCCGCGCACGAGCTGTTGTTTGCGGTACTTTAGGTTGGAAGTGCAGTTTTGCTTTAGAACGGGATCATTCTAAGGCTCTTTTTGCGTACCCATACTATCCGTGCCGCCAGATCGGCACGGCTTTTTTGTGCCGCAAAAGGAGGAGAAAGATGAAAAAACACATTACCCGCAGCCTTTGCTGCCTGCTGGCCCTGCTGCTTTGCCTGGGCAGCGCCATCTACACCCCGGCAGCCCAGGACGACCAGACCCAGGTGTCCTTTACCGTGACCCTGGCCACCGGCAAGGCCACCGACTACGCCACCCTAAAGGTGCAGGACAAGGACGGCAAGACCATGCCCTGCCAGGAGGACGAGTACGGCTACGACACCTACGACTACCTGCTGCCCGCCGGTGACTACACCTACACCGCCACCTACCAAAGCGGCAGCCAGACCGCCAGCGGCAGCTTTACCGTTGCTGCCGGCGAGAGCCGTCGGATCCCGGTACAGCTGACCTACACCCAATACAAGGTGCGGTTCAACACCACCCCGCAAAACGCCACGGTGGCGCTGTACAAAAACGGTGCTTCCGGCGCCTATGGCGACCCGATCCTGCCGGACGAACAGGGGTACTATACCATCATCTTCGGTCAGTACCGCTACATCGTCAGCGCCGAGGGCTACGCCACCGTCAACAAGACCTTTAACGCCACAGACACCGCGCTGAAAAACAACAACTATGTGATCACCGTTAAGCTGGAAAGCCCGGCAGACAAGCTGCTGACCCAGGCGGACAACGCCCTGTTCAACGTCTCCGGCGACGGACTGGCGATGATCGAGTACAGCGGCGTGCACAGCGACCCGGACTTTGGTCATTATGCAGACATTGACTCCGACGATCAGGATGTAAATGTACAGAGCGCCATTGAAGCATACCTGGCCAAAAAAGTGAAGTCCGACTACCCGATCACCGTAACGGTGGACAAGGTAGAGAACGACCAGTGGGACGAGGACTACACCGTGATCGACAAGAACGGCAAGATCCACTACGACGCCGTTACCGACGATATGCTGAACTTTGACGAGACCGGCGCAGAGCTGACCGTCTCCGTGACCCTCACCTGCCTGCAAAGCACCAAGGAAAGCGAAGTGACCGTGCTGGTGCCCATGCATACATACAGCCGCCAGGAGCGCCTGGACGCGGCTGCCAAAAAGGCTGCCGATCTGCAAACCCTGCTGGGCGACAACACCGCAGCCGACCGGGTGACCGAACCGGTAAACCTGCCCACCGGCGACGACGACTTCAGCTACTACGGCATTGTCACCGGCTGGACCAGTGACCACCCGGAGGTGATCGACCCCACCACCGGCGCCGTGACGCCCGCCAAGGCAGATACCACCGTTACCCTAACGGTCAAGGCCTTTTACACCGCCGCCCAACTGGAAGAAGCCGGTTTTCTCTTTGATCCCGGCCCCTTGGGCGACAACCAAAGCCTGCAAACGGTGACCCTCACCGTGCCCGGGACCGGTGAGCCGGAGCCGCCCACTGATCCGGAAGGCCCCACTGATCCCCAGCCGCCAACGAACCCGGAAGGTCCCACCGACCCGGTACAACCTACGGACCCCGCAGCGCCCACCGACCCGGTGGGCCCCACAAAGCCCACCACGGCAAAAGAGACGACCACCAAACAGACAGAGACCACTACAAAATCCGCCAAGGCCGCCAAAAAGAGCACAGCCAAATCCCCCTCCACCGGCCACACCGGCGCTGCTGCCGGCGCGGTGCTGTGCGGTGCTGCGCTGCTGGCGCTGACCGCCGCCAAGCGTAAGCACACGGAGGAATAAAAAAAGCGCTTGCCTGTTGGGGCAAAGACGGCTATAATAAGAAAGGGCAACGGTGCACAAGGCTCCGTTGCCTGTTTTTTTATCCACTCCGCAAGGGAGGAGAAGTGTATGAATATTTTTGAGATTTTAGGCCCGGTGATGGTGGGGCCGTCCAGCTCTCACACCGCCGGTGCGGTGCGGATCGGCTACATCTCCCGCCAACTGCTGGGGGAGCCGGTTAAGGACGCCACCCTGGGGCTGTACGGCTCCTTTTGGCTCACCGGCAGCGGCCACGGCACGCCCCTGGCACTGATCGCCGGGCTGTGCGGTATGCACCCGGACGACGCCCGAATTCCTCGGGCTTTTGCCGTTGCCAAGGCTCGGGGCATGCGCTTTCGGCTGGAGCAGGCCAAGCTGAAGAACGCCCACCCCAACTCCGTGCAGCTGCACCTGGTGGGCGAAAGCGGCAAGGTGCTGGATCTGATCGGCCAGTCCCTGGGCGGCTCCATCATCAATATTGCAGAGATCGACGGGCTGGAGGCCAACGTAAGCGGCGACTACCCCACCCTGATTGTCAGCAACACCGATGTGCCCGGTATGGTAGCCAAGATCAGCGCCTTACTGGCACAGGCAAAGGTGAATATTGCGGAAATGCGGCTGTACCGCTCCGGGCGGGGCAAGCGGGCCGCCTTTATTGCCGAATGCGACCAAGAGATACCCTCCGCCACCATTGCCGCCATTCGCGCCCTGGAGGGTATTAAAAAAGTCAGTTATCTGAGTTTGGAGGAAACGCCATGCCGTACCATTCAATAGACGAGATCCTGCGCCGCTGCCGGGACCGGGCGTGCCCCTTTTGGCAGGTAGTACTCACCACCCAGGCCAAGGAAACCCAATTACCGGAGACTGCTGTGCTGGACCAAATGGACCAAATGGCAAAGGCCATGGAGGACTCCATCACCCAGTACGACCCGACAGCGGTGACCACCGGCAAAATGGGCGGCCAAAACGGCGCCCGGCTGGCAGAATATAACCAAAAAGGCGATACCCTGTTGGGAGACTACCTGTCCTCTGTGATCGCCGCAGCGGTGCAGGTGGCAGAGAGCAACGCCTGTATGAAGCGCATTGTAGCCGCCCCCACTGCCGGCAGCTGCGGGGTAATTCCGGCAGTGCTCATCACCTATCAGAAACAACAGGGTCTGCCCCGCCCAGAACTGCTGCGTGCTCTGCTGGTCAGTGCCGGGATTGGTAGTGTAATCGCCGAGAACGCCTCCATCAGCGGTGCCCAAGGGGGCTGCCAAGCAGAGATCGGCTCCGCAGCCGCCATGGCCGCCGGCGGTCTGGTATATTTGGCAGGGGGCGACAACGACGCCATTGCCCAGGGCGCCGCTATGGCGCTGAAAAATATGCTGGGACTGGTGTGCGACCCGGTAGCCGGGCTGGTAGAGACCCCCTGCATTAAGCGCAACGCCGCCGGCGCCGCCAATGCGGTGGTGGCCGCCCAAATGGCGCTGGCGGGGATCCAAAGCGTGATCCCCCCGGACGAGATAATTGACGCCATGTACGAGATCGGCTGCCAGCTGCCCGCCTGCCTGCGCGAGACCTCACAGGCCGGACTGGCCACCACTCCCACCGGGCAAAAAATTGCCGAAAAGCTGGGTCAGAACCAGTTCTAAACCGTAAAAAAAGCAAAACCGCCCGCTGCAAAAAGCAGCGGACGGCCTTTTTTTATCCCCAGGACGACTCAGCCCAGCGCCACATCCATGGCCATCATCAAGGCAAAGCCGGCAGCAGCGCCCATGGTGCCGGTATGACCGTGGGGGCCGGTTTGGGCCTGGGGGTTCAACTCCTCCAGCACCACATACACCATCGCCCCGGCGGCAAAAGCCAACAAAAAGGGCAGCACCGGACGCAGCAGGGCGGTGAGCAATATGGTCAGCACCGCGCCCACCGGCTCTACGGCACCGGACAGCACCCCATACACAAAGGAACGGCTGCGAGAGCAACCGTCGCTGCGCAGCGGCGCCGCCACAATGGTGCCCTCCGGAATATTTTGCAATGCGATTCCGACAGCAAGGGCAAAGGCGTCCGCCGGCGTAATGGCCCCGTCACCTGCCAGCATACCGGCAAACGCCACGCCCACCGCCATACCCTCCGGCACATTGTGCAAAGTCACCGCCAACACTAACAAAAAAGAATTGGCGCCTGCCGTGCCCGGCTTTGGCTCTAAATGCAGCCGAGCCGTAAGCTGATCCAGTCCCAAAAGGAACCCGATCCCCACGAGAAAGCCGACCACAACCGGCAGCCAGCTGCCGGACAGCTCCAAAGCAGGCAACAGCAACGACCAAACGGAGGCTGCCAGCATCACGCCGGAAGCAAAGCCCAACAAAATCTTTTGCACCCGGGGCGGAATATTGGATTTGAAAAGAAACACTGCGGCTGCGCCCAGCGCCGTGCCTACAAACGGAATGGCCAGCCCTACGGCAGTCTGTAAAACAGGGGTCATTGCGTGTTCTCCTTTTTTCTGCGTTCTAAGTTAGTTGCAACTAACCTCTTATAGTTTATCAAATTTTTGTCCCGGACGCAATCCCCTTTTTTCGAAGGTGAAAATAGGAAGCTGTCGCCGGGAGCCGTCAGACTATACTATGTGCGCAGCGAACCAGGCGTGCATATCCACACACCGGCAGGTCGTATATACCGGACCATGCAACCGGCGGCGTACCCACAAACGGAATGGCCAGCCCTACGGCAGTCTGTAAAACAGGGGTCATCAAAGTCTCTCCTTTTGCATTCAACTTTATGTGCCTGCTGTTCAAGCACACGGATAGACCATTCTATGCCCCTTTGCCGCCAATGTGCAAGGGCACACAGATAAAAAGAGAGACTGCGAATTTTTCCGCAGTCTCTCTTTTTACTTATCGGTATGCGTGTGCAAACCGATTGGCGCACACACCGTCCCCGCTTTCACAAAAATCAAAGCAATACACGTATGAATCCGTCAGCACACAATCCCCCGGATACATTGCCTCCGGGTGCGGATTTTGCACCGTTTTCAGCAGCACAATTTTGTTTTGCCGAATTTCAAACACCGTAGCACCATAGTACCGTCGCTGCGCATCCGCCGTATAAGACGGCAGGGCAAACACCCTTTGCCCCTGCTCTATGGCGGCTCGGTGCGACACGGTCACATCTTCCAGCTGCAACCGATCCAGCAGTTGAAAATCCCGATCATACAGAGCAAGGCTTTGGGCAGCGGTTTCCAAGTTTTCCTCTATACTTAGCCAACCATCTCCCATCTCATACAGGGTACGCTCGGTAGAATCCGCCGCAAATTCATGGGGCAATTGAAAAAGTGTTTTGGCTTCTCGCCGCGTGATTTTTGCACATTTTTGGCTTTTCAAATTCCATTTTACACCGTACGCCGTACGGTCTGCGTCCGCAGAAGCGCCCACATAAGCCGCTTTTTTTGTCAGCTGCACCTTTGTGCCGCCGCCCAACACAGCCGCCACATCCTCCGCCGCTTTACCGGTTTGTACATCCACTGTGCCTAAAACCGTGTACTGTGCCTGATTTGCACCGGCAAGGCGCACGATATGCTCCGGCAGCGCCCGGTGTATCTCGCCGTTAACCGTCAAGGCAGGCACCGACTGTTCCGCTTTTGGGTCAAAAACAAAATGAGAAAGCACATACACGTTTTCGCCCACCAATCCGGCTTGCACACAAGCGCCGCTTTGCTCTATGGCAGACAGCAGCACCGGCTTTGTTGGCTCTGCAATCGAATAAATACGCAAATAGGTGCAATTCTCGTCCCGGGCCAAAACCGCTAAACGCTCCCCGTGGGTTATCACGCCTTGCAGCGTTGCCTGCGCCGGGGCAACATTTTCAATCACCGTCAGCGGTTGCTGTCGGTTAGACGCCGCATCAAACACATAAACGCAATTACGCCCTTTTTCTGCCATGCTTGCGCTGTATGCGTAATACATATATCCGTTTTCCGTTTGAACCGATGCCATCTGCTGTACCCCCGGTTGCTGTTTAGTCAGAACCGTTGTGGCCTCTGCGCAACCGGCCTCTCCTGTATCCACAGGGGTCATCGCAGCGGTCACAGCCGTTAACTGGGCCGCGCTTTGAAATCCGTCCACCGGCACGCCGTACCAGCTTGCACCTGCGCCCACAGCAGCCACACACACCATTACCAAACAAGCCGCCGTTACCGCCCATGCTTTGTACCGTGAAGTTCGCTTAGGCATTGCAATCACCTTATGGGACTCTTTTTTCAAAATGCGCTGCTTTAGGCATTCTGCACGCAAGCCGTCCGGAAGCGGCGGCTGCGCTTGCTCAAATTTATGCTGAATAAAGTCAAAATCCTTTTGTTTCATAGCACGCACTCCCTTTATGACAAATAGCGCTTCATTTTTGCCAGGCTTCTGCTTCGTCTTTGTCGAACATTTACAGCAGTTAATCCGGTAATCCTTGCCACTTCCTTGCTTTTCAGCCCAACAACCACTGACAGCAAAATAATATTTTGGTCTGTGTCGCTAAGCAGAGCCAACGCCTGTTGCAGCTCGACCCTCGCAAACGCTGCGGTTTGGTCACAGGCAAGGCTGTTGGCATGCTGCGCAATATCCGATTGGTTGCGGCGTGTGATCTGCTCTTTAATCGCACCGGCGCAACCGTGATATAAAATGGAAAATAGCCACGACCCGAACGCCTCCGGCTTTTTCAGCATACCCAGCTGTTCAAAGGCCGTAAGCATACAATCCTGCACCACATCCTCAGCGTCCTGCACATTGCCCAGCTTGTAATAGGCATAATGAAACAGCTTTTGCTGATATGCGGTATATAAGGCGCAAAAGGCGTCTACATCTCCGGCCTGTGCCTGCCGCACCCGTTCTGCTTGTGTCATAGACTGATCCCCCTTTTCTCTTTTTCTTATTCTCTTATCGGCGCCGCTTTCTTTGCCAAAGTACAAGGGCAACCGCAGCCAAAGCACAAGCGCCCAGTGCAGCCAAAGGCAATACCGGCCGGCTTCCCTTGGCGGTGCTTTCTTTCTCGCCGTCCACCGCTTCCGTGGCTGCTTTTGTGCTGCCTGCTTCCATTTGCGGTGCTTTTTCCGTCTGTTTCTCCGTGCGCATCTGTGTCTGCGCTTCCGTTTCTCTTTTCGTTGCAGGCGGTACAGCAGCCACGCCGGAAGTGGTTACCGCAGCCGTAGAGGCCACAGCAGACGGCTGCTGCACCTTGGCATTGATATAGGGCAGACAGCCATCTTCGTCTAACGCCGCAATGGTAATGCTGCGGCCGCTTTGCGACAGAATTTTATAATCCTTGCCCTCCTCCAGCAACGGCACTTCCCATCCGGTCAGTTTCCCCTTGCCGCGGTAGGTGAATTTGCAGCCGCCCAGGTCCCGATCTGCTTGGGCAATAATCTCATCGCTTTGCGCACCGTTTACACAGCCGATGGTGTCCTGGGGATGTTCTCTGGGTGTCCATTGCCCGGCCGTCTGCGCAAACGCCGTGGCGCTGCCCAGCAGCAATGCTGCTACCAGACAAAGTACCGCTAAAATTGTTCCGATGGTCTTTTTCATACGCACGCACTCCTTATCAGGCTTTTGTCTTTTTTTGCGTTACAACCGCCCCGCTTTCGGGCGTTCACCTGTTTAGAGTCGTTTTTTGCCTGTATTGTGACACCAAAATTTGCCAAAAATTAAAAATGCCGTAACGATGACTTCTGCTTTCGTTAAAATCGTCGTTACAGCACTTTAGCTAAACCGAATGGTTATTCCTTTTTATCTTCCGGCAGCAAAGCTGCGCACACGGAATTTGGCGCCGGTGCTTTCGCACACTTGGCGCGACTTCTCAATATCCTCCGGCGAAATCACATCCACCACCGTCATACGCACATCCGGGCAGTGCGCCACACATTCCCGCGTGAACTGCAGCATGGCGTCAAACGCCTTGCCGCCGTAACAGTTGCGGGTAATCTTATCATACTTCTCTGCCGTAGGCTCGTTGAGAGACACGGAAATGCTGTCAAAATGACGGCACAGCAGCTCTGCGGTGGGCTTGCCGTTAATTAAGTCCGACAGGCCGTTGGTATTCAGCCGCAGGTGAATCTTTGGGTTCACTGTGCGCAGATAATCCGCCGCTTGCAGCAGGTGGTCCAGCGCATTGGTAGGCTCGCCGTAGCCACAAAACACCGCCTCGTCCGTGTGGGCAAAATCATAAGCGTCAATCGCCGCCTTGATTTCCTCCCAGGTAGGCTCCGTGTCAAACCACATTTCCTTCGCATCGCCCACAGCGTCGCCCTTAGAGCGAATGCAAAACGCGCAGTTACAGGGGCACTGATTTGTAATATTCAGATACACACCGTCGTAATAGCGATAAACAATATCAGCCATTGAGATAACCCTTCAATCTTTTATAAATTCCGGCCTTGTCCAGCGCCAGCGCCAGTACAATAAACACCACTGCGCTGCCTACCGCCTGAATGGCATTGGCCGGTATATCCGCGATGGCGCCCTCCCGGTACAGCACCAGATCCGCCACATAGTAGCCGCCAACAGTAATGGCACCGGACAAAATGGTGCACAGCGCCGTCCACACCGTCAGCAATTTATTGCTCTTATTATATAATGCAACAAAGGGAATTGCAATAAGGAATTTGATGATGGCAGAGGGAATGGCATAGGTGGCAAACCCACTGGCAAGATCAGAAAACGCAGCGCCGATGGAAGCAGCCAGGAACGCCCAAGGCCCCAGCAGCAGCCCGCTGAGATAAATCATGGCGTCGCCCACATGAATATAGCCGCCGGCACCGATGGGAATGTGCAGCATGGTCAGGCCGAACACCATGGCGGCGAACAGCGCCGTGAATGAAATTTTTTTTACCGTCTTGTTCATAACAGATCCTCCATAATCTTTTCAAAATCTACGCCGGCCCGGGGGTCTGTACCGTGGGTAACGGCGATGGCGTGGCTGAGAAAATCCACCGCCTGTTTGGCTGCCTGTGCCGGCGTCCGGCCACGAAGCAAGCCGCCGGTGAATACAGAAACAAACAGATCGCCGGTGCCGCTAAAGGAACCGGGGCGCAAGGGCGCTGCCAAGTCTGTACAGTCCCCGTCTGCAAACACCAGGGTGTGGATCTCCGTTCCCTGCCGATAGCCGGTGACCGCCACCACCCGGTGATCCTCTGCCAAGCGGGCGCCCATTTGCCGCACCGCCGCCGGATCCTCGGTATATTCCGCCCCGCACAGCAGCGCCAGTTCGTTTACATTGGGCGTGAGCACATCTGCCTGTGCTGCCAGGCGGCGCACCGCATTACACCGTGCTTCATCAAACCCATCGTACAGGCTGCCGTCGTCCGCCATGACCGGGTCCACCACCAGGAGCGTATCCGCCGTGCGGTGGACAGTCAGAAAGTCCGCAATGCAGTCCCCCTGGGCCGGATTGCTGAGAAAGCCGGTGATGATGCCGTCCGGCTGTACCTCTTGCCAGTCCGCAGTAAATTGGGGCATAAAGCCAGTCAAATCCTCCATAGAGTAACGGTCATAGCCGGTTTGGCGGGTAAGCACCGCCGTAGGCACCGGGTGCACCCGCACGCCCATAGCCGTCAGTACCGGAATGGCCGCCATCAGCGAGCAGTTGCCGTAGCCGGAAAGGTCGTTAAAGACCACGCAGTTTTTCAAATTCTCGCCCCCTTGCTTTTCTGTTATTTATAGTATATACTAATTTTGACAGGAATAAAAGACACAAAAGCCCTGATTTTTTAAGGTACAGTTATGCTAAAATACACCCAAGCCTACACCATGTTTAAGGAAATGATCGCCGACGGGCGACTGCGCCGGGGGGAACGGATGCCCTCTATTCGCCGGGCGGCGGAGCTTTACCGGATCAGCCGCACCACCGTGCAAAATGCTTACTTTCAATTGGCGGCGGAAGGCTATATTTACGCCAAGCCCCAAAGCGGCTACTTTGTGGCGGGAGGTCCTAAGGCACCGGCAACTCCCATGCCCCGCCCGCAGGTGCAGACACCGCCTCGGCTGGATCTCACCGGCAACAGCGCCGATCTGTCCAGCTTTGACTTCTCCCTATGGCAGCGCTACATTAAGAGTGCCTTGCGCCAGCGGCAGCGGCTGCTCACTTACAGCGAGCCGCAGGGAGAGTACGACTTGCGGTGCGCCTTGGCAGACTATGTGCGGGAGCGGCGCAATGTGGTCACTGCGCCGGAACATATTGTGGTAGGCGCCGGGGTGCAAATGCTGCTGGAGATCCTCTGCGTGCTGCTGAAAGGGCGACGCACCGTGTCCTTCCCGGACGGCAGCTTTGTACAGGGCAGTACCGTGTTTGCCGCCCACGGCTACACCGTGCGCACCCGGTACAAGGACGCGGACATTATCTATGTATCTCCCTCCCACATGAACCGGCAGGGTGATGTGATGCCCATTCAGCGGCGGCTGGAGCTGTGCGCCCACTCGGCAGATACCGGCGCGGTGGTGATCGAGGACGACTTTGAAAACGACTTTCTGTACAGCAGCACCCCCACCCCCTCGCTGTACGCCCTGGGCAGCGGCAATGTGGTGTATATGGGCGCCTTCTCCGCCCTGCTGCTGCCGGGCATTCGCATCAGCTTTATGGTGCTCAGCCCGGCGCTGGCCGCCGCCTACCATCAAATGAAAGACACCTTTGCCCAAACTGCGTCCAAAACGGAGCAGATTGCCCTGTGCGCCTACCTGCGGGACGGGAATATGAAGTCCCGCACCAAAAAAATCCGCCGTCTGTACACCGGCAAAGCCAAGACCCTGTGTGCCCTGCTGGCAAAGGCACTGCCGGACCATCCGGTGCGCGTGGGTGAAAACGGCCTGCAGGTGCAGATTGAAACGCCGATGCTACCGGACAACGCCCCTTTTGAGCAAGCGGGACTTGCCTTGTATATTGTAAAAGAGAAAAGCGGCAAAAATATAGTGGTGGTCTCCCCCTCTGCCGTGCCTGCCGATCGGCTGGAAGAAGCCGCCCACGCCGTGGCTGCCGCCCTTTACAAAGCGGAAGAAGCGGCAAAAGCAAAGCAAAGTAAAGATATTTACTAACAGGGACAAGTTTGGTACTCTGGCTGCCAGTCCCATTGTGCCTACCCTTGGGAATTGCTACAATGAAGTTGCAATTTGAAGGAGGTACAACGCCATGAAAAAATACACTGTAAAACACCTGATCTCATCCGCCCTGCTGAGTCTGACCGCCCTGGTGGTGGGCTACGCCCTGCTGAGCCTGCCCTTCCGGCTGATGGACTGGCTGGACCCCACCCAAATGAAGCTGGTGTTCGCCGCCGAATTTGTGCTGTATATCACCGTGCTGGGGCTGGTGATCACCCGCAGGGAAAAGAAATTGGCTGCCAAAAAAGCCGCCTATGCCCGCAGACAGCGCCGCCGCGCTCAGCTGGCACGGCAAGACGCCACCGCCCGCCGCCTGGTTTCCACCACCACTGCAAACGCCGGCCACATTGCCGCTTAAAACAAAATATGCTATAATAGGCCTGTACAAAGACAGGTCTATTTTTTTACCCAAGGAGCAGGCTTATGAAACCTATCAGCCCCAAACACATCACCGTAACCGACCCCTTTTGGGCGCCCCGGATCCGCACAGTAGCTGAAATCGTACTGCCCTATCAATGGCAGGTGCTGCACGATCAGGTGCCCGGTGCGCCAAAGAGCAGCTGCATCGCCAACTTCCAAAAGGCCGCTCATGCCATTGCCGCAGCAAAAGCCGGTGGCCCCCGACCCACCTATCCCACGGACAAATGGTATTATGATGACAAGAACAGCCAAGAGAAGGCCTTTATGGGATGGGTGTTTCAGGACAGCGACCTGTACAAATGGCTGGAGGCCGCCGCCTATGCCATACCCTACGGCAACCGAGCGTACCTGACTGAAAAGAGCCGGGAAGCGGTGGAGATCATTGCCGCCGCCCAGGAGACGGACGGCTATTTGGACACCCTGTATTCCATCAACGGCCTGCAAAACCGATTTACCAACTTAAAGGACTACCATGAGCTGTACTGCTTCGGCCATCTGGCCCAAGCGGCCTGTGCCCGGTGGACCATGCAGGGAGAGCGGGACCTATTGGATATTGCTTGCCGAGCAGCGGACTGCATTTGCCGCACCTTTGGCAAAGGAAAGCGCCCCGGCTATCCCGGCCACCCGCTGGCAGAGCTGGCACTGGTACAACTGTATGAGGTCACCGGCAAGGCGGACTATTTGCAAACAGCCGACTTTTTTATCCGCACGCGGGGCACCCGACCGCTGTTTTTTGACAGGGAACGAGGCGTTGACACCGACGGCAGCGACTATGTTTACAACCAGGCCCACTGCCCGCTGACCGCACAGACAACTGCCGTGGGCCATGCGGTGCGAGGCGTGTACCTATATGCCGGGGCTGCCGCCGTGGCAGAGCATACCGGGAACCGGGCGCTGCAAGCCGCCTGCGAAACGCTGTGGCAAGATCTGTGTCGCACCAAACTGTATGTGACCGGTGCACTGGGCCAGACGGCTGTGGGCGAGGCTTTTGGCCCGGCCTATTATCTGCCGAACGACCTGGCGTATGGGGAAAGCTGCGCCTCTGCCGGGCTGGTATTCTTTGCGCAGCGGCTGTACCGTTGCCACCCGCACGCTGCGTACGGCGCCGTAGCGGAGCTTGCCTTGTGGAACACAATTGCCGGAGCCATGAGCGCCGACGGCTGCCACTTCTACTACGCCAATCCACTGGAGGCGGAGGGTGTACTGAACGATACCGTACCGGAGCGCAAACGCCAGGCGTTGCGCCGCCAAAACTGGTTTGACTGCGGCTGCGCCTACCGGACTGGTGCAAATGTCCTACCCTGGACGGCCAACCTGTTACGGCAAAGGACGGCTACTATGTGCAGCAGATCACTGCCCCCATCACCCTGCGCTTTTGCTTTGTCCCCACGGTACGGCTGCTGTACAGCAACGCCCGGGTAGGCGCCAATGCCGGGCGAGTAGCGCTCAGTCGGGGCGGTCTGATCTATGCGTTGGAGACCCAAGGTGCTCCCTCTATCCACGCCCTTACTTTGGACTCCAAATCACCTATCGTCTATCGGGACGGCTGCCTACTGGCTGCGGGCACCTGTCTGCAACCCAGCGATGATCTGTACACCATATCACCGCCAAAAGCCGAGCCTCGCACCCTGCGTTTCATCCCCTTCTGCCGCAGACTAAACGGTAAGGAGGACCAAATGGCCGTGTGGGTACGCACAACAGACTGAACAAAAAAGAACGGCACTGCCTGCAACTGCAAGCGGTGCCGTTTTTTGTTTTTTGTATGGATTATAACATCATATCCACAATGCTGTCTGCCAGCGCTGTGGGGTTTTGCACATCCAGCCCGCTGATGAGCCGCGCCTGATCGTACAGGATCTTGGTGTATTTCTTCAGCGTTTCCGGATCGTCCTTTAACAGGGCGAACAACTTCTCTGCCAACGGGTGCTTATCGTTGATCTCCAGCACCAGCTGGGCCTTGGCGCCTTGGCCGCCGCCGGGCATACTGCTGAGCACTTTTTCCATCTCCATGGACAGGTAACCCTCTGCCGACAGGCACACTGCGTGGCTGCCTAAGTTGCCGGAGAATTTCACGGCGCTGACTTCCTCGCCCAACGCCTCTTTCATCGTGTCCAGCAAACCCTTGGCGTCGGCATTCTTTTGCTCCATGGCTTTCTTTTCATCTTCGCTTTCCAAATTCAGGTCGTCCTTGGTAATGTTAGCGAACTTCTTGCCATCGTACTCCATGAGCATTTGCAGGGCAAACTCATCTACATCGTCCGTCAGGTACAGCACTTGGTAACCCTTGCTCAGCACCGCGTCCGTCTGGGGCAGCAAAGCGATCTTCTCCGCCGTGTCGCCACAGGCATAATAAATGGTATCCTGCCCCTCGGCCATACCATCCACATACTCTTTCAGGGTCATCATACCCTCCCCGGCAGAGGATCTGAACAGCAACAGGTCTTTCAGGTCGTCCTTCTCGGCGCCGTAGTTGGCATACACGCCGAATTTCAGCTGCACGCCAAAGGTCTTAAAGAATGCCTCGTACTTCTCCCGCTCATTCTTCAGCATGCGGGTCAGCTCATTCTTGATCTTGCGGTTAATGGCCTTGGCAATGATCTTCAGCTGATGATCGTGCTGGAGCATCTCACGGGAGATGTTCAGGCTCAGGTCTGCACTGTCAATGAGCCCGCGCACAAAGCTAAAGTGATCCGGCAGCAGATCCGGGCACTTCTCCATAATCAGCACACCGTTGGAGTACAGCGCCAGCCCTTTTTCAAATTCCTTGGTGTAGTAGTCAAAAGGCGGGTTCTTAGGGATATACAGCAGGGCGTCAAAGGTGGCTTGACCCTCGGTCTTGAAGTGCATCACATCCACCGGGTCCTCATAGTCGCCAAAGCGCTGCTTGTAAAATGCATTGTAGTCCTCCGGCTTCAGCTCGCTTTTGGCCTTACGCCACAGAGGCACCATAGAATTTAAGGTCTCGTCCGCCACCTCTGTCACGGTCTCGCCCTCTTTGTCCGGGTTCGGCACCTGGTGGCTCATCTGCATGATAATGGGATAGCGGATATAATCGCTGTATTTCTTCACCAGGCCCTGAATCCGGTACGGCTCCAGGAACTCGTCGTAATTTTCTTCCTCGGTGTTCTCTTTCAAGTGCAGGGTGATCACCGTACCGCAATCTGCCTTGTCGCAAGGCTCTAAGGTGTAGCCGTCTGCGCCGGTAGAGGTCCAGCAGTTGGCTGTATCTGCCCCAAAGGCCTTAGACTCCACGGTCACCTTGTCCGCCACCATAAAGGCGGAGTAGAACCCAACGCCGAACTGGCCGATCACTTCTACATCGTCGGCAGCCTTGGTGTCGTTCTCCTGCTTAAAGTTCAGGGAACCGGACTTGGCGATGGTGCCCAGGTTCTGCTCCAGTTCTTCGCCGGTCATACCGATGCCGTTGTCTGTCACGGTCAGGGTGCGAGCGTCCTTGTCCACCGCCAGGCGAATGTGAAAATCGCTGCGGTTCATACCCACCGTGTCGTCCGTCAAAGAGCGGAAGTACAGCTTGTCCAGCGCGTCGGAGGCGTTGGAGATCAGCTCCCGCAAAAAGATCTCCTTATGGGTATAAATGGAGTTGATCATCATATCCAGCAGCTTTTTAGACTCTGCCTTGAATTGCTTTTTTCTCATTCAAATCACCTTTGTTATTTCAGAATTAGCACTCTTTGGCTTCGAGTGCTAATTGTTATTATAATCCAATTTTTTTATTTGTCAACCCCGGGGGCAAAAATCCACATTTTGACCTCAAAAAGGCGCAAAAAAGCCCGGCTCTGCAGAGCCGGGCAATGGGTTGATGATCAGGCGGCGAAATCGCGCCGCGATAGGAAGTTCAAGCAGTTATTCATAGGGCGGGGGCTTGCTCCCGCCGACGGACACCCGCTTTTACGCAAAAGGATTTTCCGTAGGATAGAGCATACCCTGGGGCTGATTAAAGCCCACATCGGTAACGCCCAGGCACCGCAGCACATCAAAGATGGCCTTGCCGTAATGGCCAAAAACCACTGCCCCATGGTGGGGGAAGTTCTTTTCAATGAGCACATGGCGATAGAACCGACCCATTTGGGGAATGGCAAACACGCCGATGCCGCCAAAGGAGCGGGTAGGTACCGGCAGCACCTCGCCCTCTGCCACATAGCCCCGCAGCCGGCAATCCGCCGTGGACTGGAGCCGGAAGAAGGTGATGGGACCGGGGGCAATATCCCCCTCCAGGGTGCCGTTGGTGTACTCCACCGGCAGGGTGCGCGCCATGATTTTCTGGTATTTCATCTCGCAGGTGGACAGCTTGCAGGCCGGAGTGTTGCCGCAGTGGAAGCCCATAAAAGTATCGGTTAGGCTGTACGGATACGCATTCTTGATCTTCTCCGCATACAGATCGGCCGGCACGCTGTTGTTAATATCCAGCAGGGTCACCGCGTCCCGACTGACGCAGGTGCCGATAAACTCGGACAGCACGCCGTAAATATCCACCTCGCAGGACACGGGAATGCCCTTGGCGGTCAGGCGGCTGTTTACATAACAGGGCACAAACTGGAACTCCGTCTGGAATGCAGGCCAGCACTTGCCGGCAATGGCCACATACTTGCGCGCGCCCTTGTGGGTCTCCACCCAGTCCAGCAGAGTCAGCTCGTACTGCGCCAGCTTGGCCAGGATCTCCGGCTTCTTATTGCCCTCGCCCAGCTCTTCCTCCATCTCCGCTACCACATCTGGAATGCGGGCGTCCCCGGCGTGGGCGTGGAACGCAGCGTACAGATCCAGCTCGCTGTTCTCCTCAATCTCAATGCCCAGCCGGTGCAGGGGTGCGATAGGCGCGTTGCAGGCCAAAAAGTCCTGGGGACGGGGGCCGAAGGAAATGATCTTCAAATCAGACAGTGCCAGCAGCGCCGTTGCCACCGGTACAAAATCCCGGATCATGGCGGCACAGTCCGCTGCCGTACCCACCGGGTACTGGGGAATATACGCCTGCACGCCACGCAAGTTCAAATTATAGGACGCATTGAGCATACCGCAGTAGGCGTCGCCGCGGCCGTCCAGCAGGCTGTCGCCGCTCTCCTCCGCCGCTGCGCAAAACATCACAGGGCCGTCAAACTGCTTGGCCAGAGTGGTCTCTGCCGTCTCCGGACCGAAGTTGCCCAGGAAGATCACTAAGGCGTTGACCCCGGCAGCCTTTAAGTCTGCTAAAGCCGGCGCCACATCCGTCTCACTTTCTATACACACCGGGCAGTTGTGCAGCATGCCGTACTTGGCATAGGCTGCCGCCAATGCGTCTCGCCGTCCAACGGACAGCGCCATGGGGAAGCAGTCTCGGGACACGCTCACCAGTCCCAGCTTCAGCTCAGGAATATTTGTCATCATCACACTGTACCTCTCTTATCTACCCCCCTTGCCGGGCGGGCGTGATTTATTACTTATTATAGCGCCCCGGCAGGCGTTCGTCAACGGCAGCGGATTTATGCTACATTGCACAAAAAAGCGTATTGTTTTTCGCCCCTTTTTGTGCGCCTATACATTCGCTATGCAAAGACTGCATATTTATGCGTATAATCTATGGAAAGCTCTTGCATTTTCCACGGGAATGTGCTACAGTGAACCACGATAAACCGTATATTTATGAGTATCTGTACGGCAATTTTTTGAAAGGATAGGTACAAAACAATGAAGAAGTTTAACAAAGTCATTGCCCTGGTGCTGGCTGTCCTGTTTGTGGCTGCGTCTTTCGCCGCTTGCTCCTCTAACAGCGGCAAGGATGACAAGGGCACCACAGAGGCCGCCAAGACCCAGAAGGTCAAGGTGATCGACATTGCACTGTCTGACGAGGAATACGCCTTTGGCGTGGACAAAAAGCAGCCGGAGCTGAAAGAGAAGGCCAACGCTTTCATCAAAGAGCTCAAAAAAAACGGCAAGCTGGACGAAATCTGCAATCACTACTTTGGCAGCGGTGAGCCGGCAGGCGTGACCAGCGCCGCCGAGGACAGCGCCAAGGATCAGCTGGTGGTTGCCACCAACGCCGAGTTTGAGCCTTTTGAGTACAAGAAGGGCGACACCTTCTACGGCATTGACATGGAGATTGCCAAAGCACTGGCAGACAGCCTGGGCAAAGAGCTGGTAATCAAGGACATGAAGTTTGAGGCCGTGGTTACCTCCGTGCAGCAGCAGAAGTGCGACATCGCTATGGCCGGCTTGACCGTCAACGAGACCCGCGCAAAGCAGGTAGACTTTACCGACTCTTATTATTCCGCTTCTCAGAAAGTGGTTGTAAAGGGCGACGACACCACCTTTGACGCTTGCAAGACCAAGGAAGATGTGGAGAAGATCCTGAACGGCCTGGACAGCAACGTGAAGATCGGCGGCCAGAACGGCACCACCGGTCAGTCCTATGTACAGGGCAGCGAGGATATGGGCTTTGCCGGTTTGAAGGCACAGTTCGTTGGTTATGACAACGCCTCTCTGGCTATGCAGGACCTGATCAACGGCAACCTGAATTATGTGATCGTAGATGCCGCACCGGCAGCTGCCATCACCACCGCCATCAACAATGTGGCATAATCAGGTCAAATAAACAAAGACGAATCCGCACCTCACCCCCGCACGGGGGTGGGGCATTTTTTGACAAGAAGCCGCCTTGGCGGCAGGGACGCAACTTATGGATAATTTTAGCAACAAAGTTCAGGTTTTCCTTGACTACTTTATTCATCACGACGGCTACAAGACGGTACTGCTTGGCCTGCGCAATACGGCGGAGATCGCCATGCTGGGCCTGCTGATCGGTATCGTTTTCGGCACCGTGATCGCCACCACCCGGGTTATTCCACGCACCAATCCGGTGGCTAAGTTCTTTAACGGTCTGTCCGGGCTGTATGTGGGCCTGTTCCGAGGCACCCCCATTGTGGTACAGCTGCTGGTATTCTACTATGTGCTGATGCCGCTGATGAACCTGCACATGAACTCCGTGGCCGTAGCCGTGGTGGTCTTCGGTATGAACTCCGCCGCCTATATCTCCGAAATCATGCGCGCCGGTATTCTGTCCGTAGACAGTGGGCAGATGGAGGGCGGCCGGGCCATTGGTCTGAGCTACGCCACCACCATGATGAAGATTGTAATTCCCCAAGCGGTCAAGAATATTTTGCCCACGCTGGGCAACGAGTTTATCTCGCTGATCAAAGAGACCTCGGTGGTCAGCTTCGTAGGCGCTATGGACCTGTATGTTGCGTTTAACCGCATTGGCTCCAACAGCTACGAATTTATGATCCCCTACTTGGTGATGGCTCTGATCTACATTGTGATCGTACTGGTAATCACCCTGGGCATTAAGTTGATGGAAAGGAGCCTGAGAAAAAGTGATAAAGGTATCTGACCTGCACAAAAGCTTTGGTAAGCTGGAAGTGCTGAAAGGCATAGACGAAAACATCGAAAAGGGCGAAAAGATCGTAGTGATCGGCCCCTCCGGCTCTGGCAAGAGCACCTTTTTGCGGTGCCTGAATTTGCTGGAAACCCCCACCTCCGGTCAAATCTGGTTTGACGGCCAGTGCATTACGGATAAAAAGACGGACATCAACCGGGTGCGCCGCAGTATGGGCATGGTGTTTCAGCACTTTAACCTGTTTAACAACAAGACCGTGCTGGGCAACATTACCCTGGCCCCCATTCAGCTGAAGCTGATGAACAAGGAGGAGGCCAACGAGAACGCCCTGCGCCTGCTGGATCGGATCGGCCTGCGGGATAAGGCAGACGCCTATCCCTCCATGCTTTCCGGCGGCCAAAAGCAGCGAATCGCCATCGTGCGCTCTCTGGCCATGAACCCTAAGGTGATGCTCTTTGATGAGCCCACCTCCGCCCTGGACCCGGAAATGGTGGGTGAGGTGCTGGATCTGATGAAAGAACTGGCCAACGACGGTATGACCATGGTGGTGGTCACCCACGAGATGGGCTTTGCCAAGGAGGTTGCCAGCCGGGTGCTGTTTATGGACGACGGCAAGGTGCTGGAAGAAGGCACCCCCACGAATATATTCGACCACCCCAAGGCCGAGCGCCTAACCACCTTCCTGGATAAGGTACTGTAATCCATCGTGTATAGCAAAAAGGAACGGCAATGCCGTTCCTTTTCTTTTTGCCCTTATGCAATCACGGCAGGAGCAAGCTATCTGCGGAAAATACAAACGGCATAATCCCTCCGTCTGCTCGCAGGCTCGCAGCCACCTCCCTTTACAAGGGAGGCAAATCGGTTTCATCCTCTTAGGCTCCCTTGCAAAGGGTGACTCCCCGCAGTGCGGGGAGATGTCGCGCAGCGACAAAGGGGACGGACGCCAGTTAGGCGCTGTCACGAAGTGACTGAGGGATTGCGGCACGATGTGGGCATCGTGCCCTACAAATCATATATTACATCGGTCACAAATCCTCATAGAAAGGTACCTTACTCCCGCTGTACTTTGCAGGTCAATTACCGCGCAAAATACCGGCCGACTAATGCCGACCGGTACACACTGATTCTATTCTGTTTTCACCATCGCCGGATATTTACGCCTTATCCTGCATGGTATCATAAAGCTTATCCGGGTAATCGGACATAATGCAATCGGCGCCCAAATCCACCAGGTAGGCCATGTCCTCCGGGTCGTTCACTGTCCAATACTGCACGGCCATATCGTGGGCGTGGGCATAATTGATTACCGTGGCTGTGCCCAGGTTGAAGCCCAGGTTCTTGTACGGCGCGCAATAGGGAATTTGCAGCACCTTGCAGGGCGGCGTGTAATTCTCGTCATTGCGCAGGGCTGCAGCCCAGAATTCCGCCACCTCGGCAATGGAAGTGCTGCGGGTCATATCCTTATAAGTGGCGTCCACATAGGCGCTCACTTCCTTATGGAAGGTGCCGAAGATCACCCGGTCGATAATTCCGCGCTCTTTCATAATATTATAGAGCAGGTCCACACCGTGGGTGCCCAAATCGCCGCTGTTTTTAATCTCGATAATATACTTATATTCGCCCTTGCCCTGTGCGATCAGGTAATCCAACGCGTCCTCCACCCGCAAAATACGCAGATCGTCCGGCACCTGATCCCCATGCAGGTTCGCATAGGGCTTTTCGCCGCTTTCCGTCTCAAACTGAGCGCCCATATTCAACTGGCGCAGTTCGTCATAAGTCTTGTTCTCCGGGCGCACATCTTTCTCGCCAAACACCTGCTGGCTGTCCGAGGTGCGGTCCACCGTGTCGTCATGAAGCAGCACCAGCACATCGTCCTTGGTGACATGCAGATCAAACTCAAACACATCAATGGAGAAGTCCGGGTTCTCGGCGCAATTCTTAAAGGCACGCAGAGTCTCCTCCGGTTCGATCCCGCCGCCGCTGCGGTGGCCGGAAATGTCTGTCTGTTCCAAAACATACGGGTTTTGGGTGTCGTACGTTTGAATGTGGTCCGGGTCCGACCGATGGTGGCACACCACCACATCCGTAATCACAATGGCCAGGATCAGTACCCCCAGTACCGCCAGCACAATGCGACCGGCACGGTGTTTTTTCCGCCCGGCTTTCTTCTTGGTTTTTTGCAGCGTCTCCGCCATAATTAAAATCCCCCTTCTGCAAGGTAGTATCCCTGGATTTTGTATTTTTAGATACTACTTGCTAATTGTAAGTGTACTGGATTCCCTGTAAAAAATCAACCGAAAACGGAATTTTCTATTTTTTTTGGACAGATTTGAAAAAAGCAGTTGAAAATTATGTTCCTATCGGTTATTATACTGTAGAAAGGGGATTTATTATGAGCTATAATGTGAAACGCAAATCCGCACTGGATGTGATCATCCGCATTTTGTTAATCGCACTGGTTGCCGTTGCAGTTATCTTTGCCGTTAAGGTGGTATTTTCTGCCGCCAAGACCGCACCCGTAGCTGCCGACGCCGCCGCTACTGAGGACAAGTCCGTAATCGGCGAGTTTCAGGCCGGTACATACGGCGGTATTAAGATGGACACCGCCGAGGACGCAGTCAAGTACTATGTAGAGGCCTACAACAAGACCAAGGCTGAGACCGCCGAGTTCAATACCCCGGAGGGCAAGCAGACTTGGAGCGCCTTCATCGGCGATGAGGACTTAAAGATTAACAGCGTCATCATCGACGGTAATGAGAACAAAACCATCAACAGCATGGTACCCGGTATCGTAGGCGGCATTTTTCACGCAGGCACCTCTGCCCTGCCTCCCACCGCCGGCAAAGTGCAGAAGGACGATGTAGACGAGAAGGGCAACAGCTTAGTCACCTCTTCTCTGACTGCCGATGATGTGCTGGCTGTTGTAGTTGAGGACAATGGCGACGGCACCATCACCATGAAGATCCAGCCTAAGATGGCTGAAATGAGCCACAAGGGTCAGGACTCTCAGGGTCGGTTCTTCAATACACTGGGCGGCATCGACTCCGTTGTTAATAGCATCAAGCCGCTGACCTGGTCTGAGGGCACCACTGCCGATAACTGCAAGGTACATTATAAGAATGGCACCGGCGTTGTGAAAATCGACACCAAGACCGGCATGATCGTAGAGGCCGACTATGATATGGAAGTTACCGTAGATGTGTCCCATGCGAATGTAGCCGTTCTGCGCGACAAGAGCGCCGTGGTAAGCATCACTTACAAGAACCACTTCCCGGCCAGCGACGAGTATCTGGCAAAGCATGGCGAGATCAGCCGCGTAAAATAAGTTAAAATCGCTTGCAACCCTGCCGCGCGGCAGGGTTGTTTTTTGCCTATTTTTGGATTTTATTGGGGCATTTTGTGCCTTTTGCTACCGCTGCACAGCTAAATTTATACCCGCTGTAATGATACACCATAAATAAATTCGTTAAATATCTGCAATTCGCTTGCCTTTTTGGCCGGAATATAGTATTATATTTTTGTGCTTAAGCACAGGTTAAGGTTATCATCGGCAGATGATGGGAGAGCAGTGGGTTTTCAGTGGCCCGCTGCTTTTTCATTGCCCGGGCCGCCATTGATTTTTTCTTTGCCAAAATTTAGGTGTTGACAAAATGAAAATATCTGCTATAATGATATAGCACTGAGGAAGTGCACCAACCATATCGCGGAGTAGAGCAGTTGGAAGCTCGTCGGGCTCATAACCCGGAGGTCGTAGGTTCGAGTCCTACCTCCGCAACCACCAAAACAGACACCAAACGGTGTCTGTTTTTTATTATTTATTTGGACTCGAACCTACGACACGTGGCTCCAAATGCGTAAGCATTTGGGAGGAACAGTCCGGTGGACTGTTTCGTAGCGAGTGCGCAATCTCGGTCCTACCTCCGCAACCACCAAGACGGCGTTTGTTTACGCCGTCTTTTTTCTTTCTGTTTTTGTTTTTGGCTTAAATAAGCCAAATTTCCGCTTGCGTAAAAACGAGAGAAAATAAAAACCTTGTGGCGTTGCAGTACAGGTTGCAGTACACTCTATTGCAACGCCGTAGGACGAGGACTTGCTCCCGCCGTTTATCTACGTAAACATTCTAAAAAGGCAGCGCTCATTAGCGCCACCCTTTATATTTGTACACCGTTTCTACCTGCTACCCTTTCCTTTAAGGTTTGTGTAAAAGTCTTGTAAAAATTCGGATGTATCTACTTTCAAGCACAAACTAAAACAAGCAAATTCATAATCTGTAACTTGTCTTTGATTTCGTTCAATTTTACTAATCATCTGCTGGTCAATATTTACGCCCAAAACCTGCATTTTTGCTGCCAATTCACTTTGAGAAAGCCCACGCTCCGTCCGAATGCGTGCAAGAACTTTTCCAATAACATTTTTATATTCACCGAATGTGATTTGTTTCATTCCATCATCTCCACGTCATACTAACGTATTGACAATACCACAACAATCGTGTATAATTACGTTACATTAACGTAATTATGAAAGGGGGAAATATGATTGTCACGGTGTCCATATCTTGAGTATATCCAAGGAACCGGAGGCTTTGCTTCTGAGTGCGAGTATGTTTGCAAACTTTGCTACCAGCACATGTATGCGACAGATACAAAAATTAAAAATACTTGCGACGCCGAATACGGCGATAGCTACAAAAACTGTGCTATCTACCAGCAAGCATAACCGCCCACAGTAACACTGGGAATAAAACTGCCAAAAGGAGTAAGCAATCATGACAGCAACAGAAAGAATTGAATTGTGGAAACACGAACTCGACTTGAAAAATTGGAAATACAACGTCCTAAAAAACGGCAACACCATTGTATACGACACTACCGACGGCGCAACTACATTCATTACCGCTTTGGCCGACTTTACAGATATTAGCGTTAGAGGCATTGGACATATCAGCGAAGATCAGTATGGTCACATGATGTTTGCCATAAATCGCTTCAATGGGCGTATACTACCCGTTCATCGCTTTTTTATCGATGATGATGACAACCTATCTTTTAGATCCGTATGCTTAGACCAGGATATTTCATTTGACTACTTAGTTCAAGTCATCTATGGTATGTATTGTTCTCCAGAAGCAATTGTAAAACATTTGGCCGGATAACTGCCCTGCAAATATTTCCACATATTCTGTAAAATTCGCTATACACAAAAGGCACCGGCAGGCTCGGTGCCTTTTTTATTGTCAACGCGAAAAGCGCATTGACTTGACAATAGAAAATATGGTATGATTCGGGTAGGAATTACGCCATTTTTTGGCGCGAAGGGGTGCAAAAAAATGAACAAGATCAAGCGGGGTTTGGCGCTGCTGCTGACCATGATTTTGCTATGCACGGCACTACCCATCAGTGCCCAGGCCAAGACCACCGGCAACAAAACGGTCAACAAGGCCAACATTGTGCTGTTCGGCTACTTTGCAGACGACACGCAGACGGCGGCAGATGCCTATTTTGACCAATACGCCGGGGAACTGGTAGGCTACATCGACGGCAGCTTTGGCCGCTCGCTGAAGAACTATCTGAGCAGCATTTCCTACGGTCAGCTGCAAATGAAAAACACCATTCCCCAGTACGACGGCACCACGGTGCACGCCCTGCAAGTACCGGTGAAGGAAAGCGACGCCCTGGTTCAAAATTTGGACACCCAAATCATAGAGAGTCTGATCCGTCAAATGCCCTCTATTGCAGACAAAGCCGTGGATCTGGACGGGGACGGCTATGTGGACAATGTGATGGTGATTCTAAAGGCCAGCCAGTCCAGCAAGGCCTCCTCCTCTGCCACACTGGTAGCCCACAAAAGCGACTACTCCGGCTCTGCCAAGATCAATAACAAGCCAGTGGTCGGCTACAATGTGTTTGGCACCGACCGACTGCGCTCCGAGGGCAGCAGTCTGCTGGCCCACGAGTACCTGCACACCTTTGGCTACCCAGACCTGTACCGCAATTCCGGTGACGACCGGCCGGTGTACAGCTGGTCCGTAATGGGCGGAGTGATCCCAGGCTCGCCCCAGTACCCCTTGGCCTACGAGCGGATGTATTTTACCCACTGGATCGACATAGATACGGTAACCCAAAACAGCACCCTAACCCTGGATGACCAGGCCAACGCTGACGGAAACCAGGCCTTTATCCTAAAATCGCCCTTAAACGACCACGAAATCTTTGTGGTAGAATACCGCAAAAAGCCCCCCATTAACTACACGGAGCAGGACTCCCTGGACTGCCGCATCGGCGGCACCGGGGTGATCGTTTACCGAGTGAACCTAAATGTGGATGGGCTGACCAACCTGCGGGGATACACAGGCATTTATGTGTTCCGGCCCCAGTCCGGCCAACCGGGCTACACCGGCAACGAGATACTGGATGTAAGCCACGCCTACCTGCCCTACAAGGATGACAGCACCGGCAAAACCCGCAGCACCATCGGCTCTGCGGATATGAGCGCCACCCTGACAGACGGGGCGCTGACCTTCAGCGACGGCAGCAACTCCGGCATTGTGCTGAAGAACATTGCCGTATCCGCAGACAAACAGCAGACCACCCTGGAAGTGGAAATTCCGCAAAAAAGCGACTATGACCTGTGGCAGGATCTGAACTATGCCGCCACCGGAAACATGACCTACGGCGTAACCATGACAGAGGTAGACGGCGCCCTGTACACCGTAGCGGCAGAGAACAAAAAGATCCGCTCCCGCAAGTATGAAAACGGTGCCTGGACGGACTTTGCGCCGGAGATCAGCGAGAGCTTTGCCAGCGAATTCCAACTGGCACGGCAGGGCAGCAACCTGTATATGGCCTTTAACGACACCAACGGTGCCGCCCGACTGATGCGCTACGACCTAACCGCCGGGGGCAGCTGGCAAGCGGTACGCACAGTGGATAACGCCGGCACCGGGGTCAGCCTGCGGGTGATCGGCGGCAAGCTGTATATGGCCTGCATCACCAACCGGCAGGTGGGCTATATGTACTACAACGACCTGCTGCTGATGCAGGTGGACGGCACCACCGCCACTGACCTTGGCACCTATGTAACCGGCACTTTTATCGGCCAGCCCAAGCTGGTGGACTACGGCGGTCCCTGCCTGCTGTATCGCTCCGGTAACAGCGTGATCACCGCACTCAAATGGAACGGCACCGCTTTTGAAAAATTCTCTGATGATACGGTAAAGGGCAACTTTTACGATGTGATCAGCAGCGGCGGCAAGCTGTACCTGTCTTTGGGCGGCTCCACCCTGCAAACCGCCATCTATGACGGTAGCAACTGGACACTCGGCCCGGACAGCGGCATCACCTGCGGCGAAACCGCATGGACCACCCTGGGCGGCGCCCTGTACCTGGTGGCCAGCCCCAACACGGAGAACGGCAACCTGCTGCTGTACCGCTACGACAACGGCACCTTTACCCAGGAGGGCGAACGCATTGACAGCCCGGTGTCTACCCTCACCGCCTGCCCGGTGAGCAATACCGTGTACCTAAGCTATGTGCGGGGCGCGGACCAAAAGATCACCTTTAAGAGCAAAACAGTGATTCCGCCCAAAGCAGAGGTGGACCGCAGTGCGCTGGAAGCGGCGTTGTCCCTGGCTGCCGCCTGCAAAGAGGCGCAGTATTCGGCCGAGAGCCTGGCTGCCCTGCAAAAGGAAGTGGACGCCTACACCCCCTACCTGACTGGCGATGTGACCCAGGCGCAGATCGACGCAGGCAGCACGGCGGTGCTTACTGCCATTTACAACCTGGCGCCGTACTTTGACCTGACCGTCACCGCCCTGAACGGCACCTGCGCCGCCACAGTAGGCGATCAAACCGGCGGCTGTGGTGGCTACAAGCCATTAAAAGGTGCCGATGTGACTCTGGTGGCACTGCCCTATGACGGCTACACCTTTGTGGGTTGGTACGACAAGATCAATCACCGCTATATGAGCCGCAACACCACCTACCACTTTACCGCCACCACCAATGCGCAGCTGCAAGCGGTATGCGTAAAGACCGGCAGCGCTACCCTGACCTTTGCCACCGAAAGCGGCTGGATCAGCACCACCGTTACCCGCACCACGGCGGAATGGGCGGCAACGGACAGTCTGGCAGATCTGCTGCCGGAGGTGCCCTATCGCTACGGCTACACCGCCACCGGCTGGGATTGTGACGAACACACCGTGCTGGAAAAGCTGCGCAGCGGCCAAAATGTGACCCTGCTGCCCACCTACACGGCGGACAGTGCATCCCTGCCTACCCCCTCCCCGGCTAAAGACGGGGTACCGGTGCTGGATCTGTACTACAAACTGGACGAAAAGAACAATGTTGGCTCCTTTGTGATGGCCGCCGGGTGGCCGGATTACCTGGATATTCAGTCCGTGGGCGTAGCGTTCTACTACAAAGACGCCGCCGACTTTGACCCCACCGACTTTACCCTGCTGCTAAACAACAAAATGCTGGCCAGCAACTTCAATACAGACAGCCTGGAGGAGACCTATGTAGTGAATATAAAGAAACTCTCCAACCGCTACAACTGGGCGGCCAGAGGGTATGTAAATTACTACGACCAAAACGGCAAGCTGCAAACCGTCTACTCCAACCAGATCAATCTGATCGCCCGAGAGCAGGTATAAAAACAAGTGAAAAACCGTCGCCCCGGTACGCCGGAGCGGCGGTCTTTTTTTGCCAAAAATGCGGCAGCACCCACCGACACCGACCCGAAAAATGACCAAGTTATGAATTTTCGATTTTTTGGCGTTTGGGTGTTGTGTTCCCTTTATATTTAATATATAATATTATCGCTGAAAGTTTATACAGCGGGCGGCGGCACTGCCCCCTGTTTTTGAAAGTGAGAGAATACATATGATTTTGTCAAGAGATATCGGTATCGACTTGGGTACTGCCACCACCATGATCTGCGACCGCAAGGGCCGCATTATTGTGCGGGAGCCCAGCGTGGTAGCCGTAGATGTAAAGACCAAGCGGGTGGTTGCCACCGGCACCCAGGCCAAGCAGATGATCGGCCGCACCCCCGGCTCCATTGTGGCCGTGCGACCGCTGAAAAACGGCGTCATCGCCGACTTTGATATGACCGCGGATATGCTGCACAGCTTTATTTTCCGCTCGGACAAGCGCTCCATGTTTTCCAAGACCCGGGTGGTCATCAGCGTGCCCTCCGGGGTCACCGAGGTAGAGCGCCGTGCGGTGGAGGACGCGGTACGCAGCGCCGGTGCGCAGGATGTGGAGCTGATCGACGAGCCCATGGCCGCAGCGCTGGGCGCCGGTCTGCCGGTATATGAGCCTACCGGCTCCATGATCGTAGACATCGGCGGCGGTACCACCGATGTGGCGGTGCTGAGCCTGGGCGGCATTGCAGCCTGCAAGAGCATTAAAGTAGGCGGCGAGGCCATGGACGAGGCCATCATCGACTATATCAAAAAGCACCACAACCTGCTTATCGGCGAGCCTATGGCGGAGGAGATTAAACTGAAGATCGGCTCTGCCGCACCCTATGACGGCGAGGGCGCTATGGAAGTGCGGGGACGCAACCTGACAGACGGCCTGCCCGGCGCCATGGAGATCACCAGCGCCCAGGTACGGGAAATCTTGACCGAGCCGGTGCAGGAGATCATCCGTGCCATTAAGGAGACCCTGGAGGTGACCCTGCCGGAACTGGCAGCGGACATTATGGACCGGGGCATTTACTTGACCGGCGGCTCCAGCACCCTGCGGGGGCTGGCGGACCTGATCGAGCAGGAAACGAAAATCAAAATTCACATTCCGGACGCCCCCACCGACTGCGTGGCTATCGGCACCTCCATCAAACTGAGAAGGGCGAGATAATGAAAGCATTTTGGAAAAGCCGCCCGGTGAAGACCGTAGGCATACTGGCAGCACTCCTGGTGCTGGGTATGCTCATTGCGGCAGCCACCGGCCACGGCGAGACCGCCCAAAGCGGCGTACTGGGTACCGTCTTTGCCCCCGCCCACTGGGCTGCGGAGAAGATCAGCGACGGGCTGGCCACCCTCTCCGGCAACGCCAAGGGCAATACCGAATACGAAAAGAAAATTGACGAGCTGCAACGCCAACTGGGCGAAATGCAGGAGCAGCTGGCGGATTATAAAAATATCAAGAGCCAAAATGAGGAGTACAAAGAGGCACTGGAGCTGAAAAACGAGAACAGCGGTTTTCAGTATGTGGCTGCCGATGTGGTAGGCCGGGACAGCGCAGATCCGTATCTCAGCTTTACCATCAGCAAAGGCGCCGTCAACGGAGTCAAGGAGAACGATGCGGTACTTTACGGCCGCTATCTGATCGGCATTGTGAAGAAAGCCTATCCCACATACAGCATCGTTACCACGGTGCTGGACCCGGACTTTTCCGTCTCTGCCTACGACATCAACTCCGGCGAGGTCAGCTATGTAACCGGCGACGCCAAGCTGGCGGCGGACGGCTGCTGCAAGTTTGAGAACCTGAGCACCTCTACGGACATTACCTACGGCTCCATCATTGCCAGCGCAGGCATCAGCTCTAAACTGCCCAAGGGCCTGATCATTGGCACGGTGGAGGAGGTGGCGGACGAGACCACCAACATCAGCACCTACGCCATTGTCAAGCCCGGCACGGATATTGCCAATATTACCGACTGCCTGGTGCTCACCGGCTTTACCCCCGCTAAGGGAGGCAAGTAATGGAACTGACAACACATCAAAAGACGGTGAAATACACGGCCTACTGTTTGATAATCGCCGTCGCCGGCCTGTTGCAGAATACCCCCGGCCTGTTTTGGCAAATCGGCAGCGCCCGCTGCTTTTTGCTGCTGCCGGTGACCCTGTTGCTGGTCATGGGCGAGCGGGAGCTGCCCGCCGCACTGCTGGGACTGTTTGCCGGGTGCGTGTGGGACCTGCACGCGGCCAAATCCGCCGGGTTCAACGCCCTGTTTTTTATGCTGCTGTGCTTTGGCGTGTCCGCAGTGATGGAGCGCTATATTCGCAGCACCTTTGTAACCCACATGCTGTTTGCTCTGCCGGCGCCCTTCCTGTACGGTCTGCTGTACTGGCTGTGCTTTATTCTCATTAAGGGCGTGGACGGCGGCACAAACACCCTGTTCACCTTTTACCTACCCTGTGCCCTGTACACAGCGGTCGCTGCCCCCATTCTTTGGTTTCTGCTGCGACCCCTGCGCCAGCGGCTGAACCGCAAGGCCCTGCAATAATGGGCATCCTATAAAAAAACGAAAGGAGAAAAGCCGATGCAAAGTCGATACAAAAGCACCCGTTCGGTCATTGCCCTGCTGCTGGTGGCAGTGATGATCATCGGCTTCTCCGCCACGCTATATAAAATCCAAGTTCGGGATCACGAATACTACGCCGCCCAAAACAATACGGTCAAGACCTACAAGGTCGCCATTGAGGCCGCCCGAGGCGAGATCGTAGACCGCAACGGCAACGCCCTGGTCACCAACCGGGAGACCAACTCCATTATTCTGGACGCTGCCTACTTCCCTGCCGCTACGGAAAACGACAAGCGCAACGCCATTTTGCAAAATCTCATTGCGCTGTTTCAGAAAAACGGTGAGGAATACACCCAAAATCTGCCCTTAAAGCTGAAAAGCGGCAAAATCGTCTTTTCCGGTAAAAAAACGGACATTGCCACTATGAAAAGTGCGGATATGTTCAACCTGCAACCCTACGCCACAGCACAAAACTGCTATGACGCTATGGTGGAGAAGTACGGTCTGGAGCAATACGACACCAAGACCGCCCTGCAAATCGGCAACCTGCGCTACGAGCTGACCCGGCTGCAATTCTCCATCAGCACCCCGGTAGTGATCGCCGACCAGGTGAGCAGCGAGACGGTAGCCGCCATTAAAGAGGACAAGGACCGTTACCTGGGTGCCGATGTACAGGTGGTGACCCACCGGGAATATACGGACTCCACCCTGGCGCCCCACATTCTGGGCACCGTACGCAAGATCAACGCAGAGGAGTACACCCAGCTGAAAGGCAAAGGCTACGGCATTCACGACCAGATCGGCGAAAGCGGGATTGAAAGCGCCATGGAGAGTGCTCTGCGGGGCACCCCCGGCGAAAAGACCATTACCGTAGACAAGGACGGCCATGTAACCGAGGAGATCACCAAAGCCCCGGTACAGGGCAACACGGTGGTGCTGACCATTGACCGTGACCTGCAAGCCCTGGCCCAAAAAGAGCTGAAAAAGGTCTGCGACAAAACGGATCTTTACAATTCTGCCGGCGCCGTGGTGGTGCAGGATGTAAACACCGGCGCGGTACTGGCATCCGCCAGTTATCCCACCTTCGACCTGGCGGATTACTATGACAAATATGAGCAGCTGGCCACCAATCGGCGGCGGCCCTTGTGGAGCCGCTTTGCCCTGGGTACCTACGCCCCCGGCTCTACCTTTAAGCCCATGATGGCAGTGGCCTCCCTGGAGGAGGGCGCCATCACCCGCAGCACCATCTTCAACTGCGGCGGTCTGTTTCGCTATTATGACCAGACCTTCCAGTGCCTGAACAAAAACGCCCACGGCGGCGAGAATGTGGAGACCGCCCTGCGCGACAGCTGTAACATCTTCTTTTACAACTGTGCCAAGCGCCTGGGCATTACCAAGATGAACGAGTACGCCAGTGCCTTTGGCCTGGGACAAAAGACCGGCGTGGAGATCGCCGAGTCTGCCGGTACTCTGGCCGGGCCGGAGGAGCGTGAAGCTGCCGGCGGCGTGTGGCAAAGCGGTGATACCATTCAGGCAGGTATCGGCCAGTCTGACAACCTGTTTACCCCCTTACAGTTGAGTAACTACTGCGCCACTGTGGCCAACGGCGGCACCCGCTACCAGCTGCACCTGGTGCAGAGCCTGATTGACAACAGCAGCGGCACTGTCACCGAGACTCAGCCCAAGATAGAGGAGAGCCTGGATCTGCACAAATCCACCCTTACTGCCGTTAAGAGCGGTATGCGCCTGGTGGCAACGCAAGGTGCACCCTCGCTAATCTTCAACCAGCTGCGCACCGAAGTGGCCGCCAAAACCGGTACATCGCAGGTGTTCGTCAATGGTGTGAAGAAGAACAACGGCTTTCTGATCACCTTTGCCCCCTATGACAATCCGGAGATCTCCGTGGCCTCCGTGGTAGAGCTGGCAGGCAGCGGTACTTCCACCGCAGAGATCACCTCTTCCATCATCAAATACTGGTATCAGAACAATACGGACGAAAAAACCAATCAAAAAACCGGTGCCCTGCTGAACTGACCTGTATTTTTTGTTGAATAAAGCGCCAAAATATGGTATGATGAACCGTAAAACAAAAAAACAACCGCCGTTTATCATAGAAACGGCTGAACCTACAGCGCCCCGGCGCACCTAACCACCTGACCACCCTGAGAGAAACGGAGGAGCATTATGAATATTGCACTGATTGCACATGACGCCAAAAAAGAACTGCTGGTGCAGTTTTGCATTGCCTACTGTGGCATTATCAGCCGCCACGAGGTGTGTGCCACCGGCACCACCGGCAAACTGGTGGCAGAGGCTACCGGTCTAAAGATCAACTGCTTTTTAGGCGGCAGCCAGGGCGGCGGCCAGCAGATCGCCAGCCGTATTGCCTGCAACGAGATTGACCTGCTGATCTTCTTTAGAGATCCGCTGACCGCCAAACCCCATGAACCCAACGACAACGACCTGCTGCGTCTGTGTGATGTGCACAACATTCCCTTTGCCACCAACATTGCCACGGCAGAGGCGCTGATCCGCGGCGTGGAGCGGGGCGACTTTGAATGGCGAGAGATCGTCAACCCCAAATACAATCACTAAAAACGCAACGGGTGAGCCAGCTCACCCGATTTTGCTGGTATTACACGAACGGAGAAAGAACTATGGCACTGATTACCAAAGCGATTAAGGGCACCAAGGACGTGCTGCCCCAGGACGCCTACAAAATCCAGTATATTGAAGCCACGGCTCGAGAAACGGCCGCCGACTTTGGATACAAAGAGATCCGTACCCCTGTATTTGAGCACACGGAGCTGTTCCAGCGAGGCGTGGGTGACACCACCGATGTGGTGCAAAAAGAGATGTACACCTTTGACGACAAGGGCGGCCGCTCCATTACCCTGCGCCCGGAGGGCACTGCCGGTGCTGCCCGGGCATTCCTGGAGAACGGGCTGTGCAACGAGGCTCTGCCCCAAAAGGTCTATTATCTGGTCAGCTGCTACCGGTACGAGAAGCCTCAGGCCGGTCGCCTGCGGGAGTTCCACCAATTCGGTGTGGAGTGCTTCGGCACCCAATCCCCCCTGGCAGACGCTGAACTAATCGCCTTGGCTTCCGTGGTCTTTGACCGGCTGGGGGTCACCGGACTGCGATTGGAGATCAACTCCATTGGCTGCCCCACTTGCCGTGCCAAGTATTATGACGCCCTGCGCAGCTACTTTGCTGCCCGCAAAGACGAACTGTGCGACACCTGCCGGGGCCGCTTGGAGCGCAACCCCATGCGCATTTTGGACTGCAAAAGCCCGGTATGTCAGGAGATCGCCAAGGACGCTCCGGCAGTGACCGACTATCTGTGCGACGAGTGCCGGGAACACTTTGATAAAGTACAGTCTTACTTAAAAGCGCAAAATATCGACTACATCGTAAACTCCCGCATTGTCCGCGGGCTGGACTATTACACCAAGACAGTATTTGAATTCGTGTCCGACTCCATTGGTGCCCAGGGCACCGTGTGCGGCGGCGGGCGCTACGACGGCCTGATTGACGAACTGGGCGGCCAAAAGACCCCGTCCCTGGGCTTCGCCCTTGGACTGGAGCGGCTGCATCTGCTGATGGAGGCACAGGGCTGCGCTTACCCGGAGCCGGAAAAAGCAGACCTGTTTATCATCGCCCTGGGCGACAAGGCCACCGGCAAGGCGCTGGAGCTGGCCGGGGATATGCGCGGCGAGGGCTTTGCAGTGCTGATGGATCTGAACCAGCGCTCCCTGCGTGCCCAAATGAAATATGCCAACAAGCTGGGCGCCCGCTACACCGTGGTGCTGGGCGACAACGAAGTGGATACCGACCGGGTACAGCTGAAAGCTATGGACACCGGAGAGGAAACGGAAATAGCGCTTTCTACCTTTGTCAACGGATTTTACAGTGTCAGCATGCAGGCGCAGCTGGCGGATCTGGAGATCAACGGCGAAGCCTTTGACTTTACAAGCCTTTTTCAAACAGGAGAAACGGAATAATGGATACTTTAACGGGAATGAAACGAACAGACTACTGCGGCAACTTCACCACCGAGCAGATCGGGCAGGAAGTGACCGTTTATGGCTGGGCACAGCGCCAGCGGGACCTGGGCAACCTGATCTTTATTGACCTGCGGGACCGCACCGGTATTTTGCAGCTGAGCTTTAACGACGCCACCGATCGAGAGATTTTTGCCAAGGCGCAGAGCGTACGCAGCGAGTATGTGCTGGCTGCCACCGGCACCCTGCAAAAGCGAGAGAGCGTCAACAAAGAGTTGAAAACCGGCGAGATTGAGCTGGCGGTCACAGACCTGCGCGTGCTTTCCAAGGCGCAGACCCCGCCCTTTGAAATCGCCAACGCAGATAAAGTAGGCGACGAGACCACGCTGAAATACCGCTACCTGCACCTGCGCAACGAGCGGCTCACCCAGAACCTGCTCATGCGCCACAAAATCGCCAAGATTGCCCGGGAATACTTCTACGGCCACGATTTTGTAGAGATCGAGACCCCCATGCTGATCAAATCCACCCCGGAGGGCGCCCGGGACTATGTGGTGCCGTCCCGGGTACACAAGGGCAAGTTCTATGCCCTGCCCCAAAGCCCCCAGATCTACAAACAGCTGTGCATGATCGCCGGGCTGGACCGTTACATTCAGCTGGCCCGCTGCTTTAGAGATGAGGACCTGCGCGCCGACCGGCAGCCGGAGTTTACCCAAATCGACTTGGAAATGAGCTTTGTGGACTGCGAGGACATTATGCAGATGGCCGAAGGCTTTATTCAGACCCTGATGGCACAGACCGTAGGCGTGGACATTGCCGCTCCCCTGCCTCGCATGACCTATGCGGACGCCATGGCTCGCTACGGCTCCGATAAACCGGACACCCGATTCGATATGTGCATTGAGGACATCACCGACTGGGCCAAAGGGACGGACTTTGTGGTGTTCCAAAACGCCATTGCCGCCGGCGGAACCGTGCGTTGCATTGTAGCAAAGAACGCCGCCGCTGCCTATACCCGTAAGAAAATTGACAAATTAACAGAGCACGCCCGTGGGATCGGCGCCGGTGGCCTGGCCTATGTGCGCTGGGCAGACGAGACCCCCACCTGCTCCTTTAACAAATTCTTAAAAGCGGGCCAGCTGGACGCTCTGCTCACCCGCCTGGGGGCAGAAAAAGGCGACTGCGTCTTTATCATCTCTGACAAAACCTCCAAGGCACTGCCTATTCTGGGCGCTCTGCGCCTGATGGTGGCCAAGGAGCTGGACATCATTCCCAAGGGCAAATGGAACTTCCTGTGGATCACGGAAATGCCCTTCTTTGAACAGGACGAGGAAACCGGCGAATGGATCGCCATGCACCACCCCTTCACCATGCCTATGGAGGAGTGCCTGCCGTACCTGGATACGGACAAGGCTCGGGTGCGTGCCAAGGCCTTTGACCTGGTTCTCAACGGCATTGAGCTGTCCTCCGGCTCCATGCGTATCACCGACTGCCAGCTGCAAAACAAAATGTTTGAACTTCTGGGGCTGAGCAAGGAGGAGATCGACGCCAAATTCGGCTTCCTGGTAGAGGCCTATCAATACGCCGCACCGCCCCACGGCGGTATGGGCATTGGGCTGGATCGACTGGCTATGCTCATCTGCGGTGCAGACTCCCTGCGGGATGTGACCGCATTCCCCAAGGTGCAGAACGCCAGCGAGCTGATGAGCGGCTGCCCGGCAGAGATCGACGCCGTACAGTTGGAGGAGCTGGGTATGCCCCTGCCGGAGGCGGACGCATGAGCAGCAACTTCTTTGCCATGGTGGAGCGCATGAAGCTGATTGACCGTTGGGCACTGATGAACAATACCGGCAAGGAAAACATTGCCGAGCACTCTCACACCGTAGCGGTGATTGCCCATGCGCTGGCGCTGATCGGCAACAAGAAATTCGGCCGCAGCTACAACGCGGAGCGGTGCGCACTGCTGGCGCTGTACCACGACACCACCGAGGTGATCACCGGCGATATGCCTACCCCGGTAAAATATTATAACGACACCATTCGCCGTGCCTATAAAGAGATTGAGGCCACGGCGGGGGATCGTCTGCTGGCCATGCTGCCGGAGGAATTCCGACCGGATTACGACCCTTGCTTTCACCCCGACCCGGCGGACAAAGAACTGTGGCAGCTGGTGAAGGCGGCGGACAAAATCAGCGCACTGATCAAGTGCATTGAGGAGGACCGTATGGGCAACCGGGAGTTTGAGATGGCTCTGCGTGCCCAGGAGGCCAAGGTGGAGGCCATTGACCTGCCGGAGGTGGCCTACTTCCGGAAAGAATTCATGCCCGCCTACTACCTGACTCTGGACGAACACACCAAATCCTAAGGAACGAACGCTTATGCAAACCGCTTCTTCTGCCTCCCGCAAGGGGGCGTTGACCCGCGCACTGTCTGCGCCCGGCACAGCCAATGGGCTGATCCTGCTGGGCGCCGTGTTGCAGGTCCTCTTTTTTATACTTTACCTGATCAACGGCGATGTGCATGTGGACGAGGCTATGCTGGTACTCAACGCCCGCAGTTTGGCGCGGGAGGGCACAGACATTTTCGGCCAGCGTATGCCGGTGTATTTTGACACCTGGCTGTACGGCGGCCAGTCTTCCCTGGCCACCTACCTGGCAGCGGCGTTTATCCGCCTGTTTGGCAACCAAATTTGGATTGCTCGGCTGCCCTTGGCGCTGACCGCCTTTGCCAGTCTGTTCGCCCTAAAAGGGCTGGTGCGCCTGCTGTTTCCCGGGCAGTACACGGTACAAAATACCGTTCTTCTGCTGACAGCGATCGAGCCGTGGCGGCTGTATCAATCCGCCTGGACCCTGGACTGCGCCTACCTGCCCTTTGTGCTGCTGTTTGCCCTGTACTTTTTGGTGCACGCGGTGGAAAAGCCTAAGGCACGGCTGCTGTTTTACACCCTATCCATGGCCTGCTTCGCCCTTGGACTGTACGCCTATATGGCGGCAGCCATTCTGATCCCGATGCTGCTGGTAATCCTGTATCTATCTCTGCTGATCAAAAAGAAAATGAAATTCCGTTACGCCCTGTGGTCCGTAGCCGTATTGGCTGTGTGTGCTCTGCCGTTTCTGCTCTTAGGACTGGTGCAGGCGGGTCTGCTGAAGGACTGCAACTTCCTGGGGTTGTCCATCACGGCTATGGACAGCTACGCCAGGGGCAACAGCACCACCATCTTTGGCTCTGCCGGGTCTGCCGGTGCTGTCTTTCAGCGAGCATTCTCCAACCTGGGCGGCGTGCTTTATAATATTTTGGTGCCGGATTTAATGCTGCTCCAAAGCGCCCGCTATCCCACCCTCAGCGGCAATGTAAGCAACTATCCCTTTGGCCACACAGTGGCGGGGCTGCTGGCACTGGCGGGTCTGCTGCTGTTTTTGTGGCCCAAGAAGCACCGCAAGACCGATACGGACTTTGCCAAAGCCACCACCGCCCGTGTGGTGATCGGCAGCTTTTTAGGCGCCTTTTTGGTGTACGCCATTGTGGTCAGCTACGCCTCCAACGCCATGTACCGCTACGCAGCCTTTTATCCGCTGCTGCATATTTTGGCCGCCTTTGGGGTGTGCTGGCTGCTGGAGAGCTTTTCCTCCCCGGCGGTGCCCCGCCTGCTGGCCGGGCTGGCCGTCGTGTCCCTGGCACTCACCGGCTTTGCCTTTGGCAACTTTGCCACCCACAACAGTGCCCTGTACGGCAAAAGCTTTGAACAGGCGCTGACCGCCGCCAGAGACAGCGGCAGCAGCGAAATTCTGCTGGTAGACAGCCAGGACCCGTACTTTAGAGAGCGAGAGAGCGTGTTCCTGCGCTTTTATGCGGACGACAAAATCAACCAAATGACCCCACTGGAGCCGGAGCTGCGCGCCCGTGGCGGGCTGAGTGCCGGTAACCCGGATGTGGCGCCCCGCCTGCGCCCGGTAACCAAGGACGGCAGCTGGCGCTATGTGCAGGTGGAGGAAAATCGCGACTTAACCGGCGACTGCTACATTTTCTTTGGCACCGTGCCCCAGCTGGATAAAACCCGACAGCAAGAATACGCCGTAAAAAATTATAACGACTTCTGTGTGACCCTGGTGCGGAAGAAGTAAAGTTTCCTCCTTGCGGCGAACGAATAACAGTGCAATCCCTCCGTCAATGCCTACGGCATTGCCACCTCCCTTTGCAAGGGAGGCAAATCGGTTATAAAAAAGCCCCCGACTGTGTACGAAATCTGTACCCAGTCGGGGGTATTTTCTGTTTGTTATCGCTTACGCTCTGGCTTTTTTGATGTTCTCAATAAACTTCTTGCCGGTCTCGGTGATCTTGGCATAATCCCCGGTCTTGGCACCGGCGGTCAGGGAAGAACCGGCACCAACAGCAATGGCGCCTGCCTTAATCCAATCGCCTACATTGTCCACATCCACGCCGCCGGAGGGCATGCACTGGGCATAGGGCACCGGGCCGCGCAGGGACTTAATGAACTTGGGACCAAGCACATCGCCGGGGAACACCTTCAGCACGCTGGCACCGCAGCGCATAGCGGCAATGGCCTCGGTGGCCGTGCCCACACCTGCCATAGCCGGCACATCATAAATGTTGCACACAGCGATGATCTCCGGGTCAAAGTGGGGCGACACAATATACTGGGCGCCGTTGAGAATGGCGATCCGGGCAGTGGCCGGGTCCAGCACCGTACCGGCGCCGATGGTCACATCCGTACCCTCGTATTTTTTCACCATCTGGGAAATCAGCTGGTCCGCATTGGGCACGGTGAAGCACAGCTCCACGGTGGTCACGCCACCGGCCACGCAAGCGTCTGTAATCTTGGCAGCCTGCTCCACAGACTCCGCACGGATCACAGCCACGATCCCAACATCTTTAATTTTGTTCAAAACTGCTTCTTTAGACATACAATACCTCCAAAGCCCTCTGCGGGGCTTATTTTTTCAATTTTATACGCTAACCCTTTCGGCGGCATCCCGCAAAGCGCGTTGCACGCCGGTATGTTATCTTTGCTTATCTCTGCACTCTGGCGCCTGCGCCATGGACTACGGACGGTCACGCTGCTGTTAAGGTCAGACAATACACCCACTCAGTTGCGCAAGGCTCCCCCGGAGCCTTGCTACCAAATCTGCACGGCAGATTTGGACACTCGTGCATCCCTCAAAGCGCGTTGCACGCCGGTGGTTATCTTTACTTATCTCTGCACTCTGGCGCCTGCACCATGAACTTTCGCTTCTACCTCTTTGAGGGATGCCATGCTGGTATCCCCGGGGGTGGTCATAGCCAATGCGCCGTGAACCACGCCATAGTTCACCGCCTGCTGGGCGTCGCCAAAGGTCATCAAACCGTAGATCAAGCCGGAGGCAAAGCTATCGCCGCCGCCAACGCGATCCAGAATTTCCAATCCCGGGAACTCCATGGACTTGTAGATCTGGCCGTCTGCCCAGCAAATGGCTTTCCAATCATTGACGGTGGCGGTCTTTACAGTACGCAGAGTGGTGGCGATCACCTTAAAGTTGGGGTACGCCTTGGTGGCAGCCTCGATCATCTTGTAATAGCCGTCCATATTCAGGCTCTTCAAGTCCTTGTCGTTGCCCTCAACCTCCAAACCAAGGCAAGCGGTAAAGTCCTCTTCATTGCCGATCATTACATCAATATACTTGGCGATCTCCTTGTTCACTTCCTGGGCCTTTTCCTGGCCGCCGATGCCCTTCCACAGAGAGGCACGGTAATTCAAGTCGTAAGACACCACGGTGCCGTACTTCTTGGCAGCCTTTACTGCCTCCAGCACCACGGCAGCGGAATTCTCCGACAAAGCGGCGTAAATCCCGCCGGTGTGCAGCCAGCGCACACCCAGGGTGCCAAAGATATAATCCCAATCCACATCGCCGGGCTTCAGCTGAGAAATGGCGGTGTTGCCCCGGTCAGAGGTGCTGACAGCGCCGCGAATACCGTAGCCCCGCTCCACAAAGTTCAGTCCGTTGCGCACACTGCGGCCAATGCCGTCAAAGGGCACCCAGCGGATCAGGGAGGTATCTACCCCGCCCTGGAGGATCAGATCCTCCAACAGGTAACCCACCTCATTCTCTGCAAAAGCAGTGACCACGCCGGTGCGCATTCCAAAGCAGCGGCGCAGCCCGCGGGCCACATTATACTCGCCGCCGCCCTCCCAGGCACGGAAGGTGCGGGAAGTCTTGATCCGTCCCTCGCCCGGGTCCAGGCGCAGCATGATCTCGCCCAACGAAATCTCGTCGAACTTACATTCTTCCTTGGGTCTTAATTTCAAATCCATTTTTATCTCTCCTTATGCAAAATCAAAATAGGCAATGGCGTTATTGTAGCTAATGCCCTGTACGATCTCTTTCAGCACCGCGTCGTCATTGGCGTACCAGCCTTGCTCCACCCAGCGACCGATCAGGGCGCAAAGAATGCGGCGGAAGTAGGCGTGGCGACCGTAGGAGGTAAAGGAGCGAGAGTCCGTCTCCATGCCCACAAACTTGCCCAGCACGCCCAGGTTACCCAGACTCTTTAGCTGGGCGGTCATACCATCCATGGTGTCCAGGAACCACCAAGCCGGTCCATACTGAATTTTAGACGCAGCCTCCGTGGACTGGAAGTTACCCAGCATGGTCGCCAGCACCGTGTTGTCCTTGTCGTTCAGGTTGAACAGGATGGTCTTGGGCAGGCTGTCCGTGCTGTCCATAGCGTCCAGCAGGCGAGACAGGGGCCGTGCCACCCGACCGTCATCTACTGAATCAAAACCGGTGTCCGGCCCCAGGGCGCGGAACATTCGGCTGTTGTTGTTGCGCATGGCACCAATGTGCACTTCCATCGTCCAGTGCAGCTCATGGTACAGCTTGCCCAGTGCCAGCAGCACCGGGGTTTTATAGATCTGCGCCTCCTGCTCCGTCACCGGCACCCCGGCCAGTGCCTTGGCAAAGACAGCCTGCACCTGTTCCGGTGCAGCGGGGGCGTAGGGCGGCACATCAAAGGCCTGATCAGACACCCGGCAGCCCACAGAATGGAAGTATTCTGCCCGACTGCGCAGGGCGGCGATCACATCGTCCACCGTATGAATTTCCATACCCGCAGCGGCAGCCAAAGTGTCCATATAGTCCGCAAAGTCCGGTGCCTGAATATTCAGTGCCTTATCCGGGCGGAAGGTGGGCAGCACCTTGCAGTCAAAGTCCGGCAGGGCGGCGATCTTCTTGTGATACGCCAGGTCGTCCGCCGGGTCGTCCGTGGTGCACAGCACTTTGACCTTGCTCTTTTCAATCAGTGTGCGGGGGCGAAAATCCCCGGCAGCGATAACCCCATTGGCGCGGTCGTAAATGTCATCTGCCGTGGCGGCAGACAAAGGGGTATCAATGCCGAAATACATCTGCAATTCTATATGCGCCCAGTGATACAGCGGGTTGCCGATGGCGTATTGCAAAGTGTAGGCAAATTTTTGGAACTTCTCTCTGGGGCTGGCGTCGCCGGTGCAGTACCGCTCGTCCACACCGCAGGAGCGCATGGCCCGCCACTTATAATGATCGCCGGACAGCCACAGGGCGGAAATGTCCGTAGGCTGGGCGTTCTCATAGATCTCCTTGGGACTTAAGTGGCAGTGATAGTCACAAATGGGCAGCGCCTCACAGTAGTCGTGGTACAGGTGCCGGGCCGTTGGGGTATCCAGCAAAAAGTCCTTGTCCATAAAAGGCTTCATCTTAACACTCTTTTCTATACAAATAGTCTGCGCAAAAGGGGTGCACACACCCAAAAAATCCCCGAATACTCGGGGACTTTTTTCAATCACACACCGGAATAGGCGTTAAAGCCACCGTCCACCGGAATGTTCACGCCGGTAATAAAGCCGCTGTACGCCTCATCGCAAAGGAACAGCAGCGTGCCGGCCAGCTCCTCCGGCTCGCCAAAGCGATCCATCGGCGTAGCAGCCAAAATCTTGCCGGTGCGGGCAGTGGGGGTGCCGTCCGGGTTCCACAGCAGGGTCGCATTCTGCTTGGTGGAGAAAAAGCCCGGGGCAATGGCGTTGACACGAATACCCATATCCGCAAAGTGCACGGCCATCCACTCGGTAAAGTTCTTTACCGCAGCCTTAGCAGCGCTGTACGCCGGAATTTTGGTCAGCGGACGAAACGCATTCATAGAGGTAACCATCACAATGCAGCCCTTGCCCTTCTCTGCCATATCCTTGGCAAAGATCTGCGTGGGGATCAGGGTGCCTAAAAAGTTCAAATTAAATACAAAGCTGATGCCCTGGGGATCCAGATCGAAGAAGGTCTTAACCTCCGGATCCTGCTGAGCCAGATCAATCTTTTCCAAAGTCTCCTTGGTGGTGGTACCCTTGGGGTTGTTGCCGCCGGCACCGTTTAACAGAATGTCACAGGTGCCCAGCTTCTCGGCAATCACATCCCGCGCGGCGCGCATTGACGCCGGCTCCAACACATTGCAGCCCACGGCAATCGCCTGTCCGCCGTTGGCGTTGATCTCGTCGGCCACTGCCTGGGCAGCCGCTTCGTTCAGATCCAACACAGCCACCTTGCAGCCCTGCGCCGCCAAGGTTTTGGCAAAGCCGCCGCACAGCACGCCGCCGCCACCGGTGACCACGGCCACGCGGCCCTTTAAGTTCTCGTGATTAAACATGGTTTCTACTTCCTCTCTATTTACGCCCTGCGGGATTTTTCTACCGCTTCCCACAAGCCGTTCAGGTAAGACACACCCAGTGCCCGGTCAAACAGACCATAGCCGGGTCGGGCGACTTCGCCCCAGATCATACGCCCATGGTCCGGGCGCACATAGCCGTCAAAACCCTCCTCTTGCAGGGCCTTTACAATCTCATACATATCCAAAGAGCCGTAGGCGCTCTCATGTGCCGTCTCGTTAAACCAGCGGTCATTGATCGCCACATTGCGCAGGTGGGCAAAGTAAATGCGATCCCCGGCAGCGTGGATGATCTCCACCATATCGTTCTTGGGACTGGCGCCCAGAGAACCGGTGCACAGGGTCAAGCCGTTATACTTGCTGGGCACCATGGTCAGCAGCCGCTCTACCGCCGCCTTGTCCGTAATAATTCTTGGCAGGCCAAAGATGCCCCATGGCGGATCGTCCGGGTGAATGGCCATCTTTACATCGCATGCCTCACAAACGGGCATAATCGCCTCTAAGAAATACTTTAAGTTGGCCCACAGATCCTCGGCGGTCACATCTTTATACTTTGCGAACAGCTCTTTGATCTCGCCCATGCGCTCCGGCTCCCAGCCGGGCATGGCGTAACCGTTAGAGTTGTCGTCGATCTCACGGAACATATCCTCCGGGGACTTGCCCTCCACCTGCTTGCCGTCATAGCTCAGGCAGGTAGAACCGTCCGGCAGGGGCATATACAGGTCCGTGCGGGTCCAGTCAAACACCGGCATAAAGTTGTAACAGATCACCTTGACCCCAACCTTGGACAGATTGCGAATCGAGGTTTTGTAATTCTCAATATACTGATCCCGGCTGGGCAGTCCGATCTTAATATCCTCGTGCACATTGACGCTCTCAATGCACTCCATGGTCAGCCCGGCAGCAGTGATCTCGTCATACATGGCCTGTACTCGGTCCATGGTCCACGGCGCACCGGCGGGCAGGTCGTGCAAGGCAGGCACCACTCCGGTCACGCCGGGGATCTGACGGATCTGCTCCAGAGAGACCGTGTCCTTTTCCTTGCCAAACCAACGGAATGTCATCTGCATAGCATCGCCTCCTGTTTCATAGATTTTTGCGCTTTTATTCTATCACAAGGGTGGCGCGCTTGCAAGTATCCGCTGCGTAATTTGGCAAATTTCCAAAAATGAAAAATAACGGCCAAATCGGCAAGTTTTTCCGCCGGTTTTCATGCCCGATCTCGATCGGTTTGCAGGCTTTGCACCTGCACGGTGTAGGCGCCTACGGCCGTGACCGTATCCGGGGTCACCTCCACCGTCACACAGGCATTGATGATGGTGGCGCCCGGCAGCTCCTGCGCCCGTTTTTCCTCCAGTGCCGCCTTAGCCAGCGCCGTGGCCGCCTGCACCGTTAGGCGTTGCTCCACGCGGCGGTAAGCGGTGCGGGTGCGCGTAACGCTGCCCATAGGCAACGCCCGACCGTTTAGGCGCAACAGACGGCGCTGCTCCGTCACCTCCGTCATCGGCGGTGCGTCCTTACCCATGGGCACCAGCGTCAAGCCGTAAAAATACACCCCGCGGCACACCTGCCGCCCGGTTTGCACCCGGTGTACCTGCAGCCGACGAACGGTACAGCGCAGTTCTCGCCGGGCAGCGCCCCATTGGCTCTGCTCCCTGTCGCTTTTCGTCTTAGGGGTATCTACCCGCTCTGCCACCTCCAGCCGGGCGGTGGCGCCCACCTTGTTGATATGCGCCCAGGCCAGATCCGGGAAATCCCCCAGCAGTCGATAGTTCAGCCGACTGCGCGCCGCCCCCTGCCAAGGCTTGCCCACGGCCACGCCATTCTGCGCCAAATAAGTCTCCAGTGTGCCGGTGCCCACTCGATTATTGCCCACCACCTGCACATCCCAGATAAACCCGCTGAGCACACACAGCACCAGTGCAAAAGCCACCGCCCCCATCGGCAGTCCCCAACGCCCCCGCAAACGTCGGAGAAAAAAGGGCAGCCCTCGCCGGGCAGTAATACGCACCCGGCCGCCGGCCTGCCGCGCCGCCTTGTGCAGCTGCATATAAGTCCCCACACTGCACACACCGCGCAGGTGGCTCCCCTGTCGCTGCAAGCCGGGCAGCGTTATGCCCAGCTCCCCCAACGCATTGATAAAATCCTCTGCAAACCCGCCTGTAAATACAAACTGCACATACCCGCGAAGATACCAGTACAATCGGGTCATAGGTCGCCGAACTCCACAGCCAACAGCGTACCGATCACCTGCACGCCCAAAGGCGAATAATCCAGCATGCAAAGATCCGCCCCCACCAGGGTCACCCGGCGCTTGCCCACTTGCAGCTCCAGGCGCTCCGAGGTGTAACTAAGCACCCGGCGCAGCCCGTCCACCAGCACCCGATCGCCGATGATCTCCAGCCGCGGCTCCCCGGCGCTGTAATGCACCGGCAGCTGGCTTTCGTCCCCGGGCAAGGGGCACGCCCGACGATTTTTTGCCCTTTTTTTCTCTTTCGGTATGTGCTCCATTGTATCACCTGTACATACTATGCATAGGAATTATTGGTGATGATATGAAAAAAGAGAACCAAAAAGCGCTGCCCCTGCTGGCACTGCTGCTGGCGGCAGCGTCGATTCTACTGGTGTTTGCCGCACCGGCACGGGCGGGTGCCAAGGCCGGGCTGGCGCTGGCAGAGAATACCGTGCTGCCCAGTCTGCTGCCGCTGCTAATGCTGTTCTTAATGATCCAAAACACCCAGGCGGGGGTACTGCTCAGCCGGTCGCTGACCTTACCGGCCAAGGCACTGCGCCTACCGCCCCAGGCTGCCGGAGCGCTGCTGTTTGGCCAAATCGGCGGCTATCCCACCGGCGCGGTGCTCACCGGGGAACTGCTGGATCGGGGCGTGATCGACCGCGCCACCGCCCGGCGTATGCTGTGCTTTAATGTGTGCGGCGGGGTGGGCTTTATCTGCACAGCTGTGGGAACGGCAGCGCTCCATAGCGGCGCTGCCGGGTGGCTGCTGCTGACCGCCAATATATTGGCTAACCTAACGGTGGCGGCGGTGACCGTTCCCCTCAGCGACCCGCCCGCTGCCAAAGAAGTACCGCCTGCCCCGCCCTTGTCTGCGGGCGAAGCGCTGCCCGCTGCCGCCAAAGGCGCCATGGAGAGCCTGCTGCACCTTTCTGCCTGCATCATTCTCTTCTCCGCTCTGTGCGCTGTGGTGCCGATGCCCAAATGGCTGCTGCCGCTGGTAGAGATCACCGCCGGGCTGTGTACCGGCACCGGCTACACCCTGACCCAAACGGCGGCGTTTCTGGCCTTTGGCGGGCTGTGCGTGCACTTGCAGCTGCTGGGCTGGGCCGGGCGGTTCGGGCTGCCCTACCCGACCTTTTTAGCCTGCCGTGCCGGGGCTGCACTTTTGGCAGACGGCTACTGCCGGGGGCTGCTGCGCCTGTTTCCCCAACCGGCGGCGGTGTTCTCCAATATAGCGGAGACCCTGCCACGCCCCGGTATCGGCAGCACCACGCTGACAGCGCTGCTGCTGGCAGGCGCTGTGGTATTTGCGCTTGATCTGCTGCAACGGCGCAGCCGGGTGGACTGGGCGTAAAAAAGCCCCTGCATTATATATGTATAAAATAGACAATTTTGGCCCCTTGTTTTTGTACCTTTTGTACGAAGCAACCCAAGTTTTTTAATTCCTATTGACAGAGTAGGAAATACGGATTATATTATTATGCAGAAAATAGTAAAAGCACGGTTTTTGTGCACGGAAAGGAAGTTCAAAACCATGTCCCAGCACTTACTGGATATTGAGAATTTGACCGTTGCCGTAGAGGATAAAGAGATCCTGCACGGCGTGAATTTACAGGTAAACGAGGGCGAGACCCATGTGCTCATGGGCCCCAACGGCGCCGGCAAGTCCACCCTGGGCTACGCCCTGATGGGCAATCCCCAGTACAAGGTAACCGGCGGCTCCATTCTGTTCCACGGCAAGGAGCAGCAGGGGCTATCCGCCGACCAGCGGGCCAAGGAGGGTATGTTCCTGTCCTTCCAAAATCCCCTGGAGGTGCCCGGCCTGTCGCTGAAAAGCTTTGTGCGCAGCACCCTGGCGCAGCGCACCGGCAAGCGGGTGAAGCTGTTTGCCTTTGAAAAACAGTTTAATGAGGCGGCAAAGCTGCTGCAAATGGACCCGGCCTACGGCGATCGGGACCTAAATGTGGGCTTCTCCGGCGGCGAGAAGAAAAAAGCGGAAATTCTGCAAATGCTGTTGCTGCGCCCCAGTCTGGCGATCCTGGACGAGACGGACTCCGGCCTGGATGTGGACGCGGTGCGCACCGTATCTCGTGGCGTGGAGGCCTATCAAAAAGAGCAAAAAGGCGCCCTGCTGATCATCACCCACTCCACCCGTATTTTGGAGAGCCTGCATGTGGATTACACCCATATTTTAGTCAACGGACGGATCGTAAAGACCGGCGACGGCTCCCTGGTGGACGAGATCAATGCCCGTGGGTTTGAAGCCTACGAGCAGGCGTAAAAGAGGTGTTCCCTGTGGAAGAAAAAACCTATGTGGCAGACATTGACCGCACGGTCTATGACATAAAAGACGACGAAAAAGATGCCTACAAGCTGCAAGCGGGCTTGACCCCGGAGATCGTACAGAAGATCAGCGATGAGAAGAACGATCCGGCATGGATGCAGCTGTTTCGGCTCCAGTCCCTGCAAGTTTACAATGAGAGCCGGGTGCCGCAGTGGGGCCCGCCCATTGACGGACTGGATATGGACAACATCGTAACCTATGTGCGCCCCAACACCAAAATGAGCGCCAAGTGGTCCGATGTACCCAAAGATATTAAAGATACATTTGAGCGCCTGGGCATTCCCCAGGCAGAGCGCAAGTCCCTTGCCGGTGTGGGCGCCCAGTATGACTCAGAGCTGGTGTACCACAATGTGCGAGAGGAAGTGGCCGCCCAGGGCGTGGTCTATACAGACCTGGAAAGCGCTATGCACGGCCCTTATGCGGAGATGATCCAAAAGCACTTTATGAAGCTGGTAAAACCCACGGACCACAAATTCGCCGCCCTGCACGGCGCCGTTTGGTCCGGCGGTTCCTTTGTGTATGTGCCGCCGGGGGTGTCCGTGACCATTCCGCTGCAATCCTACTTTCGGCTGAATGCGCCGGGCGCCGGCCAGTTTGAGCACACGCTGATCATCGTAGACGAGGGGGCGTACCTGCACTTTATCGAGGGCTGCTCCGCACCCAAGTACAATGTAGCCAACCTGCACGCCGGGTGCGTGGAGCTGTTCGTTGGCAAGAACGCCAAGCTGCGCTACTCTACCATTGAGAACTGGTCCAAGAATATGTACAACCTGAACACCAAGCGGGCGCTGGTAGAGGAGGGGGGCACCATTGAGTGGGTGTCCGGCTCCTTTGGCTCCCATGTGTCTTACCTGTACCCCATGAGTATTCTAAAGGGCAAGGGTGCCCGCATGGAATACACCGGCATTACCTTTGCCGGGGCGGGGCAGAACCTGGACACCGGCGTTAAAGTGGTTCACGCTGCGCCGGAGACCACCTCCGTGATGAACGCCCGCTCCATTTCCAAGGACGGGGGCATCAGCACCTTCCGCAGCAGCGTACAGGTGCAAAAGACCGCACCGGGCAGCAAATCCACCGTGTCTTGCCAGTCCCTGATGCTGGACGATATTTCCCGGTCAGACACCATTCCCGCCATGGATATTCGCACCCGTGACGCGGATGTGGGCCACGAGGCCAAAATCGGCCGAATCAGCGACGACGCGGTATTTTATCTCATGTCCCGCGGACTTAGCGAGGAAGAGGCCCGCGCCATGATCGTCAGCGGCTTTGCAGACGATGTGTCCAAGGAACTGCCGCTGGAATACGCCGTTGAAATGAATAACTTAATTCGCTTAGAGATGAAAGGCAGCATTGGCTGATGGGAGGTAGCAGTATGACAAAAGAAAATACCCTTGTAGTCAATCCCCTGCCGTCCCCCACCTGGAACCGACTGCACATGAACGAAACCACGGTGACCCTGTCCCCGCTGGACGGCCCCTGCAAAGCGGACTGGAGCGGTGCGGAAGTGACCACCGCCCCGGCTCCTGCCACAGTGGTTTCCACCGGTATGGGCCAAGAAGCGGAAGCGGCCTTTGCCTCCCTGGAGACGGACCGGATCACCGCCAAAGCGAATACCGACACCACCGCCCGGCTGACCCTGTGCGCCGACGGCGCCAAGAACGCCCGCCGAGTGGAGCTGTCCGCAGAGTCAAACAGCCACTTGACTGTGGTGATGGACCTGCAAAGCACGGCGGACGCCCCCTGCCTGGCCCTGGAGACCCGGGTAGAACTGGCCCCCGGTGCCAAAGTGCGGCTGGTGCAACTGAGTCTGCCGGGCACGGACTGCACGGTGGTCAACAACATTGGCGCCCACTGCGGTGCCGGTGCAGACTTTCAGCTGGTGCAGTTGTTTTTGGGCGGCAAAGCCACCTACGCCGGGTGCAAGACCCACCTGGACGGAGACGACAGCCGCTTTACCGCAGACATCGGCTACCTGGGCACCGGGGATCGCACCTTTGACTTTAACTATGACGCCCTGCAAACCGGGCGCCGCACCGTAAGCAATATGAACGCAGATGGGGTGCTGCAAGACCGCAGCACCAAGCTGTTCCGGGGCACCATTGACTTTCAAAAAGGCGCCGCCGGCTCTAAGGGCGACGAAAAGGAAGATGTGTTGCTGCTGGGTGAAGATGTAGTGAACCGTACCATTCCCCTGATCCTGTGCGCCGAGGAAGATGTAGAGGGCAACCACGGAGCCAGCATCGGCCAGCTGGACGAGGACATTCTGTTCTATATGAATTCCAGAGGGCTGAGCCGGGCAGAGGCCGAGCTGTTGATCACCCGCTCCAAGCTGGAGGCGCTTTGCGCCAAGGCAAACGACCCGGGGCTCACCGATCGGGTGCACCGTTATTTGGAGGAAAATGCCCAATGACCCAGCAAGAAATTATGAATTACCGGGCGGACTTTCCCCTGCTGCGGGAGAGCAAGGTGGCCTACCTGGATAACGCCGCCACCAGCCAGCGCCCGGACTGCGTGCTGGACGCCCAGCGCAAATTTTACGAGACCCACAACGCCAACCCCCTGCGGGGTCTGTACCAACTGGGTATGGACGCTACGGAGGACTACGCCGCCGCCCGAGAGACGGTGCGCCGTTTTCTGAACGCCAAAAGCGACAGCGAAATTATCTTTACCCGCAACGCCACAGAGAGCCTGAACCTGGTGGCATACAGCTACGGCCTGCACCGAATCGGCCCGGAGGACGAGATCGTTGTAAGCATTGCGGAGCACCACTCCAATATGCTGCCCTGGCGGATGGTTGCCCGGCAAACCGGCGCCACCCTGCGCTATCTGGAATGTACGCCGGACGGCAGCCTGCCTATGGCGGAGCTGGAAGCGAAGATCACAGACAAAACCGCTCTGGTGGCTGTGGCGCAGGTGTCCAATGTATTTGGCCGCACCAATCCAATGGACACCATCATTGATTTGGCCCACAAGCACGGCGCCGTGGTAGTGATGGACGCCGCCCAAAGCGCTCCCCACATGCCGATTGATGTGCAGGCACTGGGCGTGGACTTTGTGGCCTTTTCCGGCCACAAGCTAATGGGTCCCATGGGCATCGGCGTGCTGTATGGCAAGGAAGAATTGTTAGAAGAAATGCCGCCTTTCTTATCCGGCGGCGAGATGATCGAGTATGTGACCCGGGACAAGGTGACTTACGCCCCCCTGCCCCATAAATTTGAAGCCGGCACGGTCAACGCTGCCGGTGCGGTGGGTCTGGCCGCCGCCATTGACTACCTGACCGCCATTGGGTGGGACAAGCTGCACGCCCAGGAGGTAGCGCTGACGGATTTTTCCCTGCAAGGGCTGCGTGCCATGCCGTATGTGCATGTGATCGGCGCGGAAAAGGCAGAGAATCACTGTGGCATTTTGACCTTTACCGTTGACGGCGTGCACCCCCACGACATCAGCGCCATTTTGGACGCGGCCGATGTGGCCATTCGTGCCGGGCACCATTGCGCCCAGCCGCTGATGCAGCACCTGGGCACCCCGTCCACCGCCCGCGCCAGCCTGTTCTTCTACAATACAGAAGAAGAAGTACAGCGATTTTTAGACGCGGTGGCGTCCCTAAGGAGGCAAATGGGCTATGGAGAATAGAAATTTTTATAACCAGATCTTAACGGAGCACAATCTGCACCCGGAGCACAAGCACGATTTGGCAGACGCCAACTTGGTGCTGGAGGGGGTCAACCCCAGCTGCGGCGACGACATTGTGCTAAAGCTGAAAGTGGAGGACGGCGTGATCACCGACGGCGCTTTTGTAGGCGACGGCTGCGCCATCTCTCAGGCCTCGGCGGATATTATGCTGGACCTGATCATCGGCGAAAAGAAAGAGGATGCCCTGCACCTGGCAGAGCTGTTCCTAAAAATGATCAAAGACTCCATTACCGAGGAGGAAATGGAGGAGCTGGACGAGGCAGCGGCGCTGCAAGATGTGGCCCACATGCCCGCCAGAGTCAAATGCGCTGTGCTGGGTTGGCACACTATGGAAGAAATGTTTGACCTGGACAAGCAGCAAGACGCAAAGCAGTAAATCCAAAAAACCGAGAACCGTCCCCTGCGCTATGGAGAAAAAACAGGGGACGGTTCTCGGTTTTACAAAACTTATTTTTTATGTAATTTATTCAGCTTGACTGCTTTAATTTTTTGTCTATTGCAGAGTGAATGGCATTGCCGATAAAAATCGGCACATAGGTCACAAGTAAAGAAAGTACGAAATATTCAATAGTTCTCGCCGGTTCATATTTATTACAATTCTCATAAAAAACATAGTTTCCCATAGATATTGGTGTGCTTATAATGTAAATAATATTGTTCCGACCAAACCCTGACATCAGCGTCGCAATGATAAACTGAACTGACAATACAGATATAGCGATTTTACTTTTCTTTATTCCGTCACAGGCAACAACAATTGTTGATGAATATACATACATTCCTATAAAAATTATGCCTATTATAATATCTCTTTCTATGATAGGTACCAGCTCCAATATCTTGGAGGCACGAAAAAACAATTCAACTGTAAGAGCCGAAATCCAATATGCCCAAACAAGTTTTAAGCCTGATAAAAATTTTTTCATAAAGACGCCCCTTACATAGTATTGAAATTAGCATTTGTTAAAATGGTTTTATATTTTGCAAGCCATGTTTTTGTAACCGATACAGCTGCGTTATATCTTTTTTTGCTTCCGGAAACAGATTTTAGTTTATTTCTTTTGCTGTCTGTCCATTCCCAGCCGGTTTTATCATCTGCGTGGGTAATATTATCACCTTTCGTATAAGATACTAAGTGTTGCGGTGTTGATTTTCCTCTGCCGATTTGTCCGTGTGCTTCTTTATCCTGTAACGGATGAAGAGCATAGCCTAGATACATATAAGCATTTTCTTTTTGCCCTTTTTTCCACGCCAACTCGCTCGCAACAAACCATGCAGATGCAGCATAATCTCTGCTGTCATCACTTCCTGAAGCATATTCATTGAAATGAACATACTGATTGGCAGAACCGGTTATAGCACCCCAACCTGAACTATATTTTATATCAACTTCTCTGTTGTATTTTCCTATTTTTTCAGCAACCGCAGCACTGAAATAGGATTTAGCAAGTGATGTAGTATCGTCCCTATGAACTCCTGCCCCCCATAAAGGCTGAACTCCACCATTTAATGATAGTTCTTCAGAGAACAAACCACCTATATGATCAAACATATTAAAACCTGCTGTAGCATCAGCAATTTTTTCTTCTTCAACATAGTCATTTATTTCAATAATATTTTTAAGAATACAAATTGTTTCTTGTGCATCTGTATTTAAGTCCAATTCCGAAATGATATTGTAAATATTTAATGCTTCAATTGATTGAAAATCATTTTTCATGATAATGAGCAAAATATAAATACTGTTCATCTTTTATTAGAGAAGATAGAATTATCATCATCCTTTCTTCTATAGTTTTATCACCAACCATATTTTCTACAAAATCAGGTTCACAAGAAAGGCGATTATTTAATACTTGATCCTTTTCTTCGTTATCTAAAAAGTCTATCTTGTTTCTTTTTATTTCATCTTTCACAGCTTTGTTGTTATAATTCAACACAACTTTATAGAGCCAGGATTTATAATTCCTGATTTCATTTCCACGAGATAAATTATCATACAAAACTTTGCAGACCTCTTGAGTACAATCCTCTGCATACTCATATTGATACTCAAAAAATTGATGTCAATAACGAATTAAATCCGTTCTGTATTGCTCGCAATCTTCCATTATATTATCTATGAACTTTTCATTGCTGTTTTTTTGGGCTTAAATTTAATCAAAATATTTTCCATAGTTTCAACAATCGATAGTGTTGTAAAAGCAATTAATCAATGGCAATTATTTGAAATAATTATCTAATCTTATTAAACATTATCGCAAGTGTTTTGTCAAGAGCTTTTACTAAAATAAAACAGGGTATAAAACAGTAAAATAAGGAACGGTTCCTTGTTTTGTGGTGTAGCTCTACCTACCCCAACTGCATACGCATAGCAAAAAGGCACAGCCGTATGGCTGTGCCTTTCTTTGTATGCCTATCCTTTTTTCGAATTGGCGGGCGGCAACCTGTCGCTCGCTTTTTATATTGGCGTCCATACACCGTAGAGCGTTATATTCTCCCCTCCGTCAACAAAGTTGACAGCACCTAACCGGTGCCCGTCCCCTCTGTCGCTGCGCCACATCTCTCCGCACTGCGGGGAGTCACCCCTTACATTAAGGGGAGCCTTTGAACAGCGTATCTTAGGTTGTGTGACGAATTCGACGAACCGCTTATTTCTTCACAATGGCACGGCAAATTTTGGCGGTATACATATCCGCCTGGCCGTAGCACTCACCAACGATAGTGACCATCTTGCCCTCGGTCACTTTCTTCAGGTCGTCCATATCCTCAAAGCAGATCTGCACATCGCAATCCCAGTCCCACACATCCGCATTGAACGGCTCCACCACGGCGTACTCATCTGCCACATGGGTCACCTTGGCGGTGAACTGCACGGTCTTGCCCTTGTACTTTTCGTCGGCTTTCACCTGGTTTTCCTTGTAGCGCTTTACAAAATCGTTGATTTTCACCTTTTGGGCGCCGTCATAGTCCGGCACGGTGGCAAACTGGTCGGCGATCACGCTCTTTTTCACATCCACATCGCCAAACAGGTCCGTATCGTCGCACACGCCCTCAATGGTCACCGTGTCGCCTACCTTAAACTTCTTCAGATCCTGGTTGTTTCCCATGTAGACATTCACATTATACAGCCACAGGTCGTCATCATAAGCCCGCAGGGTCACATATTCGTCCTGAATGGTGCCCACCTGACCGGTAACGGCGATCACCTTGTCCGAGTATTTTTCGCTGGCGTTGGCGGCGTCGTTTTTGAAGTCCGTCATTACCGTATCCACCGTTACTCGTGCTGCCGGTTGGTCAAAGTTGTAGTCCTTTGGCCGATTGGCGACCACGACGATCACCACGATCACCGCCAGGATCACCCCAAAGATAATCAGCTTCTTCTTTCGTTTCTGTTTCTTTTGATCTTTCATTGCCTGGTCAACAGCCAGTTGCACCTCTGCGTCGTTTGCCATTTCGCAAACCCCCTTTACTTTGATGGTCTCATTATACAACAGCAAAAAGGGGATTTGGTGTGCTGCCAGCACAACATTCAGGCAGCCGGCGATGCTATAATACAAAGCACAGACAGCACTTGGGCCAGGGCAGACAGGATGATTTGGATCCAAATGCGTTGAGATTTGGTCTTATTTTGCAACCGGGCGATCCGATGGGTCCAGTCCAGGTAGTTGGTCAGGATCGGCACCGGCACGGCATAACCGAAGAAGAAAAAGCCAAAGGTGCACAGGGCGTCCAACAGAGAATGCGCAGTCGACATCGCAACAATCAGGAAAAACAGCAGGGCGATATCGTACAAGACGGCAATCAACTGGTGCCACCAGATCCCCTTGCGAAAGCCGGGAACGGTGCGCAAAAGCCGCTGAAGCTTGCTGCGCCGCTCCAAGTCCAGGATCAGATCGTCCATATTTCTGTACCGATTGGTTTCATCAATCTGGGTGCATTTCAAAACGATCTCAGACAGCCAGCCGTTCACCAACTGCACACCCGGCAGGCAGCCGGTAGCCATCACATTGATCAGCACGCCCATGGAGTAAATATCCGCTTTTGGTCCGGTTTGGTGAAAGCCGAATTGCTCCGGTGCGGTAAAGCCCTGGGTGCCCAGGATCTCCGTATCGCAGCTTTGATTGCGCTTGACAGTCCGGCTGATGCCAAAGTCGATAATCTTCACCGTGCCATCCGCCGCCAGCATAATATTGTTTGGGTTAATATCCCGGTGAACAATACCCAGCTTATGCACCTGCTTCAGCCCATTACAGATCTGGAGCGCTATATTCTTGGTTTCCAAATCACTTAGCGGACCCCGGCGCTCCATATACGCCCGCAGTGTACTGCCGCCGTTGATGAATTCCTCTACTGCATAAAAGCGTCCGTCCTGTGCCACTGTATCGTAAAAGCGCACAATGTTCTTGCAGTCCAGGCGGATCAGCTTTTGATACATTTCTGTATCTTCCAGCCCGATTTCCTTCAGCACATACAAGCTGCCGTCGGCTATGGCCAGCTTCATGCGCGGGTTCATTTCTTTTAAAATTTCATAATACATAAAAATTACCTTGCTTTTAAAGTGTTACTATTATATCATAAATGCAAGGGCATTTGGCGATTTTTGCCAAAATAAGGAGAAGATGATGAAAAAAACCACCGAAGAGTTAATGGAGATCCTAAAACAGAAAAAGTCCATACATGCGTATTTTACGGAAGAAATCGACGAACTGGAATTCGCGTCCCTAGCTGAATACCTGGAACTGCTGCTTAACGAAAAAGGACTGCGCAAAAGCGATGTCATCAAGCGCAGCAATATGGACAAAAACTATGCCTACCAGATTTTCAACGGCAACAAGACCCACCCGTCCCGTGACAAGATGCTTGCCCTTGCCATCGGTATGGGACTGAATGTATTGGAAACCCGCAAGTTGTTAAAGATCGCCGGCACTTGTGACCTGTATGCCCGCAACCCGCGGGACAGCGTACTCATCTATTGCCTACATAAAGGGGCCGGCTTAATGGAAGTCAACGAACTCCTAAGCGATTATAACCTGGATATTTTGGAATAAATGTAGCAAAATAGCAGAATTGACAAACAAATGTCTGGATTATGGTACTGTTGGCAGAAGAATTATGTTTCTATAACTTTCGGGCGGCAGATTGCCGCCCCTACAGAGGACTTTCCTGTGGAACACCACCAATAAATTGTTCCTGTACCCGTAGGGGCGGATATGATCCGTCCGCTTTTTTATAATCATGTTCAATAAAAAACATAAAAATGTAGGGCCGATGCCAACATCAGCCCACTATATCTCCGTTAATAACTGTAAAAATCAACCACCAAAGGCTGTGCAACCTGCTACGAAACAGTCCAACGGACTGTTTCTACCAAATTTGCAAACAAATTTGGAGCAGCTTGTCGTTGGTTCGAGTCAATAAAAAGAAAAAAATACGGAGCACACAAATGTGTACTCCGTATTCTTGGCTCCCCAAGTTGGACTCGAACCAACGACCCTGCGGTTAACAGCCGCATGCTCTACCAACTGAGCTATTGAGGAATGTTTCAGTCCCCGATAAAAATCGGGGACTTTTATGTCGGCACAGACCTATTTTTCCAGGCAGTCGCCCGCCAAGTATCTTCGGCACGAATGAGCTTAACTACCGTGTTCGGGATGGGAACGGGTGGACCCTCATCGTAATAAGCACCGACTGACTGTGATGATAAAGTCACAGTATTTGAAGAAATGACCTGTTGGCAATACCTAAGGTCAAAATGGTGACCCGTAGGAGAATCGAACTCCTGTTTTCGCCGTGAGAGGGCGATGTCTTAACCGCTTGACCAACGGGCCACTGATGGTACACCATCAGGGACTCGAACCCTGGACACCCTGATTAAGAGTCAGGTGCTCTAGCCAACTGAGCTAATGGTGCATAGCTCACATCATTCAAGGCATATACCCTGAAAACTAAATACAGATAAAGCGCAGTGGAACTCTAACAATTGCCTGACACATAATCTAACTTGTTAAGGTCAAGCCCTCGACCTATTAGTACTGCCTAGCTAAATATGTCACCATACTTACACACGCAGCCTATCAACCTCATAGTCCATAAGGGGTCTTAACTGTAAACAGTGGGATATCTTATCTTAGGGAGGGCTTCACGCTTAGATGCTTTCAGCGTTTATCCCATCCGCACATAGCTGCTCGGCCGTGCCATTGGCATGACAACCGATACACCAGCGGTGCGTCCATTCCGGTCCTCTCGTACTAGGAACAGCGCCCTTCAAATATCCTACGCCCACGACAGATAGGGACCGAACTGTCTCACGACGTTCTGAACCCAGCTCGCGTACCACTTTAATCGGCGAACAGCCGAACCCTTGGGACCGAATTCAGCCCCAGGATGTGATGAGCCGACATCGAGGTGCCAAACCTCCCCGTCGATGTGGACTCTTGGGGGAGATCAGCCTGTTATCCCCAGGGTAGCTTTTATCCGTTGAGCGACGGCATTTCCACTCACATACCGCCGGATCACTAACTCCAACTTTCGTTACTGCTCGACCCGTCAGTCTCGCAGTTAGGCTCACTTATGCGTTTGCACTCTAAGGCATGGTTTCCGTCCATGCTGAGTGAACCTTTGAACGCCTCCGTTACTCTTTTGGAGGCGACCGCCCCAGTCAAACTGCCCACCTGACAATGTCCCCCAGCCAGATTCATGGCTGCAGGTTAGAATCTCAATACTTTAAGAGCGGTATCCCAAGGGTGACTCCGCCAACACTGGCGTGCTGGTTTCCAAGTCTCCCGCCTATCCTGTACATAAAATACCGAGACCCAATATCAGGCTACAGTGAAGCTCCATGGGGTCTTTCCGTCTTGCCGCGGGTAACCGGCATCTTCACCGGTACTACAATTTCGCCGGGTGCGTTGTTGAGACAGTGTCCAGATCATTACACCATTCGTGCGGGTCGGAACTTACCCGACAAGGAATTTCGCTACCTTAGGACCGTTATAGTTACGGCCGCCGTTTACTGGGGCTTCAATTCGGAGCTTGCACCCCTCCTCTTAACCTTCCAGCACCGGGCAGGTGTCACCCCCTATACGTCATCTTACGATTTAGCAGAGAGCTGTGTTTTTGATAAACAGTTGCCTGGACCTATTCACTGCGGCTCACTCGCGTGAGCACCCCTTATTCCGAAGTTACGGGGTCAATTTGCCGAGTTCCTTAACAACGCTTCTCCCGATGGCCTTAGAATCCTCTTCCTGACTACCTGTGTCGGTTTGCAGTACGGGTACCCTGCTTATATACACGAAGCTTTTCTCGCCACCATCCAAGCATGCTTCCCTACTTATTTTCGGTCCCTTACGCCCGGGTCAACCAACGCCCGGGTCATGCCCTTCAAATGTGTCCCTTCGCTTAAATGCAAGGTAGCTACGGAATCTCAACCGTATGTGCATCGACTACGCCTCTCGGCCTCGCCTTAGCTCCCGGCTAACTAGAAGCGGACGAACCTTCCTTCTAAAACCTTAGTCTTTCGGCCATTATGATTCTCACATAATTCTCGCTACTCATTCCGGCATTCTCACTTGTGTAAAGTCCACCGCCGCTTTCGCTACGACTTCACCCCTTACACAACGCTCTCCTACCAACATACAAATGTATATTCCCAAGCTTCGGTGTACAGTTTAGCCCCGTTAAATTTTCGGCGCAAAATCACTCGACCAGTGAGCTATTACGCACTCTTTGAATGAGTGGCTGCTTCTGAGCCAACATCCTGGTTGTCTGCGCAATTTCACATCCTTTTCCACTTAACTGTACTTTGGGACCTTAGCTGTGGGTCTGGGCTGTTTCCCTTTCCACCACGAAACTTATCTCACGTAGTGTGACTCCCAATCATTCATTATCCGCCATTCTGAGTTTGATAGAGTTCAGTAAGCTTTCGCCCCCTAGCTCATTCAGTGCTTTACCTGCGGTAATGTTAATTGAGGCTAGCCCTAAAGCTATTTCGGAGAGAACCAGCTATCTCCGGGTTCGATTGGAATTTCTCCGCTAGCCACAAGTCATCCCCTACCATTTCAACGGGAGTGGGTTCGGCCCTCCATGGAGTTTTACCTCCACTTCAGCCTGCTCATGGCTAGGTCACCCGGTTTCGGGTCGAATACCACTGACTAAAACGCCCATTTCAGACTCGCTTTCGCTTCGGCTGCACTCCTGAAGAGCTTAACCTTGCCAGTGACATTCACTCGCCGGACCATTCTACAAAAGGTACCATATCACGCATTGACGCGCTCTATGTGCTTGTAGGCACAAGGTTTCAGGTTCTATTTCACTCCCCGCCAGGGGTTCTTTTCACCTTTCCTTCACAGTACTATACACTATCGGTCATTGGAGAGTATTTAGGCTTGGAGGGTGGTCCCCCCGTCTTCCCACCGGGTTTCACGTGTCCGGCGGTACTCTGGATCCAGCTGGCTAACTTTAGTTTTCGTGTACGCGACTATCACGCTCTGTGGTTGAACT